>CAZKRN010000021.1:0-67051 GCA_964555165.1 uncultured Methyloversatilis sp. | reverse complement strand
TGCGCGCCGGGCGCTCGCGGTTTTCCCATGGCTTGCGTTCGCCGGATTCGGCGCGTGGCGGACGGGCGTCGCGGTCCGGGCGGGGTGTCCATGCGCGCTTTTCGCCGGCCGGGCGCGGTGGGCGGTCACCGAATTCCTTGCGCGGCGGACGTTCGCCGGCGTTTCCGCCCGACTCGCTGCGCGCCGGGCGCTCGCGGTTTTCCCATGGCTTGCGTTCGCCGGATTCGGCGCGCGGCGGACGGGCGTCGCGGTCCGGGCGCGGTGTCCATGCGCGCTTCTCGCCGGCCGGGCGCGGCGGGCGGTCACCGTCCGGACGCGCGGTGCGCGGCTTGCGCGCGGGAGCGTCCTTGGCGGCAGGCTTGGCGTAGGACTTGGCAGCCGGTGCGACCTGCGTCGTATTGCGGCTCAGCGTGCGCGACCTGGCCGTGCTGTTGCGTACCGGCTTGCGGGCCGGATCGCGGTCGGTCGGCGTATCGTCGTCGGATTTGCGCGGCAAACCCAGTTTGGTGCGGGTGGTCATCGGCATGAAAACATTCTGTGGACCCGACAGCATAGCGGGGTCTTGAAATGCCGGGGGGAAGTCTCCATATCCCGCCGTTGTCATCCCACCCCACGTCTACAGATTCGGAGTTGTCATGTCGGACACCGCAAGCGCCCAGACCATGAATTTCCAGGCCGAGGTGAAGCAACTGCTGCACCTGATGATCCACTCGCTGTACAGCAACCGCGACATCTTCCTGCGCGAACTGGTGAGCAACGCGTCGGACGCCTGCGACAAGCTGCGCTTCGAAGCCATCGCCAACCCGGCATTGTTCGAATCCGATCCCGACCTGAAGATCCGCGTCGCCTGCGACAAGGCGGCGCGCACCATCACCATCACCGACAACGGCATCGGCATGTCGCGCGACGATGCGATTGCCCATCTGGGCACCATCGCCCGCAGCGGCACCCGAGAGTTCTTCTCCAGCCTGACCGGCGACCAGAAGAAGGACGCCAACCTGATCGGCCAGTTCGGCGTCGGTTTCTACTCCGCCTTCATCGTCGCCGACACCGTCACCGTGAACACCCGCCGCGCCGGTCTGCCGGCCGAGCAGGGTGTGCGCTGGTCGTGCTCGATGACCGGCGATACCGCCGGCGAGTATTCGGTGGAATCCATCACCAAGGCCGACCGCGGCACCGAAATCGTGCTGCACCTGCGCGAGGACCAGGACGAACTGCTGTCCGGCTTCAAGCTGCGCTCCATCATCCGCGAGTACTCCGACCACATCATGCAGCCGGTGGTGATGAAGAAGGAGGAGTGGAAGGACGTCGATGGCGAACACAAGCAGGTCGTGACCGACGAGGACGAAACGGTCAACCAGGCCAGCGCGCTGTGGACCCGTTCGAAGTCGGACATCAGCGACGAGCAGTACGTCGAGTTCTACAAGCACGTCGCCCACGACTTCAGCGAACCGCTGGCGTGGACCCATACCCGCGTCGAGGGCCGTCACGAATACACGCAGCTGCTCTACATCCCGTCGCGCGCGCCCTTCGACATGTGGGACCGCAACGCCAGTCACGGCCTGAAGCTCTACGTGCGCCGCGTGTTCATCATGGACGACGCCGAGAAGCTGCTGCCGGCCTATCTGCGCTTCGTGCGCGGCGTCGTCGATTCGGCCGATCTGCCGCTCAATGTGTCGCGCGAAATCCTGCAGGAAAGCCGCGACATCGACACCATCCGCTCCGGCTGCGCGAAGAAGATCCTGTCGGTGCTGGAAGACCTCGCCGAGAACCAGAAGGACAAGTACGCGACCTTCTGGAAGGAATTCGGCCGCGCGCTGAAGGAAGGCGTGGGCGAAGACCACGCCAACCGCGAAAAGGTGGCCGGCCTGCTGCGCTTCGCCTCGACCCATCTGGATACCGAGGAACAGTCGGTGTCTTTCGCCGACTACATCGGTCGCATGAAGGAAGGCCAGGACAAGATCTATTACGTCACCGCCGAAACCTTCAAGGCGGCGAAGAACAGCCCGCACCTCGAAGTGTTCCGCAAGAAGGGCATCGAGGTGCTGCTGCTGTCCGACCGCATCGACGAGTGGGTGGTCGGCAACATGACCGACTTCGACGGCAAGCAGCTGGTGTCGGTCGCCAAGGGCGGCCTGGACCTCGGCGCGCTGGCCGACGAGGAAGAGAAGAAGGCACTGGAGCGCGACGAGGGCGAATTCAAGCCGCTGGTCGACAAGCTGCAGGCAAGTCTGGTCGAGCGGGTGAAGGAGGTGCGCATCACGCACCGCCTGACCGAATCGCCGGCCTGCCTGGTGTCGGACGAGTTCGACATCGGCGGCAACCTGGCCCGCATCCTGAAGTCGGCCGGGCAGGAAGCGCCGCTGTCCAAGCCCATTCTTGAAATCAACCCGCAGCATCCGGTGGTGCAACGGCTGCGAGGCGAAGAGGCACATTTCGACGACTGGGCGGGCGTGCTGTTCGACCAGGCCCTGCTGGCCGAAGGCGGCGCGCTGGAAGATCCGGCCAGCTTCGTGCGCCGGATGAACCAGCTCATGCTGGCGATGGCGGGCGAACGCTGACGGTCTGCCGCCGACCGCCAGACCGTAGCGACCGGTGTGGCGGCTCGATTCGCGGCGGGTGGAATGGCGTGGCGACCCTGCCGCGCCGTTCTTTCTTACGCTTGCAACCGTTTGCCCGGGCGGCTGCAGTCACGTCCACTGTCGCGCGCGCCGGCCCATCACGCTGTCCCACACCGCATTGTTCGCGGCGTAGCAACTGCAGGCGGCGGCCTCCAGTCCCTTGCGGTCGAGCACGGTGATGTCTCCACGCCGGTAGCTGATCAGCTTGCGCGCCTGCAGGGCGGTGGCCGCGTGCGTCACGCCGACGCGGCGTACGCCCAGCATGCAGGCGAGAAATTCGTGCGTGAGGTGGAGGTGAGGCGAAGCCGCACGGTCCTGCGTCATCAGCAGCCAGCGCGCAAGGCGCGCCTCGACCACATGGAAGCGCGGGCACGCGGCTGTCTGCACCAGTTGCGCCATGGTTACATAGAGATAACGTCCGAGTACGCGCTGCAGCGCAGGCGCCAACTTGAGCTCACCGCAAAAGCGCACGGCATCCATGCACAGTGCCGCCCCCGCCCCCTGCACCAGCGCGTGCAGAGGTGACGCGTCGACCCCCAACAGCAGGGTCGCACCCAGCATCCCTTCCTTCCCCACCAGCCCGATTTCGATACTGGCGCCAGCGTCGACCGGCGTGGTGAGCGAGACGATGCTGTCGATCGGAAAATGAACCTGCCGGATGCGCTGACCCGGTTCGGCCAGTATGTCTGCCAGCACCAGTTCGACGGTCTCGCAGCCAGCAAGCAACTGCAGGCGCTCCCGACGTGGCAGCGCGGCGATGAGGCTGTTGCTGGCTGAAGCGATGGATTGAATGGGCACGGCGACTTTCCTGACGTCGGGTGATTCCGGCCGGCGCCAGCATGCGCGGGCGAAGATCGGGTGGTCCGGGCGGTAGCACACACAGCGAGGTGGTGGCGAACCGCCGCGATACTGTGCTTCGGTACGCCACCAGACAGACGGGGGCAGCCGGAGCGGACATCGTATGTCCGGGGCGCGATACCCATGCGGGGGCGCCAGGTGTTGCAGCTCGCAGCGCCCGAAATCGGGCGTCGCGCCGCTCGGGTTCGGCCGTACCGGACATCAGGCGTAACACCCTCCCTGATCGGACTGACGAGGTCACACCATGACAACCATGAATCGATGCACCCGACCGGCCGCAGCAACGGTGCTGCTTCTGCTGCTCGGGGCCTGTTCCGGCATGTCGTCGCAGGACAGGAGCACCGCCGTTGGCGCAGGTGCAGGCGCGATCGGCGGTGCCGTGCTCACAGGCGGCAGCGCCGCCGGTGTGATCGGGGGCGCTGCCGTCGGCGGCGTCATCGGACACGAGGTCGGCAAGGACAGCAAGTGAGCGAGGCAGCGGCGGACGGTCGTCCGGGCGCCGTTCATGACATGCACGAACAAGTGAGGACATTCATATGAAGAACGAACACGGGCGCATTGGGCGCGTATCGATCGCGATCGCTTGCCTTGCAGTATTGGCGGGCTGCCAGAAACAGGAAGGCCCGATGGAGGACGCCGGGAGGAGGATGGACGAAGCCGGTGACAAGATCGCCCGCGACGTTGATCGCGCTACCGATCGAGCCGGAGAGAAGATCGACGAGGCGAAGCGCAAGGTGGGCGAAAACATCGAGAAGGCCGGCGAGAAGATTCAGGGCAGCCCGGGAAAATAGACAAGGTGCAGCCGATACAGCTCGTCCCCGCATCGGGTGTGGCGCGACGTCCATTTGATCGCCTGTGGCTCAGAGACTCGCCTGCCGCGCTGTCCGTCGCGCCCTTGCGGCATATCGGTACGGTGGCGTACAGACGGGTGAGCGGGCGACATCCACGATGGCATCCTGTACTCGCCGAAGGCTGGCCCGAAAGACGCCCTCCTTTCTGCGCGGCAGCCGCTCCGGCTTTGCCGGAGCGGGTTCGCAATCTGATCCGGGGAAAGCCGACGTTCGTGCTTGCCGGCAGGGAGGTCAGCATGCTGAGATGGGCGGTCATTTTCTTCATCATCGCGATCGTTGCGGCCGTACTGGGTTTCGGCGGCATTGCGGCCGGTGCAAGCGAAATTGCAAAGATCCTGTTCTTTGTTTTCCTCGTCATTTTCGTCGTCACACTGGTCACCGGGCTTGTTCGCCGCTGAACAGGTCGCTGCGGCCGGCACGGTTGCAGCGACACTCCATCCGAAAGGCAGTCAGATGAATATCGAACCCGAGAAGATCAATGATTCCCCCGACAAAGCGAGGGACGGCATGGTCAAGGACTGGCAGGTACAGGCCGGTGATGCAGCCGGCATGGCAGTGAAGGCGGTGAGTGCGGAACTCGAACGTACGCAGGCGAGTATCGAGGCCGGACTCTGCGATGCCAGGACGCGAATCAATGACGCGCGCATCGCGGCCGGTCTGCAGGTGCGCCACGCGGCGGGACTCACTCAGGCCTATGTCAGTGAAAACCCGTGGAAGGCGATCGCGGTCGCTGCCACGGTCGGACTGGCCGCGGCTCTGCTCATCCGGCGTCACTGAGCCATCTCCAATCCATTCGGAAGGGTGCGCTCGGCGGCGTATCGCGAGGCGCCGGCCGGCCGGAGCGCAGGCGGCGACCCGGCGCAGGCGATGACCCGGAGGGAAACAATGGTTCTGCCTTCGGCGCTGTCCGACGCAGAAGAACTGAAAGGGCTGGACGCTTGGTGGCGTGCGGCCAATTATCTGTCGGTCGGACAGATCTATCTGCTGGACAATCCGCTGCTCCGACAGCCGCTTTTGCGTGAGCATGTCAAGCCGCGTCTGCTCGGCCACTGGGGAACGACGCCGGGGCTGAATTTCATCTACGCCCACATGAACCGGGCGATCCGCCATCACGATCTGGACATGATATTCGTCGCCGGGCCGGGTCACGGCGGTCCGGCTGTGGTGGCCAATACCTGGCTCGAGGGCAGTTACAGCGCCGTGTATCCCGACGTGACGCAGGACGCCGAAGGCATGCGTCGTCTGTTCCGCCAGTTCTCCTTCCCGGGCGGCATTCCGAGCCATGCCGCACCGGAGACGCCCGGATCCATCCACGAAGGCGGCGAACTGGGCTATGCGCTGCTGCACGCCTACGGTGCCGTGTTCGACAATGCCGACCTGATCGCCTGCTGCGTGATCGGTGACGGCGAAGCCGAAACCGGACCGCTGGCCACTTCGTGGCATTCGAACAAGTTCCTCAATCCGCGTACCGATGGTGCGGTGCTGCCGGTACTGCACCTGAACGGCTACAAGATCGCCAGCCCGACCATCCTGGCCCGCATCAGTCATGCGGAACTGGAGAGCCTGCTCACCGGCTACGGTCACGCCCCCATCTTTGTCGAGGGTGAGGACCCGATGCAGATGCATGGCCGGATGGCGGCCGCGGTCGGCAAGGCGATTGCCGCCATCCGCGACATCCAGCGCCGGGCGCGCCAGGGCACCCACATGAGCCGGCCACAATGGCCGATGATCGTGTTGCGTTCGCCCAAGGGCTGGACCGGCCCGAAGGAGGTCGATGGGCTGAAGACCGAGGGCAGCTGGCGCTCGCATCAGGTGCCCTTTGCCGATATGGACAATCCGGAACATCTGCGTCTGCTGGAAGAATGGATGCAGTCCTACCGCCCGGACGAACTGTTCGACGCGAACGGCACGCCGAGGCCCGAAGTGCTCGCATTGGCGCCGCACGGCAGACGCCGCATGGGCGCCAATCCGCACGCCAACGGTGGAAGCCTGCGGCGGGATCTGCGCCTGCCGGATTTCCGCCGCTACGCGCTGGATGTGCCGGCACCCGGCGCGGTGATGGCCGAATCGACACGGGTGATGGGCACATTCCTGCGCGACGTGATGCGCGACAACATGCACAGCTTCCGCCTGTTCGGCCCCGACGAAACCGCATCCAATCGCCTGGGCGCCGTGTTCGAAGTGACCGGCCGTAGCTGGATGGCGCAGCGCACGGACGCCGACGACCATCTCGCGTCCGACGGCAGGGTGATGGAAATGCTGTCGGAGCACGCCTGCCAAGGCTGGCTGGAAGGCTATCTGCTGAGCGGACGGCACGGGTTGTTCAGCTGTTACGAGGCCTTCATCCACATCGTCGATTCGATGTTCAACCAGCATGCGAAGTGGCTCAAGGTGTGCCGCGACATCCCGTGGCGCAGTCCGGTCGCCTCGCTCAACATCCTGCTCACCTCGCACGTCTGGCGGCAGGACCACAACGGCTTTTCGCATCAGGACCCGGGTTTCATCGATCACGTGGTGAACAAGAAGGCCGACATCATTCGTGTCTATCTGCCGCCGGACGCCAACACGCTGCTTTGTGTGACCGATGCCTGCCTGCGCAGCCGCGACCGGGTGAATGTCATCGTGGCCGGCAAGCATCCGGAGCGGCAGTGGCTGTCGATGGACGCTGCCGTCGATCACGCCGAGGCCGGCATCGGCATGTGGGAGTGGGCGTGCAGCGACAGCGAGGGCGAGCCCGACGTGGTGCTCGCTGCGGCCGGGGATGTGCCGACGCTGGAAATGCTGGCCGCCATCGATCTGCTGCGCGAACTGGCGCCAACACTCAAGGTTCGCTTTATCAACGTGGTTGACCTGATGACGCTGCAGCCGCGCGAAGAGCATCCGCACGGCTTGTCGGACGACGAGTTCGTATCGCTGTTCCGGCCCGACGTGCCCATCCTCTTCGCCTATCACGGCTATCCCTGGCTCATCCATCGTCTGACCTACCGGCGCAGCAATCACGGCAACCTTCACGTACGGGGATACAAGGAGGAGGGCACCACGACCACGCCCTTCGACATGGTGGTGCTGAACATGCTCGACCGCTTCCATCTCGTCATGGACGTCGCCAGTCGCGTACCGATGCTGCAGCCGCAGGCTGCGCACATCAAGCAACACATGCGGGATCGTCTGAATGCTCACCGCCAGTACATCATCGAGCATGGCGAAGACATGCCGGACATCCGCAACTGGCAGTGGCCGGCGCTCACCGCCATCTGATCGATACGTGCTTTCCATGCCGTCCGGCGTGCGAAGCTTTGCTGTGTTCGCTGCCGTACATACCGCCGCGACGCGGCCCGCTATGCTCGATGTGCGCTGCCGGATCGGCTCGACGCGAGCGGCACCTGCACTTCATATGCGCTTCTCGGATCAGGATCCCGCGGCGAGCCCCGGGCCCCTTCCGTCCGGGCACTTCGTTGCGGACGCGCCGTGCCGGACGGCAATCCTTCCCACCCCACATCCGGACATTACATCATGACCTACACAGGCAGATACCTTTCCGCAGCCCTCCTCGCGTTCGCGCTGGTGTCGGCGAGCGGATGCGCCTCCACCACGAAACAGGAAGGCACTGGCGAGTACATCGACGACACGGTCATCACGACCAAGGTGAAGGCGGCCATCCTCAACGATCCAGTACTGAAGGTGGCGGAGATCAACGTCGAGACCTTCAAGGGCGTTGTGCAGTTGAGCGGCTTCGTCAGCACGCAGGCCATGAGCGAGAAGGCGATCGCGGTGACACGCGCGGTCGGCGGGGTCAAGTCGGTCAAGAACGACATGCGCATCAAGTGAGGGCTTGCGGGCCGCCGTTGCCCGGCACACAGGGCATCGTTCAGGCCGGTGAAGGGCTGTCGAGGTGAGTGCAGAGCGGTCTCCGGGCGGGCGATGGCGTCGATGGAACCGGTGCGGCCTCGACGCGAGGCGAGTGGTCCGTTCACCGGACGATGAAATGCCGCTGCGCGGCGGGCTGTTCAGTGCCGAACAGATGGCGCAGTACGGAAAGGAACTTGCAGCCACGCACACCCTGGCGGGTGGTCGCCAGCCTGACCGCCTGTTGGTCCGGTTGGCGGAGAACGAGGCAGTACTGGCGGGCGTCAGCGCGCTGCTGGCCGAGGCGGCCACTGAAAGTCGCCGGATCACGCCAGCGGCCGAGTGGCTGCTCGACAACTTCTACCTGATCGAAGAACACATCCGTGCCGCGGAAAGGCATCTGCCCAAGGGCTACAGCCGGGAGCTGCCCCGTCTGACGCGGGGCGCCTCGGCCGGACATCCGCGCGTGTACGACATCGCGCTGGCCGCCGTGGCGCATGGCGATGGCCGAGTCGACAGCGAAAGTCTGGGCCGCTTCGTTGCGGCCTACCAGACGGTTTCACCTCTGAAGCTGGGAGAACTCTGGGCGGTCCCCATCATGCTGCGTCTGGCGCTGATCGAGAATCTGCGCCGCGTCGGCGCACACGTGGCCGCCTGCTGGAATCAGCGCACGCTGGCCGGCGTCTGGGCCGAACGCATGGCCGAAGCGGTCGATCACAACCCGGCCGGACTGATACTCGTCATCGCCGACATGGCGCACTCGAAGCCGCCGATGACGGGAGCCTTCGTCGCCGAACTGGCGCGCCAGCTGCAGGGTCGGGGCCCGGCACTGGCGCTTGCGCTGACCTGGATGGAACAGTATCTGTCCCAATCGTCGCTGACGATCGAACAACGGGTACAGCAGGAAAACCAGCAACAGGCGGCCGACCAGCTTTCCATCAGCAACAGCATCGGCAGCCTGCGTGTACTGGGCGCTGCGGACTGGCGTGAGTTCGTCGAGAGCCTGAGTGCGGTCGAACAGATCCTGCGCCAGGATCCGGACGGCATCTACGGCAGGATGGACTTTGGCAGCCGCGACCACTATCGGCACGCTGCTGAAGCCATCGCCCGGCGCGGCGGCGTGAGCGAGTGCGAGGTCGCGCGGCGGGCGCTCGAACTGGCCGCTGCCGGCGCAGCCGTCCGGCCCGGACGCGTCGGACACGTCGGCTTCTATCTGACGGACCGCGGACTGCCAGAGCTGGAGCGCGCGCTCGGACTGCGCCCCTCGGCCGCGTGCGCCTTGCGCCGGACGTTCGCGCGCAATCCCTTGCTGCCCTATCTTGGCGGCATCGTGCTGCTCACCGCATCGGTCGAGACCGGATTGCTGGCAAGCGTTCCCCTCGATCGCGTGCCTGGCTGGGCGGGAGGGCTGTTGCTTTACACGCTTGCCCTGTTGCTGCTGCCGGGTGTCAGCCAGTTCGCCGTGTCACTGGCGAACTGGCTGGCAACCCTGTGGGTGGCGGCGCGCCCGCTGCCGCGCATGGACTATTCGGCTGGCGTGGAGGAGGGCGCACGAACGCTGGTCGTGGTGCCGACGATGATCTGCGGCGACGCCGGTATTGAAGTGCTGGTCGAATCGCTGGAAGTGCGTTTTCTGGCCAACCGCGATCCGCTTCTTCATTTCGGATTGCTGACCGACTTTGCCGACGCACCCGTAGCCACCCTCCCCGGGGACGCAGCCTTGCTGGCGCGAGTCCGCCGGCGGATCGAAGAACTGAACGCGAAGTACAGCGACTCACGTGTTCCGCTGAAGGGTGACCGCTTCTTCCTGTTCCATCGTGCACGGCGCTGGAATCCGCAGCAGGGCGTATGGATGGGGCACGAGCGCAAGCGGGGCAAGCTGGCGGAGTTGAACGCGCTGTTGCGCGGACGCGTGTCAGGGCAGGCCGGCGATGGCTTTGCGCTGGTGGTCGGCGACACCTTGCCGCTGCGCGATGTGAGTTATGTGATCACGCTGGATACCGACACCCAGTTGCCGCGTGACGCCGCCCACCAGATGATCGGCGCGATGGCGCATCCGCTGAACCGTCCGCGCTATGACAGTGCAAGGCGACGTGTGGTCGAGGGCTACGGCATCCTGCAGCCTCGGGTGGCGGCCAGCCTCCCGGCGAGCGTCCGCTCGCGGTTCGCACGCATGCATGGCGGCGAACCCGGCATCGATCCTTACACGCGGGCGGTGTCCGACGTCTATCAGGACGTGTTTGCTGAAGGCTCCTTCATCGGCAAGGGCATCTATGATGTCGATGCCTTCGAACAATCGCTCGGCGGCGGTTTCGCACAGAATCGCATCCTCAGTCACGACCTGCTGGAGGGGTGTTACGCCCGGTCCGGCCTGCTAAGTGACGTCCAGCTGTTCGAGGACCACCCTGCCCACTACGGTGCGGACGTCGCACGCCGGCATCGCTGGATACGCGGCGACTGGCAGCTGGCTGGCTGGCTGGCCCGCCGAGTGCCCCGCATGGGACCGTGCGCGGCAGCGGAGGGCGGACACCTGCAGTCCAATCCCCTGTCCCTGCTGGCGCAATGGAAGCTGCTCGACAATATGCGTCGCAGTCTGGTGCCGATTTCCCTGATGCTGATGTTGCTGCTGGGCTGGACATTCCAGTCGAGCGTTTGGACGTGGACCGCAGCCGTGCTCGCCGTCGTGCTGCTGCCAGCGCTGTCCGCAAGTCTGACCGATCTGCTTCGCAAGCCGTCGGAAGTGCTGCTGCGACAGCATCTGTCCATGGTCGGGCGCGGTGCGCTGCGCCATCTCCGGCTGGCCGCCTTCGAGCTGGCCTGCCTTCCTCATCAGGCGCTCTGCAGTCTGGACGCGATCGCTCGCACGCTGTGGCGCATGAAGGTGTCGCGCCGACGGCTGCTGGAATGGAGTCCATCCGGCGAGGCGGATCGGCAGGCCGCCCGGCGCAGCACGCCGATCAGTCATCTGCAGGCCATGTGGATCGCACCGGCGCTGGCTGCCACGACGGCCTTGTACCTGGCCTTCGCCACGCCGCAACGACTGCTGGTGGCTGCACCGGTGCTGCTTCTCTGGGCCGCCTCACCGGTGATCGCCTGGTGGGTGAGCCTGCCCCTCAAACGGCGCGAAGTGCGGCTGTCCGTGGCGCAGACCGACTTTCTGCGCCGTCTGGCGCGCCGCACATGGGCCTACTTCGACAGTCTGGTCGGCAGCGATGACCACGGCCTGCCGCCGGACAACTATCAGGAGTACCGCGTCGCAGCCATCGCTCACCGCACCTCGCCGACCAATATGGGTCTGGCGCTGCTCGCCAACCTGTCGGCCTGGGACTTCGGATATCTGTGCGCCGGGCCGATGATGCGGCGCACTGCAATGACGCTGCACACCATGGCAGGACTGGAGAAACACCGGGGCCACTTCTACAACTGGTACGACACGCA
Organism: uncultured Methyloversatilis sp.; assembly: GCA_964555165.1. GTDB lineage: Bacteria > Pseudomonadota > Gammaproteobacteria > Burkholderiales > Rhodocyclaceae > Methyloversatilis. The sequence goes on along the minus strand of CAZKRN010000021.1, from coordinate 55,437 downwards.
GACGCTGCAGCCCTTGCCGCCGCTCTACGTGTCATCGGTGGACAGTGGCAATCTGTCCGGGCATCTGCTGACCCTGCGCGTCGGCCTGGCGGCCATGGCCGATCAAGCGCTGCTGCCGGTACGCCTGTTTGCAGGTCTGGATGATACGGCCGCGCTGCTCGCCGAAGCGCTCGATGGCGAGGCAGCCGCTCGCGTGGAGGCGCTGCGTGATGATCTGCGCCTCTTGCATTTGGTGCCACCCGACTCGCTGGGCGCGATCCATTTCGCGCTGCGCCGCCTGGTGAAGCGGTCGGGTGAACTTGCGGCGACGATCGCACCGGCGGCCGACGCAGAGGCAGGCACCGAAGCCCGCGTGTGGGTAGATGCGCTGATCGGACAGTGCGCCGACGCGCTGGAGGAATTGTTGCTGCTGGCACCCTGGCTGTCCTTGTCTTCCGGCGACGACCTGTTGACGTCCTTTCAGGCACTGACCGCGATGCCGACGCTGTCGGTGCTGGCCGGGCTGGAGCATGCACTGGGCGCGGAAATCGATCTCCGGCTGGCTGCGCGCACACGACTCGGCGCGCCCGAGTGCACGGCGCAGCAGCAAGACTGGCTGCTCGCGTTGCGGCGCCATGTGAGCGAAGGCAGCACCCGTGCGCGCGAACGCATCGCTGCGCTCGACGCGCTGGCAGCTCAGGCTGCCGATCTGGCCTGCACGGACTACGAGTTCCTCTATGACGGCACGCGGCATCTGCTTGCCATCGGCTACAACGTGCCCGAACGTCGCATCGACGGCAGCTACTACGATCTGCTCGCGTCCGAGGCGCGCCTCGGCAGCTTTGTCGGCATCGCTCAGGGGCAACTCCCGCAAGAGAGCTGGTTCGCGCTCGGTCGCCTGCTCACGGCCACCGGTGGTGAGCCGGTGTTGCTGTCGTGGAGCGGATCGATGTTCGAGTATCTGATGCCCATGCTGGTGATGCCCTCCTTCGACGGTACGCTGCTCGACCAGACCTGCCGCGCCGCGGTGGAACGCCAGATCGAGTACGGCCGGCAGTGCGGCGTGCCCTGGGGTATTTCGGAGTCCGGCTACAACACAGTCGATGTGCACCTCAATTACCAGTACCGCGCCTTCGGTGTGCCCGGACTGGGTCTCAAGCGCGGTCTGGCTGACGATCTGGTGGTCGCGCCTTACGCGTCGGTGCTGGCGCTCATGGTTGCACCCGAAGAGGCCTGCGCCAATCTGGAGCGCATGGACAAGGAGGGGTTCGTCGGACAGTACGGATTCTTCGAGGCCATCGACTACACGCCGGTACGCCAGCGACGCGGCCAGACTCGTGTCGTTGTGCGCGCTTTCATGGCGCATCATCAGGGCATGAGCCTGCTCGCACTGGCTTCGGTGCTGCTGGACCGCCCGATGCAGCGGCGCTTTTCCACAGACCGGCGCTTCCAGGCGGTCATGCTCCTGTTGCACGAACGCATCCCCAGGGCCGGTGTGCTGTTCGAGCATACGGCCCAACTGCACGCCCTGCGCTCGACACCGCTGACGGCACAGACACCGATCCGCGTGTTCGACTCGGCGGACACGCCGATACCCGAAGTGCAGTTGCTGTCGAACGGCCGCTATCACGTCATGGTGACCCAAGCCGGCGGTGGCTACAGCCGGTGGAAGGATGTCGCGGTCACGCGCTGGCGCGAGGACGCAACCTGCGACGATCGTGGCGGCTTCTGTTATGTGCGCGAACTGGATGGCGCCGCGGGCGCCCGGCATGTCTGGTCGGCGGCGCATCAACCGGTGCAGGCCCGCGCACTGTCCTACGAGGCCATCTTTTCGGAGGGGCGGGCGGAGTTCCGGCGACGCGATGCCTGTGCGGACGGCGAAGGCGAGTTCGAAACGCACACTGAAATCGTCGTGTCGCCGGAAGACGATATCGAGCTGCGGCGTGTGCGCATCACCAACCGGAGTGCGATGCGGCGACGCATCGATGTCACCAGCTATGCCGAAGTGGTGATCGCTCCGTCCGCCTCGGACGCGCTGCATCCGGCTTTCAGCAATCTGTTCGTGCAGACGGAAATCCTGCCCGACCGTCCGGCGATCCTGTGCGCGCGGCGCCCGCGTTCGGCCGGTGAAGCGGTGACCTGGATGCTGCATCTGATGGCTGTGCACGGCGTCGCCGTCGAGCAGGTGTCGTGTGAAACGGACCGAATGCGCTTCATCGGACGTACCCGAACCTGTGCCGCCGCGCAGGCGATGGATACGGTCACGCTGTCGGGCACCGACGGTGCCGTGCTCGATCCGGTGGTGGCCATCCGCAGCGTGTTTTCGCTGGATGCAGGCCAGTCGGTCACGCTCGACATCGTGACCGGCGCGGGCGACAGCCGTGACCTCGCGTTGGCGCTGATCGACAAGTATCTCGACCGCCATCTGTCGGACCGTGTGGTCGATCTGACCTGGACGCACGGGCAGGTGGTGCTGCGCCAGCTCAACGCGAGCGAAGCCGAGGCCCAGTTGTATGCGCGCCTGGCCGCCTCGGTGCTGTTCGCCAACCCCTCCCTGCGCGCAGACCCGGCGGTGTTGATGCGCAACCGGCGAGGGCAGTCCGGCCTGTGGGGTTACGCCATATCCGGTGACCTGCCCATCGTACTGCTGCAGATTGCCGATGCGGCCAATATCGACCTCGTGCGCCAGATGGTGCAGGCGCATGCCTATTGGCGGCTGAAGGGGCTGGCGGTCGATCTGGTGATCTGGAACGAGGATCACGCCGGCTACCGGCAGATGCTGCAGGAGCGCATTTCCGGACTGATTGCGTCGGGCATCGAAGCCAGTGTGATCGACCGGCCGGGCGGCATCTTTGTCCGCCCGGCAGAGCAGATTTCGAGCGAGGACAGGGTACTGCTGCTTTCGGTTGCGCGCGTCGTCATTTCCGACAGTCGCGGTTCGCTTGCCGATCAGATCGGGCTGTGCGCCATCCCGCCGGTGCGAGTCCCTGGCCTGCTTGCTCGCCGGAGCGACGAACCGGCCGCAGCAGTGCCGGAGTCCGGTCCTGCGCAGCCGGCTGGGCGTTCCCACTTCAACGGCCTCGGCGGGTTCTCGCCCGACGGGCGGGAATACGTCATTTCGCTGGTGCCCGGCCAAGTCACGCCTGCGCCCTGGGTGAACGTGCTGGCCAATCCGCACTTCGGCACCGTGGTGTCGGAATGCGGCAGTGCCTGCACTTGGTGCGACAACGCCCACGAGTTCCGCCTGTCGCCCTGGCACAACGATCCGGTCAGCGACACTGGCGGCGAAGCGCTCTATCTGCGCGACGAGGAAAGCGGTCGTTTCTGGTCGCCCACACCGCTGCCGGTGAGGGCGAACAGCCGATACACCATACGTCACGGCTTTGGCTACAGCGTGTTCGAAACCGTGTGCGAAGGCATCCAGTCGGAGCTGTGGGTGTTCGTCGCCATCGACGCCCCGGTCAAGTTCTCGCTTCTCCGCCTGCGCAATGTGTCCGGTCGCACGCGCAGCCTGTCGGGCACCGGCTATGTCGACTGGGTGCTGGGCGACCTGCGGGAGAAGACCGCCATGCACGTGGTCACCGAAGTGACGCCGCGCAGCGGTGCGCTCTATGCGCGCAATCCCTACAGCACTGAATTCGCCGAACGGATAGCCTTCTTCGACGTAGACGATGCGTCGCGCACGGTGAGCGGGGACCGCACCGAATTCATCGGCCGCAACGGCAGCCTGCGCTCACCGGCCGCGATGCGGCGGCAACGGCTGTCCGGACGCGTCGGCGCCGGGCTGGATCCGTGTGCGGCGATACAGGTGAGTTTCGATCTGGAGATGGGGCAGACGCGTGAGCTCGTGTTCCGGCTCGGCAGCGGACACGATCTGGAGGAGGCCGGCCGCCTGGTTCAGCGCTTCCGAGGCCTGCCGGCGGCACACGCAGCGCTGGAAGCCGTGCATGCATACTGGCGACGAACCTTGGGTACGCTGCAGGTGAGTACGCCGGACCCGGCTCTCGACCTTCTGGTCAATGGATGGCTGGTCTATCAGACACTGGCCTGTCGTGTCTGGGCGCGCAGCGGCTATTACCAGTCAGGTGGCGCTTTCGGCTTCCGCGACCAGCTGCAGGACATGATGGCGCTGGTACACGCCGAACCGCAGCGCGTGCGCGCGCATTTGCTGCTGTGCGCGAGTCGCCAGTTTGCTGAAGGCGACGTGCAGCACTGGTGGCATCCGCCGTCCGGCCGTGGCGTGCGTACGCGTTGTTCGGACGATTACCTGTGGCTGCCGCTGGCCGTATGTCGCTATGTGCAGAGCACGGGCGACGCGGCGGTGCTGGATGAGGAGGTGGCCTTCCTCGAAGGGCGCGCGGTGCATGCCGAGGACGACGCCTACTACGATCTGCCTGTACGCTCGGCCGACGCGGACAGCCTCTACGCGCACTGCGTGCGGGCCATCCGTCACGGGCTGCGTTTCGGTGTGCACGGGCTGCCGCTGATGGGGTCGGGCGACTGGAACGACGGAATGAATCGCGTCGGCATCAAGGGGCGCGGTGAGAGCGTCTGGCTGGGCTTCTTCATGTGCCGGGTGCTGCAGCAGTTCGCCGTCCTTGCGCGGGCACGCGACGACACGGCCGTTGCCGAACTGTGTGCGAGCGAGGGCGTGCGTCTGCGCCGCAATATTGAGAAGCACGCATGGGATGGTGCCTGGTACCGCCGCGCCTGGTTCGACGACGGCACGCCGCTGGGATCGGCGGTCAATGCCGAATGCAGCATCGATTCGATCTCGCAGAGCTGGTCGGTACTTTCCGGTGACGGCGGCGACCCGGGCCGCGCGCGGCTTGCCATGCAGTCGGTCGAAGCGAGGTTGGTGCGACGTGCCGACGGGCTGGTGCAATTGCTCGATCCGCCGTTCGACACTGCTGGCCTTGACCCCGGCTACATCCGCGGCTATGTCCCTGGCGTGCGCGAGAACGGCGGTCAGTACACTCACGGCGCCATCTGGGCGGCGATGGCCTTTGCCGATCTGGGCGACGGCGAGCGCGCCTGGGACCTCGCCGGCATGATCAATCCGGTGAAGCACGCGCTGTCGCCGGACGCGGTGGCGATCTATCGCGTCGAGCCCTATGTCATGGCGGCCGACGTGTATGCGGCCGATCCGCACACCGGTCGAGGCGGCTGGAGCTGGTACACCGGCTCCGCCGGCTGGATGTACCGCCTGTTGCTCGAATCGCTGCTCGGTTTCAGACGCACCGGCAACACGCTTCGTGTCCTGCCTTGCATGCCAGCGGCCTGGCAAGGCTTTGCCATCGACTACCGCTTCGGCGAAACGTCCTATCGCATCGTGATTGGCCGCTTGCAGGCCGGGCAGGATGCGAGCGGGATCGAGGTCACGCTGGACGGTGCGCCGTGTCGCGACGGCGCGGTCGTGCTGGTCGACGACGGGCAGCCACACCAGGTCGTGTTGAATCTTCCTGTCTGATCCGTTCGCCAGAGCAGCCCCGGCTATGTACGACACCGTACCGACCGCCCGGGTGCGCTATCCCAGACTGTCGTCGGTCCAGTGGCGATTCCGCCGGTGGATCGATCACCGAGGGCATCCGATATGAACTGGGACACTGTTGAAGGCAACTGGAAACAATTCAAGGGCACCGTGAAGGCGCGCTGGGGCAAGCTCACCGACGATCAGCTCGACGTGATTGCCGGCAAGCGCATGGAACTGTCCGGACGCATTCAAGAGGCCTACGGCCTTACAAGGGAACAGGCGGAACGGCAGATCGAACGGTTCGAGTTGCTGCACAAGTAAGCAAACCTCGCGAATCGACCTCCGGATGTTCAGCCTGATCGTGCCGACCGGCAGGCGGGATGAATTCGTCCGGGGGCGGCGCTTCAGGTACTCGCGACAGCGGCATGGGCGCGGACAGCCGTGCCGTCGTCGGCGCTACGCACACGATGGAGGGGCCGATGAGCACACGCGTCATCGGTGATGCCGGTTGCAGCGGTGACTCGGATCGCCATGCGAAGGGCACTCCATGTCCGCGCTGCGGGCATGCGTTCGTCCCCGTTCAGAGTGGTCCGATGGAGCCGATCATCGATGCGATCGTGTCCCTCCGTCGCGACCGCTGCCGCTCGATGAACGGTATCCGGGAGGGCAATGTGCGCCTCGAACACCTGCCTTGAGCAAGCGTCTTGCCGAATCCGGGAGCGTGCAGTGGGCATGGATACCGTCCGCACCCGCGTATTGATCGTCGACCCGGACCCGCAGGCCGCGGAGCGGCTGCGCTGCGGGCTGGAGGCGGGGGAGACACCCGGTCCGAGCGGATGTCCTTGCGTCGTCGAGTGCGTGACGACGCTCGCCGATGCGGGTCTGCGTCTGGCCGGTGGCGGCATTGCCGTCGTACTGCTCGATCCGGGTCTTTCATCGCCCGGCACCGTCAGCGCCTGCGAACAGATGTGTGAGCTTGCTGGCGACGCTCCGGTGCTCGTACTGGCCGAGGAGGGCGACCGGCCTCAGGTGCGCGCGGCCATGCAGTCCGGCGCACATGGCTTCCTGCGGCGGGAGGGTGCCGATGCGGATTCGTTGGCACGCGCAGTGGGGCTCGCGATGGAAAGACGGGTTGCCTCGCAGTTGCTGCGCTCCAGCGAAGCGCATTTTCGTGCGATCAGCGACGCCTCTCCGCTGGGTATTCTGGTGACCAACGTGCGCGGGGACTGCACCTACACCAACGCCGCCTACGACGCGATCGCAGGACGCGAACCCGGAGAGGCAGTGGGCGCGCACTGGAGTCGCTTCATCCACTCTGACGACCGCAAGCGCTTGCAGCGAGAATGGATGGCTTCGTCGCAGGGCGCCGTTGCCTTCAGTGCCGAGATGCGTCTCGTGCGCAGCAACGGAGACATCGCATGGACGCGCCTGCACGTGGCCTTCATGATCGATCGTGGCCTATCGCAGGGCAGCGTGCAGACGGTCGAAGACATCACCGCCCGCAAGGCCGCCGAAGCGCTCCTGCGGCAAGCCGAAGAAGCGTTGCTGGACGAGAAGGAGCGGGCGCAGGTCACGCTCGCGTCTATCGGCGACGCAGTGCTCGCCACGGACAGTGCGGGCCGCGTGAGCTATCTGAACCGGGTTGCGGAATCGATGACTGGCTGGACAGCGGTAGAAGCGTCGGGCAGGGCGCTCTCCGAGGTGTTCGCCGTCATCGACGGCGCTACGCGCGCCGTGGCGGCCAATCCGGCGCAACGCGCCATCGCCGAGGACAGAACGGTCGGACTGGCGATGGGCTGCTTGCTGGTCCGCCGCGACGGGGTGGAAATTCCGATCGAAGATTCCGCGGCTCCGATACACGACCGCCAAGGCGGGTTGTCCGGAGCGGTGATCGTATTCCATGACGTCAGCCAGTCGCGCGCAATGACCTTGCGCATGGCCCACATGGCGCAGCACGACTTCCTTACCGGGCTGCCCAACCGCGCACTGCTGAGCGAAAGGCTGGCGCAGGCCATCGGTCAGGCGGCACGACATCGCAAACAGGTTGCCCTTCTTTTCATTGACATCGACTTTTTCAAGCGCATCAACGATTCGCTAGGCCATGGCGTTGGCGACGAACTGCTGTTGCGCGTGGCCGAGCGACTGGTTGCCTGCGTGCGTACAACGGATTCGGTGTGCCGCCAGGGTGGCGATGAATTTGTCATCCTGCTGGCGGAGATCGAGCATCCTCAGGATGCCGGCAGCGTAGCCGAGAAGCTGCGAGAGGCTTTCGCCGAGCCGCAGCAGGTTGCCGGCCACTCGCTGCAGATCACGCTGAGCGTGGGCATCAGCGTCTATCCCGATGACGGAAACACGACCGCTGCCATCATGCGGAATGCGGATACCGCGATGTATTACGCCAAGGCGCAGGGACGTAACAACTGCCAGTTCTTCATGCCTGAAATGAACGTGCGAGCGGTACGTCGCCTGTTCATTGAAAGTGGGCTGCGGCGAGCGATCGGAAACGGGGAACTGCTGCTGCACTATCAACCGCAGATCGATCTTGCCTCCGGCGTCGTGGTCGGCGCCGAGGCGTTGCTGCGCTGGCAGGATCCCGACCATGGGCTGATTCCGCCCGCGCAGTTCATACAGGTCGCAGAGGAATGCGGCCTCATCGTGCCGATCGGCCAGTGGGCCTTGAGCGAGGCGTGCAGGCAGATCCGCGTCTGGCAAAGCAGCGGTCTGCGTGTCGTGCCAGTGGCTGTCAATATTTCGGTGCTCGAGCTGTGGAGTCCAGGCTTCGCAGACGACGTGGCGCGCATTCTCAGCGAAAGCGGTGTACCGCCTCACTTGCTGGAGCTTGAACTGACCGAAAGTCGTCTCATGCAGGACGCAGAGCAGTCGATGAGCGTGCTGAAGTCGCTCAAGTGCATCGGCGTGCAACTGGCTATCGACGATTTCGGGACGGGATACTCCAGTCTGAGCTATCTGCGTCGCCTTCCCTTCGACACCCTCAAGATCGATCAATCCTTCGTGCACGATCTCGACAGCGAACAGGGCGACGCCTGCATCGTGGGCGCCATCATCGGCATGGCCCGGCATCTGCGCCAGAGGGTCATCGCTGAGGGGGTGGAAACAGCGCAGCAGCTTGCGCTGCTGCGCATCCGTCGATGCGATGCCGTGCAGGGGTACCTGCCTGGCAGGCCTGGGGACGCTGATTCCTTTGCGCGACTTCTCGCACGGGGCTTGCCTTCTGGCTGAGAGTCGGTGGGTACGTCAGCGTACCGACCGACCCTCGCAAACAGAGGACGCTCCTCCCCTGAAAGATGCGGTCTGTGCGCGCCGGAAGGCGTGTCTCTTTTACCGCGACCGCGCGGCGACAGGCGTTGCCGGCGGCTTCACCCGGGAATCCATCATGAAAATCCATTCCGACCCGAAGCGAACGGATCGATACGGCGTTGCCGCTGGCGCCGCGATGCTCGTACTTGTCGGCTGTGCTTCGACGCCACCTCCCACCGCTTCGCTGCAGGCCGCCGAGCGCGCCATCGCCACTGCCGAACAGGCTCGCGTGACCGATGTTGCGGCGAAGGAACTGAACGAGGCGCGCAGTAAGCTGAGCGCCGCCCGCGACGCCGTCCGGAGGGAGGACATGCAGCACGCCTACCGATTGGCCGAACAGTCGCGTGCGGCCGCCGAGCTGGCAACAGCCCGTGCCGGTCTCGCACGCGCGCGCGCCGTGAATGCCGACATCGGCCGCAGCACCGACACCCTGAAGCAGGAAATGCAGCGCAATACCGGAGACCGCTGATGGACACCACATACCGCACGTCCCTGCAGCTAAGCGGCATTCTTGCGAGCGCACTTGCGCTCGGCGCCTGTTCCACGCTGCCACCACCCTCACCCGGCGCCGACGCCGCCCGTAACAGGCTCTCGCAACTGCAGGCTGACCCGCAACTGGCTAGCCGGGCTCCTGAGGCGCTCCGCGAGGCGGAAGTGGCGGTACGCGAGGCGGAAATGCCGCAGCACGATGGCCGGCAGGCGGCGCACCGTCTTGTGATCGCCGATCACCGGATAGACATCGCCCGCGCGCTTGCTGAGCGCCGACTTGCCGAGGATGAGCGCGCGCAGCTAGCCGCACAGCGGGACGGCGCAAGACTTGACGCACGTACGCGCGAAGCCGATGCAGCGCGGGGTGACGCCATTTCGGCGCGCAGTGATGCGGAAGGTGCCCGGGACGATGCAGAAAGGTCGCGTCGCCAGGCCGATACTGCCCGGTCCGACGCCGATGCCGCGCAGCAGGCAAGTGCGCTGACTCAGGCGAGGGTGGACGAACTCGAAGGCCGGCCGACCGACCGTGGTCTTGTCATTACGCTGGGCGACGTGCTGTTTCGAAGTGGCGAGGCTGGACTGAAGGAAGGGAATGCGCGGAATCTGGACAAGCTGGTTGCCTTCATGGATGCCTATCCTGAGCGCACGGCCACGATAGAAGGGCATACGGACAGCGTCGGCCGGAGCGAGTCCAATCTTGTCCTGTCACAGCAGAGGGCGGATGCGGTGAAAGCCTATCTGGTGACCCGAGGCGTTTCGGCGACACGCATCGTTGCCGCCGGCATGGGGGAGCACAGCCCGGTTGCGGATAACGAGTCGGTCAACGGAAGGCTGCAGAACCGGCGCGTCGACATCATCGTTACCGGCGCTGTGCTCACCCCTTGATGCGCCGGATGCCGCGGGGCTGGCCGGCGGCCCTTGAGGGGGTCACTATGTACGGTACCGAACATAGTGATCCCGTCATCGCTTGCTATAGTAATGAAAAACGCATGCTGGTGTGGCTTCCGGGGAGGTATGCCGTCCGATCATCCAGGTCATTGGAGCACACAGAACATGGACGCCGGAGACCCGAAGAGCAACCGTCTGCTGGCCGTACTGCCCGATGTGGACTGGTTGCGTTGGCAGCCCCTGCTGGAATGGGTTGATCTCCCCTTGGGTGAGGTCCTCTGCGAATCCGGTCGTACCCTCAGTCACGTGTATTTCCCGACCAGCGCCATCGTGTCGCTTCTTTACGTCATGGAGAACGGTGCTTCGGCCGAAATCGCGGTCGTCGGCAACGAGGGTGTTGTCGGTATTTCACTCTTCATGGGCGGGGAGTCGACGCCCAGTCGCGCTGTGGTTCAGAGCGCAGGCAAGGGCGTGCGCATGCGATCGCAGGCGATCAAGGACGAGTTCAACCGCGCCGGCCCGGTGATGCATCTGCTGTTGCGCTACACGCAGGCGCTGATCACCCAGATGGCTCAGACGGCCGTATGCAATCGCCACCACACCCTTGACCAGCAACTGTGCCGCTGGTTGCTGCTGAGCCTTGACCGGCTGCAGGGCAGCGAACTGACGATGACGCAGGAGCTGATCGCCAACATGCTGGGGGTGCGCCGCGAGGGCGTTACCGAGGCAGCACTGAAATTGCAGAAGTTGGACCTGATCAGCTATGCGCGAGGTCACATCAAGGTGCTGGATCGCGCCGGGCTGGAGCAGCGGACGTGCGAGTGCTATGCCGTGGTGAAGAAAGAATACGACCGGCTGTTGCCGGAGCGCACTGCGACCTAGCGGTGCGAGGAAGACGGGCGCACCGCGCCTGTTTCCCCGATTTCCCGGCCGCTTGCCGGCTTGTCGTGCTCTCATCAGACCTTGAAGGCCTGGACCGCCGACTGCAGCGTCTGCGCCGCATCCGCTAGTTCGGTGCCCTGTCGGGCAGTCTCCTTCGCTCCCCGGGCGCTTTCTTCTGAAAGCGAAAAGAGCACGTCGTTGTTGCGCACGATTTCGGTGACCGCTGCGTTCTGTGCGCTGAGGCTGCTGCTGATCGTCGCGGACTTGCCCGACAGTTCGAGCAGACGCTGCAGAATGCCCTCGAATTCGCTGACTGCGGCTGCCGTACTCAGCGTCGCACCGCTGACCTGTTCGCTGGAACTGCGCACCAGGGCGATGGTCTGTTCCGCGTCGTCGCGGATACGCAGCACCAGTTGGCTGATATCGTTCGACGAGGCCTGACTGCGCTGGGCAAGTTTGCGCACTTCGTCGGCAACTACCGCGAAGCCGCGTCCCTGTTCCCCCGCGCGCGCCGCTTCGATGGCGGCATTCAGTGCGAGCAGATTGGTCTGGTCGGACAACTCCTTGATCAATTCGTTGATCCGGTTGATCGCACGAGAATCCTCGACCAGTTGTTCGATCACGGTGAGTGAGCCAGCCATCTTGTCAGAGGCAGCGTGTACGCTGCTCAATGAAGCCTGAAGCGTTGCCTTGCCCGACTGGGATGCCTCGCCGGCACTGCGTGACAGTTCGCTCGCTTCACGCGACAGCGATTCGACCTCGCGGATATTTCCGCTCATCTGTCCGATCGCACTGCCGACTGCCCGTATCGAGTCCAGTTGCCGGGCGCCGATCTCGCGCGCTGCGCCGGAAAAGTCCGACAGGTCGATGGCCGCACCGGTCAGCGTGCTGGACAGTCCCTGCACTCGTTCGACCAGTTGTTTCACTGCCTTGCGGGCAGCGTTGTATTCGTACGCCAGCCAGGCGAAATCGTCCTTTCCGTCCAGGGCGAGCCGGCAATCGAGATGCCCTTTCGCAAGCGCGTTCAGCCCGCTGACGATGATTTCGGCCCGGGAGCCGTAGAAGCGTCCGATCAAGGTGCCGGTGATCGCGCCGCCCGCGAGCAGCACAAGTGAAACAGCCATCTGAGATGGCCAGCTTGCATTCCCGCTGAACAGGTTCAACACCAGACAGCACACCAGCGCCGACGAGGCGCCGAAAGCGGTAAAGGCCTTGCGCACACTCAGATTTTTCATCATGGCTCCAAACGATCGCAGCGATCTCTGACGTATCGCTTTCTCTTCCGGTAACGGCCCGATCGCTCATGTTCTGAACGCGCATTCGTCAATTTCGGATTCCTGGACCACGCCTGGTGCGGCACAAAAAAAACCGCGGGGAGCTTGCGCCGCCCGCGGACAACCGGGATCGCACCGGAGGAGTGTCAGTCGTTGCTGCTGCCCATGAAGCCGAAGAGCTGCAGCAGAGAGGTGAACAGATTGAAGATCGACACGAACAGGCCAGTGGTGGCCATGACGTAGTTCGTTTCGCCGCCACGAACGATGCGCTGGGTTTCGAAGGCGATCATGCCGGCCATCAGCAGCACCACGACGGCGGACACGGTCAGCGACAAGGCCGGAATCTCGAAGAACATGGCGCCCAGACCGGCCAGCACCGCTACCACCATGCCGATGAACAGGAAGCTGCCCATGCCCGACAGGTCACGTCGGGTCACCGTCGCCCAGCCCGACATCGCGAGGAAGACGCCGGCCGTCGCACCCAGAGCGAGCGCGATGGTCTGGCTGCCACCGGGCAGACTCATCACCGCGTTCAGCAGCGGGCCGATGGTGTAGCCCATGAAGCCGGTCAGTGCGAAAGTGAGCAGCACACCTGCGCCACTGTCGCGAAACTTGCTGACTGCGAACAGCAGGCCGAAATAGCCGGCCAGGGTCAGCAGGATGCCGGGCGCAGGCCAGCGTGCCGCCATCGCCACATAGGCGATCAGGGCGCTGAAGGCGAGGTTCATGCCAAGCAGCATGTATGTGTTGCGCAGCACCTTGCGACCCGCGCCGTCGATGACCACTGCGTCAGCGACCTCGGCGTGTACGCCGAGCGGGGTCGTGCGGGGATATCGATTTTCCATGTCTCTATTACTCCATTCGTTGAAAGCGTTGAAAGCGTTGAAACGGCTGCGTCCGGATATCCGGGATCATTCGGCCTGCACGCGCAGTACCTTCGCCGGTGGCGGCTGCCGCGCGCGACGTACGGTACGCACCAGGCGCTGCACAGCACGGGCCAGCGCGGCGTCGAGCGCACCGCGCCAGTCGCGCGATCGGGCACTGACAACGACCGGTGCGCTGCCGATCATCTGCAGTTCGACGCGCACCTCCTTGTCGATGCCTCCACGCGGGCCGTTGGTGTCGTCAAGGTGCACCCTGGCCCGTGGCACGCGCCAGGCCAGCCGCCGCAGCACGAAACGCAGCCGGTTCTCGGCCACGCTGCGCAAGGCACTGACTTCCGGATTCCGTGATTCGACGATGACTTCCATGGCGGACCTCCTGTGTGGGATGGAAGCATCACTCTACGCGCGTACTAATTTCTTAAAAATGGATGTTTATAGTAGCTTTACTTCATTTTTTACGAAATTAAGGGTGTCCATGCTCAACTATCGCCATCTCTATTACTTCTGGGTTGCCACCAAGGAGGGGGGGATCGCACGTGCCGCCGTGCGGCTCGACATGGCCGTGCAGACGGTAAGCACGCAGATACGGGAACTGGAGCGCGCACTCGGCCACGCCCTGTTCAAGCCGTCCGGGCGCACGGTCGAACTGACGCCAGCAGGCAACGCGGCATTGCGGCTGGCCGAACAGATCTTCCAGCTTGGCGAACAACTGCCGCTGGCCGTGCGCGAAGCCGCTCAAGCCCAGGGTATGAGGCTCTCGGTGGGCATTTCCGACGGGCTGCCCAAGCCTGCTGCGCGGCACATGCTGGCACCGGCTACCGACACCGTCGGCTTGCACCTGATCTGCGTGGAAGGCAAGTTCGACGAACTGCTCGCCGACCTGGCGCTGCACAGGCTCGACGTGGTGCTGGCCGACCGACCCGCGCCGGCCAACCCGAACCTGCGTGTGTATAGCCATGCCGTGGGTGAGGCGGCGCTTGTCTGGTATGCGCCGGCCGCACTTGCTTCGCAGTCTGGCGCGGGCTTTCCGGCCTGTCTCGACGGCATGCCGCTGCTGCTGCCTACACGTCACTCGGCGGTTCGGGCACGCATTGACGACTGGTTCGAGCGCAAGGGGCTGCATCCGCACATTGCTGGCGAGTTCGAGGACAGTGCCTTGCTGGCGACGTTCGGCGAAAGCGGGCTGGGCGCATTTCCGGCCACCGAATGGTCGCACGAGGAGTTCACGAAGCATCGCCAACTGCACTTGCTTGGCCGTTGTACCGAGGTGGTCGAGCACTTCTATGCCATTTCAGCCGAACGGCGGGTTCAGCATCCGCTTGTCCAGAAGGTGCTGGCAGGGCATTGAGGGCGCTGGCGCGAAGACAGGCGAGCGCGCGTTGTCACGCGGTGCGGGCCCGCCCGTGAGGGGTGTTCCGCTCAGTGCTTCGTAGTGCAGCCGGTTTCGGGCACCGGTACACCTACTATCCACCCCTCAACCGGATCGATCTGCAGCGGCAGGCCGTACCCCGCATCGCGTCGCGACCAGGCCCAGGCCGCCTGGACCAGACAGAGCACGCAGTCGAGCGTGTCGCCCGTGCCATCGGTCGTCATGGCCTCAAGCAGTGCAGCATCGTCACAGCGCAGTGCGAGCCCTAGCGGATGGCTGCCGCGCAGCAGCGCCTCGGACAGCAGCATGCGGTTGGCCAGACGCTCGCGGGTCTGGCCGGCAGTGGATTCGCTCTTGTAGGAACCGGCGACGATGCTGCGTGCGAGCCAGCCCGGATACGCTTCGAGCGCGACCCGGTCGGCGTCGCCGCCATGCATGCCCGGGATGTGCATGCCGGCGGCAAGCAGCCGGGATGCGCCCTCCTGGAACATCCAGCCTACGGGTGGATTGACGAATTTCATCGGACTGTGGGAGCCGGCAGGCCCGTCAGTCAAACGGTGCGGATATTTCCGGCCGGGCGGGCGCTGCGCCCGTTCGGCATCTGCGAGCAGCTTGAATTCGCTGCGGGAAAGGCACGATACCGTCTGCACCATGCTGGCCCAGTCCGTCGGCCAGCCATGTTCCAGCACCGATTCGCGGGGTAGTCCGAAAGGGAAATCGAATGCGCCCAGCCAGGGACCGGGACGTGCAAGGAAGGCTTCGAAGCCGCTCCAGGAAGGAAAGCGTTCCAGGCCCAGCAGGGTCACCCCGCCACCGGGTGTCGGCTCGCCTCGCGCGACAGTGACCGGTTTTCGGGCCGAGGGCGCAGACGTGAAGTCGATGCCGTACAGCGTGATCATGGGCGCAGCATACGCCCATAAGGCCCGTGACTGGCTATCGTGTGGAGGCAGGCCGGCGCCCTGCCAGGCCGACTGCGCCCAGGCCGGCAACAAGCAGCAGGACGACCGATGGCTCGGGAACATTGCTTGCGACGAATATCATCGGCGGCGGTGTTTCACCGGTCTCAAAAGGCGTGGTCGGGTTGCCCGCAGATCCGAGCGATATCTGGCCACTCTCCGGCGGCACCAGACGTTCCGGATTTGCCGGCGGTCGACCACCTGCGGTCAAGGTCAGCGTTGCCCCTGGAGAAGAGATCATGTCTTCAAGGGGACGGCCAGACTCAAGCACGGGCGGGGGTGGTGTTCTCTCCAGCGGCAGTGGCGGCGCGAGCGGATACTGCGCCAGATCAAGAGTACCGACCACCGTCAGTTCATTCGTCGCTGTCACCGAGGACCGGTTGTCAAAGGTGATGCGGGCCGCGTAGAGGCCGACGGTGATCGAGGTGATTGTCGTATTGACCAGATCGAGCGCACCGGTCGACACAAGAACCACTTTGAGAGGGTCAGTGACCCGTGCGTCGGTGAAGGACAGATCGCCGTCGCAGTGCAGCAACGAGAACTCTCCGGAACCGGAGGTGAGAGAGCCCGTGCAGGCGACGGAACCGCTGAATGCCGCGCTGGAAGACGAAGGCAGAAAGGTCAGGGCGGTCGCGACAATCAGCGAAGCAAGATGTCCGGCGGCGGACTGTTTCATGGCGTGAGCACCCTTTCGGCCTTCGTGAGAATGCTGCGCATGTTGTCGGAATACGGGGGGCGCGCAATAGACCGAAAGGGCTAGCCACCGGGCAGGTGCGTTTGCAACGCATACAGCGTGCCGGCGGCCGGCGTGTCCGCCTGCCGGCGCAGGATGTGCGGACTGCGCGCAGCGATGCCTGACCTGTTGCGGGACGCGGTTTGAATGCCGACGAAACCGCTTTCAGGTCGATCGCTCGGACCGGGCCGAAGCGTTGCCTTGATGAAGGCGTCCACGGCGCGCGTTCGCATGAGCCCGTCGCCGGGCAGCCGCGCCGAAAGCCCGGGCCGCACGTCGACACATCGCACCGGCGCCGCTTCGCGTCAATGGAGGTGTGTCTGCTGCGAAAGTCGGCGCACAGCCTTCTCCATCCAGTTCGCGCAGATCGCAGGCGAGGAATGCGGCTGGCACCGATTCGCGCGACGGCCAGTCGTTCGGGTGGGCTGGCTGAGCCGGAATGAACGCCGACACCTCTGCCGGATCATCAGGCTGCCTGGAGACGCCCGGCCGGCAGCCAGTCCGGCAGGGTCGCGACAGGTGTGCCGGATTCGCGGAGCGGCCGGGTGGAATCCGCCCGGCGCAAACGAAACACGCCGGTCCGGGACCGGCGTCAGACGTCCTGAGAACGATCAGGCGCGACGGCGCGCTGTGGCGCCGATCAGGCCGATACCGGCGAGCAGCATCGCCCAGCCGCCCGGCTCGGGTACGGTGGCGACAGCATAGAAGCCAGGGTTGCCCAGATCGTGGCGCGGGGTGGTTTCGAAGGCTTCGTGGATGGTGATGCCGTCGGCTTCCAGCACGCCGTAGCTCTTGAGCGGAAGATCATTGGTGAGATGGCTGCCATAGGCGTCGCCGACCACGGAGCGCAACCAGTCGTCCGCCGTCGCGGAGGTGAGCGTGCCGGGGAAAGGTCGGTTGTACGAGGTACCGGAGGCCGGCGTGAAGCTCGTGTCATAGGTCACCGAATCGATCACGCTGCCGTCGCCGGCATAGATGTTCAGCGTGTCGCCCTTTCCCATGTTCGACCGGCCGCCGATGGAAAAGACCTTCACCGTGTCGGCCAGCCCCCATGCCGTGCGGAAGTCCGCAACGTTCATTTCGGTGAGAACCAGCGACTCGCCGGCAGCGAGCTGACCGACTGCGCTGCCGAAAGCGACCGGATCATTGACGTTGTTGTCGTTGTAGTACCAACCGTCAAGATCGACCGCGCTGTCACCAAGATTGGTGATTTCAAAGAACTCGCGCTTGTCGTCGATGATCTTGTCGTTCACCGTGCCGTTCGCGCGGTACTCGTAGCTGGGCAGGCCGGTGCCCTCGTACATCAGCTCGGTGATGCGGACCTCGGCCGAAGCCAGTTGTGGCGCAACCGCGACCGCGAGGCCGATGGCCAGGGTGATGTTCATCTGTTCAGGTTTCCGATCAGGTGCGACGGCGGCGGGCTGCAGCGCCGATCAGACCAAGACCGGTCAGCATCAGCAAGGCGGTTTCGGGCTCCGGTACCGGTGCCAGTACATACATGCGCGGTGTTTCGCCAACGATGTAGATGATGCCGTTGCCGTCGATGGTGACGCCTTCGGCATCGCCGGCGATGGCCGAGAAGTCGAAGCTGCTCAGGATTGCACCGCTGCGGCTGACTTCCATCAGACGCGGTGTTTCCTGGCTGTACACGAGGAAGTTGTCCTGATCGGCCGTGCCGCGCAGCGACTGGACCGTGCTCAGTACCTGCACACCGGACAGATCCTGCGTGCCGAAAATCAGCGCGGACTGATTGGCCGGAGGCAGCAATTCGGTCACCGACGCGCTGCCATTGCTGAAGTTGAGCGCCGCGTCATACACGGCCTGCGGCACCTTTTCCTTCACCAGCACGAAGCGGCCGGTGAGCGGATCGTAGGACAGGTCTTCGAGACCGACATTGCCGACGGTCGGGCCGACCGACACCGAAGGAAGCGTGTTGCGGCTGACGGTGCCGCCGGCCTGATAGGTGAAGAGCGATACGTCCTGCACGCGTTCCTCGACGATGGCGAACTGGCCGTTGCCGACATAGGTCAGGCCTTCCGTGTCGTCGAAGCCCGACAGCGTCATCGAACCGATCTGCTGGCCTTGCTTGTCTACTTCGACGACATATTCGCCTTCGTCGCCGACGACGAACAAAGTGTCGGTATCCCAGTTCCAAGTGATGGCCGACGCTTCCGCAGCGCGTACAGCCGGCAATTCGTAGGTGGCCACGAGACGGTAATCGGCGAGGTCGAGACTGGCGATCTGCGCCTGTGCCGGTGCCGCGAAGGCAAGGGTCAGGGCAAGCGTATTCAATGTGAATTTCATGCTTCAGCTCCGTGAAGGTTATGGCTGAAACATTGCAAGGCACACGTTACGCAAGCGTGACGGCAGATAGTCCGTGCGGACCACGAACAGTAGCGCTGTCAGAATGGGGTATCGTCACCCGCAGGACGCGAGAGCGGCACCGGGCTTGCAGGGTTTCGATCCGGTGCTTGTGACTTCGGGAAGGACGTCGGGCGCTTCGTCGCCGCCGAACAGGTTGAAGAAGGCAGCCGTTGCGAAGCGGCACTCGCTCGGTCGGGGCAACGGTGCATCGGTCTGACCTCAGTGGGGTGGATGACTCTGAGCGGAGCGGTCCAGGCTCCGGCCCGGATCGGAAAAATGCCGGCATCGGGCCGGCGCATCCGGACGCGGCGCGACGCGTCCGGCTCACATGTGGGCGATGGTATCTTCCGTTCCATGACCACACTGCCCGACGACAAATTCTTGCGCGAGCACACCATGCTTCTGGCTGACAGTTTCAACCGCGTGACGGGCCGGCTACTTGCGTCCGATCCGATGACGCTCTACGGCGCTCCGTTCGCGCTGGTATCGCACGGCATCGGGGCGGACCCGCTCTTCAATTTTGCCAATGTGCGTGCCCAGCAGCTGTTCGGCTATGACTGGGCCCGTTTCGTGACGCTGCCGTCGCGACTGTCGGCCCGTGCCCCCGAACGCGACGAGCGCGCCCGTCTGCTTGATCGGGTGAGCAGGCAGGGTTTCATCGAGGATTACTCCGGCATCCGAGTGCGCAGCGACGGCAGTCTGTTCCGCATCGGGGGGGCGATCGTGTGGAACGTGATCGATGCCGACGGCCTGCTGCACGGACAGGCAGCGATGTTTTCCGAAATCGAGGATGTGCAATGAGTGACCGGCATCCACTGATGCAGGCGCTGGACGCCCGGTTGGCGCGCTGGACCCTCTTGCGGCGCGACCTGCATGCGTACCCGGAACTGGCTTTCGAGGAAAGCCGCACCGCCGGCATCGTTGCCCGGACGCTGCGCGAAGCCGGCATCGAGGTACATGAAGGCATAGGCCGGACCGGTGTGGTCGGCGTGCTGCGCAACGGATCGGGCGGCGGCGCGATCGGACTGCGCGCCGACATGGATGCGCTGCCGATGACCGAACGGAACACGTTTGCTCATCGCTCGACCCATCCTGGCCGCATGCACGGCTGCGGCCACGACGGGCACACCGCCATGCTGCTCGCGGCAGCCGAATATCTGGCGGGAACACGGGGTTTTGACGGCACCGTCTATTTCATCTTCCAGCCGGCGGAAGAAGGCATGGGTGGTGCGCCCGCCATGATCGCCGACGGGTTGTTCGAGCGCTTCCCGATGCAGGCGGTGTTCGGCCTGCACAACTGGCCGGGCATGCCGGTCGGAGAGATGGCCGTGCACAGCGGTCCGGCCATGGCCTGCAGCGATTCGATAGACATCTCGATAGACGGGCGTGGCGCGCACGCGGCCATGCCGCATCTGGGCGCCGATCCGGTACTCGCCGGTGCGGCCATCGTGCAGTCGCTGCAATCCATCGTGTCACGCAATGTGGCACCGGTCGAGTGCGGGGTGGTCAGCATTACCCAGTTCAACGCTGGCGAAGCCTATAACGTGATTCCGCAGTCGGCGACGTTGCGCGGTACCGCCCGGGCCTTCACATCGGAGGTGCGCGATCTGCTGGAGAGCGGCATCGAGCGGGTTGTTCAGGGAGTGGCGGCGGCGCACGGTGTGACTGCCACGACGACCTATCGCAGAGGCTATCCGCCCACCCTCAACAGTGAAGGTGAGGCGGCCTTCTGTGCTGCCGTGGCACGCGAAGTGCTCGGCAACGATCGCGTGCGCACGAACTACCCGCCCAGCATGGGTGCCGAGGATTTCGCCTACATGCTGCAGGAAAAGCCCGGTTGCTATGTCTGGCTCGGCAATGGTGGCGGGCCGGAGGCCGCATCGGACCCTGCGCACGCGGAAGGGGGAGGCTGCATGCTGCACAATCCGCGCTACGACTTCAACGACGGCATCATCCCGCTCGGCGTGGCCTACTGGACGCGACTGGTCGAGCGCTGGCTGGCCTGAACTTCGAACCTTCCCGGACAGGAATTCGCCGACCGGGCTTTCCGGCCGGGCGCAGCGCACACTCCTGTGCCGTTCAGGCGCTGCGCAGGCGGAGCGCGCGCGCGACCAGAATGGCGACGACCGGCATGGCGACCGCGGTGCCGACCACCGTCAGCAGCAGCGGTGTCAGATCGCTGTAGTTGGCGGCGGTCGTGACCGCACCGCTGGCCGGATCCCTGACCTCGCGAGACAGTACGTAGATCTGGTTCAGGTACTTGGTGCCGAGCTGGCTGGCTGAAAGTGCAAGATTGGTGAAGGAGGCCATTACGGCAAAAAACGTGGCCTTCAGGTGAGGCGGCGCCGAATTGGCGATCCAGGCCAGCATCGGAATCATCGATATCTGCCCGAGCGGCGACTCCAGCGCGGTGTCGATCACGGCGATGAAGCGGGCGTCGACCACGCCGCCGGTCGCGCGGGCGGTCCATTCGTGCAGGCCCAGACTCATGCCCAGCGTCGGCATCGACAGGATGAAGCCGGCAGCGGTGAGCCAGCCGACCACATAGGTGATGGAGCGCTCGGCCATGAAGCGGCGGAACATGAACATGCCGAAAAGTGTCAGCGTCGAGCCGATGAGCGACAGCACGGAAAAGAAGGCTTGGTCGAATCCGAGCACGTCTATGGTCCACCAGGACACGCCGGGGCCGGTACCCGGCGTGGCGCGGAACATGAATATGACCAGGGCAGTGCCGATCAGCGTGTTTCGCGCATCGGGATCGAGTTCGCGCGTCAGCCGGGTCATCAGGAAGGCGATGATGGCAAAGGAACCGACGAAGATGATTTCCTGGTTCCACGCGAGATCCGACAGTCCCATGCCCAGCGTGAAGGCAACGAACACCAGGCTGCCGCACAGGATCCACCAGTTCGGATCGGTGTGGCTGTCCGGGTCGCGCAGCAGGGCGGCAGCTTCGCTGCGCGACAGGCCTCGCGACATGTGGACGGCGATGGTGTCACGCTTGAGCCAGGCAGCGAAGGCGACGCCGGCTACGGAAATGGCGGGAATCGCCAGCGCCATCAGGTAGATGTCGCGGTAGATCAGAACCTTCTGTGCTTCGGGCAGTTTTTCGCTGCCGGCGAATACATAGAGATTGATCAGTGCCACCAGCACGCTGCCACCGATGATGGCCACACGTCCGAGGGTCTGCATGGTGGTGTGCATCAGCTTGAGCCTTTCCGGGGTGACCGGGCGGCCGTCCTCATCGACATGGGGCACCGCTTCCACCGTCATTGCGTCGGCGACAGCGTCCTGAAGCACGTAGCCGATCGGGCTCAACAGCGCGCTGATGACGAACCAGACATTGACCGGCAGCAAGGCTGCCATCGCGTCGCGTTCCGCGATGAGGCCGGCCATGATGAGCAGGCTGGCCGCGATCAGACTGGCGCCCAGGTAGATGAGCAGGCTCTTGAATCGCCACAGCAGATCGACCAGGTGACCCATGGGCATCTTCAGTGCCCAGGGAATGCCGACCCAGAAACCGAGCATGGCGAGGAATTCGGCCGAAAGGCCGAGATAGTCCTTCACGAAGAACGTCCCGACGATGCCGGTCAGGCCCTGGATGCCCGCCGCCATATAGACCATCAGCGGAGGCAGGTAGGAGAGGCGCATTTCGCGCCCGAGGGACAGAATGTTCAGATCGATCCAGCGCAGCAGTCGGGATGTCATGGTCTGTTCTTGTTGTGGCGATCGCGCCTGTGACCGGCAAGGATAGGAGGAATTCCGCGCACCGTGGCGAAAGCCCCCGCAGAAAGCCGGTATGCTTGCGCGCTGATCGATCCATCCACGCAACGGAGCCCCGGAAGTGCGCCTTTTTGGCCGTGACCACGACCGTACCGCGCTGCAAGCGCTGCGTCAGATCAAGCTCTTCTCGACGCTCAATGCACGCGAACTGAAGGTGGTGCAGTCGCTTCGGCATGAGCGGCAGTATCTGGCCGGTGAAATCGTGTTCGACGAAGGCGATGAGGGCCAGGCGATCTACGCGGTCCTGGAGGGCGAAGTCGAGATTCTGCGTGCCGACGGCGTTCGCCAGCAGCGCCTGGCGCTGCTCGGGAACGGCGAGGTGTTCGGCGAACTCGCGCTGCTCGATCAGGCGCCACGTGCGGCCCAGGCCAAGGCGCACAGCGACAGCCGGCTCGTGGTGTTCTTTCGCGCCGACTTCATGAGCCTTCTGGAAACGCATCCGAAGATTGCGTCGAAGATCGCGCTGGCGCTGGCTCGGCATCTGGGCGGCCGCCTCCGACAGGCCAACGCGGGGGCGCGGCAGGAGGGGCATCTGTGAGGAGGCTGCAGCCCTCGGGCGCCGGTCCCCTTGCCTGGTGCGGCATCCTGCTCGCCACCACGCTCACGCTGTATCTGTTCCAGCATGTGCTGTGGCTGGTGCTTCCCTTCCTGTTCGGACTGATCGCCTACTATTTCCTCTACCCGCCGATGCAACGCTTGATGTTCGCCGGCTTTTCGCAGGCTGCGGCGGCGAACATCACTGTCGGCGTATTCGCGCTCTTGCTGTCGGCGTGTCTCGTGCTGACCTTGCCCTGGTTCGCTGCGCATGCGGTGAGCGCCCAGGACATCGGTCAGCGCTATCTTCAGGGCGGCATGGTGTTTCTGGACGACACGATGCGTGCTCTTGAGGCGCGTTCGCGATTCATGCGCGATGCTCACGTCGCCGACGAGTTGTCCGCGCACATTGCGGCGGCGGGGGCGGGCTTTGCGCAGGAAAGACTGCCGACGATGATGCTGGCCGTTGCCGCCTGGTTGCCGTCCTTCCTGCTGGCGCCCTTCCTGGCCTACTTCTTCCTGCGCGATGGCCGCCGCTTCCAGCGCTTCCTGGCTCGTGCCGTTCCCAACGCTTTTTTCGAGCGTACCCTGCACCTGCTGTATGAGCTTGACCGCACGACGCGCGCCTACTTCCAGGGCTTGATCAAGCTCACGCTGCTCGATGCAGCCTGTCTTGCCGGCGGCCTCTGGATGATCGGGCTGTCGTCGCCCTTGATGCTAGGACTCGTGACCGCGGTGCTCGCCTGGATACCCTTTGTCGGCTCCATTCTGGGCTGCGCCCTGGTCGTGATGGTGGCTGCGACCGACTTTCCGGGGTCTCCGTCGGTGGCCTATTCGGCAATCGGATTGTTCGTCTGCGTTCGCCTGCTCGACGATTTCGTCTTCATGCCGCTGACCATAGGACGCAGCCTGAAGATGCATCCGCTGATCACCGTACTGATGATTTTCGTCGGCGGTGCGGTTGCGGGTGTAGCCGGACTGCTGCTGGTATTGCCGGTGCTGGGTGTTGTCATGGTGATCGGCGAGACCGCAAGTACGGTCGCGGCCGATCCTCGACTGCACGCGCGGCACGCCCACGCGCGCCGGTTGCGCCTGCAGTCGGTCACGCGCGATCTGGGCTGAAGCCGGTCAGCCTTCGCGATTGCGCATGTGATCGGCGAGGTCCTCGATCGCCTTCAGCAACTGCGCGTTCGCATCATCGGGCGGAAGAACCTCGTCCATCGCCATGCGCATGCACAGGAGCCACTGGTCGCGCTCGGCCTCGCCGATGGCAAAGGACATATGGCGGGCACGCAGGCGCGGGTGGCCGTAGGCTTGCACGAAAAGTTGCGGCCCGCCGAGCCAGCCGGTGAGATACATGAACAGTTTCTGGTTGGAACCCGACAGGTCCGCCGGGTGCAGTTTGCGGATGCCGTAAGCCTCCGGCAGCGTATCCATGAGTTCGTAGAAGCGGTCGACGAGGCGACGTAGGGTCGGCTCGCCCCCGATATGTTCATAAAACGTGGTGGCAGTCTGCGTCATGATGACTTTGTCTAGCGTGGAACGCCCATTTTATCGCGCCGCGGGCTCGCTTCATTGAGCCGCCGGCGGTCGTTTTTGGCAGGGGCCTGATCACCGTCGGCATAGAATCACCATTTCGCCCGTTGTGCGGGCGCTTCTGGTCGAACCGAGGAATGCCATGAAGACCCTGCTTTTCTACGACAATGTGGTCGTCCTTAACCGCGATACCCACCGCGACTTGCGCCTCAAACCGCAGGACAACCTCAAGTTTGCAGCTGAAACCAATTGTGTGCCGCTGGCTCTGGTCGAGTTCGGCGACGTCGCGCGGGAATATCCCATCGTGTTCGCCCGTCTGCCTGGCGGCCTGGTACCGGTCGCGCTCCTGGGTTTGCGCGATGCGGAAAACCTCTATGTCACGGCTGACGGGAAGTGGGACGCACGCTACGTGCCGGCCTTTGTCCGCCGCTATCCTTTCGTCGCGGTACAGGACAACAACGCACCGGACAAACTGCTGGTGTGCATGGACGACAAGTTCCCGGGGTTCAACACGGAAGAGGGTGAGCGCCTGTTCGACGAGAATGGCGCCGAGACCGGTTTCCTCAAGAACGCGCTGGCTTTCGTTCAAGGCTATCAGAACGAGGCGCAGCGCACCGCCGAGTTCTGCCGCGAGGTCGAACAACTTGGCCTGCTGAATGAGATGAGTGCGATGGCGGAGTTGAACGACGGTCGAAAGTTCCGCCTCGACGGACTCTGGGTGATCGACGAAGCCAAGCTGCAGGCACTTTCCGCGGCGGCGGCTGTTGATTTGTTCCGGCGTGGCTGGATGGGACTGGTCTATGCGCAGTTGCTTTCGCTCGGGCATCTGCGCGTCCTGCTCGACCGGACAGCAGCGCGTGGCGTCGCCGACCTTCCTGCGACCGACGAGGCCGTCGTTGCGACGAAGCACTGACCCTGAACTCCGGTCTAGCAAGCTGGCGGCTGGGGTCGGCGGCTTCATGGCAAGTTGAGAGGACGCTGCGGCAGGACGGCTTGGCGCGAGGACGGGCAATGCTGCTGCCGGCGAACGCCGCTCGCACGTGCGACTTCTGTCCGGCTTTTCCACTCGCAGGATGGCGCTAAAAGAGCGATCGCATGGCGCGCGAATCGCTCGACCGGCATCGAGCGATTCGCGGGCGTTTTCCGGCTTAACTGCTCTCGCGGGCGGCGCCGGACGTCACCGGAAGGCTGAGGCGGGCGATCAGTCCCCCGTCGCCGCGCGGCAGCAGATCGAAGCGTCCGCCATGTGCACGCAGCGTACGTTCGACAATGGCCAGACCGAGGCCGGCGCCGCTCTGGCCAGCGCGCGAATTGTCCAGCCGTGTGAAAGGGCGCTTCAGTCGTTCGACCTGTTCCTGAGGTATGCCCGGTCCTCGATCGCACACTTCGATCCGCACCTCACTGCCTTCCTGACTGCACGTCAAGTCGACAGGCTTGTCCTCGCCGGCGTGGCGCAAGGCATTGTCGATCAGGTTGTTCAGGCAGCGCCGTATGGCCAGCGGCCGGAAGCGCATTGCGGGCAGCGGGTCGATGTGGGTTGCGCTTACGGGCTTCCCGTGTCGCGCATAGGCCTGCGCAGCTTCGAGCACGAGGCTGGCCAGATCGCCGTCGATCGGGTCCTCGCCGGTTGCGATGCGGGCAAAATCAAGGAACTGACCGATGATCTTGTCCATGTCGTCGATATCGGCGCTCATGTCGCGGACGGTGTCCGGGTCCAGCCCGGCGAGTTCCATATCAAGCCGGAGACGGGTGAGCGGTGTTCGCAGATCGTGCGAGATGCCTGCCAGAATCAACGCGCGTTCGTCCTCGTTGCGCGCAATGTCCTCGGCCATCTGATTGAATGCGTGGGCGACTTCGGCCAGTTCTTCCGCTCCGCATTCGGCCAGTGGGGCGGGACGCTCGCCGCGTCCGATGGCACGCGCCGCGCGTTTCATCGCAGCGAGTGGCCGCGTGACTCTCTGCACGATCAGATAGGCGCCACCGAGCGCGAGCAGCAGGGCCGCCGTACCCCAACCGATGACCTCAAGAGCCAGGGGGCGTTCGATACGGCTGCGCGGCAGCATGAGCCAGTAATCATCCACCCCTTCCTCGTCGGCAATGCTGAAACTGACGAAAA
Source organism: uncultured Methyloversatilis sp. (assembly GCA_964555165.1). Classification (GTDB taxonomy): domain Bacteria; phylum Pseudomonadota; class Gammaproteobacteria; order Burkholderiales; family Rhodocyclaceae; genus Methyloversatilis. The sequence goes on along the minus strand of CAZKRN010000021.1, from coordinate 28,862 downwards.
GACCGCTTTGCAGTCCCTTGCTGACGACGATGCGGGTGCGTGGATCGAAGCGCTTGCGCAGTTCCTGCTCGATCGAGCGGAGCACGCTGTCACCAAGTGCGGGCTGAAAATCCGGAACTTCACCGTCCGGGTAGATGCGAAGGCCTTCCCGCATCGAAAGTTCGGTCAGCAGTTCGAGCCGGCGTTGCGGGTCTGCGCTGACCAGCGAGGCACGCGTCAGATTGATGACGCTGATGATGATCTGCGCCGCCTGCTGGACACGTGGCACCTGTTCCAGCCAAGTGTAGATCGCCGACCAGACGAGTACCGACGCGGTCAGCAGACTGGCGAGCAACAGGAAGGTTCGAGCGAGCAGCGAACGCGGCAGCAGGCTGAAGCGGCGAAGCGGGCGGCTCAGGGTCTGCCCGGTCCAGCGCGTCAGACTGCCGCGCCGACGCGACCGCTTCACCACGCCGACGCACGCCCGGACCGGGCCTCAGCCATGCCGGGTGCCGTCGGGTACGAACACATAACCGAAGCCCCAGACTGTCTGCAGATAGCGTGGCTTCGCAGGGTCGTCCTCGACCAGTTTGCGCAGGCGCGACATCTGGACGTCGATGGAACGATCAAAGGCGTCGTACTCCCGTCCGCGCGCAAGTTCCATCAACTTGTCGCGCGACAGAGGTACCCGTGGCGATTCGAGCAGAACGCGCAACAGCGAGAACTCGCCGGTCGTGAGCACCTGCTCCTGTCCGTCACGGTTCAGCGTGCGAGCGGCCAGATTCACTTCGACCTGACCGAATCGCACCACGCGTTCGTCCAGTGTCGGCGCACCCGGTGGTGGTTTCGGCGCCTGGCGACGCAGCACGGCATTGATGCGCGCGACCAGCTCACGAGGGTTGAACGGTTTGGGAAGGTAGTCATCCGCACCCATTTCAAGACCGACGATGCGATCGACCTCGTCGCCCTTGGCCGTGAGCATGACCACCGGGATCGAGTTGTCCTGAGCGCGCAGGCGGCGACAGATCGCCAGTCCGTCCTCCCCCGGCAGCATGAGGTCCAGCACCATAAGATCGTAAAGCTCCCGTGCCAGCGCACGATCCATCTGGGTGCTGTCCGCAACGGCTTTGACCGAGAACCCCTGTTCGCCGAGGTAACGTTCGAGCAGTGCCCGCAGGCGCGCGTCGTCATCGACGATCAGAATCTTGCGTCTTTTTTCATCCATGGCCGGATGCTACCCGAGCGCATCCCCGCTGTTCAATCGCACGGTGAGCGGATGTAACACCCGGGGAAGAGCTTACCCACGCTTACAAACGATGTCCGCTGCAACACAAGTGCCTTACAGCGCCGCACCATGATGCACACCCTGTTCCATCGCTTGCTGAGGAAAACCTTCGATGAGGATATCGGCCGGATGTCTGCTCGCACTGCTCTGCCTTCCGCCGGCAATGGCCGACGCAGCCAGTCTGAAGACGGACGTGGGGAGCGAACGGTTCGCCAAGCGTGTTGCTGTCGAGAACACAGGGTCGTTTGAGGCGAAGCGCGCCGGCTGCGCTTCGCAGGATGTTGCGAGCGCGCATCTGAAGCAACAGTACGCCTTACACCGGGCGAGCCTCTACCTCTACAATCCCGGCCACGATTGGCGAATGGCAGAAGTTCCGGGCGCCGTCACTGACGGTACCGAACACTAGCGGATTGAAGGAGCGCAAGCGGATGAAGTGTGGAGCCCCCCCCGGTTCTCGGTTGTGCGGTTTCGTCGCCGGTTCCTGTGTCGGTGCCGCGTTGCTAGCCGCTGCGCCGTTAGCCCTTGCAGGACCCGAGGGTGCGCCGCAGCGTGGCTATGTCGAGCCACAACGGCTGGAGCGTGTCGTGCCCGCGGGAGCAGGCCTGCAGCCGATGCGCCGGTTTGACGACGAAGCCGCCAGCCCCGTGCGACGTCTGGATTTCAGTGACCCGCGCGGACCCCGGATGACACCGGAAGAACGTCGCCAGTTGAGGCGGGATATCCGTGATGCTGCGCGCGAACTGTACCGCGACGCACCGGGTCAGTAAGGGAACGCGAAGGCCTGAAGTTTCCGGCGCGAAGCGGGGGTTCTCTCTCGCGGCGTTCTTGCAGACAGCGACCATTGCTGGAGGCGGACTATCCATGGATCGCAGGCTGTTTCTCATTGGCGCAGGCGCTGCGCCACTCGTGTTCGTGACCGATTTGCAGGCCGCAGAACGTGCCGAAGCGGGACGTTTGCTCGTTCTGATCGACCTGATCGGAGGCAACGATGGTGCGAATACGCTGGTTCCATATCGCGAGAAGACCTATTTCCGGGCAAGACCGAACATTGCGCTTGACGCTCGTTCCCTGCTTCCATTGTCCAGGGAGCAGGCTTTGCACGGGTCGTTGCGGGAAATCATGCCGCTCTGGGACGCTGGCGAACTGGCCCTGGTGCAAGGGGTGGGGTGCGCGCAAGGCAGCCTCTCGCACCATCGGGCAACCGAGATACTCGACAGTGCAAGTCTCGATGACAGGCCCTTCCAGCCAGGATGGCTTGCACGCGCCCTCGCGCTGCATCCGGCAACGCGCCGGGCAGGCGTTCAGGCGCTGACCGCATGTCCGGATGGGTCGGGACCGTTTCATGGACTGGCGCGCTGTCGGCGACTGGATGATGCGGAGGCTGGCGCGAGCGTGGCCCGCTTCGGCTTTCCTCCGGACGCTCTGGGCAGAGCGTTGGCCGGTGCATGCGCCGAACTGGCTTCGGGGTGCGATGCGACGGTCGTACAGGTTGCGCTGGATGGATTCGATACTCACGAGAATCAGCTACCGGCACATGCCGCGTTACTGGCAACGCTCGCCCGTTCAATGGCCTCCCTGCGCAACGTGCTCGCAGCAATGGGGCGCTGGTGCGACACCGTGGTGATGACGCGCAGCGAGTTCGGGCGCCTTGCCCATGAAAATCTGAGTGCCGGCACCGATCACGGCAATGCCGGGCTGCAGTTGCTTGCAGGGGGGGCGATTGCTGGCGGTCTGCATGGGCAGGCATTGAATTTCGACCAGCTGGACTCCCGCGGCGGCTTTCTGCCGACGCTGGACTTCCGTGCGGTCTATTCGGCCGTGTCGGAGCGCTGGCTGGGCGTCCGCACCCCGCCGGTGCCTGCGTCAACGGGCGGGCTGTTTCGCGTATGACCGTCAGACCGCGCGTGCGGTCGGCTTGTGCCGGTCGTGGCCGTGTTTCTGCGCCACACGGTTGTACTGGATGTGAGCATCGATCACCCGTCGCTCCCGCGGCGCAAGCGTGAACACTTCGATCAGTATCGAACGCGCATCTTCGGCGAATGCATCGTTCCACCTTGGATCCAGCATCTTGAGTACTTCGCCGAGCCGCAGCAATTCGGCCGCCACGTGGTCGAGATCCGGGCCGGCGGCGACTTCGGCAGCGAGTTGAGCGGTCGCAGCCTGCGCGCGCTCCCGCGCCGACCGCGCTTGTTGTCGCTTCAATCTGTTGGGTGCTTCGGCGCCATCGGCCTCCAGTTTCTCAAGCAACCCGGTCGCTGCTTCATCGTTGCCGCTTGCGAAACAGGCTTCTGCCAGTTCGCTGGTCGTCACGACGCTCTGCCGGGAGAGACTTGCATGCGCCTGCAGGGCACGGTTGATCGCCTCGCGCGCGCCGGACTCGTCCCCTCGTTGCGACCTCAAGCGGGCTTCGATCACGTCGGTCAGCACGGATGCTTCCTGTTCGTTACCGAGCATCGAACGCATGCTTGCGACCCGCTGGTTGAGTTCCGTGGCCGCGTCGGGCAGCGCGATCAGGCTCTTTATCAGCGTCAGATGGTCCTCCGCATTGGCCAGCGTCGTTCCTTCGGTACGCTCGATCACGCGTCTCATTACATTGGCGGCGTTTTCCGCGTCGCCCGTCTCGAGGCAGATTTCACCGATGCTGCGCAGCCGGCGCAGATTGTCAGGGGCGATCGAGTCGGCGCGTTCATAGTAGGTGCGAGCCTGGGCGAGTTCGCCATTACGCTCGTGCAGTTCCCCGAGAAAGTCGTACACCCCCATGAAGTCCGGGAATTCTTCGTTGATTTCAGCGGCCTGACGGGCCGCTTCCTCGATGTCCCCGCGTTCGCGCAATACGAGCGCGTATCCTATGCGCGCCCAGGGCACCGTATTTTTTGCCATCACGGCCTTGTATATTTCGGCGGCTTCGTCGAGCCGGCCGAGCGCAATCAGCGCTTCAGCGCGGATGCGCAGGGCGTCCATCGAATAGCGGGGCGCCTTCTCAAGAACCTTGTCGCATTCGGCGATGACGGCCACCAGATTCCTTGCAGCCATCTGCTCGTAGATGAACTTGAGCGAGAGCTTCTTCTCGACCGACTTGACCAGACGTTCGCCAAGCTGGCCCGACGTGAAGGGTTTGAGCAGATATTCGTCGGGGGCGAACTCGGCCGCAGACACCACGCGTTTGCGTACCCGCTCGCCGGTCACGATCATGAATACCGATGAAAGGGGCAGGATGTTCTTGAGCCGCAACTCTTCAAGCACGCGCAGTCCGTCGTGCCTTTCACCGAAGTTGTAGTCGCACAGAACCACGTCCGGCGTCACGCTCGAGCATTGTCTGAGCAGATCTGCCGAAGTCCCCGCCATGGTTACGTGTTTCACGCCGGCCTGTGACAGCTGGGAACGAACCCAGGTGCGGACGACCTGATTGGCGTCCGCAATGACCACACGCATCTTGTCGATGACTTCGGTCGGCAGAAACATGAATAGGGGGTGACTCCGCAGGAGTTGATCGCGATAGGTGTATCGGCGCGACCTTGAGCGAACTTGAAAGGGTGCCCGCCCGCGCCCGCACGGAACCCCTTTACAATCCGGATTTGCATCACACTAGCCGACGCATGAAGCTGCTTGCACTTGAAACGTCTGCCGATACCGCTTCCGTTGCACTTGCGCTGGGCAGCCATACCCTGGTGCGGCAGGGGGGGGCGCCCGGCACGCACGCCCGGATTCTGCTGGGGTGGGTGAGCGAACTGCTGGCCGAGGCCGAGTGCGCGCTATCGCATCTCGACGGTATCGCTTTCAGTGCGGGGCCTGGCAGCTTCACCGGTCTGAGGCTGGCCATCTCTGTGGCACAGGGACTGGCATCGGGCAGTGACCTGCCTCTCGTCGCAGTGCCGACGTTCGAAGCACTGGCGCTGGCGCAGGGTAAGGGACAATACCTGGTTTGCGTGGATGCACGCATGAGCGAGGTGTATAGCGGACTCCTTGTGGTGGACGGAGAGCGGATCGAGAGCTACCCGGACATCAGGGTCGGCAAGCCTGACCTGCTGCCGAGGCCACCCGGGGATTTGTCGGAATGGAGCGGCTGCGGTAGCGGCTTTGCTTTGCCCGCCGTTGCCGATCTGCCGTGGATCGCTTCGCTTGCCGAGGTCCGGGCGGGTGCGGCCGCGCACGCACGCGAGGTTGCCCGGCTGGGTCAGCGGCAACTGGCGGCCGGCCGCATCACGGATGCAGCTCTGGCGACTCCTTTGTACGTTCGCGACAAGGTGGCCAGTACCACGGCTGAACGTCTTGCTGCGGGAGGCCGTGCCTGATGGGGGCAGGGCTGCCGCTCGGTACGGTCACCTCGTTTTCACCCATGCGCGACGAGGATCTTGATCTGGTCGCCGCGATGGAACGGACGCTGTTCGACTTCCCCTGGACGCGTACCAATTTCGCGGATTCGCTTGCGGCGGGTTATTGCTGTCGCATCATGCGGCAAGGGCGGGACATGGCGGGCTACGCCGTCATGATGTGCGTACTTGACGAAGCGCATCTGCTGAACTTGAGTGTTGCCCGAACGTATCAGCGCCATGGTCTTGGTTGGCGATTGCTCGGTCATCTAGGTCGGGAAGCGAGCAGTCACGGTGCACATCGCCTGTTTCTCGAAGTCCGGCCGTCCAACCAGGCGGCGCGAAGACTTTATGACAAGGCAGGTTTCCAGGCGATCGGACGACGGCCGCGCTACTACCCCGCCCAGGATGGCCGGGAGGATGCGATCGTGATGAGTGCCGAACTGTGCGAAGGATGGTTGCGATGAGTCGCCGTGATTCGGTGCTTCGCGAAATGGGGATTACGCCCGTCTGGCGACTCCGCAGTGCCGCCTCCCCGGATGAGCCGGCACCGGCAAGGCAAGCGACGCTTCGCCCCGTCGAAGAGCCGCGTCCGCCGGCGGTCGTTCGGTCGCCTTCGCCTCCTGCCGAGTCGGCGCCGCCGCCCGAAGGTGTCGGCGATGTATCGGGGCTGGGTTGGGAGGCGCTCGAAAGGCGGATTCGCGAATGCAGCGCCTGCCGTCTCTGCGAACGGCGTACCCAGGCGGTAGCGGGCGTCGGCGACCGCGACGCGGACTGGCTGTTCGTCGGTGAAGGCCCAGGTGCGGAAGAAGACTTGCGTGGCGAACCCTTTGTCGGCCAGGCCGGCAAGCTGCTCGACAGCATGCTGTCGGCGATCGGTCTTGACAGGCAACACGACGTCTACATCGCCAATGCGGTCAAGTGCAGGCCACCCGGAAATCGCACACCCGAAGCGGATGAAATGACGGTTTGCCAGCCGTATCTGGAGCGTCAGATCGAGTTGATCCGGCCGCGCATCATCGTCGCGCTCGGGCGTCCGGCTGCACAGACCTTGCTCGGCAGCGAGGTCAAGATTTCGGCGGCGCGGGGCCAGTTGTTCAGCCATCGAGGTGTGCCGGTGGTGGTCACCTATCATCCGGCTTATCTCTTGCGCAATCCCCAGGACAAGGCGAAGGCCTGGGAAGATCTTTGTTTCGCCCGTAGCACTTTCGGCTGACCGCCGACGGGTGTGCGCGAACATCGAACAGACGCCATTCCGGGGTCTGGGGTCTCGGATGCCGACATTCGCTTGACCCCGGACGCGGCATTGCCTGGTTGCGGCGCGCCACATTTCCACAGCAGGGAGGGAGTCGACGACGCGAGTCGAGGCGATGCGAACAGTCAGGGCTCATGCTGCGCGCCCCCGGCACGAAGCCTGCTGTGGGAGCGGCCTTCTGGCCTGTTCATGCCCGGCGAGGGTTCAGTGGATCGATCCGTCGTCCAGCAGCGCAACATCGTCATGCCGGCGCTGATTTTCCAGATGCCACTTGCGAACCAGATACATGGTCGCAGCCACAAACAGACCGAACAGGATCATGACCACATGGACGTTCAGCCCGGCGGCGAGAAGTGCTGCATACAGACCGGTCATGATCAGTATGGACAGGTTTTCGTTGAAATTCTGCACGGCGATCGAATTGCCGGCACCCATCAGCATGTGCCCGCGATGCTGCAGCAGTGCGTTCATCGGAACGACGAAGAAACCGGCACAGGCGCCGATCAAGATGAGCAAGGGGATAGCCAGCCAGAGCTGGGTCACGAGCACCATCAGGGGGACAAGCAGCCCCATCGCGATGCCGAGTGGAATGACCCGTACCGATCCGCGCAGTGAAATGCGACGGGCAGCCATGATCGCTCCGGCTGCGATTCCGACGGCCACTACACCCTGAAGTTTGGAAGCCTGGGACAGTCCCATGTCCAGAGCGCGGTCCGCCCAGTCGATCACGATGAACTGCAGCGTCGCACCGGCGCCCCAGAACAGCGTGGTGACCGCCAGCGAAATCTGTCCGAGCTTGTCGCGCCACAAGCTCGTGAAGCAGTGGCTGAAGTCCCTGATCAGCAGCAAGGGATTCGCCGGCAGGGGTTTCATCGATACGCCGGTGTCGGGGATGTAGAGGTTGAAAAGTGCGGCCAGGGCGTAGAGGGATCCTACGATGACGAGACTGGTCTCGACTGTAGTGTCCAGTCCGGTATCGAACAGCGGCAAATCGATCGCGAGCAGGGTTGCGCTGATCCGCGGGTCAATGAGCAAGCCACCCAACAGCACGCCGAGGATGATGGCTCCGACGGTCAGTCCCTCGATCCAGCCATTGGCGACCACCAGCATCCTGTGCGGCAGGTACTCGGTCAGGATGCCGTACTTGGCTGGCGAATACGCGGCCGCACCCAGACCGACCACGGCGTATGCGAGCAGCGGATGAACCCAGCCGAACATGAGCGCGCACCCGCCCACCTTGATCAGATTGCTGACGAACATGACTCGCCGCTTGGGCATTGAATCGGCGAAGGCCCCTACAAAGGCCGCGAGCACGACATAGGAAATGGTGAAGAAGAGCTTGAGCAACGGAATCTGCCAGCCGGGAGCCTGCATGTCCTTCAACACGTAGATGGCGACGACCAGGAGAGCGTTGTCGGCGAGCGCGGAGAAGAACTGCGCTGCCATGATGATGTAGAAGCCGAGTGGCATCGAACGTCTGAGGCCGGGACAGCCAGCCGGCCGGGCGGAAAAAGTGCGCCTTTATACCACGAACCCCCTCATAACCATTTGGGGCTTGGCGAACGTGTGACAATCCGTATCCTGCTGCGTTGCAGCGATCATTGACACGATTGATGGTGCGCTGCGAAACGACGGCCGGCAGGAATTTTCGTTCACCCCAGCGTTCCGACTTGGTCTATAACCACGAGGGAATGCGCCACTTATGTAGAGGGAAAAATGCCCGATAGAAGGCTGGAGGTATTTCACGCAGCAGCGAGCCAGATGTCGTTCACGCGCGCTGCGGAACTGCTGCAGATGACCCAGCCTGCGGTCACTTTCCAGATCAAGCAACTGGAAGAGCATTTCGGCACCCGGCTGTTTGAACGCGCACACGGGCGTGTGTCGCTCACCCCGGAAGGTCTGAAGGTGAAGGACTACGCAGACCGCATCCTCGATCTCTTTGCCAGTCTGGAGAACGAGCTTCAGGCCATGGCTACCGATCTGCGCGGTCACCTGCTGATCGGTGCGACACCGACGGTCGCCGAGTACCATCTGCCCCCCGTCCTGGCCGAGTTCCGCATCGCGCACCCCAATGTGGTGCCTCGGCTGACCGTGGACAACCCGGACGTGATCGAAGACATGGTTGACGAGCGTGTGCTCGATATCGGCATCGTGGAAGGACTGGGCCGGGGCGGCTCCCAGGTGATGGTCGAGCCCTGTGCCGAGGACGAGCTCGTGGTGGTGTGTTCGCCGGACTTCCCGCTGGCCCGTCTGAAGGAAGTCACGCCGGAACACCTGCTGCTCCATCCCTGCGCCGGTCGCGATGCCGGCAGTGTGCGTGCATTGCTTGAAAACTACCTTTCCCGTGGCGGTGTCGATCCGGCCAAACTGCCGTTGGCCTTCGAACTTGATCGACTGTCCTCGGTCAAGGGTGTGCTGGAGCGCGGTCTTGCCTACGCCATCCTGTCGCGGGCAGTCATCCGGCACGAAACGAGTCTGGGGTTGCTGGTCGCGGTGCCCTTGCGGCCACGGCTCGTACGCCACATGACTCTGCTCTATCCGTCCGAACGTTTCCGCACATATATGGCGAAACAGTTCGGTGGATTTGCCGCCGCCCGGCTGACGCAGAGGCGATAGTACAATCCGGGGTTTCGCAGCCCGCAGTCCGCCGAACCCCTTTTCATGTCGCGTCCGCCCCACACAGAATCCTTTCCGCTTTTCCGCCCCATTCATGCGCGCATCGATTTCGATGCGTTGCGACACAACTATCTGCTCACGCGCGAGCTGGCCGGAGGTGCACGGATGTGGGCCGTGATCAAGGCCAACGCATACGGCCATGGCCTCATGCGCATCGCCCGCGGGCTGGCCGATCTGGCCGACGGCTTTGCATTGCTCGATCTGGAGGACGCGGTGCGGCTGCGCGAGGCGGGCATCACCCAGCCAGTACTTCTGCTCGAAGGTTTCTTCAGCCCGCGCGACCTGCCGGAAATCGCAGCCCGCCGCCTGTCAACAGTGGTGCACACGCTTGAACAACTGGACTGGCTGGCTTCGGCCCGGCTTCCTGCCGCGGCGCGCATTCCTCTTTTCCTGAAAGTGAATACGGGCATGAACCGCCTGGGCATTGGCCCGGCGGAGGTACCGGCTGCGCTGACCCGTCTGCGAGCCTGGCCACATGCGGGACAGATCGGACTGATGACCCATTTTGCCGACGCCGACGGTGAGCGCGGCGTCGAGGCGCAACTGGCACGCTTCGCGCCGCTGGCTGCCCGCTTCGAAGGTCCGGTATCCATGGCGAATTCCGCCGCCTTGCTGCGCTTTCCGCAGACCCACGCGGACTGGGTGCGCCCGGGCATCCTGCTGTATGGTGCCAGCCCGGCGACGGCGTTCTCGAGCGCGGCCGACATCGGATTGAAACCGGTGATGCGTTTCGAGGCGCGCATCATTTCCGTACAGCATCTGCAGCCGGGCGATCGCGTCGGCTATGGTGGCATGTACACCGCCGAGCGTTCGATGCGTGTCGGTACGGTGGCCTGCGGCTACGCGGATGGCTATCCGCGGCACGCGCCCAGCGGCACGCCCGTGGCGGTCGATGGCTTGCGCAGCCGGCTGGTCGGAAGAGTGTCCATGGACATGATTGCCGTCGACCTGAGCGAACTGCCGCAAGCAGGCCTGGGCAGTGTGGTCGAACTGTGGGGCGAGCATGTATCGCTGGACGAAGTGGCACAGCGCGCCGGCACGGTCAACTATGAACTGGTGTGCGCGCTGGCCCTGCGCGTACCGGCCGTGGAGGTGGGTGCGGCTGGCCTGGCGGATGCGCCGGCGTCCGCAGTCGCGCTGGCGCGCTGACCGTGGCCAGGGCAAAGACCCATTTCGTCTGCAGCGAGTGTGGCGCGATCAGCCTGAAATGGGCAGGTCAATGCGCCGAATGCAAAGCCTGGAATTCGCTGGTGGAAAGCGTGCTGGAGCAAGGTGGCGGTGCTCACCGCTTCGCTTCGCTCGCCGGCAGCGCAAGAGTGCAGGCGCTGGCCGACATCCGCCCGCGCGAGGAACCGCGACTGCCCAGCGGCCTGGACGAATTCGACCGTGTGCTGGGCGGCGGTCTGGTGCCGGGCGGCGTGGTGCTGATCGGCGGAGACCCGGGCATAGGCAAGTCGACGCTGCTGCTGCAAGCGCTCGCCCAGCTTGCTTCACGTGTGCCGGTGCTCTACGTCACCGGCGAGGAATCGGGCGAACAGGTCGCCTTGCGTGCTCAGCGCCTGGCGCTCGATCCGGCCGGCATGCAACTGCTTGCCGAAATCAATCTTGAAAAGATCGCGACCGCGCTGGCCGAGGGCCGGCCGCGCGTCGTGGTGATCGATTCGATACAGACCGTCTATTCGGAACAGCTTACCTCGGCTCCCGGTTCGGTCGCACAGGTCCGCGAGTGCGCGGCCCAGCTCACGCGGAGCGCCAAGCAGGCCGGACACAGCCTCATCCTGGTCGGTCACGTGACCAAGGAAGGTACGCTGGCCGGCCCGCGCGTACTCGAACACATTGTCGATACCGTGCTGTATTTCGAAGGCGAGACGGGTTCGACTTTCCGTCTCATCCGCGCCTGCAAGAACCGCTATGGCGCAGTGAATGAGCTGGGCGTATTCGCGATGACCGAGCGCGGCCTGAGGGGCGTATCCAATCCGTCCGCGCTCTTCCTTTCGCACCACGCACAGCCGGTGCCGGGCGCCTGCGTGCTGGTGACGCAGGAAGGGACGAGGCCGCTGCTGGTGGAGATCCAGGCGCTTGTCGACAGTGCGCACGGTAATCCGCGCCGCCTGACGGTGGGGCTCGATTCCGCCCGGCTGGCCATGCTCCTGGCTGTTCTGCACCGGCATGCCGGTGTCACCTGCGCCGATCAGGACGTGTTCGTCAATGCCGTGGGCGGGGTCAAGATCGGCGAGCCAGCGGGCGATCTGGCCGTGCTGCTGGCCATCGTGTCCTCGTTGAAGAACCGGCCGCTGCCGGCCAAGCTCGTCGCCTTCGGCGAGGTCGGGCTGGCGGGCGAGATCCGGCCCGCTCCGCGCGGTCAGGAACGCCTGCGCGAAGCGGCGAAACTGGGGTTCACTCATGCCCTCATTCCGAAGGCGAATGCGCCGAAACAGGCGATCGACGGATTGACCGTGATGGCGGTCGAACGCATAGAGGAAGCTTTCGCGCGGCTCAGGGATATCGACTGATCCGCTTGTGGCGGACTTCAGTGAGTGCCTTCCTCGGCGGCAAGTTTGCGGCGCATCCGCTGCAGGCCGAATGCAGCCAGTCCGGCGATCAACGGTATGGACAGTGCGGTCACGATTTCCGGGTTGACCGGCACAAATGGTTTCATGCCTTTGGCCAGGTACTGGATCAGTTGGGACGCGTAGTAGGTGATGGCGACGATGGACAGGCCTTCGACCGTTTCCTGCAGCCTGAGCTGCAGGCGGGCCCGACTGTTCATCTGGGCCAGCAGTTCCTGATTCTGTCGCTGCAGCTCGATGTCGACCCGGGTACGCAAAAGTTGCGAGTTGCGCGCCACACGTCCGGACAGGTCGTCCTGTCTGCGGGCAATTGCCTCACAGGTGGAGATGGCGGGCGCCAGCCGCCTGTCCATGAACTCGCCTATGGTCGGGAAACCTTCTATGCGTTGTTCCCGCAGTTCGGCGATGCGGCTGCGCACCAGCCGGTAGTAGGCTTGTGCCGCACCGAATCGGAAGGTGGTGCGGGCGACCGAATGCTCCACTTCGGCGGCCAGCCGCGTCAGATGCGACAGCACGCTGCGTTCGTCCTCGGCGCTGGCCGCATTGCCCATTCCGTCCATCAGGTTCGCCAGCTCGCCTTCGGCACGTCCGAGCAGACGTCCGACGTCCTTGGCCACCGGAAAGGCGAGCAGGGCGATGATCCGGTAGGTCTCGATCTCGAGCAGACGCTGCAACGTGCGCCCGGCTTGACGTGGCGTGAGTCGTTCGTCAATGACTGTGTATCGGGACCAGCCATCGGTCAATACGAAATCCGTGAATACCCAGGCCGCTCCGTCGGATACCTGGGCGCCGACAGCCTGGCGGCCGCTGGAGATGAATCGTTCCATCACGACGGATGGCGACAGTTCCGCGATCGAACGAAGCTCGATGTGTGTCGCCACCATGAGCAAGCCGGGTAGCCCTTCGAACCAGGTCTGCGGTACGGCCCACAAAGCGCCGCGCGTTCCGTCGGTGCCGGTTGTCGGCGTCAGGAAGAAGGCATAGCTGGAGAACTCGTTGTGCCGTTCCCACTTGAGCTGGAAGTCTCCCACGTCAAGCTGCAGATGACCCCCGTCGGCCTTGGGCAGCGGTCTGGCGTAGGCGTCCGCGAGTGCCTGCAGATGGGCCAGTTCGTCCTGTTCGCTCACACCCTCGTGCATCAATGCGACGTAGGAGACCAGTTGCGGATGCGAAACCGTGACCGGGGGACGGGCGTGGACCTCGTTGTTCAGCTTGTAGCGAAGCGGATGTTCGGTCGGGCGCTGCACGTAGTTCGGCGGGTCTTGTGTGCTCATCGGCTATCCATGTGTCGGTTTGCGCACGCATTGTGCCGTAGAGCGACGCACGCGGTGTGTGTCTGCATGCACCGTGACGTCGGTCACGCTCTCCGTCACCGGTGGCGCCGCTCGACCGCCGTCGTCTGCCGTTCGTCATCGTTCCGTCGAGATCGCCCGCAACGTGATTTAACCTCAAGACACGAATTCTTCGCAGGGATGTTCCACTCATGGGCCGACCACGATTGCCGCAGCATGGTTTTTCGCTCATCGAACTGATGATCGTGGTGTTGCTGCTCGCCATAGTGTCCGCATTCGCCATGCCTGCCTTCCAGTCCTTCATCGCATCGAGCCGACTGACTTCCGAGGCGAACGAAGTGCTTGCCGCCCTCAATCTGGCCCGTTCCGAAGCCGTGCGCGTGCAACGCAGGGTCGTGCTGTGCCGGGCGGCGCAGACCAACGGTCAAGTGGTGCCGAGCGCAACCAGTGGCTGTGTCACCACGACGACCAGTCAGCCATGGCAGGGCTGGTTCGTATTCGTCGACAACGACGCCGACGGTGCATTCGATGTCGGCGAAACCGTCATCCGGACGCAGACGCTGACCGCGGGCGGGCTGGTGATCGTCTCCAACAGTGCGCTCGGAACGGCCGGCAACCGCATCATCTTCAGGCCGGACGGTCTGGCCCGGGCACAGGATTCGGTCGCCCTGCAGAACGCGGAATTCGTGGTCTGCGATACCAGTGGCGCGCTGAGCGGTGCCAACGCCCGCACGATCACGTTGCTGTCGGGCAGCCGCATGAACGTCACCCGCACGACCAGCGCGAACTGCGGCATTTCGATCGAAGAACCGAGCGAAGAAGAAGGCAGTGCCGAGGAGGAAACATGAGCCGCATTACCCGGGCGCCGACCGAAGCAGGCGTGTCGCTGATCGAGGTGCTGGTCGCGCTGTTCGTACTTGCCTTCGGAATGCTTGGAATTGCCGGCATGCAGACCATGGCGCTCAAGGCGAACCAGAGCGCGTTCGAACGCAACGCGGCGGTCATTTCCGCCAGTTCCATCATCGACCGCATGCGCAGTAACCAGGCGGTGGCCCGGGCCGGCGGTTACAACCGCGAATTGCCTACCGGTGCCTGCACCGCGCCTTCGGGAACGGCACAGGAATCTGTCGATGTGCAGCGCTGGTTCGCTGAACTGACGACCAATCTGGGCACCGGAGCGTGTGGCGCGATCAACTGCTCGGGCACGCCGACCTCCTGCCGGATCACCGTGCGCTGGGACGACAGCCGCGTCAGCGGCGGCAGTTCGACCCAGAGCTTCAACGTGGATGTAAGGATATGAGCGCTCTGTCGAGCAGGCAGGCCGGTGTTTCGCTGGTCGAAGTCATGATCGCACTTGCGCTCGGGCTCATCGTTTCGGTCGGAGCGCTGTCGCTGATGCTTGGCAATCGTCAGGCCAATCGCACGACCGAGTCGCTGTCCCGCGTACAGGAAGGCAGCCGCGTCGCCTTCGAGCTCATGTCGCGCGACTTGCGGTCTGCCGGCATAAATGCGTGCAACGGCGGGGTGAGCCGGGTCATGAATCTGCTGCGCGACCCGGGTACCCGCTGGTGGTCGGAATGGACCGGCGGTCTGCGCGGTTTCGCGGGTACCGATGCCTCGGGTGCAGTGCTCATCGGCACGGCCGAAGGGCAGCGGGTGAGCGGCACTCACCTGATGGAAGTGATGCATGGGTCGAGCACGGCCTTTCCGGTCAAGGCTCACAATACCGGTTCCGCGGATGCGACGCTGAGCGGCCTGACCGTTCCCGCATACTCCATCGCCATGGAAAAACCGGGCGGACAGTCCCATTCTTTCGTGACCGGCGATCTGGTCGTTGCCTGTGACTATGTCGATTCGGCGATCTTCCAGATCACCGGTGTGAATGCCGATGCGCATTCGATCGCCCATGCCGCGGCCAGCGGCGAGCCAGGCAATTGTTCCGCCTCGCTGGGATTCCGGCTCAATTGCGCAACCTCTTCGGTCAAGACCTTGCCCCCCGGTGCGCTGGTGATGCGGCTCGAACCGGTAGCCTGGTATGTCGGATACAACGGTCGTACGGGGTCGGAGAGCAGTCCGACATCGCTCTATCGCATCAGCGTTCGCGGCGACGGCGCGGGCAACGCCGTCGCCACGCGGGAGGAGGTGATCGAGGGTGTGACGGCGATGACAGTCGCCTACATGTTCGACGAAACCTACCAGTCAGTGGACAAAGTTAGCGACTGGTCGCGCGTGACCGGCGTCGAGATCACGCTGACCATCCAGTCACCGGAATCGGGAACCACCACCGGCAGTTCGATGACCCGCCTGCAGCGCACGGTCAGCCATGTGGTCAATCTCAGGAATCGCGTGAAATGAGAAAGCTCCGCAAGCCAGCCCGTTCGCAGCACGGTGCCACGCTGCTGATTGCGCTTGTCATGCTGATCGTCATGACCCTGCTGGGTCTGGCCAGCATACGCAGCACAACCATGCAGGAGCGCATGGGTGCAAACATGTACGACCGCAGCCTTGCGTTCCAGGCCGTGGAATCGGCGCTGCGCGAGGCGGAAGCGAGTATCTCGATCAATACGACCGTGACCAACAGCAGCGGCCTTTACTGTCCGCCCAACGGCCTGCCGCCGAGTTGCGCTGTACCCGGTCCGACACCGACCTCACCCAGCGAGAGCGAACCGCCTGCTTTCGTCGAACGCTGGGCGGATTCAAGCACCCAATGGCAGGCGGCGACCACCTGGTGGAACAGCATAGACACCGCCATGAAGGACAGGCTGGGCGGCTCCGCGCGCAGACCGGAATACATCATCGAATACATGGGGCAATTCGAGGACGGTACCGGTTGCGGTCAGCGCGGCGACACCAGTTGCCGCGGTCCGCGCTACCGGATCACCGCTCGCATGCCCCCGGTCGACGGTCTTCCCAATGTCACCCTGCAGACCAGTTACCGCCCTTGAACTCGCGGAGAGATGACCATGCACGCAATCCAGCGAAAGTACACGATGTCCGCCGGCAGCTTCATCGCCTTGCTGATCGCACAGCTGTTCTGCGCATCGCCGGCACGCGCGGAAACGGAAATGTCCAATCAGCCGCTGATCCTGAATGTCACGGCCGAACCGAATGTGCTGATGATTCTGGACAACTCGCAGTCCATGGCATCGGAAACGTTACCGGAAGATTTTTTCAATGTATTCCGGATGGACTATGCACTTCCTTCCGTAGGCTCCACCACTTTTCTTGTCCCCGACTACAACGACGAAAACATATTCAATCTTGCCGTTCGAACCAGTTCGCTGAACCGGCTCTACTATGATCCAAACGTCAAATACCGCACCTGGAGCAAGGCCGACGGAACGAACTACGCGGCATCGCCCGCGACGGCTGCACCCATCGAACCAGGGTCTTCAACCACGCTGAATCTGACGGCTCAGGATACCCGCACATACCGATGGCGGCGGAACGTGACGGCCACCACTTTCGTCTGGAGCAGCAGCAGCCTGCCGACGTCTTTTTCCTGTGGCGGATCGCCCTCGTGCTCGCTCACGTTCTGGCCCATCACGTTTTTCGTTCATAAGGGTACCGGTTCGATCTATGAGCGGGAGAACTACTACCGCTACCGCATACAGGGAGACGAGGCTTATAGAAAGGACATGGCGACCGGCGATGAAGTGGAGATCGAGTCTTTTACATGGGGTTCGGCAACACGCACCATCGCTGAAGAGGCCGCGAATTTCGCCAACTGGTTCACATTCGGGCGTACCCGCATAAATGCTGCGAAAAACGGTGCCAGCTATGCTTTTTCGACGCTGGGAAAGAATTACAGGGTGGGTTACAGAACGATCAATGGAACCAGCAACTGGTTGAGTATTCCCACCAATGGAACATTTTCCGACGACAACCGAAATTCATTCTTTTCGAGTCTTTTCAGTACAACGCTGAGCGGTTCCACACCACTCAGGACAGCGCTCAAGGGGGCGGGCGAATATTTCGCCACCGCGGCGCCCTGGGGGCCGGATGTCGGCGGAGCTCCGCTCGCTTGCCGGCAGAGCTTCGCGATTCTGACATCCGACGGTTATTACAACGATGCACTGACCGGACTCGGAAACGTCGACGAGAACATGGGTCCTCCGTATGAAGACGACGAGTCGAACACGCTGGCCGACGTGGCGATGTACTACTACGACATCGATCTTCAACCCGACATCGATGACAAAGTGCCCGAGGTACCTGAGGACAAGAACACGCGGCAGCACATGAATACCTTTACCGTCGCCTTCGGTCTGCAGGGCTCGCTCAATCCCGAGACCGATCTCCCCCGTCTGACGTCCGGCGAGATTTCATGGCCGAGCACCTCGACCGACCTGGGGAAACTGGACGACATGTGGCACGCCGCCATCAATGGCCGCGGCAAGTTCGTGAATGCAGCCGATCCGCAGAAGTTCGCCGAAGGTCTGAAGGACGCGCTCGACAGCATCGTGTTGCGTACTGCGTCGTCGTCCAATCTGGGGGTTTCGTCCGCCCAGTTGCGTCAGGGCAGCAGCGTGTTCCAGGCCCGTTTCACCAGTGAGGTGTGGACCGGCGACATCTGGGCATTCGTTGTTGACGCCGACGGGGAGATTCCCGATACACCAAGCTGGAAGGCTTCCGAAAACGTTCCGGAAGCCGCGTCGCGACGTATCTACACCCGCAATGGCAGCACCGGTGTCAATTTCCTGTGGGACGAACTGAGTACCGAGCAGAAAGCGGCGCTGGAAAATGACAGTGCCGTGCTCGACTTCCTGCGTGGTGTGAAAACGGGGGAAACAAGCAATGGGGGTACGTTCAGGAACCGGTCGTCGGTGATCGGGGACATCGTTCATTCATCGCCCGTATTCGTCACCACACCGGAAGACAGGGGTTATGAGCGATTTTCCTGGACGGGTGCGTCGACCTATCAGGATTATCGCGATATCAGGTCAACCCGCACGCCCATGCTCTATGTTGCCGCCAACGATGGCATGTTGCATGCCTTCGAAGCGGCCACGGGCATCGAGCGTTTTGCCTATGTTCCGTCGTCTGCGCTGGCCCAGATGTACAAGCTCAGTCAGGCGAGCTACTCACACCAGTTCATCAACGATGGTTCTCTGACGGTGGGCGAGGTGTATGACGGGGGCACTTCGGCATCGTGGCGCTCGGTGCTGGTCGGCTCGACCGGTCGTGGCGGGCGTCAGCTTTATGCGCTCGATGTCAGCGATCCGGCCATCCCGTCGACCAATGCCCCGCAAAGACGGGTGATGTGGGAATTTTCCGATTCTGACTTCGGGCGATTTACCGGCAAACCTGTCATTGGACGGATGAATAACGGCAGTTGGGCAGTCCTGGTCGGCAACGGATACAACAGCGACCAGTACCGGGGCTTTCTTTTTGTGGTCGATGCGCTTACCGGTTCGCTGATCAGCAAGATCGACACCGGCAGTTGCGTGGATTGCATCAGCAATGGTCTGACAGAGGTTACGCCTTGGGACGACGACAATGACGGCGACATCGATTTCGTCTATGCAGGCGATCTGCGCGGAAATCTTTGGCGCTTCGATGTTTCGTCGAGCACAACGACCGAATGGAAGGTGTCGTTCGGCTCCTCATCCTCGCCGCTGCCTCTGTTCCGTGCTCTCGATGCCTCGGGCAAGGCTCAGCCCATCACCTCCCGGATCGAGGTCCTGCTCGACCCCAGCACGGCAACGCGCTGGGTATCCTTTGGCACCGGGCGTTTTCTCGGTACCAGTGATCGCGCGAGTACCGATATCCAGACCTGGTACGGTCTGTACGACAACTACCTGTCTTCGG
Organism: uncultured Methyloversatilis sp.; assembly: GCA_964555165.1. Classification (GTDB taxonomy): domain Bacteria; phylum Pseudomonadota; class Gammaproteobacteria; order Burkholderiales; family Rhodocyclaceae; genus Methyloversatilis. The sequence goes on along the minus strand of CAZKRN010000021.1, from coordinate 9,684 downwards.
AAACGACGCCCGTCAGCGGCCGCTCGGTACTCGCTCAGAGGGCCGTTCTGGTCGAAACCACTCAGACGGCAACGGGAGACGAAGACCTCGACGGAGACGGCGACAACGAAGCTGCGGGTGAAACCGTCAAGGTCCGGGTCATTTCGGCGCCAGGCGACGATGTCGGTGGAGATGCGGTGACCGACGCCGACGGGAACTACGTTCGCGCCGGTTGGTATCTGGATCTGCTGCCACCGGGCGGTTCGGCCGAAACGGCCGAAGGCGAGCGGATGATCTACGGTGTCCAGGCTTTCGGCGGCGCACTGTTTGCCACGAGCGCGATTCCGGCCTCCGATCCCTGCACGCCGGGGGGCAACGGCTGGCTCATCGCGCTGAATCCCTACACGGGCGGGCGACTCGACAGCGATCTTTTTGTGAACCGGGATCAGGTAACGGTAAGCTCCGGTGAAAGCACCATCAGCTACTATGTGAGCGCGATCAGTACCCGTTCCATGCCGTCCAGCCCCATTCTGGTGCGCAATGAAGGTTCGTCTTCCGGCACCGGTGGCAGTACCGGGGGTCAGACCGGTGGCGATGGCGACACTGGGGGGGGAGAGACCGGAGGTGGCAACGAAGAGTACGCGGCAGGTCGCTCCGATGCGCTCGTGAATACATCCGACCTCGGCATCCTGCGCGAACGTCTCAATCTGCCCGATTCCTTCGGGCGCATTTCCTGGCGCGAACTGCTCGCCGAATGAAACCGGACGCAACGATATGACCAACAACCCGCACACCCCTCTGGAATCCGGCTTTTCGCTGATCGAACTGATGGTCGTGGTGGCGATCATCGGCATTCTCGCCGCGATCGCCTATCCCAGTTACACGCAGTATGTGATTGACAGTCGACGTGCCACCGGAGCCGCCTGTCTGGCGCAAGGAGCACAGCAGGTCGAACGCTGGTTCACGACCAACCTCACCTACGTTGGAGCAGGGGCGGACGCGAACGCAAACGGTACGCCGGACATCGTTGAAGGGCAGTGCACGACCGATCTGGCCGGCTTCTACACCTTGACCTTTGCGGCGACGCCCACAGCGCGCGCCTTTTCGCTCACGGCGGCGCCCCAGGGCGGTCAGCAGAGCAACGACAGGAAGTGCGGCTGCACGCTTACGCTGGATCAGGCCGGCGTCAAGGGCGTGAGCGGGACGTGCGCAACCGGGGCGAGCGCTGCGACCTGCTGGCGCTAGGGTCGGTCAACATCGAAACGCGAAGGATACGAGTCCCGGTCTTGCGCGGCTCCGCCCCGGGTCGCCTGGCTCAAGGCCGGTCATCCGGCGTCGTCCCGTTGGAGAAACGCCAGTCACCGAAGCCGATGATCCGGGAGCAATGGCCGCGCGTCCGGGCAGGGCGTACTCAAGCCCGAAGGCTGTTTACCCGTAGATAGCGGTTCGATCTTCCGGTTTTTCCGACATGCGCCGCTGCAGCCACGCGGGCTTCTCCCTGCTCGAACTGATGATGACGGTCGCCATCCTTTCGGTGATCGCAGCTTTTGCCGTGCCGTCCTTCCAGACCCTGGTCATGCTCAACCGCCTTTCCAGCGAAGCGAACGAACTGGTAGCCGCACTTGGACAGGCGCGCACCGAAGCCATACGGATGAACCGGCGAACAGTGCTGTGTCGTGCGACGGTGAGCAGTGGCCAGGTCGCGACGGCCAGTGGATGTCTGGCCGGCGAAGGCAGTTGGGCGGGATGGCTGATGTTTGTCGACGCCGATGGCAGCGGCGCGTACAACCCCAATGCCGGGACCAATCCGGATGAAGTGGTCGTCAGAACCCATGTGCTCAACGGCACTCGGCTGAACGCGCTGCCGAACAGTGATCTGGTCACTGCCGGTAACCGTATCGTGTTCCGTCCGGACGGCCTGGCGAGGGCGGTCGGCCAGACACTGCTGCAGAGCGCAACGCTGCGCTTATGTGAAGCGGCAGACGGTGTTGCCATGAATGCGCGGGACGTTCGCCTTGGCGGTGGAACCCGGATCAGCGTGACCCGCGTGACCTCTGCTGCCTGCAGTGTGCCCGAGGCCTCGTGATGCAGCGGCAGGCGGGTGTGTCGATGATTGAGGTCATGGTCGCCGTGTTTGTGCTCGCCATCGGGATACTGGGCATGACGGCCATGCAGCTGGCCTCGCTGCGCGCAAATCAGAGCGCCTACGAACGCAGCGCAGCGGTGCTGTCCGCCTATTCGATGGTCGACCGCCTGCGCGCCGACCTGACGGCGGCACGGGCGGGCAGCTACAACCTGGCACTGGCCGATACCTGTGCCGCGCCAAGCGGCAGCAGCTTCCAGGCAAGCCAGCTTGCCGCCTGGATAGGCGAACTGCAGACCAGCATGGGTGGACAGGCCTGCGGTGGCATCGCCTGCACCACCGGGACGACGATCACGTGTGTGGTCAGCGTGCGCTGGGACGACAGCCGCGCGCGGGGTGGATCGAGCAACCAGATATTTTCCATCGAGGCCAGACTGTGAGCCGGCAGACGCAGCGCGGCAGCACGCTGATCGAACTGATGATCGCCCTGGCCATAGGTCTGTTCATCACGGCCGCGGCCATCAGTGTCATGGTCGGCAACAGGCAGACCTATGACACGACGGAAGGCATGTCGAGAATCCAGGAATCGGCTCGTGTCGCCTTCGAACTGTTGGCCCGGGACATCCGGGAAGCGGGGCTCAACTCCTGTGGCGGTGCGCGCCAGTTCGTCAACGTGCTGACCAACCCGTCGTCGCTCTGGTGGACACAGTGGAACGGCGGCCTGCGCGGCTACGGCACGACCGAAGCTTTTGCCGGTGCCGCTTTCGGCTCCGCGGCGGGTGAGCGGGTGAGCGGAACGGCTGCGCTTCATCTGATGCGCGGTGGCAGTCAGCCACTGACGGTCGCGGCCCACGACACGGGAACCCAGACATTCACCGTCTCCCCGGAAAACGATGCACTGTCCGCCGGCGATCTCGCCATCGTCTGCAATTTCAGCCAGGCCAGCCTGTTCCAGGTGTCGGCGGCCGACGCGAGTACGGTCCGGCACGAGCAGGGCGGAACGCCCGGCAACTGCTCACGTGGTCTGGGCTTTGCCGACCCCCCGGACTGTTCGGCCAGTGGCCAGACCTATCGCTACGAGGCCAATGCCGTACTGATGCGTCTGGAAACCCTGGCGTGGTACGTGGGCAATACAGGACGCAGCAACACCACCGCCCGCTCGCTGTTCCGGGTGGCCCCGCGCAACGCTGACGGTACGCTGACCCTCATTGCCGAAGAAGTTCTGGACGGAGTGATCGATCTGCAACTGGACTATCTGCTGGAAGGCACGACCGCCTATGTCGCTGCCGGTTCGGTCACCGACTGGAATGCGGTAACCGGTGTCCGCATGCGACTGGTGATTGAAGAACCGGACCGGCCAGCCTCAGTGACCGATCGGGTGCGTCGCACCATGACCCACGTCGTCACGCTCAGGAACAGGCTGACATGAGAGGCCGGCATCCCTCACGACAACTTGGCGTGACTCTGGTGGTGGCGCTGATGCTGCTGCTGGCCATCACGCTGCTTGCCCTCGCCAGCATGCGCGGAACCGGCATGCAGGAGCGCATGAGCGCCAATCTGTACGACCGGGCGATCAGCTTCCAGGCCGCGGAGTCGGCGCTGCGCGAGGCGGAAGCGTTGCTGGCGACCGGTACGGCCGGCCCTTTCGATGGCAGCGTGGCCGGGTTCTATGGCAAACCGCTGCCGGGCAGTGACGACTTCACCAACGTCTGGCAGTCCAGTACGGCGGTCTGGGCCACCGCCTCTACCTGGTGGTCGGCCGCCGATGCCGCCACCCGCGCCCAGGCAGCCGGTGCGCCGCAATACATCATCGAAGATCTGGGCATGTGGCCTTCAACGCCTGATTGCGACACCGTGACCACGCTTGCCCCGGACTGCCTGAAGCCGCGCTATCGCATCACCGCGCGCAGCGCTCCGGCGACCGGCCGTCCTTCCGTCATCCTGCAAACCACTTACCGGCCATGAATATGTGCTCGTCAGGAACCATACGCGCTGGCTTCGTTGCCGCCTGTCTGGCGCTGTCCGTCGCCGGACAGGCGCGCGCCGCCACCGACATCTCCGATGTGCCCATCATGGTGGGAAGCGCGGTTGCGCCCAATCTCATGTTCCTGCTCGACGACTCGGGTTCGATGCAATGGGAAGTGATGCCCGACGAGAACATGTATTTCGCGACCTATCTGTTCCCCGTTCCCGCGCTGCTCTACGGCGCCGCCGTGTATACGTCCCAGGTGCCGACCTTCCAGGACGACAACCTGCACAACTTCTTCAGTCGCTCGCCGGACAACAACGACGTCTTCTACGATCCTCAGACCACCTACAAGCCGTGGGTCGGCCACACCGGTGCCTCGTTCGGTGATGCCTCGCCAACCGCCGCACCCTATAACCCGGCCGACACCACGCGTGGCACGCTGGACTTGACCGCCGCCCAGACGCAATCGGCCTTCTGGTTCACCAATACGGTCAACACCAGCCAGAATCAGGCGTGGTACGCCTGCGTGCCGCCGTGCAACCAGACCTTCCGGCCCATCACCTTCTACATCTATCGCGGCGACGGTTCGCGCCTGAGTTCGTCCAACTACACGAAGTACCAGATCCGCGGCACCCAGGCTTTCAAGCGCGATCCGGTCACCGCTGCCGAAGTCGAGATCACGACCTTCAGCTGGCCCAACGGCACGACACGCACCGTGGCGCAGGAAACGCAGAACTTCGCCAACTGGTTCAGCTATTACCGCAGCCGCATCCTTGCCGCCCGCGCCGGTGCTTCGATCGCCTTCGGCCAGCTCGGCGCCAACTACCGCGTGGGCTTCCGCACCATCAACGGATCGGGCGAAATGCTCATTCCGACCACCGGCAATTTCAGTGGCAGCAACCGGGAAACCTGGTTCGACCGCCTTTTCGAAACGCCGATCGCCACCAGCGGCACGCCGCTGAGAACTGCCTTGAACTGGGCCGGAAACTACTATGAAAGCCGCACCGGGGCCGACGACCCGTGGAGCGACAGTGCCCGCACGGCCTCGCTGGCCTGTCGGCAAGCGTTTACGATACTGACCACCGACGGCTACTGGGGTGATCTGTTCACCCTGCCTGCCGACGAGAATGCAGACGGTACGCAGGAACGGCCGTACCGCGACACGTACAGCAATACGCTGGCCGATGTTGCGATGTACTACTACAAGCGCGATCTCAGAAGCGGCATCGCCGACAACGTACCGACCAACGCGCGGGACAGCGCGACCTGGCAGCACATGGTGACCTTCGGACTGTCACTCGGTACCAGCGGAACGCTGGATCCGGCGAGCGATCTGCCTGCGCTGACGGCGGGCACGAAGAGCTGGCCCGATCCGACAGCCAGTTCGCGAGCCAAGATCGACGATCTGTGGCACGCCAGTGTCAATGGGCGTGGAGGCTTCGTGAACGCATCGAATCCGGCACAGTTCGTCGATGGACTGTCCGCCATGCTGACCGACATCGGCGAGCGCGTCGCTTCGAACGGCGCGGTGTCGGCAACCAGCACGTCGATCACCTCCAGCACATTGCTGTTCCAGGGGCGCTTCATCGGCGGGGACTGGACCGGTGACCTGTGGGCAACGCGCATCAACAGCGATGGCACGATTGCGACGACGCCAACATGGAAGGCATCGGAACACCTGCCAACGCCCGCCAACCGGTCGATCTACACCTGGAGTGGCACGGCCGGCGTGACCTTCGATTGGTCAAGTCTGAGCGCCGATCAACGCACCACTCTGGGCGCTTCGGCCGTGCTCGACTATCTGCGGGGCGTGACGACGGGCGAAGCGCGAAACGGCGGAACCTACCGGAATCGCACCCACGTGCTCGGCGACATCGTCAATTCATCGCCGATCTATGTCGGGACAGCCACGGATATGCGTTACGAGCGATTCAGCTGGGCGGGCGCCAGTACTTATCAGACGCATCGGAGCGCCGTCGCAAGCCGGCGAGAAATGATCTACATCGCGGCCAACGACGGCATGCTGCACGCATTCGACGCCCGTACCGGCGTCGAACGCTTTGCCTATGTTCCGAGTGGAGCACTGGCAACGATGAAAACGCTGGCAAATGCCGACTACTCGCACAAATTCATCAACGACGGTACGGCAGTCGTGGCGGAAGTCTATTTCGGAGGCGCCTGGCGCACGGTGCTGGTCGGCACGCAGGGCAGGGGAGGCAAGAGCATCTATGCACTGGACGTGACCAATCCGGATGCCTTTGGTGCCAACAAGGTGTTGTGGGAATACACACACAACAATCTCGGCCAGACCCTGGGCACGCCCGTCATCGCGCGACTCAACAATGGTCGATGGGCGGTCGTGCTCGGCAACGGCTACAACAGTGGCAACGAGCGCGCCGAACTGTTCGCGATCAATCTCGCCAATGGCAACCTGTTGTCCCGCATCAATACGCGGCGGGGATCTTCCTCTTCGCCGAACGGGCTGTCGGCTGTGGAGGGCGTCGATGTTGACCGGGATGGCGACATGGACTACTTCTATGGCGGCGATCTTCTCGGCAATCTCTGGAAGTTCGATCTTTCCAGCGATACGGCGTCCGAATGGCATGTTGCATACGGTACGACCACAGCACCTGCGCCGCTTTTCTCGGCAGTCAGTTCGGCCGCGGTTGCGCAGCCGATCACCGGCGGAGTGAGCGTGGGATTCAACCCGGCCGACCGCAAGCTCTGGGTGTTTTTCGGTACCGGGCGCTATCTTGCGTCCGCCGATCTGTCGAATACGGCGACGCAGACCTGGTACGGGCTGAACGATAACGGCAATGCCGTCGCCAGTCGTGCTGACCTGGCACAGCGGGTGATCCTTCAGGAGGGCAACACCGGCCAGGGGGATCGCTACCGCGTGACCTCGGCGCCCGGCGACACGACGGGTGGCACCAGCATGAGCGGGAAGCGGGGCTGGTACATGGACCTGACGTCGCCCACCGCAGGTGCGGAAGGCGAACGCATCGTGTTCGCTCCGGTACTTGGAGCCAGTACGCTGTTTGTCAGCACGCTCATTCCCAGCGACGATCCCTGTGAGCCGGGTGGTCGGGGATGGGTATTGGGTGTGAATCCATTTACGGGTGGGCGCCAGGAGTTCGACGTGTTCGACTTCAACCGCGATGGCAGTGTCGACGCCGGCGATCGGGTCGACCTGACCAGTGGTGCCAGCACCAGCCGCGTGGTTGGCAGTGGCTACAGCACCGACGGTCTGCCGGGCAGTCCGCTGCAAATAGGCAAGCGTCAGATCGTCGGCGGTTCGGACGGTTCGGCGCGTTCTCGCACCGTATCCGACGGACAGCGCTCCGGGCGCGTGTCATGGAAGGAAATTCTGAGGGATTGACCATGAAGTTTTCTGTCTGCTTCATCGCGGCTTCGGTCGTGTCGGGCCTGGTCGCCGCTGCCGAGCCTCTGTCGCCGCTGGGCAGTCCGTCGCTCTACGAGAACCCCGGGGTCGTCGGATCCATCGATACCGCGTCCGGCGCGATCATGATCAACGGTCAGCGTTACAAGGCCAACGCGAAAACCCTGATCTATGGTCTGGACAGCAATGGTCGTTCGCGACGCTTACTGAAGCTTGCCGACATTCCTGCGAACTCGGCGGTCAGCTTCTCCGCGGGTGCCGATGGCACGATCACGCAGATCCGGATCGGCACCGGCATACAGCCATACCGACCTTGAAACGGGAATCGAGCGGCCAGAGAGCGAAACAGGCGCCCGACGATGCGAGGCTGCTCGAACTCCACGTAGAACGCATCTTCTGAAAATTACTGTTTTCAGAACATGCGTCCGGCGAAGGTCCGATGCCCTTGTCAGCGTCCGGCCGGCCTCTCGACCGCTCTGCCGTAGCAGACCGTCGGTCGTTCCTGCGCCTTACGGACGGTGTTCCGCACAAGGGCGGATCGCAGCATGTCGGCGAGCGGTGCCAGCACGACGACACCCACAAGCAGAACCAGCAAAGGCACCACGAGCGCCAACTCGATCAGTTCGGCAAAAAACGCATTACCGCGACGGGGTTCCTGAAGCAGCATGACGGTCCTCTCCTGAAAGGGTGAGGCAGTCTAACTCCGCTATCGCAACAAGGTATCCCGATATTCTTTCATAACATTTCCAACATTGAATCAACTTCTGCGATGCACCATGCGCCGGACACGGTCCCCGAAACCGGCGTCATCGCGTATCCAGACTGGCTATGCATCCGTACGACGATAGGTCACCACGAGTACGTCGCGCCAGGCCGGTCGAGCCGGATCAATGGGGTGGATAGGCGTCACGCCGTGCAGCGCCCGTCGATCATTGACCAGGGCTGCATCCAGCGGCGCCGTGAGGGTGAAGCTGTCGAGGCGAAGCCCTTCCGGTGAAAAGATCTCGGTCGTACCGCTTTCCACGTTTTCCCGCCTGACCATCATGACGAGCACGAAATCCACTCCGTCACGGTGCACGCCTTCCGGCGTCGGCTTTCCTTCGGTGTCGGCGCGCGCCTCGATGCGGAACTGATGAACCTCGATGTGCGCGTCGTGATCCGGATGCAGACGCTGGAACACGGACAACCCGAACCGGGCCACCGTCTGCATGGTCGGGCCGCCAAGCACCTGCGGCCGTATCGGCTCGAAGTGGCGCTCGACGCCACCGTTCAGCGTGTTGTAGTCCAGGCTCTGGTAATGCGGCTGGTGCGGCTCTGACTGGATGTGCAGTCCGGCAGCCGGCGCGCTCAGCACCGCGTACCGGCGGCGCCGGTAGCGGCCACCGTCCGCCATATAGGTATCGGTTTCCAGATCGCCCCAGCTGGCGGCGAATACGTCCCAGTCGGCGTGCCAGCCGGAACGCAGGCTGGACAGCGCGTCGCGTAACTGTGCCGACGGCAGGAAGCAGAAATCGTGGGCCGCGACGTTCTCGGCGAGCGCGCGGGCGAAAGTGCCGGTATTCAGGGAGGGGGACATCTGTGACAGAACGATGAAAACCGCGAAAGCAGGGACGATACTCCCCTGCCCCCGGCAACGCACGCGCCGGCTCGAATTAGAATCGGTGCCCCGCCGGAGATCCCGTCACATGCCCCGCTTCTGCGCCAACCTGTCACTGCTGTTTTCCGAACATCCCTTCGTCGAGCGCTGGTCGGCCGCCGCGCGGGCCGGTTTCCGCGGCGTCGAATGCCATTTCCCGTACGCCGAACCGGTGGCCGTGCTGGCCGAGGCACTGCGCCACAACGGGCTGGAGCAGGTGCTGTTCAATCTGCCGCCGGGCGACTGGGCTGCGGGCGAGCGTGGCATTGCCTGTCTGCCGGACCGTGTTGACGAATTCGAGGACGGCGTCGGTCGCGCCATCGATTACGCGCGCGCACTTGGCTGTCGGCGCATCAACTGCCTGGCCGGCATCGCACCGGCGGATGCCGAACGCGGCGAACTGCTGGCGGTGATGGAGCGCAATCTGAGCTTCGCGGCGCGGGCTCTGGCGCCGGAAAACATCGAACTGCTGGTCGAGCCGATCAACACCCGCGACATGCCGGGCTTTCTGCTGAACCGATCGGCCGACACGCTGGCACTGATCGAACGCGTCGGCGAAGCCAACGTGAAGCTGCAGTACGACGTCTATCACATGCAGATCATGGAAGGCGACCTCG
>CAZKRN010000020.1:0-68265 GCA_964555165.1 uncultured Methyloversatilis sp. | reverse complement strand
GCTCGGTGATGGAAGCCGACATGGCGACCATGGAAAAGGAAGGCCTGCCGACCGGCCTCTCCGTCGTGCACCCGCTGACCGGCGAATCGGTGCCGCTGTGGGTGGGCAACTACGTGCTGATGAGCTATGGCGACGGCGCGGTGATGGCGGTACCGGCGCACGACGAACGCGATTTCGGTTTCGCGAAGAAGTACGGCCTGCCGATCAGGCAGGTGATCGCGGTCAGCAACAACGCGTTCTCGACTGACGCGTGGGCCGAGTGGTACGGATCGAAGGATGGCCTCTGCGTGAACAGCGGTCGCTACGACGGCTTGGGTTATGCCTCGGCGGTCGATGCCGTGGCGGCAGACCTCGCCAGCAAGGGTGGCGGGAAGAAGGTGCAGTGGCGGCTGCGCGACTGGGGCGTGTCGCGCCAGCGCTACTGGGGCTGCCCGATTCCCATCATCCACTGCGAGCACTGCGGCGACGTGCCGGTGCCGGACGAGCAACTGCCGGTGGTGCTGCCCGAAGACTGCATTCCGGACGGTTCGGGCAATCCGCTGCTCAAGCGCGACGACTTCATCAACGTCGCCTGCCCGAAATGCGGCGCGGCGGCGAAGCGCGAAACCGACACCATGGACACCTTCGTCGATTCGAGCTGGTACTACGCCCGCTACTGTTCGGTCGGCAACGACGCAGCCATGGTCGACGAGCGCGCCGACTACTGGATGCAGGTGGACCAGTACATCGGCGGCATCGAGCACGCCATCCTGCACCTCTTGTATTCGCGCTTCTGGTCCAAGGTGATGCGCGACATGGGCCTGATGACGGTGAAGGAGCCGTTCGCCCGCCTGCTCACCCAGGGCATGGTGCTGAACCATGCCTGGCTGCACAAGCCGGAAGGCGGCGGCAAGAACTACTACTGGGAAAGCGAGGTCGAGGTCCAGCGCGACGCCAAGGGCCAGATCACCGGCGGCCGGCTGAAGGCCGACGGCACCGTGCTCGAGCACGAACTGACCACCATGTCGAAGTCGAAGAACAACGGCGTCGACCCGCAGGCGCTGATCGACCAGTACGGCGCCGACACCGCGCGCTTCTTCATGATGTTCGCCAGCCCGCCGGAACAGACGCTGGAATGGAACGACGCTGGCGTAGAGGGGGCGCACCGCTTCCTGAAGCGCGTCTGGAATTTCGCCCAGGACTACAACACCGGTCTGCGCGCGCAGGTGCCGGCCGCGTCGACGCTGGGCAAGACCAGGCTGCCGGCCGCGCTGGCCGACCTGCGGCGCGAACTGCATCTGGTGCTGAAGCAGGCGAGCTACGACCTGGCCAAGCAGCAGTTCAACACGGTGGCGTCCGGCTGCATGAAGATGCTGAATGCGCTGGAGAAGGCGCCGCGCGACGGCGCCGAAGCGGCCGAGGTGATCGGCGAAGGCCTGTCCATGCTGCTGCGCGTGCTGTCGCCGATCTGCCCGCACATCACGCACGCGCTGTGGCGCGACTGCGGTTTCGGCGACGACATCCTGAGCGCGCCCTGGCCGGAGCCGGCCGAATCGGCGCTGGTGCAGGACGAAGTCGAACTGATGCTGCAGGTCAATGGCAAGCTGCGTGGCAGTCTGCGCGTCGCGGCGGACGCGCCGAAGGACGTCATCGAGGCGGCCGCTCTGGTCAACGAGGCCGCGCAGAAATTCATGGAAGGCAAGCCGGCGAAAAAGGTGGTGGTGGTACCCGGCCGCCTGGTCAATATCGTGTGCTGACGCTGGAGATCGTATTGAACGCCCCCACCTTTCCGGCCCGCCGCAGCCTTCTGCTGGTCCTTGCCGCAGCCCTGCCGCTTGCCGCCTGCGGCTTCAAGCTGCGCGGCGTACGCGAACTGCCGTTCCAGACCCTGTTTCTCAACGCCAACCGTCACTCGGAACTGACCGCACAACTGCGTCGCACGATCGAAGCGCAAACAACGACGCGGGTGGTCGACGATGCAAAAGGTGCCGAAGCGGTACTCGACATCACGGAGAACAAGATCGAGAAGGTGATTCTCAGCCTGAACTCGGCGGGTCGGGTGCGCGAGTACCAATTGCGCCAGCGCTTCTCGTTCAAGGTGCGGACACCGGAAAAGGAGGAAATCGCCCCGGTCTCCACGATCGAACTGCGCCGTGACCTCACCTTCAACGACACCGATACGCTGGCCAAGCAACAGGAGGAAGAGCTGCTGTATGCGGAGATGCAGTCGGACCTGATCCAGCAGGTGCTGCGGCGTCTGCAGTCCATCCGGCGCAAGGCACGGTAGGGTCGATGCAACTGCGTCCCGAGCAGCTTGACGCCCACCTCAAGGGCACGCTGTCGCCACTGTATGTGCTGCATGGCAACGAACCGCTGCTGGTGATCGAAGCCGCCGACGCGATTCGTACCGTGGCACGTGCGCGCGGCTTCGGCGAGCGCGAAGTGCTGGTGGTGACGCAATACTTCAAGTGGTCGGCGCTCGCCGAGGCGGCTGGCAACCTGTCGCTGTTCGGCGGCGACAAGCTGATCGACCTGCGCATTCCTACCGGCAAGCCGGGACGCGAGGGCAGCGACGCCCTGGCACGTTATGCCGCCAGTCCGCCGGCCGGCACGCTCACGCTGGTGACCCTGCCGCTGATGGACTGGAAGGCGAGGAAGAGCGCGTGGTTCTCCGCGCTGCTCGAACACGGCGCCGAAATCGAGCTGAACGCACCGGGCCTGGAGCGTCTGCCCGCCTGGCTGGCTGGCCGCCTCGCCCGCCAGCAGCAGAGTGCCACACCGGAAGCACTCGATTTCATGGCCGGCCATGTCGAGGGCAATCTGCTGGCTGCGAACCAGGAGGTGATGAAGCTCGCGCTGCTGCACCCACCGGGCGAACTGTCGCTGGAACAGGTGCGGAATGCGGTCATGGACGTTGCCCGCTATGACGTGGACGATCTGCGTCAGGCGCTGCTGGCCGGCGATGCGGCCCGTGCCAGCCGATTGCTGGACGGACTGCGGGCCGAGGGCGTTGCCGCTCCCCTGCTGCTGTGGATCGTGGTGTCGGAACTGCGGCTGCTGGCGGCGGTTCGCGCCGAAATGGATGCCGGCCGCAGCGCGGACGACGCGCTGGCAGCGTCCCGCATCTTCGGCGCCCGTCAACTACCCTACAAACGCGCGCTGCAGCGCGTTTCGTCGGGCGTCGCGCGCACGGCTCTGATGCAGGCGGCGCGGCTGGATCGCATGATCAAGGGCGTGGCGCGCGGCGACGTGTGGGACGAATTCCTGCAGATCGCTCTGCGGCTGTGCGCACGCTGAGCGCTCGTCGTCGCACCTTTCAGCGCGTCACCAGCGGTTTCACACCGACATCCCGCTCAACGGAAAGTGCGGCCGCTCGTGCGTCGTCCCGTGACGCGAAACCGGCGATCACCACCTGGTACATGACGCCCGGCGCAACCGGCCGAGGTCGCACGCTGGCGGCGTAACCGCCATCGCGCGCCTGTCTCAGCAGGGTTGCGGCACCTGCCTCGCGCCGGAAGCTGCCCAGCACCAGTCGCCAGCGTCCGCCAGTCGCTGCGGCTCCGCTGTGTTCCGCAATCTCCGTTTCCTCGGCCCAAGTCTGAACCTGCTCCGGCGCCACGGCCTGTATCGGCTCCGGGCCGCTGCCCCGGGGCGCCCGGAAGAATGTGAGCGGTTCGTTCATGCTCGCCACGGTACCGTCGGCATGACTGATCCCTATCCTGCCTTCGAGCAGGCAGACGAAGTCGGCTGCATCGTCGCTGCGGCCCCATATATCGGTGCCGCGTATTCCGGCAGTCAGTGCCGCAACACGAATGCGCACATCGCGCTTCCGCAATACCTTGTCGATCGCTGCCGTGGTGAAGCGAAAAGCGCCGCGCGCCACTTCCAGCGCCGCACTGAGCTCATCGCCGCGCGCCTCGAGAGCAGCCACGCGAAAGTGGGCGTCGGCGCCTAGCTTGACCGTGCTGCCCTCGGCCATCTGCAGATACACGCGTGCCTGTGAACCTGTCAGCAAGGCATCGCCCGCCTGCAAGGCCTGCCCCGGTTGAAGTGGCGTCCGCAGTCCGTCGCGCTCCAGCCAGACCGGCATGCGCATCTGCGACACCACCGCCAGGTCCTGCGCAACCGCGGCCTGCACGCCCATCGGGACCAGCAGGCACACCCACAACATGAATCGTTTCAGCACACAATCTCTCCCTCTGGACCTGTCTTGCCCGTATATACGCCCGGGCGGCCGAAATGGATGCACTCGGCCGGGTGCGACGCGCTCGACCTCGCCCGCGCACAGTTCCGGCGCAGGCAAGATACACGCGCACCGACGCCCCGGAAAGCAATGCGCGCTGGCGCACGGCCTCACTTTCTGCTTTCATCGGTGTCTGCCTGCCGGCCCGCGCCGCATGTGCAACTTTCCGGAAAACAAGATGAACGTTCACGACTACATGACAACGCTGGGCCAGCAGGCCCGCAACGCCTCGCGCATCGTTTCGCAAGCGTCGACCGCGGCGAAGAACGACGCGCTGATCCGCATCGCCATGCTGCTGCGCGAACGCGCCCCGCAATTGCTCGCCGCCAACTCTGCCGACGTGGACGCCGCTCGCGCCGATGCCCTGGACGCGGCGATGATCGATCGCCTCACCCTTTCCGCCAAGGGCGTCGAGGCCATGGCACAGGGTCTGGAACAGGTTGCCGCGCTGCCCGATCCGGTTGGCGAAATGACCGACTTCAAGCGTCGCCCGTCGGGTATCACGGTGGGCAAGATGCGCGTGCCACTGGGCGTGATCGGCATCATCTACGAGGCCCGCCCGAACGTCACGGCCGACGCCGCCGCACTGTGCCTGAAGAGTGGCAATGCGGCCATCCTGCGCGGCGGCTCGGAAGCCCTGCGCTGCAATCGGGCGATCGCCGCCTGCGTGAGCGACGGCCTGGTCGCCGCCGGGCTGCCGGATACCGCGGTACAGGTGGTCAATACCATCGACCGCGCCGCTGTCGGCGAACTGATCGCCATGCCGCAATTCGTTGACGTGATCGTTCCGCGCGGCGGCAAAGGTCTGATCGAACGCATTTCGCGCGAAGCCAGGGTGCCGGTGATCAAGCATCTGGATGGCAACTGCCACGTCTATATCGACGAGTTCGCCGACGACGACAAGGCGGTGCGCATCGCCGACAATGCCAAGACCCACCGGTATGGCACCTGCAACACGATGGAAACGCTGCTCATTCATTCGGCCGCAGCGCCACGCGTACTCGGGCGCCTGGCCGACATCTACATCGGCAAGGGCGTTGAACTGCGCGGCTGCGCGCACGCCCGCGCGATGGTGCCGACGATGAAGGCGGCAACCGAGGAAGACTGGGCAACCGAGTATCTGGCTCCCATCCTCGTGGTGCGTGTCGTCGGATCGCTTGACGAGGCGATCGGTCACATCAACACCTGGGGCTCGCAGCACACGGATGCCATTGTGACCGAGAACCATACGCGGGCAATGCGCTTCATCCGCGAAGTCGACTCGGCCTCGGTCATGATCAACGCATCGACCCGCTTCGCCGACGGCTTCGAGTACGGACTGGGTGCCGAGATCGGCATCTCGACCGACAAGATCCACGCCCGCGGCCCGGTCGGTCTCGACGGACTCACCAGCCAGAAATGGGTGGTGCTGGGCGACGGTCACGTGCGCAGCTGATCACCGGCCGGACGGTCCACGGGACGTCCGGCCCCAGCCCCGGCCCCGGAATTGTCCAACAGCTTCCTTTCTGCCAGCCTGCTGCTCCTTCTGCTGTTCGATCCGTTCGGCAACGCACCGGTCATGACCGTATTGCTGAAGGACGTTCCGAAGGAGCGGCGTCAGCAGGTCGTGCTGAGGGAGTGCTTTTTCGCCTGGCTGGCACTGCTGCTGTTCATGTGGGCCGGCGAATCGGTGATGCGGTTGCTTCAGCTTTCGCAGACTTCGCTGGGCATTGCCGGAGGCGTACTGCTGTTCCTGATCGCCTTGCGCATGATTTTCCCTCAGCAGGACGGCGTATTCGGCGAATGGACCGGCGGCGAACCCTTCATCGTGCCGCTGGCCATACCGCTGATCGCCGGACCGTCGGCCATGGCGATGATGATGCTGCTGGTTTCGCGCGAACCGGAGCGCTTCTGGACCTGGATGGGTGCCATGAGCGCGGCGATGGCAGTCACCACCTGCATCCTGCTTGCCGCCGGTCCGCTGATCCGCAGGCTGGGGGAACGCGGCACCGCAGCACTGGAACGCCTCATGGGCCTGCTGCTCTGCGCAGTCGCCGTCGAAATGCTGCTGACCGGCCTGCGCAGCTTCGCCACATCGCTGTGAACACGATCACTTTCCCGGCATTTCATTCGGGTACGCCGGACGCACCCTTGGTGAATACCGCCGCACCGCTCACCCTGTTGATGCCTGTGACCCCGCTCTCGAAGTCATAGAGCATGCCCGCGCGCTCGGCGCCGCTGCCGGCGAAGAAGCCATTGAAGCTTCCGCTGGCCGGACTCGTGGCACAACCGCTGCAACTGCCGATGCTGCCCGAGAAATGCGCCGTCCCGCTGTCGATCGATCCACTGCCGTTCAAGCCGAAAGTCGATGCACTGACCTGAACATTCATGGTGAACGACATGGTGTAGCTGGAGAAATCGGCGAACAACTGACCGGACACGGAACCACCCGAAGCGCCTCCGGTGCTGGTCGGCGTCGTGGCGCCGCTCAGGTCATAGCTTGCGCTGATGCCTCCGAGCGCCGCAAGGTCGGGCGTCGGCTGCCCGACAAGGTAATGCACGTCAAGCACGGTCTCGCCATTGCAGCCGTATTCGCCGATGCAGACGCCCTGAGTCCAGCGTCCCCACCCGATGATGCCGTCCTGCCCGTGCTCGGCAACAGTGACCGCTTCAATCTCGCCATTGGCATTGCTCACGGCCACAAGCTTGCCGCTGTCGAGCGTCGCCGTTGCGTCCTGCAGGATCACCGTGCCGCCATAGCCCCCGTATTGCTCCGTGTACTGCCCATAGACGTAATAGCCGTCTCCGCTGGTGAGCAGAGGATCCTCGGGCGTTGGTTCTTCGACACCCGAGTCCCCGGTATCGATGACCGTCAGTTCGCCTCCGGCGCTCCTCTCTTCGGAGACGCTGAAGCTGTCCGAGGCCGGCTGTGGCGACACGCCGCCTCCGGCATTGCCCGGTGGCGGCGGAGGAAGATCGGTCTTGACCTCGATGATGACCGGTTGCGTACTCTGGTCTGCAACGTATGCGCTCTGGCCGTCCGATACGGTCAGGCAGCCGGCACCATTGCAGACATCGACCGCACCTTCGCCGGTCGTCACATTGACGCTGTTCCCGTACACGACCGAGAACTCGGTTCCGCGTATCCCTATGGTGGCCACCGAGGTGGTGAGTTTGTAGTTGCTGCGATTGCCCTTGCCGACCAGACCTGTAATGGTTCGCAGACCACCCTTGATCAGGTTGAAGAAACCGCGGTCCTCGGCTGGCTTCCCGGCGAAGGCGTACTCGTCGATGCGGAACTGGGTCTGAGGCTGCAGAGATACCAGCGCACCATCGGTGAAACGCATCTGTGCTCGACCAGTGCCGGTATCGACGGTGTCACCGCTCGAAAGCGTTGCGCCGCGCGACAGCAGGCGGCTGCTGCCATCGGCAGCCAGAGCGCGAACCTCCCCCGAAGTGAATTCCACGCGTGCCGCGTTCTCGGCTTGCGAACAAAGGGGAAAAGCCAGCGAAACCGCCAGCGCAATCCGGCGCGGAGTGAAGTGCTTCGCCACAATGCTCTCCTAGAACGTGCGACGCACGGCGAACTGCGCGACGCCGCGGCGGTATTCGTTGAGGTTGATGCTGGAGTCGTTGCGCGTGAACGATAGCGATGGCGTGAGCAGCCACTGCTTGGCCAACGCATAACTCGCCCCCAGGTGCAGCGAGGTCAGGGTGTCGTCGCGCACGCGCAGGAAAACAGGATCCGCGTCCTCATATTCGCGTGTTTCGTGAGACAGCGCCCCGAAAAACATCCAGCGCTCGTCCAGCATGTATTGCGCGCCGACGCGGAAACCCATGACATCGTTGGCGGCGACATTCACCCCGGACGGCAGATCGTTCCGCCCGGTCTCCGCCCCCAGATAGAAGCTGCCGAACAGCATCGTGCGGTCGTTGGGCAGCACGTGCGCATGACCGACGCCGTAGATGTTGCGATTGACGTCGCGCACATCGTTCGAGCCTTCGTAGCGCAGACGGCTCTGCTGCGCGAACAGTGTGGTCTGGTTGCGCGCATCGTGGGTGTGCTGCCATTGCAGGGAACCGCCGGTGTAGTCGCGAAGCTTGTCGTGGTCGACCTCGAACATGCCAAGCTGCAAGGCCGCGGTGACGCGGTTACGCCCGCGGGTCCACGCAACACCGCCATTGCCGTCAGCCGCCGTGGTATCGAAGCGGGATTCTCCGCCGTTGAAGCGCCCCGCTCCGCTCGCTCCGGCCAGGAAGGCCCACTCGCGGTTCAAGGGCACGCGCACGTTTGCGCCGCCAGCTGCCGAACTGAACCACGCACTCCGGCTCTGGCTGCCCGGATCAAGTTCGAAGGCGCCCAACCCGGGAACAGCTACCGCGCTCAGCGAGGACGCGCTATTGACATTGGTGTCACGTCCAGCCGCCACTTCGATGAAGCCGGAGAAGGACGGCTTGCCTGCATCGGGAGCGCGGTCGATCGCCGACAGCAGTCGATCGATCGATCGGGCCACTTCGGGGGGCACGTCCCGGCCGCGCACCGCTGCGAGCTCTCTCCGGGCACCTGCCGACTCGCCCAGCGCAAGGTAGGCACGGCCAATTTCCGCGCGTGCGCGCAGATTGTCGGGCTGCACCGCGAGCACTCGCTCAAGTGCGAACACGGCAAGTGTGTGCCGCCCGGTCTCCAGCGCCGAGATGCCCAGCAGCAGATCGAACTGCGGATCGCCGGCACGTTCCCCTTCCTGTGCCGACAGGAGTTGATAGGCCGCTTCATGGCGACCTGCCTCGATATGTGTGACCGCTTGTTCGGTCAGCGACTGCGCGCACACCACCGTCGATGCGCACATCATCGCTGCAAAGAGCAGGCGACCGGTTCTTGCTCGTGCGTACATGCACCCTCCCCTGTTGCTGCCAACCCGGCAAGCATGTATGGAACCGTCCGGATGATTACATAGTAATAACCAAGAAAACAATAGCTTGTGAATCTTTATTAAGGTAGATTCAATGAACGGCCTGTCATTTCTCACATCTTCGGCGGCGGGATCGCCGCCAACCGCCGGATAATCCGGCCTTCACATGACGGGAGAACCGACAATGACCTTGCGCGCCCTGCTTCTGGCCTCAATGCTTGCCTGCGCCGCAGTTGCGCAGGCCGCTGCGACCGAAGAACCGCGTTTCGAACCGACGGTTCGCGTCGCGGATACCGCGCTGCAGCTCAACGGCTATGGTGTGCGCACGCGCTTCATCATCAAGGCCTACACGATTGCGCTGTACCTGGGCGGAAAGGCGGACAGTCTGGATGCGGCGATGGCACTGGCCGGGCCGAAGCGCATCGAGATCGTGCCGCTGATGGGCTTCTCCGCCACTCAATTCACCGAACCGCTGGTCAAGGGCATGAAAAAGAACCTTCCGCCGGCAGAGTTCGACGCCATGCAGCCACGCATCCGAGCCTTTGTTGACGACATCGCTGCGGTACAGGAAGTGAAGAAGGGCAGCCGTATTGCGCTGGAATGGCTGCCGGGACGCGGCACACGTGCCACGATCGATGGCGGCGAGGTGAGCCGGCTTGTCGAGGGAGAGGACTTCTATCGCGCTTTGCTGGCAATCTGGATCGGCGTGAAGCCGACCCAGGATGACCTGAAACAGCTGTTGCTCGGCGCCAAACCCGCGCAGCCATGAAGGCTTCAGCCAGGCGCTCCTGGGATGCCGTGATATCGGCCCGCGGCTTCGCCCTGGGATTGAAAGCATCGGGTGAGGCACTCACGCTGATCGAGTTTCTTCCCCCGCAGCCCGGGCAAGCCGCGTGCGCGCCACTCGCGGCCGAAGCAGCGCGACAGCTCGACGCCTACCTCAACAATGCCTTGCATCGTTTCGACCTGCCGCTCGCCCCCGGCGGCAGCAAACATCAGAGGGCGGTCTGGGCGGTAATGCGGTCCATTCCGGTCGGTGACACGCTGACCTATGGTGACGTGGCGCGGCGCATCGGTTCGGCCGCACGGGCCGTCGGCGCCGCATGTGGCGCCAACCGGCTGCCGATCATCATTCCCTGTCACCGCATCGTCGGCGCTCGCGGCGCGCTGGGTGGATTTGCTCACACCCGTGAAGGTTTCCTGCCCGGCATCAAGCGCTGGCTGCTGGCGCACGAGGCAGGACACGCCGGCTTCAGGCTGACGGCGAACGACCCCGCTCTATCGTCACGCCGACCTGACGCACGTCCTTCATGATTCCGGTCTTGGCGATCGATATCTTCACCCAGGATGCACGAAAGTCATCCAGCATCATGTTGATGACGAACTCACCCAGTGTTTCCAGCAGATTGAAATGGCGTTGCGCCAGTTCGGCGCGGATTCGGTTCACGACTTCGGCATAGTCGATCGTATCGTTGATATCGTCGTTCTGGGCTGCCGCGTCCGGCACGCCGAAGGTCATGCTGATTTCCAGCTGTTGCGTGTGAGCCCGCTCCCGTGCATAGATGCCGACCGAGGCGGTCACCTTCATGCCTTCGATGAAAATACAGTCCATGTCTGTTTAGTCGCCCGTGTCGAACTAGAATTGCGGAATTCTACGACCGACCCGCCGCCCGACGTGAATTCAGCACCCGGCTTCGCCCTCGCCATCGTTCTCGGCTACGCCCTCGGCTGCATCCCCTTTGCCATCGTCAGCAGCAAGGTGTTCGGCCTGCCCGATCCGCGCAGCTACGGCTCCGGCAATCCGGGAGCGACCAATGTGCTCCGCTCGGGCAACAGGAAGGCAGCTCTGATGACCTTGATCGGTGACGCGCTCAAGGGCGTGCTGGCAGTCCTGCTGGTACGCCAGCTAGGCTTGGGCGACAACGCTGCGCTGCTTGCGGGCGTGGCCGCATTCGTGGGTCACGTGTTTCCCGCGACGCTGGGATTTCGCGGCGGCAAGGGCGTAGCGACCGCCGCTGGCGTAATGCTGGCCGCAGTTCCGATGGCAGGACTGATCGCGCTTGGCATCTGGCTTGCCGTCGCCGCTGTCACGCGCTATTCGTCGCTGGCGGCACTTGTAGCCGCCTGCAGTGCGCCGATCAGCGGACTGTTGTACACGCAGTCCGCCGTCGTCTGCGGCGCACTGGCCGCAATGTCCGGGCTGCTGATCTGGCGTCATGCCGACAATATCCGGCGCCTGATGAATGGCACCGAGAGCCGCATCGGTCGCAAAAAAGCGCAAAACGCCGGCTGACACCGGTCAAAGGGCATCGAGCGGCCAACGCGGACGAACAGCGATTTCGTGCCCCGGTGACATCCGCGCAACACCCGCAGCCCATCGCTGTGCGCCGGCAAAGGCGATCATCGCGCCATTGTCGGTGCACAGCGCCAGTTCCGGATAGAACACGCGGCCCTTGCGCTGCGCCAGTTCGACGTCGAGCCGCGCGCGCAGTCGGCGGTTGGCACCGACTCCGCCGGCCACCACCAACTGGTTCAGCCGGGTCTGTCGCAGCGCAGCCAGCGACTTGGCGACGAGCACATCGACCACCGCTTCCTGGAACTCGGCCGCCAGATCGGCACGTCCGGTCTCGCCAAGTCCTTTGTTGACCGCGTTCAGCACGGCCGTCTTGAGGCCCGAAAAGCTGAAATCCAGATCGCCGCTTCCCAGCATGGGCCGCGGCAGCTTGAGGCGTCCCGGCGTACCCTGCTGCGCCAGCGCCGCCAGATGCGGTCCGCCCGGATAGGGCAGACCCAGCAATTTGGCCGTCTTGTCGAAGGCTTCGCCCGCCGCGTCATCCAGCGTTTCGCCCAGCATCTCGTAGTCGCCCACCGCCGACACCCGCATGAGCTGCGTATGCCCGCCCGACACCAGCAGTGCGACGAACGGGTAGACCGGCGGATCGGCTGACAGCAAGGGCGACAGCAGATGACCTTCAAGATGATGTATGGGAATGGCGGGCTTGCCGAGCGCGAAGGCAAGCGACTCGGCAAACGCCGCGCCGACCAGCAGTGCACCAGCCAGCCCTGGACCCGCCGTGTAGGCGACGGCATCGATGTCACCGGCGGCAATGCCCGCCTCGGCAAGCACCTGCCGGTAAAGCGGCACGATGCGCCGCACATGGTCGCGCGAAGCCAGTTCCGGCACCACGCCACCGTAGGCCTGGTGCAGGTCGATCTGCGAATGCACGGCGTGCGCGACCAGGCCGCGCTCGTCGTGGTACAACGCAAGCCCGGTTTCGTCACACGACGATTCGATGCCAAGTATCCACATGCGACGCATTGTACTTGCCCGCCTCGAAAATCGGACTTGGCACATCGTCGGCGCAGCGATATAATCGCCGGCTTTCCGTTATGCGTCCGCTCACATCAAGCAGCGGGCGCGCCATTGAGGGCTGTTTGTATGCCGGGTATTCGCGTCAAGGAAAACGAGCCGTTTGAAGTTGCGATCCGCCGCTTCAAGCGCACCATCGAAAAGGCTGGCACGCTCACCGAACTGCGTTCGCGCGAGTTCTACGAAAAGCCGACGGCCGAGCGCAAGCGCAAGCTGGCTGCCGCCGTGAAGCGTCACCACAAGCGGCTGCGCAGCCAGACCCTGCCGCCGAAGCTGTACTGATCGCCAGGCCCTGCAAGGATGCAGGGCTTGAAACCGAAAAGCCGGATGCGCACCGCAGCGCCTTCGGCTTTTTGTGTTTGTTGCTTCCCTTCAACTGCTTGAGCTGCGAGTAAACACCATGAGCCTGAAGGAACAGATCAGCGAAGACATGAAGACCGCGATGCGCGCGAAGGACAGCGCGCGACTGGGCGCCATCCGCCTGCTGCTGGCCGCGATCAAGCAGAAGGAAGTGGACGAGCGCATCACGCTAGATGACGCCCAGATCACGGTCGTGATCGACAAGATGCTGAAGCAGCGTCGCGACTCCATCGGCCAGTACGAAGCCGCCAATCGCCAGGACCTGGCCGATGCCGAGAAGTTCGAACTCGAGGTGCTCACCGCCTACATGCCACAGCAGATGAGCGCCGAGGAAGTGCGCGCCACCATCGCCGGGGTGATCGCGGCGGTCGGCGCCACCGGCCCGGCCGACATGGGCAAGGTGATGGCGCCGCTGAAGGCGAAACTGGCCGGCCGCACCGACATGGCGCAGGCATCCGCACTGGTGAAGGCCGCGCTGAGCGGCAACGCCGGCTGAGTGGCGGCGGGATGATCCCGCAGTCCTTCATCCAGGAACTGCTCAACCGCATCGACATCGTCGACGTGGTCGAGCGCTACGTCCCGCTGAAGAAGGCCGGCGCCAACTATCAGGCCTGCTGCCCCTTCCACAGCGAAAAGACCCCCTCCTTCACCGTCAGTCCGGCCAAGCAGTTCTATCACTGCTTCGGCTGCGGCGCGCACGGCAGTGCCATCGGCTTCCTGATGGAATACTCCGGATTGAGCTATCCGGATGCCATCGAGGAACTGGCCCGCAACGCGGGCATGACCGTGCCACGCGAGGATTTCACGCCGGAAATGGCACAGCGCCGCCAGCAGGCGGCGTCACTGACCGAAGTCATGGCGCGCGCCGCACAGCATTACAGACAGCAGTTGAAGAAGAGCACGCGCGCGATCGAATACCTGAAGAGCCGAGGGCTTTCTGGCGAGATCGCCGCCCGGTTCGGCATCGGCTACGCACCGGACGACTGGCAGTGCCTGCGTGATGCCTTCGACGATTACGAGGCGGCAGCGCTGGCGGAATGCGGGCTGGTGATCGATGCCGAACCGTCGGAAGGCCAGAGCAAGGGCCGACGCTACGACCGCTTCCGCGACCGCATCATGTTTCCTATCCTCGATGCGCGTAACAACGTGATCGGCTTCGGCGGCCGCGTGCTCGACCGCGGCGAGCCGAAGTACCTGAATTCGCCCGAAACGCCGCTGTTCTCGAAAGGCCGCGAACTGTACGGCCTGACCCAGGCGCGCGCGGCGATCCGCGACGACGGCTTCGTGCTGGTGGTCGAGGGCTATATGGATGTGGTGGCACTGGCCCAGTTCGGCGTCGGCAACGCGGTCGCCACACTGGGAACGGCCACCACCCCTGACCACATCCACAAGCTGTTCCGCCAGACCGACCGCATCGTGTTCTGCTTCGACGGCGACCGCGCTGGCCGCAAGGCCGCCTGGCGCGGGCTTGAATCGGCGCTGTCCGAACTGAGCGACGGCCGCAGCGCATCCTTTCTTTTCCTGCCGACCGAACACGACCCGGACAGCTTCGTTCGCGAACAGGGTGCGGACCGCTTCCGCCAGCTCGCGCTGTCGGCGCAACCACTGAGCGAATACCTGTTGCACGAACTGCAGTCGCGCTGCGACACACGCAACGCCGAAGGCCGCGCCCAGTTCATCAACGAAGCCAGGCCGCTGGTGACTCGGATCCCGGCCGGGGCACTGCGGGTTCAGCTGCTGCACCTTCTTGCACCGGCAGTCGGGCTGTCGGCGCAGGAACTGGCCGAAGCCTGCGGATTGCGCATGCCGAAAAAGTACGGCCGCTTCGACGCACCGCCTGGTGTCGCCGCGCCGCGCGTCGCACCCACCACGCCTGCGCACAAGCTGCTCTGCATGCTGATGCAGCGGCCGGCGCTGGGCAGCAAGGTCGGGCACCTGGAAGACCTCGAGGACGACCCATGGCTGCAGGCCGTACAGGCGGTCGCCGACTGCATCGAACATGGCGATCTGGATGCAGGCAATGCCGCAGCGCTGGTCGAATGTTTCCGCGAAAGCCCGCACGGCCCTCTGATCGAGGACGCGCTCGCCACCGCGATCGATGACCCCGCTGACGAAGGTGCGCTGCCGCACATGTTCGACGACACCCTGCAGCACTTGCGGAAGACGGGAATTTCCCGCGCGATCAACCGTCTGACCTCACTCGGCCGGCAGGCACCACTGACCACGGAACAGCAGGCCGAACTCGGCCGCCTGCTCAAGGAGAAGACGAGGACTTGAAAGACGAGAAGGCAAACCCTAAAACGGGTATAATGACCGGTTTTCCCTGTCGACTGCTTACATAGGTCAGGTTTTTTGCCTGTCCGGTACGACAGGGCCCTGTGCGCAGGCGGGCCGCAATCCGGTAACGGTCTTGCCAAGCCGGGTTCGCCGCTGGTTACACGCAGATCTGAGGATATACATGGTCGCCAAGGACAAGTCGAAGGATACACGCAAGCAGGCTGAAGTCGCAGAAAAGCCTGTCGCAGCCGCGAAGCCGGTCACCGCACGCGGAACGAAGTCCGCCAAGGACGCCAAGGCCAAGGATCTGAAAGCGAAGACGGGTGCCGCAGAAGCCAGTGCTCTGCCGATGGATGCCGACCAGCGCCGCCTGCGCCTGAAGACACTGATCGCTCTCGGCAAGGAACGCGGTTACCTCACCTACGCCGAAATCAACGATCACCTGCCGGACGACATCGTCGATGCCGAGCAGATCGAATCCATCATCTCCACCTTCAACGACATGGGCATACGTGTCTTCGACGAAGCACCCGCTTCCGAAGATCTGCTCATGGGCGAGAACGCGCCAGCCGTAGTCGACGCATCCGAAGTGGAAGAGGAAGCGGAGCAGGCGCTGTCGACGGTCGAATCCGAATTCGGCCGCACGACCGACCCGGTACGCATGTACATGCGCGAAATGGGTACGGTCGAACTGCTGACACGCGAGGGCGAGATCGAGATCGCCAAGCGTATCGAAGACGGCCTGCGTCACATGATCCAGGCGATCTCGGCCTGCCCGACGACCATTGCCGAAATCCTCGACATGGCCGATCGCGTCGCACGCGACGAAATGCGCATAGACGAACTGATCGACGGTCTGATCGATCCGAATGCGGTGGAAGAAGAGGACGCAGCGGCGGCCAGTGCCGAACAGGCGGACGACGAAGAAACCGACGGCGACGAAGATGACGAGGAAGGCGAAGGCGGCGCCATGAGCGCCTCGCTGATCCAGCTGAAGGCGGACGCCCTGGAGCGCTTCGAAAGCATCCGCGCGCTGTACACCAAGATGCAATCGACGCTGGACAAGAAGGGCTCGCAGGACAAGATCTACTTGAAGCTGCAGAAGCAGTTGTCGGACGAGCTGATGAACATCCGTTTCACCGCCCGCATGATCGAGAAGCTGTGCGATTCGGTGCGCGGCATGGTCGAATCGGCGCGCAAGCACGAGCGCAAGATCCTGGAACTGTGCGTGGACAAGGGCAATATGCCGCGCTCGCACTTCATCAAGGTGTTCCCTGGCAACGAAGTGAACATCGATTGGCTGAAGGGCGAAATCACTGCGGCCAAGTCGAACGGCGCGCAACTGCTGCGCGCCGCGCCCGCCATCATCGAAGAGCAGGGCAAGCTGATCGACATCCAGGATCGCATCGGGCTGCCACTGAAGGAACTGAAGGACATCAACAAGCAGATGTCCACCGGTGAGGCGAAGATGCGCCGTGCCAAGCGCGAAATGACCGAAGCCAACCTGCGTCTGGTGATCTCGATCGCGAAGAAGTACACCAACCGCGGCTTGCAGTTTCTCGACCTGATCCAGGAAGGCAACATCGGCCTGATGAAGGCAGTGGACAAGTTCGAATACCGCCGGGGCTACAAATTCTCGACCTATGCAACCTGGTGGATCCGCCAGGCCATCACCCGTTCCATCGCAGATCAGGCGCGCACCATCCGCATCCCGGTGCACATGATCGAGACGATCAACAAGATGAACCGCATCTCCCGCCAGATCCTGCAGGAGACCGGTGCCGAGCCGGATCCGGCAACACTGGCGATCCGCATGGAAATGCCGGAAGAGAAGATCCGCAAGATCCTGAAGATCAGCAAGGAACCGATCTCGATGGAAACGCCGATCGGCGACGACGACGATTCCCATCTGGGTGACTTCATCGAAGACACGGCAACCCTGGCGCCGACCGACGCCGCGCTGTTCGCCAGCCTGCGCGACATCACGAAGGAGGTGCTGGACAGCCTGACGCCGCGCGAAGCCAAGGTGCTGCGCATGCGCTTCGGCATCGAAATGAATACCGACCATACGCTGGAAGAGGTCGGCAAACAGTTCGACGTCACGCGCGAACGCATTCGCCAGATCGAAGCCAAGGCCTTGCGCAAGCTGCGTCATCCGTCGCGCAGCGAAAAACTGCGCAGCTTCCTCGACACTGAAACCTGAGTTCGTGTGAAACTTGGCTGATCCATCGTCACGGAAAACAACAGGGAGGAGTGACCGTGAAGACCATCGCTCAGGTGATTGAAGGAAAACCGGGTCCGATCGCGACCGTCGAAGCGGACAATACGGTCATCAGCGCGCTTCGCGTGATGGCCAATCGCGGCATCGGCGCCGTGCTGGTGACAGACAACGGTGCGCTGGCGGGCATCTTTTCCGAGCGCGACTATGCGCGCAAGGTGGTGCTGCAGGGCAAGGATTCGTCTACCACGCCGGTACGCGACATCATGACCAGCAAGCTCATCCATGTGACACCGGACATGACGGTCGACCAGGCCATGCAGCTGATGAGCGACCGGCGCATCCGGCACCTGCCGGTACTCGACCCGGCGGGCGCTCTCGTGGGTGTGGTGTCCATCGGCGATCTGGTCAAGGAAACGATCGAATACCAGCAGTTCCTGATCAAGCAGCTCGAAAGCTATATCGCGAGCTGATCCACCGCGACCGGAACCGGTCAAGCGTACACGACGGCCAGCGGCACCATCATTTCCGCCTCGCTGGTGCCTCCGTGCACGCCGACGAGGCGGAACGCGCGCTCGTTCGGCAAGGTATCCCGCAAGGTCCAATCCGATTTCATTTCCAGCGTGTAGTCGCCGATGCGTTCGCGCAGACGCGGATGCGGCTCACCTGGCCCGAAACGGCCGTCGCGCAACAAATCTGCTGAAGGCCATGGCCGGCAGGCGTGTTCAAGGTCTCCCAGCGCACGCTCGAACGCTGACGCCATACCCGGCTTCAGATGCACGAATACAGCCCTGCGCTCACCCGACAAGGGCCCCTCCAGACAGGCAGCGATGGCCGGAAAGTTTTCAATTTCGAGCAGACGGTCGGCCGGCGCATCAATGAAACCGTGATCGGCGGTGACCAACAGCAGCACGTCGCGGCCCGCCGTGCGCTGCACCCACGCTGCGATGGCTGAATCGGCTGCCCGCAGCACCTCGCGCGCGCTGTCCGACGCGCAACCGCGCATGTGCGCGAAGTGATCGAAGTCCGGCCAGTAGGCATGGACATAGCCCGGTGGCACCGGCTCATCGAGTGCCGCATCAAGCGCCTCGAACAAGCCGTCGAGACCTTCGTAGCCCACGCACTGCGCACCTGCACCGTGCCGCAGGTTGAACGGCGAAAATGCGATGTCCGCAGGCGAAACGATGCGCGCCCCCCCGGACAAGCCCTGGTAAACGGACGGTACCCGACAGACGCGCGCAAGGGCCTCGTCAGGGGAACACGACAACCGGCCACCGCCACGTGGAGTAACCGGCAATATGGCAAGCACCTGTCCGTCGAGCCCCGGCTCGGTGCAGCGCACATGCCAGCCGGTCAGGCCGTGCACCGCCGGAGGCTGGGCTGTCATGAAGGTGGTGATCGCGGTCGCCGTGGTCGACGGAAAGACCGAAGTCAGCGCAGTCGCGCAATGACGCCGCAAAAAGGCGTCCTCGGGCAACAGATCGAGCTGCGCCATTCCCACGCCGTCAAGCACCAGCAGCACCACGGTGCGCGCTTCGCGCCATCCGGCGACATCGACGTCGCGCAGCCCCGACCCGTCCGCGCGACCGGAACGGGCACGGACCACATCGCTCATCAGATTGACGATGCTCGCGCCTCCGAAATCCGGCCACATGCACAACACCTCCGGTAACCCCGCCGCAGGCCCCGACATGGCGCCCCTTTGCTATAGTACCGCTCCTTCAACGGGCCTCTAGCTCATGCTTGGTTAGAGCAGCGGACTCATAATCCGTTGGTGCTGGGTTCGACTCCCAGGGGGCCCACCAGATATCCTGCCGAGACGGACAGCACCCTGACGCCGGCTTGACCGCAGTCAAGCGGGCGCGCAGTCCGCTCCCGCATCCCCGCTGTTTTCCGGCACACTGACGCCTTGAATAACCGGCCGGCATCCACGGCCAGAGGCAATGTGCGCCCATGGCAGTCGAACTGTTCAACAATGGCACCCACGTGTGTCTGGCCTTTTACGATCTGGTCGACGAAGAATCCGACCATGCCGTGCAGTGCAACCAGTTCCTGGTGGTCGACGGCGCGCACGGCGCGTTGATCGACCCCGGCGGCAACATGACCTACACCGGGCTCATGATGTCGATGCAGCGCTACTTCCCGTCGAAGGACCTCGATCTCATCCTCGCCTCGCACGCCGACCCGGACATCATCGCGTCGATGAACAAGTGGATGGTGAGCACGTCGTGCAAGGTGATCATTTCCCGACTGTGGGCGCGCTTCCTTCCGCATTTCACGACCGGGCGCGACTACACGGCACGCATCATTCCGATTCCGGACGAAGGCATGCGCATTCCGCTCGGCAGCATGGAAATGCTGGCCCTGCCCGCCCACTTCATGCACTCGGAAGGCAACTTCCAGTTCTACGATCCGGTGTCGAAGATCCTCTTCTCGGGCGATATGGGTGCATCGATGATCGGGCACGCCGAAGCGCTGCCGCCGGTGGCCGACTTCGACGCCCACGTCCCCCACATGTTCGGCTTCCACCGCCGCTACATGGTGTCGAACAAGATCTGCCGTTACTGGGCAAACATGGTGCGTGGACTCGACATCGAAATGATCGTGCCGCAGCACGGTGCGCGTTTCGAGGGCAAGGTCATGGTGAAGCGCTTCATCGACTGGATCGAGAACCTGCCCTGTGGTGTGGACCTGATGACCCAGGCGCACTACCGGACGCCCTGACCGGCCCCTTCTTGTTCATCGCTCTGCCGTATCGCCGCCCTCTGTCCCGGGTGACCGCCCGTGCGTGTCGCGCAGACCGCGTTCCCGCTCGCCGCTGACCGCTTCGCGCAGGCTTGCCGGGCTGACACCGACCAGACTGGCCGCCTGCGCTGGCGAGCAGATCGAATAGGCGATCGCTGTCGTGGTAAGCAAGGTTGCAATGGACTGGCGTGTAATCATGATGAAAGTTCCTTGTAGCTCGGTTTTCGGGGAATCGATGCCCAGGCGAGTTCACGAAGGCGATGGCAGCCGGAACGCGTGCCTTGCCGCGAACGACGCGGGACATACAACGGAAAGTGCGGGGCGAAGAACAGCCGGCAGAAGAGACTCTAAGCGAGCGGCCGCCGGCGAGCGGTAATCGAGTGCAACAGAACGTTGACGCAGCAGGTGCCGGCCCGGATGGCCGTCACCGGGGGCACCGTGCGGCTGCATCCGCGCGACACACCCGGCTTCCGGCGCCCCGCGTGCCACGCGAATCGAATGCCTGCAGCCCCCTCAGGGCGCCACCGCTCCGTCGTGCACGTCGCGAGCCGACCAGCCGCCGCCCAGGGCGGCATAGAGTTTGACCACCTCGGCCATCTGGCCCTGGCGGGCACGCACCAGGGCGAGCGTGGACTCGTTTGCCGTACGCTGTGCATCGAGCACTTCCAGATAGCGCGAATAGCCCGCTTCGTAGCGCTTCCGCGCCAGATGCAGGCTGCGTGTGGCGGCGTCGGACTGTGTCTGCAATGCCCGCGCGCTCAACGCATACTGCTCCGCCGCGACCAGGGCGTCGCGTACATCGGTGAATGCGGCGCGGACCACCGACACATAGGACGCCAGCGCCTGCTTCTGCTCGGCCGTGGCCTGATCGACGCGCGCGCTGCGCCGCCCCGCGTCGAACAGGGGAAGATCCAGCGTCACGCCGAGCGACCAGATGTTTGCCGGTCCGCTGAACAGGTCCGACAGTTCGCGGCTCTGTGAACCGTAGTTGCCGGTGAGCGATATCGACGGATAGAGCGCCGCCCGCGCGACACCTGTCCGCGCGTTCGCCGCTGCCAGCTCGGCTTCCGCCTGACGCACGTCCGGACGGGCGTCGAGCAGCGAAGAAGGCAGACCGGCCGGCGGCAGGGGTGGCAGCGGCAGCGTGCGCAGATCGCCCGCAGCCAGTTGCAGACCGGTCTCGCCAGTGAGCAGGGCGATCTGGTTCTCCGCCAGCCCACGGCTGCGAGCGAGATCCGCGATCTGCGCCTCGATCTGTGCGACAGCGCCAAGTGCCTGCTGCAGTTCTAGTTCGTTGCTCAGTCCGCGGTCGACCCGGGTGCGCATGATGAGCAGGTTGTCGCGCCGTGTTGCCAGCGTGTCGCGCGACACAGCGAGCTGGGCGTCCAGCGCACGCAGGTTCAGGTACCCGCCGACCACCTGGCTCACCAGCGTAAGTTCCACGGTGTCCCTGGCATGGCGGGTGCCCAGGGCCTGGGCGCGCGCAGCTTCGCTCGCGCGGCGCAAGCGGCCCCAGAAATCCAGTTCGAACGAGGTCGCAATCGCGGTCTGGAAGTTGTTGCGATAGAGCGGCGCCCCGGCCGGCAGCGGCGAAGCCACACCGCTGATGCGCGAGCGACTGCTTGTGGCACCCAGCGACACGTCCGGGAGCAGCGCGGCCCCGGCCTCGCGCAGCAGTGCATCCGCCTGTTCGATGCGCGCGGCCGCGCGCTGCACATCGCTGTTTCCGGCCAGCGCCTTGTCCACCAGTGCGTCCAGTGTGCTGTCGCCGAACAGCTTCCACCAGCCGCGTGCGATCGCGGCCGGTGCGGCATCGTGTTCGCTGGCGTACTGCGCCGGCAGCGCGACGTCAGGCCGCACATGGTCGGTGCCGACCATGCAGCCAGGCAGCAGCGCCGCGCAGGCAAGTGCCATCGACGTCCTGATGCCATCGAGATTCATGCGCTCACCTCCTTCTCCGCGTCGCCATCGCGACGCCTTGCCTTGCGACCGGCCATCCAGCTATAGAACATCGGTATGAACAGGGTTGCCACGAAGGTGGCCGCCAGCATGCCGCCAAATACGCCGGTACCCATGGACTGACGGGCCGCAGCGCCGGCTCCGGTCGCGATCACCAGCGGCACGACACCCAGAATGAAGGCCAGCGCGGTCATGCAGATCGGCCGGAAACGCAGGCGCGCCGCCTCCAGCGACGCCGACACGGCATCCATGCCCTCCTGCTGCTTCTGCAAAGCGAACTCGACGATCAGGATGGCGTTCTTCGCCGCCAGACCGACCAGTACGACCAGACCGATCTGGAAGTAGATGTCGTTCGGCATGCCGCGTACCCAGACCGCAAGAAGGGCGCCGAGCAGGGCGAAAGGGATGGCCATGATGACCGCCAGCGGCAACGACCAGCGCTCATACTGGGCCGCCAGGATGAGGAACACCATGACGATGCCGAAGCCCAGCGCCAGCACCGAAGTGATGCCGGTGCGCTTTTCCTGGTAGGCCTGTCCCACCCACTCCAGCGTGTAGCCGGCCGGCAACAGCTGGGCAGCCACCTCCTCGACCGCCCGTATGCCGTCACCGGAACTGCGGCCGGGCGCCGAATTGCCGAAGATGCGCGCCGACACGAAACCGTTGAAACGCTCCACCATTTCGGGTCCCACCACGGTACGCACCGAAATCACCGCCGACAGCGGAATCATGGCACCGCTGGCCGAACGCACATAGGGCTTGCCGAGATCGTCGGGCTTCATGCGGTAAGGCGCGTCGGCACCCATCTGCACCTTGTAGGTCTTGCCCGAACGGTTGAAGTCATTCACGTAGAGCGTGCCCATGGTCGCCTGCAGCGTCGCATACAGCGCATCGAGTGGAATGCCCAGCGACAGCGCCTTGGCCTCATCGACATCGACCGCGAGCTGGGGCGAGGACACCCGGAAGAAGGTCCTCACATCGACCAGTTCCGGCCGCTTGTTCAGCGCGGCGATGAACTGCGCATTGACGGCCGCCAGCTTGCGCGGATCCGCGTCTTCGCGTGCCTGCACATACGCCTCGAAGCCGCCCGCCGCCCCCAGACCCTGGATGGGGGGCGGATTGAAGATGAAACCCATGCCGTCGGTCAGCTTCATCCCTTCGGCGGCGATCACCTTGAGCAGCGCGTCAGCGGTGACCGTGCGTTCGCGCCATGGCTTGAGCACGACAAAGGTCATTGCCACGCTGGGGCGGTTGTTGCCGGTAATGAAGTCCATGCCCCGCACCATGAACACATTCTCGACTGCCGGGTGGTCGTTGATCACCCGGCGCAGCTTCTCGAAGGACACTTCGGTGCGTTCGGCCGATGCACCGTCCGGCAGCGTCACGAAGCCGAACAGATAGCCCTGGTCCTCGGACGGCACGAAGCCGCCCGGCACCGCGCGGAACATGTATCCGGCACCGACGAACAGCAACAGCACCAGCAGTGTCGCCATCACGCGGTGGCGCAGCGTGGCGCCCACCGTACCCGTGTACAACCGGGTGAGCCATTCGAAGCCGCGATTGAAAGGGCGGAAGAACTTCACCTCGCCCTCGTGCGCCTTCAGCATCAACGCGCACAGCGCTGGCGTCAGGGTCAGTGCCACGACGCCGGAGATCGACACCGAAATGGCCACCGTGGCGGCGAACTGCTGATAGAGCTGACCTGCGATGCCACCCAGGAAGGCCACCGGTACGAACACCGCACACAGCACCAGCACCATGGCCACCAGCGCGCCGGACACCTCGCGCATGGCGGCCACCGATGCCTGCCCCGGTGGCAGCGCGTGCTCGCGCATCTGGCGTTCGACGTTCTCCAGCACCACGATGGCGTCATCCACGACGATGCCGATGGACAGCACCATCGCGAACAGCGTAAGCGTGTTGATCGAGAAGCCCAGCACCCACAGACCGGCGAAGGTGCCGACCAGCGACACCGGAACCGCAATCAGCGGAATCAGCGTCGCGCGCCAGTTCTGCAGGAACACCCACACCACGAGCACCACCAGCACGGTGGCTTCGAGCAGGGTGTGGATCACCTCCCTGATCGATTCGCTGATGAAGCGCGTGGTGTCGTTCGGAATGATGAATTCGGTGCCCTCGGGAAGGCGCCGCGACAGTTCATCGAGTTTGGCGCGTACCGCCCTCGCGGTATCCAGCGCATTGGCGCCGGACTGCAGATAGATGCCCATGCCGGATACCGGCGTGCCATTCACCTTGGTCGTGCGGTCGTAGTTCTCCGCACCCAGTTCGATGCGCGCGACGTCCTTCAGCCGCACAAGGCCACCCGGCCCGTCGGCCCGCAGGATGATGTTCTCGAATTCGGCGATGCCCAGCAGCCGGCCCTTGGCGGTTACCGTATAGGTCAGTTGCTGTCCGTCTATCGCCGGTTCCTGGCCGATGCGGCCGACCGCATTCTGTGCGTTCTGCGCCCGGATGGCCGCCGCCACTTCCGCGGTGGTCACCCCCATGCGGGCCATCACGTCCGGTTTCAGCCAGATGCGCATGGCGTAGGGCGCATCGAAGGCGATCGCGTCGCCGACGCCGGGCAGGCGACGCAACTCGTCGAGCACGTTGACCT
Source organism: uncultured Methyloversatilis sp. (assembly GCA_964555165.1). GTDB lineage: Bacteria > Pseudomonadota > Gammaproteobacteria > Burkholderiales > Rhodocyclaceae > Methyloversatilis. The sequence continues at coordinate 43,608 of CAZKRN010000020.1, read as the reverse complement.
GCACGTAATTGGTGAGGAAGAGCGTGTCACGCTGCCCGTCGCTGGACTTCAATGCCGCGATCATGAGCAGGTTGTTGGAACGCTTTCGCACCACCAGGCCGGACCGGCGCACGTCCTCCGGCAGCCGCGACTCGGCCACCGAAATCCGGTTGTTCACCGCGATCAGCGCCGTATCGGGATCGGTGCCGACCTCGAAGGTGAGCGTGATGGTGACCGTGCCGTTCGATGTCGAATTCGAGTTGAAGTAGAGCAGGCCTTCGATGCCGGACAACTGTTCCTCGATCGGCGCCGCCACCGTACGCGCCAGCGTCTCCGCATTGGCGCCCGGATAGGAGGCGGACACGATGACCGTTGGCGGCGAAATTTCCGGGTATTGCGCGATCGGCAGCGACAGCGAGGCCACCAGACCGGCAATCATGATGACGATGGAAATGACGCCCGAGAAGATCGGGCGGTTGATGAAGAAACGGGCCATGGTCGCGCCCTCCGTCAGGGCTTGGCCGGAGGCGCGGCGGGTTCGCCAGCCGCGCGTGGCGCCACCGGTGCGCCGGGGCGCAGCTTGAGCAGATTGTCAGTGATGAGCCGGTCGCCGGCCTGCAGGCCTCCGGTCACCACCCAGTCCTTGCCCTGCCACTGCCCCAGCCTGACCGGGCGAGGTTCCACCTTGTCTTCCGCATTCGCCAGCATGACCACCGGACCGCTTTCGGTCTGCGTCACCGCCGACTGCGGCACGAGAAAAACGTTTTCCTGCTCGCCGGCGATCACGCGGGCACGGACGAACTGACCGGGCAGCACACGGCCGTCAGGGTTGGCGAACTCGGCCCGCATTTCCAGCGTGCCCAGCGCCGGATCGATGCGGCTGGCGGAAAAATTGATGCGTCCCCGCCGCGGCAGCAGGCTGCCGTCCGGCAGTTGCAGTTCGACCTCGCGGAAGCTGCGCACCGCGGCACGGCCACCAGGCACCGCGGCCAGATCGTTGTCGGACAGGCTGAAGCGCACCCAGACCGGATCGATCTGGACAATGGTGGTCAGCAGGCTGTCGCTGCCGGCCGACACCAGCGAACCTTCCGACTTCAGCGCCCGACCGGTCACACCGGCCACTGGCGCCACCACCGAGGTATAGCCCAGATTCAGTTCGGCCTCGCGCACCGCGGCTTCCGCCGACATCACCGCAGCACTGGCCACGGCATGGGCCGAGCGGGCATCGTCGAACTCCTTCTGGCTGATCGCCCTTTCGGCCACCAGCCCGGTCAGGCGTTGCTGTTCGCGAGCTGTCTGTTCCTCGACCGCCTGCGCCTCGCCCAGACGGGCTCTGGCCTGGGCCAGCGCGATCTCGAACGGCGCGCGCTCGATGCGGAACAGCATCTGTCCTGCCCGCACCGGCTCGCCCTCGCGGAACAGCCACTTCTCCAGAATGCCATTCACCCGCCCGCGGACCTCGACCTCGCGCACACCTTCGACCTGTGCCACCGCCTCGACCACCAGCGGGGCGCTCGCCGGCATCGCTTCAACCACGCTGACCGGGAGCGGCTGCGGCGCGGCGGCCGGCGGGGCCGACGGCTCCTTGCTGCAGGCGGCAAGCAGCAGCGCGGAGGCCAGCAACAGGGCATGCAGAGGACCGCGCAAGCGGGACGGACGGGGCGCGGCGGCCGCTGGGCGGACGGACATCGGAAGCTCTCCTGTGTTCGGCTCGCAATTATATACAAGCATGAATGTTTGTAATTTTGCCATGGCTGTGCGCACTTTCCACGGCGACGCCCCTCAACTTCGTCCCGGCATATCGATGCCGGTTACCTCCGGCGCTCCGGCGACACGGGCCTCACCGTCGGACAGGCCTTGCAGGCGCCGCCGCACCATATGGATATGCGCGCGCAACTGATAGTGATAGTCGGAATGCGCCAGCGGCACATGGATGCGCGCCACCGCCGCCTCGATGCGGTCGATGTCGTCCAGACAGTCGGCGAGTTCGCGCCTCGCACCGGGCGTCGTCGCCTGGCGTTCCACGTCCTTCAGTTCGCCATACCATCGGTAGAGCTTGCTGCGCACTCGCCACACATAGAGTTGCGGAAGTATCTTGAAAAGCGGAAAGGCCAGTGCGAGCAGAGGCACCAGCAGCACCACCATGCGATCGAGCAGATTGGCGATCGAGAACGGCAGATAGCGCTGCAGAAAGGGCGGACCGACTTCGTGGAAGCGTCTGGCGCGCGGATGCAGTTCGAAGTCCCCGCCCTCGGCTTTCGGGAATTCGCCGGGCCGCTGGAACACGCCCGCTTCGGCATGCGCCGGTTTCATCGCCCCCAGCATCAGGTCTATCAGTGCCGGGTGAGTGTCCTCGCGCGCCACGATATAGGCCTGCGTGGCGACCAGCGAGACATCCCTGGGCGGAATGTCGCGCACGAAATCGATCGCCCCACGCGGCAAGTCGATCATCGCCAGATGCGGGAAGCGGCGCGCGTACGCCGGTGCCTGCGACAGAGACATCAACGAGATCCCGTCCGCGTAGAGCAGCGACCACACACTGGCCGAATGTACCGCGCCGACCACGACGAGCGCGTCGATGCGGCGTGACAGCAGCGCCTGCGCGCCGTCCATGCCTCCCAGAGGCAACAGGCGCTGCAGGTCTTCGGCCATGCCGTGGGCCCTCAGCATTTCCAGCGCCAGATGGCGGGTTCCGCTGCCTTCGGCGCCAATGCCTATGCGCAGACCCTTGAGCTGGTCCAGCCGGTCAAGCACGGCCCTGCCCCGATAGAACACCCATACCGGCTCGTAGTAGGCAGCACCCAGCGACAACAGCCCGGACGGACGATCCTCGGCGCTGCCGCCCTGAATGAAGGCGAAGTCGACCGGCTGCGTCCGGTCGCCGATCCGTTTCAGGTTCTCTATCGAACCTGCGCTGGTCAGCAGATGCACCTCTACGCCATACGGTTCGATCAGCGGCTTGTAACGCGCGCAGAAAGATTCATAGGCGGATCCCTGGGAACCGCAGCTGATGGTGGTCTGGTCGGGGGGAGCCGGCTTGATGTAACGCGCTGCGAACCAGAAACCGGCGCCGACGATCAGCAGAGCCGGCAGAGAAAGCGCGAACATGTCCCGAAAGGACAACTGCTGGAACCAGTTGCGCAGGGCCGACCTGCGCGGCGTATAGGGAAAGTCCGGTTTCATCTGGAGGCCTGGATCGGGACGGGCGCAGGGCGGGCTCGATTAAAGGGTGCCGTGTTCCCGGCCGTTATCCCGGATGGTCGAGAGGGGCCGGAGCCTTGCTCCGCCCACCGTCGGCTCCGGGGTCTGCAAGTGGCGCCCGATCGAGAATACATGCACACGGGGTGTCAGGAATGAAAGTCGTGGTAGTCGATGACGCACAAGTGAATCTGGTCCTGATGTCGGCTCTGCTGGGCAAACTGCCGGATGTCGAAGCGACCTTTTCCTTTCGCCGTCCGAAGCACTGGAACACTGCCTGCTCGAAGACCCCGATCTGGTGATCGTCGATTACATGATGCCCGACATGGACGGTATCGAGTTCATACGGCGCTTCCGCTCGAACCCCGCTCGCACGCAGACACCCTTGCTCATGGTGACCGCGGACCACGAACGCGAGGTGCGCTACCGCGCGCTTGAATCCGGCGCCAACGACTTCCTCACCAAACCGGTCGATCGGGTGGAACTGTCCTCACGCGTGCGCAACATGCTGGCACTTCGCCGCGGTCAGGTCGCCCTGGCCAACCACGCCAGAAATCTGGCCGACGAAGTGCGCCGCGCAACGGCCGAGATTTTCGAACGGGAACGGGAAACACTCAACAAGCTTGCACGCGCGGCCGAATTCCGCGACCCGGAAACCGGTGCGCACATCCTGCGCATGGCCCACTTCTCGGCGCTGATCGCGCGCTCGATGGGGCTGCCCGACGAAATGCAGGAGTCGTTGCTTATCGCCGCACCGATGCACGACGTGGGCAAGCTCGGCACACCGGACCACATCCTCTTGAAGCCCGGGCGGCTGACGCCGGAAGAATTCGAGATCATGAAGCGGCATGCCACGATAGGACACGAGATCCTAAAGGACTCGGCGTCGCCCTTCATGCAACTGGCGGCGACGATCGCACTCAGCCACCACGAAAAGTTCGACGGCAGCGGCTATCCCGGCGGCCTGACCGGCGAGGCGATTCCGCTGGTCGGACGCATCGTTGCGGTCGCGGACGTCTTCGACGCGCTGACCTCGGAACGCCCCTACAAGCCTGCCTGGGACCTCGACCGCGCGCGAAACTTCCTGTTGGAAGGACGTGGCGGCCACTTCGACCCGGTCTGCGCCGATGCCCTGCTCGACAGCTGGGACGACGTGATCGAGATCCGCCAGCGCTTCCGCGACGAAGACTGAAACCATGCCCGCCTTCCTGTCCGGACCCCGCCGTCTCACTCGGCGCATCGCCATGCTGTTCGCACTGGTGTTCGGTCTGGGTGCTGCCGGGAACGCGCTCTACACCGCGCACGAACAGTCCGGCGAAACGCTGCGACTGCTGCAGCAACTCGCGCAAGCGGACGCCCGTGCCATCTCCGCAACCGTCCTTGCCAATCTCGATCGCGGCAGCGACACGCTGCTTGCCCTGCAGCCCCTGTTGCCCGACACACCCACCTTGCAACGGGTGGCTGTGGTGCGGACCGACGGTTCGCTGCTTTCTGCGCTCGAACGCGACGGCGACGGCGTCTGGACGAGCGCCTCCGTCCGCCACATCGACGCGCATCCGCCGACCACGGTCGCGCGCTCCACCCATACCGTGACCGACGCGACAGGCGCGCACACAGTCGTCAGCTGGACGCCCTTGAGCGCACCCCGCGGGCTCGTATGGCTGCGCACCGAATCCGACACGCACGAGGCGCGCCGGATGTTCACCCACATCCTGAACGACAGTCTGCTGCATGGTGCGGTGGCGCTGCTTGTCGGCGTGGGATCGCTGGTACTGGCGCTGCGCAGGCCGCTCCGCTCGCTGCGTCAATGCACCGAGTTCGCGGAACGTCTGGACAGCTCAATGGGCGAGACGCTTCCCGCCCTCACGGGCGTGCAGGAAACCGACCGGCTCGCGCAGGCGCTGAACTGGGCGTCGCTCAGTCTGTACGACCAGCGCACCGCACTGGCGGAAAGTCAGGCGCGAACGGGCGCCATCCTCGATGCTGCGCTCGATGCCGTGATCACCTTCGACAGCTTCGGCAATGTCATCGAGTACAACCCGGCCGCCGAACGCATGCTGGGCTGGAGCGTCACCGAAGCGATGCAGCGCCCGGTGATCGAACTGCTGGTGCCCGCCGAGCAGCGCGAGCCCGGTCAGCACGATCTGCTGGAGTGGCTGGGGCGACGTTTCGAACCCGTGATCGGTCACCACATGGAACTGGACATCCACCACCGAGACGGTCACGGTTTTCCGGCGCAGGTAGCCATCTCCACGGCACAGATGAAGGGTCGTGCCCTGTTTACCGCATTCATTGCCGACATCAGCGAACGCAAGGTCGCGGAAGAACACATGATGAAGGCGCGCGACGCCGCAGAAGCCGCGAACCGCGCAAAGAGCGATTTCCTTGCCAATATGAGCCATGAAATCCGTACCCCGATGAATGCCATCGTGGGCATGACCGAACTGGCCCTGGACACCGATCTGAGCGCGGAGCAGCGCGAGTATCTGACCCTGGTGAAACAGTCGGCGAACGTGCTGCTGACCTTGATTGACGACATTCTCGACTTCTCCAAGATCGAGGCCGGCCGTCTTGATTTCGAGAGCATTCCGTTCGGTTTGCGGGAGGTCGTCGGAAGCATCGTACGGTCTCTCGTGCCGAAGAACGGGAAGCCGGTGAAGTTGCTCTGCCGTATCGACCCCGCGGTCGGCGACGGCGTGACCGGCGACCCGGTCCGCCTTCGCCAGGTCCTCACCAACCTGATCGGCAATGCGCTCAAGTTCACGGAGAGAGGCAGCGTCGAACTTTCGGTCACGCTCGACAGCCAGGATGCGGACACCCAGCGCCTGCGCTTTGCCGTGCGCGACACCGGCATCGGCATACCGAAAGACAAGCAGGACGTGATCTTCGAGGCGTTCTCGCAGGCCGATACGTCGACCACCCGCCGGTTCGGCGGCACCGGCCTCGGCCTCGCCATTTGCTCCAGGCTGGTCCGGCGCATGGGCGGCGCACTCCAGGTAGACAGCCAGCCCGGCGAGGGCTCGACCTTTCACTTCACCGTACCGATGGCCCGCGCACACTTCGGCGAGACGGCACAGACCGCAACCGGCACGCTCGATGACATGCAGCTGCTGGTGATCGAACCCGATGCGATTTCTCGTCGCCATATTGCCAACCTTCTTGAGCAGTGGCAGGCGACGGCGCACATCTGTGCCGACCTTGACGCGGGCATCGGCGCCATCGTGTCGGCAGAGACCGAGGCACGCTGCTTCAGCGCGCTGCTGGTCGCGAAGGAGATTGCCGCCCGCGACGGGTGGGCTCTGGTCCATACGCTGGGCGGTCAGTGCGCCACCCCGCTTCCGATACTGCTGCTACACGGCGATGACCGGCCGGACTCCGCATGCCTGCCCGACGGCATCCGGGGTCTGGTGGCGAGGTCATCCGACTCAAGCACCTTGTTCGACGCATTGATGGGCGCATTGCACCGCCCAGGGAGCGGCGCGCCGGATCCCGCCAGGTCGACGCCGCCGCGCGAGGGGCTGCACGTGCTGCTGGCGGAGGACAACCCGGTGAACCAGACCCTCGCGGTGCGCATGCTGGAACGCCTGGGCCACCGCGTGGATGTCGCGGAGAATGGACAGGAAGCGACCGAACGCGCTGCCGGTATCCGCTACGATCTCATCCTGATGGACGTACAGATGCCCTTGATGGGTGGATTCGAAGCCACGCAGCGCATTCGCGCCAGCGCATCCGGTCGGCACATCCCGATTGTCGCGATGACGGCGCACGCCATGGCCGGCGACCGCGAGCGCTGCATCCAGGCGGGCATGGACGCCTACGTCTCCAAACCTGTACAGGCCTCGGCCCTGCTTCAGGCGATGGACGAAGCGCTGCGCGCACACGCTGCAGCGGCGCCGGGCGCGATGGAACACGGGCCGACCGAAGACGTGCACGAGGTGTCAGGCGGGACGACTGAAGAAGTCACGTCTCCGCTGTTCGACCGAATGTTCACCCTGGGCAATCTGGCTGGCGACGAAGCACTCATGCACGACATCATCCAGCTCTTCCTTCGCGACTATCGCAACATGCTGACGGCGCTGCGCGAGGCGCACGGGTCGTCGCCCGAAACCCGCTCTGCCCACGCGCACGCCATCAAAGGTACGGTGAGCAACTTCGGAGCCGCGCGTGTCGCGGAGATCGCCTCCCGACTCGAACGCCTGGGTCCGGCCACGGAAGTCCAGGCGGGCGATCTGATTGCCGCACTGGATAGCGCGGTCGAGAAACTCGCTGACGAACTGCGAATGGAACTGGATTCGACGCCCGCGACCGCGTGATCGCGGTGAAGCTGTGCGACAGCGGCCTTGCGCTGCGAGTCCGGGTGGCAGGACGCGCGTGCCGCCGCGTCGCCGGATGCACGCACCTGCGAAGACCCTGTGCTGAAGGCGGTCGCGACCACGCTGGACAGGTATCGGCCCGCGACGCGGAATGGAAGCGGAGCGCCGGGCACCGACTGTTCGCCTGACGCCCGGCGTTTCGCACGTCGGGTCCGCGCACATCCGGGACCCCTTCTCAAGGTGGCGCGTTACGCGACCCGACTTACGCGACCGGGCCCGCAGCGCGCTGGATGAACTCGATCTTGTAACCGTCCGGATCCTCGACAAAGGCGATCACGGTCGAACCGTGCTTCATCGGCCCCGCCTCGCGCACCACCTTGCCGCCGCGCGCCTTCACCTGTTCACAGGCCGCATGGGCATCGTCGACCTCGAGCGCGATGTGGCCGTAGGCGTTGCCGAGATCGTAGCGGTCGGTATCCCAGTTGTGGGTCAGTTCGAGCACGGCACCGTCGGCTTCGTCCTGGAAGCCGACAAAGGCCAGGGTGAACTTGCCGTCGGGGTAGTCCTTCCGGCGCAGTTCGCGCATGCCGAGGACATGGGTATAGAAATCGATGGAGCGGTCGAGATTGCCGACGCGCAGCATGGTGTGAAGGATACGCATGCGAAAGATCCTCGTGTCAGGGTGCAACGATGCGCCCGGGATGGTGGGAACGCAGTTCGCGCCGGGCCGCCTCGAAACCCGGCAGGATGGCGGCAACCGTGTCCCAGAAGGCGCGCGAGTGGTTCAGTTCCCTCAGATGCGCCAGTTCGTGCGCGATCACGTAATCGACCAGCGCCGCGGAAAAATGGATGAGTCGCCAGTTCAGTCGCACGACACCCTGTGCGGTGCATGAACCCCAAAGCGTGTTGGCGGAGCTGAGCACGACACGCGAAGGCGCCACGCCGATGCGCGCACCCAGTTCGGTCGCACGCCGGGTGAACAGCGCCAGCGCCTCGTGCTGCAGGAAGCCGCAGACGGCGTCGCGCACGCGGTCCGGATCGGCATCGACCGGCAAGGGCAGACGCAAGGCATCGCCATCAACCAGTGGCCGTGCGCAGGTGTCGCCCAGACGCAGCGTCACCTGCTGGCCGAGGAGCGGAATGCGCGCACCGTCGCGCCAGTCGGTGCGCACCGGCGCACGGCGCGCCCGCACCTCGCCCAGCTTGGTGAATATCCAGCGCTGCTTTTCGCGCAGCGCTTCCTCGATCTGCGGCAGCGTGACCCAGTGCGGCGCCGTCACGCGCAGACCGGACTCACCTATGGAAAAGCCGATCGAGTTGCGGCGGCTGCGGCGCAATGCGTACTCGATGATCTGCTGACCGAGCACGATGTGACGTCCGCGCGGCTGAGGCGGCGCGTTGTCCGGCGTATCGAGCGCCAATTCAAGCTGCTGCGGGCTGTGGGTTTGAGCCATAGTGATGCGGGAACAGTCTGCGCATTTCACCTTCGATCCAGACCTGAGCCTGCCCGTTGATCTGTTCCGCCGTCAAGCCCCGCGTTTCGATCACCGGTCCGATGCTCACCGTGATCTCGCCCGGCAGCTTGAGAAAGGCATTGCGCTTCCAGAAGTCGCCGGCGTTGTGCGCGATCGGCACTACCGGCGCGCCGGTCACTTCGGCCAGCCGGGCACCGCCTATCTTGTAGCGCTTCGTCTGCCCGGGCGGCATGCGCGTGCCCTCGGGAAAAACGGTCACCCAGAAGCCCAGGTCGAGCAGCATCGCGCCCTGCTCCTCGACCTGTTTCAGCGCGTCCTTGCCGGCATCGCGGTCGATCGCGATCATCGGCATGCAGCCCAGACCCCAACCGAAGAAGGGGATGCGCAGCAGTTCGCGCTTGAACACGAAAGCGACCGGCGGCAGGAAGATCTGCAACGCCATCGTTTCCCAGGCCGACTGGTGCTTGCACAGCACCACCGCCTTGCCCTTGGGCAGATTCTCGCTGCCGATCACGCGATGGCGCAGGCCGACGATGACCCGCAGCGCAAAGATGGCCAGATGCGTCCACAGACCGATCAGGCGATAGCGGACGCGCGGCGGCAAGGGTCGTGCGAGGATGGCGATCAGCGAGAACGGCGGCGTGATGACGAAAAGGAATGCGAAGAACAGCAGCGAGCGGACGAAAGGCATCAGTCGGTATTCACCGTGAGTGCACGCACATAGGCGGCAAGATTGTCATGGACCGGCGTACCCGGCGGCAAACCGGGATCAACTTCGGTCTTCTCCCCCTTGCCGGTACGTACCAGCACGGGCTGCGCACCCGCCGCAACCGCAGACTGCAGGTCGCGCAGACTGTCGCCGACTACCGGCACATCGGCCAGATCGACGTTGAAGCGCTCGGCGATCTCCAGCAACATCCCCGGCTTGGGTTTGCGGCAGGCGCACTTCGAATCGGCCGCATGCGGACAGAAGAAGATCGCGTCGATGCGACCTCCCGCCTGGGCAACCGTGCGGTGCATCTTGTCGTGGATGGCGGCCAGCGTGTCCATGTCGAACAGGCCACGGCCCACGCCCGACTGGTTGGTCGCCACCACGACGCGCCAGCCCCACTGGTTCAGCAGCGCGATCGCCTCCATCGACCCTTCGATCGGCCGCCATTCCTGCGGCGACTTGATGAACTGGTCGGAGTCGTAGTTGATGACCCCGTCGCGGTCGAGAATGATGAGCTTCATCCGCTCAGTCCTTCAGTTCGAGGCGGGAGATGTCAGCCACCGCGTTCATCGCCGCAGCGAGCTCATTGAGCAGCGCCAGACGGTTGGCGCGCACCTTGAGGTCGTCGGCATTGACCATCACGTCGTCGAAGAAGCGGTCGACCGGCGCGCGCAGTTGCGCCAGCGCGGTCAGCGATCCGGCGTAGCGTCCATCGTCGAGATCGGCGCGCAGCGAGGGCTGTACTGCGGTGAGCGCGGCGTACAGGTCACGCTCGGCGGCTTCGGCGAACAAGGTGGCATCGACACCGACCGCCACACCATCGGCCTTCTTCAGGATGTTCACGATGCGCTTGTTGGCGGCCGCCAGCGATTGCGCCTCGGGCAGCGCGGAGAAAGCGACCACGGCGGCCAGTTTGGCGGGTACCCGGTCGACGCGGGTGGGCTTCAGTGCCAGCACGGCGTCGATCGCGCGGGGGTCGTGGCCGGCTTCGCGCAGCAGGTTGCGCAGGCGCTCGAACATGAAGTCGAGCAGTTGCGCCTCGAAGTTCGCGGCGTCGCCCTCGCCCACCTGGCCGGCGCGGAAGCCACCGCGCGCGGCGGCGATCAGTTCGGCGAGATCGAGCGGCAGCGGTGATTCCATCAGGATGCGCAGGACACCGAGTGCTGCGCGGCGCAGCGCGAACGGGTCCTTGTCGCCGGTCGGTATCTGGCCGATGCCGAAGAAACCGGCCAGCGCGTCGATCTTGTCGGCCAGCGACACCGCGCACGCCACTGCACCGTCCGGCAGCGCGTCGCCGGCGAAGCGCGGGCGGTAGTGCTGCTCGACCGCCTGCGCGACGACCTCCGATTCGCCGTCGTGCTGCGCGTAGTAACGCCCCATCACGCCCTGCAACTCGGGGAACTCGCCCACCATGTCGGTCATCAGGTCGGCCTTGGCCAGCAGGCCGGCGCGCGCCGCCTGCATCACGTCGGCGCCAAGACGGCCGCCGATGTCGGTGGCCAGACGCTGGATGCGCATGACGCGGTCGAACTGGCTGCCCAGGCGGTTGTGATAGACCACCGCCTCCATCTTCGGAATGCGCGCGGCAAGAGGCGTCTTCTTGTCCTGTTCGAAGAAGAAGCGCGCGTCCGACAGGCGTGCGCGGACGACACGCTCGTTGCCGGACACGATGTTGTGCGGGTCGGCCACCTGCATGTTGGACACCACCAGGAAGCGGTTCAGCAGGCGGCCAGAGGCATCGAGCAACGGGAAATACTTCTGGTTCGCCTTCATCGTCAGGATGAGGCACTCCTGCGGCACGGCGAGGAAGTCCGGTTCGAACTGCGCGACGTAGACGTTCGGGTTCTCGACCAGCGCCGTCACTTCGTCAATCAGCGCTGCGTCATCGACGTGGTGCACGCCGTCGCCGATGTCGCCGCACGCCTGGGACAGGCGCTGCACGATGAGCGCGCGGCGCGCGTCGAAGGACGCCATCACCGCGCCGCGTTCGTACAGCGCTCGCGCGTACTCTTCTGCGCTGGACAGGGTCACCTCGCCCTCGCCCATGAAGCGGTGGCCACGCGTGCTGCGACCCGAGGCGTGGCCGAAGGCCTGACCCGGCACCACGCGCTCGCCATGCAGCATGACCAGACCATGCACCGGGCGCACGAACTGGTAGTCGCAGTCGGCCCAGCGCATCAGCTTCGGAATCGGCAGCTTCTTCAGCGCATCGAGCACGATGCCGGCCAGTACGTCGTCCAGAGCGGCGCCCGGCACCGTCATTGCACAGAACAGCGTTTCGCTCTTGCCGTCCATGCGCCGGGCGAACTGCGTCAGCGCCTCGACCGGAATGTTCTTCGACTGCAGCTTCTTCAGCAGCGCTGGCGTCGGATTGCCATCGGCATCGAGCGCAACGGCGACCGGCATCAGCTTTTCATCGACCACCGCATCGGGCGCGCGGTCGGTCACGCCCTGCACGGTCAGCGCGAGGCGGCGCGGGCTGGCGTAGCGGTCCATGCGCGCGTCGGAAGCGACCAGCTTGCGCTCGACCAGCGCCTTGAACACCGCGTCGGCAAACACTTCGCCCAGGCGAGACAGAGCCTTGGGCGGCAATTCTTCGGTCAGCAGTTCGACCAGCAATGTGGCTTGCATAGCTATTCCAGAAGGCCGGAAAAGCGGCCTGAAAACGGTTCGGTCGGATCGGGACGGGAGCGCGACAACTCAGGCGGCGCGCAGCGCTTCGATGCGCTGGCACTCTTCCTCTCCGAGCAAGGCGCGCAGGCGCGGGCTGGAGAGGTCGGCCATCGGGAAACCACGCTGCTCGCGCGAGGCGTAATAGGCCTGCGCCACCAGCCGTGCCAGCGCACGCACGCGGCCGATGTAGGCGGCGCGCTCGGTGACCGAAATGGCGCCACGCGCATCGAGCAGGTTGAAGCTGTGCGAGGCCTTCATCACCATTTCGTAGCCGGGAAGCGGCAGGCCGGCCTCGATCAGGCGCTTCGCTTCCGACTCGTAATCGCCGAACTGGCGGAACAGCCATTCGACGTTCGAGTGCTCGAAATTGTAGGTCGACTGTTCGACCTCGTTCTGGTGATACACGTCGCCGTAACGGATGCCCGGTGCCCACACGAGGTCGTACACGTTCTCGACGCCCTGCAGATACATCGCCAGGCGCTCGGCGCCATAGGTGATCTCGCCCAGCACCGGCTTGCACGGAATCGAACCCACTTCCTGGAAATAGGTGAATTGCGTGACCTCCATGCCATCCAGCCACACTTCCCAGCCCAGCCCCCATGCACCCAGCGTCGGCGACTCCCAGTCGTCCTCGACGAAGCGGATGTCATGCTGCGAAGGATCGAGGCCCAGTGCGCGCAGGCTGTCGATGTAAAGCGCCTGGATATTCGGCGGCGACGGCTTCAGCGCGACCTGGAACTGGTAGTAGTGCTGCAGGCGGTTCGGGTTCTCACCGTAGCGACCGTCCTTCGGGCGGCGCGAGGGCTGCACGTAGGCGGCACGCCAGGGCTCGGGACCGATGGCCCGCAGGAAGGTGGCGGTATGGAAGGTGCCGGCACCGACCTCGATGTCATAGGGTTGCAGCAGCGCGCAGTTCTGCTCGCCCCAGAAACGGGACAGACGCAGCAGCACTTCCTGGAATGTGGGTGCAGCAGACATGGAGCCAGACCGTGAGGGAAAGGCGGGATTTTACCGGCTCAGCCTCTTTTGCGCTGCACCGCGCCAACGGTGATGACGACAAGCGCCAGCAGCAGCACCGGAACATTGCCCCAGCGCATGAAAGGGGTGAGGCCCCGATAGCTCTGCAGCTCGACGCGCAAGGCCGCGCGGGTGAAGGGCGGCAGCGCGGCAACGACGCGGCCGTCCGGCTGTATGGCGGCGGTCATGCCGGTATTGGTCGCGCGCAGCATCGGTCGCCCCAGTTCGAGCGCGCGGATCTGCGCGATCTGAAGATGCTGTGGCTGCGCCCACGAATCTCCGAACCACGCGGTATTGGAAAGATTGATCAGCAGACCGGCCTCGCGCGCACCGGCAATCAGTTCCTCGCCGAACACATCCTCGTAACAGATGTTCACCGCCACCTTTTCGCCGGCCAGCATCAGCGGCGGCTGGGCGTCCGCCCCCCGGCCGAAGTCGGACATCGGGATGGACAGCAGTTTCAAGGTCCAGGCGAACAGCGGCGGCGTGAACTCGCCGAAGGGCACCAGATGCGACTTGCTGTAGAGCGCATCGTCACGGCCAAGGGCCAGTGCGCTGTTGAAATAGCGCGCGCGCCCTTCGACCTCGCCCAGCGTGACCGCGCCCATCAGCACATCGCGGCCGGTCGCACGCACGGCATCGAGCCAGGCCGGGTCGATGTCACCGTAAGGCAATGGAATCGCCGTTTCCGGAAGTACCACCAGATCGGCCGGCCAGGCGCGCGCCAGTTCGAGGTAAGCCTGCATTGAATCGGGCAGGCGTTCGGGCAGCCACTTCATGCTCTGTTCGATGTTTCCCTGCAGCAGGCTGACCGAAAGTGTGCGTCCCGTCGCTTCGGTCCAGCGCGCCGCGCCGAGCGCACCACCGACCACCAGCAGCACGGCCAGCGAGAGCAATCCGGGGTGCAACCGAATGCGGCCGCGGACGAGCTGCGCCATGACACCGGCCATCAGCGCTGCGACGAAACCGGCGCCATGGACGCCGAACAGGGGCACGTAGCCGGCAAGCGGACTGGGTGTCGCGTGCGCATAACCGCTGGCCAGCCAGGGGAAGCCGGAAAACAGTGTGCCGCGCAGCCATTCGGACAGCACCCACAGCGCAGCGAACAGCAGGGGCGTCATTACCGCACCGGGCCGGAGTGCACGACAGACGGCAAGAACGGCAGCTGGAAACACGGCCAGATAGGCGCAGAACAGAGCGGTCGCCAGCAGCGACAGCGGCAGGGGCATGCCGCCGAACTGACTGAGGCTGACATTCACCCAGGACACTCCGGCCAGGAAAAAACCCATGCCGAAAACGAAACCGTTAAGCGCGGCAGCCCGTGCGGTCAGGGTGTCGCTCAGCCAGAGCAGCGCAGCCAGCGCCAGAACCGGAAGGGCGAACACACCGAAAGGCGCAAACCCGCAGACGGCCAGCACACCGGCCGCGGCGGACGCGGCCAGTCGGACGGCCAGCCTCATCAGTCGGCAGACGGTGTGGAAGCCTGCGGGATGCGATCAACCATCAGCGTGTGGACGCGACGACTGTCGGCACGCAGCACGGTGAATCGAAGATCCCCGACCTCGACCACCTCGCCTCGTTTGGGCAGGCGTCCGATCTGGTGGATGACCATGCCGCCGACGGTATCGAAGTCGTCGTTCTCGAAGACGGTACCGAACACCTCGTTGAAGTCCTCGATCTCGGTGGCCGCCTTCACGCGGTAGCGGCCGGTCTGGTCGGCGCGGATGTTGTCGGCCGACTCATCGAAATCGTACTCGTCCTCGATGTCGCCAACGATCTGTTCCAGCACGTCCTCGATGGTGACCAGACCTGCCACGCCGCCGTACTCATCGACCACGATGGCCATGTGGTTCCGGCTGGCGCGGAACTCTCTCAGCAGCACATTCAGTCGCTTCGATTCGGGAATGAATATGGCCGGACGAAGCATTTCGCGCAGGCTGTCGTCATGACCCGACATGAGGCGCAGCAGATCCTTGGCCAGGAGGATGCCCATCACATCGTCGCGGTTCTCGCCGATCACCGGGAAGCGCGAATGCGCCGTACGCAGCGCGGTCTGCACGATCTTGTCGAGCGGATCGTCGATGTCTATGACGTCCATCTGGGCGCGCGGAATCATCACTTCGCGCACCGGCATGTCCGACACCTGGAGAGCACCCTCGATGATGGAAAGTGCGTCGGCATCCAGCAGATTTCGTTCGAATGCGGAGTGCAGCAGCACCAGCAGCTGTTCTCTGTCTTCAGGTTCGCGCATCAGAAGATGCGACAACCGTTCGAGAAAACCGGGGCGCTGCGAAGAAGGGGAACTACTGTCCATGCGGGACGCGGGAAACGAACACGCCGTCAGTGTAACCCGGCCAGCGTGTCCATTTCGAGTCAGGCATCCGGAATCACCCGGATGCCTGCCGCTCACTGGACGCGGAGTTCGACCCGCCGAGCCTCTTCCGGCGGGCCGTCGGCAGCGGCGATTTCCGGCTTGCGCAGTTTGATGCCGGATTCGACGACACCGGAGGCAACCAGCGCGTCGCGCACCGCGAGCGCCCGCGCCTTGGCCAGTTCGGCGTTCTGTGCGGCGTCACCCGACGGGTCATGGAAACCGGACAGCAGCACGATGGCGTCCGGGGCCGCGATCAACGCTGCCCGCACACGCGCGACCGCATCGGCCACATCGGCTCCGGGTTCGGCACTGCCAACAGCGAAGTAAACGCGCGCCAGCGCCTCACCCACCGGTTCCGGCACCTCGATCACCTCCACCACCTCGACTGCTTCGGCATCCGTCCCGGGCTTGCCGGCCAGCGATACGGCAAAGCCCACCACCGCTGCGACGACCGCGATCACGATGATGGCCACCACCCTCAAACCGACACGGCTGTCGTCGTCCTGATCCGACATTTCAAACCTCCGTTGATTGAATCGAATATTCGTCCGAATACGGATCGGCCACGCCAAGTCCTTTCAGGATAAGGCGCTCCTCCGCTTCCATCGCTTCGGCGTCCGCGTCCGACGTTTCGTGGTCCCAGCCCTGCAGGTGCAGGGTGCCATGCACGATCAGGTGGGCCGCATGGTCGGCGAAAGCCTTGCCCTGCTCCGCAGCTTCGCGCGTCAGCACCGGCTGGCAGACCACCAGATCGCCCACGAGCTGTCCACCCTGCTCGTAAGGAAAAGACAGCACGTTGGTCGCGTAATCGCGGCCGCGGTACGCGTGGTTCAGCGCCTGTCCCTCCGCGGCATCGACGAAGCGTACCGTGACGTCAGCACGCGCGATCGCGTCCGCATCGAGTGCGGCGCGCACCCAGCGCTTCACGTCGTCGCGCGCCGGGCAGCCGTCGCGTGCGCAGGCGTACTGCACCGAAAGGTTCAGCCGCATCAGCCGCGCGGACCCTTGCGCATCGCCTCCTCCGCCTCGCGCTGAGCCTCGAAACGCTCATAGGCGGACACGATGCGGGCCACCAGCGGATGGCGCACCACATCTTCGGCCAGGAAGTCGGTGATGGCGATGCCACGCACCTCGGCAAGGATTTTCCGGGCCTCGGCCAGACCGCTCTTGTGGCCACGCGGCAGATCGATCTGCGTCAGGTCGCCGGTCACCACCGCCCTGGAGCCGATACCCATGCGCGTGAGGAACATCTTCATCTGTTCGGGCGTGGTGTTCTGTGCCTCGTCGAGGATGATGAAGGCGTTGTTCAGCGTGCGGCCGCGCATGTAGGCCAGCGGCGCGATCTCTATGACTTGCCGTTCGAAGGCCCGTGCCACGCGTTCAAAACCCATCAGGTCGTAAAGCGCGTCGTACAGCGGACGCAGATAGGGGTCAACCTTCTGCGCCAGATCGCCCGGCAGGAAACCGAGTCGTTCCCCGGCCTCGACCGCCGGCCGGGTCAGCACGATGCGCGCCACCGTCTCTCGTTCCAGTGCATCGACTGCACAAGCCACTGCGAGATAGGTCTTTCCGGTACCTGCCGGACCGATGCCGAAGGTAATGTCGTGCTCCAGTATCTGCCTCAGATACTGGGTCTGGCGCGGCGTGCGGCCGTGCAGATTGGTCTTGCGCGTCATCAGCACCGGCGCGGCCGGCTCGGCGGCGATGCGGTTCGACAGTTCGATCAGACCGAGCTGTATCGCGTCGATGCTCAGGTGTTCGGTGGCCACCGAGTAGAAGTGGCGCAAGGCTGCCGCCGCCCGCTGTGACTGCCCGGGCTCGCCGCTTACGCGGAAGCGCTCTCCGCGGCGGGCGATTTCGACGTCGTAAGCGGTTTCGAGCTGGCGCAGGTTTTCATCGAGCACGCCACACAGATTGGCCAGCCGTGTGTTGTCGAGCGGCTCCAGCACCAGTTCGAGTGGCCGCGTCTTCAAGCGCTGACCACCTCGCGGATGACCACCTCGCCACGCAGGCTGTGCGGCAGCGCACCGGTAATGCGCACGTCGATGAACTGGCCGATCAACCGCGCCGGACCCGGAAAATTGACGACGCGGTTGTTGTCGGTGCGCCCGGCCAGTTCGGCAACGTCCCTGCGTGCGTGCCCCTCGACCAGGATGCGCTGCACGCTGCCGACCATGCTCCGGCTGACGGCCTGCGCCTGTTCGTCGATGCGCCGCTGCAGTCGCGCCAGACGCGCCAGCTTCACCTCCTGCGGCGTGTCGTCAGCCAGATCGGCCGCCGGCGTACCCGGCCGGACGCTGTAGACAAAGCTGAAGCTGCCGTCGAAGCCGACGTCATCGATCAACTTCATGGTCTTTTCGAAATCTTCCTCCGTCTCGCCCGGGAAGCCGACGATGAAATCGGAGGTCAGCGACAGATCGGGACGCGCGGCGCGCAACTTGCGCACCACCGCCTTGTATTCGAGCGCGGTGTAGCCGCGTTTCATCGCCGCCAGCACGCGGTCGGACCCCGACTGCACAGGCAGGTGCAGTTGCGACACCAGCTTGGGCAATCGCGCATAGGCGTCGATCACCCTCTGCGTCATTTCGCGCGGGTGCGAGGTGGTGTAGCGGATGCGTTCGATGCCCGGCAGGTCATGCACGCATTCGAGCAGAAAGGCGAAGTCGCCAATGTCGTCCGATCCACGACTGATCGGCGCACGCCAGGCATTCACGTTCTGGCCGAGCAGCGTCACCTCCTTCACGCCCTGATCCAGCAGGGTGGCGATTTCGGTCAGGATGTCGTCCAGCGGGCGCGACACTTCGTCGCCACGGGTATAGGGCACGACACAGAACGTGCAGTACTTCGAGCAGCCTTCCATGATGGACACGAAGGCTGTCGCGCCCTCGACCCGTGCCGGTGGCAGGTGGTCGAACTTCTCGATTTCCGGAAAGCTGATGTCGACCTGCGGCCGCCCGCTGGCGCGGCGTTTCGTGAGAAGTTCCGGCAGACGATGAAGAGTCTGCGGACCGAACACCACATCCACATAGGGCGCTCGCTCGACGATGGCCGCCCCCTCCTGGCTGGCGACACAGCCGCCGACTCCGATGATGAGGTCGGGCTTTTCGCGCTTCAGGTGCTTCACCCGACCGAGGTCGTGAAACACTTTCTCCTGGGCTTTCTCGCGCACCGAACAGGTGTTGAAAAGAATCACGTCCGCCTCTTCCGGGCGGTCGGTCTTCTCCAGACCCTCGGCGTCGCCGAGCACGTCGGCCATCTTGTCCGAGTCGTACTCGTTCATCTGGCAGCCGAAAGTCTTGATGTAAATCTTGCGGGTCATCGGAAGGAACGGGGAAATTACTGTCTGGGCGCCGGTTGGTCGAGTTCTTCGGGCGACAGCACCCAGACTCGATACAGATCGCCATTGGCGTCCAGTGTGTACCGGACGACCTGCTCGCTGCCCATCATCACCGGCAGCAGAATGCGATTGTCGGTCGAGCGTATCTGGGCGCCGGGCGCCAGTTTGAATGTGTACTTGCCGACCTCCACCACGCCATCGACCGGCGGCTTCATCTTCGCCTTTATCGCCTCCGGTGGAATCGCACGCAGCTGAGCCACCGCAAGCAGCGGCAGACAGAGATGGGCAGCAATCAGGAAGGCGGACAGGCGCATCGGATGGGTGGAAGAACCGGGCAGGATTCCGTTGATTGTAACGTGCGGCCCCGGCGAACCCAAACCCGCGCGGGCCCGCAGGCCGCCGCCAACGCGTGGCCGCTTACATGTTGCAACGCACTGAACCGACCGGCTTGTTAGCACTCAAACACAGAGAGTGCTAATCTTGCGTTCAAATGGAGGACTGAATCATGACTCAAGCTCTGATGGTTCCGAATCTGCCGATGCCCGGCGCGCTGGGCAACATCGACAGCTACATCCAGGCTGCAAACCGTATTCCCCTGCTCAGCGAGGAGCAGGAACAATCGCTCGCCCGCCGCTTCCGCGACGAGGAGGATCTCGAAGCCGCACGTACGCTGGTGATGTCGCACCTTCGTCTGGTGGTGGCAATTGCCCGTGGCTATCTTGGCTACGGCCTGCCGCACGCCGACCTTATCCAGGAAGGCAATATCGGCCTGATGAAGGCTGTCAAGCGCTTCGACCCGGACCGCGGCGTACGCCTTGTGTCCTTTGCCATCCACTGGATCAAGGCCGAGATTCACGAGTACATCCTGCGCAACTGGCGTCTGGTCAAGGTCGCCACGACCAAGGCACAGCGCAAGCTGTTCTTCAATCTGCGCAGCCTGAAGCAAAGCAGCAATACGCTGAATCCGGTCGAAGTTCAGGAGGTGGCGAGAACGCTGGGAGTGAAGCCGGAAGAAGTTGTCGAGATGGAAACCCGTCTGACCGGTCAGGACGTCGCACTCGAAGGCAGCAACGAGGACGATGATCGCGACAATGCCCGTCTGGCGCCCATCCACTGGCTGGCCGACGCCGCTGCCGAGCCACTGGAGGTGATGGAAGCTGCACAGAACCTCAGACTGCAGGAAGACGGCTTGCACGATGCACTGGCTGCTCTCGACGACCGCAGCCGCGCCATCGTGCAACGTCGCTGGCTGGTACAGGATGGCGAAGCAGCCACCCTGCACGAGCTGGCCAGCGAATACGGGGTATCGGCCGAGCGCATCCGTCAGATCGAGGCAAAAGCCATGCAGAAGATGAAGGCATCGATGCAGAAGATGCTGGGCATCACCACCTGATCCCCGTCGGACGGCATGAACAAAAAAGGCGACCCCATGGTCGCCTTTTTTGTCGAACACTCCGCACTCAGTTCCGGGCCAGCAAAATCTTCAGATCGTCAGCGATCTTCTGAGGTGACTCGCCATGGCGGATGAACAGGCGCAAACGACCCTGCGCATCGTGTACATAGGTGCCGGCAGAATGATCAAGGGTATAGCTGTCCGGCGTTGAACCCGGCACCTTCTGGAAAAAGATCTTGTATTCCTTGGCAACCGCAGCCGTGCTCGCCAGATCGCCACGCAAACCGACAAAGGACGGGTCGAATTTCGGCACGTAGTTCGCGAGCAACTCCGCAGAATCGCGCTCCGGATCGACCGTCACGAAAAGAACCTGCACCCGCGCGGCATCCGGCCCGAGCAGCGTGAGCGCCTGCTTCATTGTCGCCAGACTGGTCGGGCACACATCCGGGCAATGAGTGAAGCCGAAGAACAGCGTCACCACCTTGCCCTTGTAGTCCTCAAGTGTGCGCTGCGCACCGGTGTGGTCTGTCAGGGAGAAACCATTTCCGTAGTCGGCGCCAGTAACGTCCACGCTGTTGAAGGTCGGCCCGGACTGCCCGCATCCCGCCAGCCCTGCCGACAGCAGTGCGGCGAGGAAATATCGTCGCTTCATAGCGTGATGTAGTGGTCAACCAGCAATGCAGCGAAAAGCAGGGACAAATGCCAAAGCGAAAAACGGAAGGTCTTCTTCGCCAGTTCGTCCGAATAGTTACGCATCAGGCGCCACGCGTACGCGATGAACATGCCCGACAGCACCACGGCCGACACGAGATAGATCCAGCCGCTCATGCGCGACGCGAAAGGCAGCAAGGTCACCGCGAACAGGATGAGGGTGTAGAGGAACACCTGCAGTCGCGTGTATTCGGCGCCATGGGTCACCGGCAGCATGGGCAGACCGGCCTTCGCATACTCCTGGGTCCGGTACAGAGCCAGCGCCCAGAAATGCGGCGGCGTCCACGCGAAGATGATGAGGAACAGGAGCAGTGCGTCTGCAGACACTTCGCCGGTCACCGCCGCCCAGCCCAGCACCGGCGGCATGGCGCCGGAAGCACCGCCGATCACGATGTTCTGTGGCGTCGCTGGCTTCAGGAATACCGTATAGACGATGGCGTAACCGATGAAGGTTCCCAGCGTCAGCCACATGGTGAGGGGGTTAACCCAATGGAAAAGCACCGACAGTCCGGCACCGCCGACCACGCCGGAGAACGCCAGCGTTTCCAGCGAATTCACTTCACCGCGGGGTAGCGGGCGCGCCCGGGTTCGCGCCATGACGGCGTCGATCTTCTGTTCGACCAGACAATTCACCGCCGCTGCAGCGCCAGCGACCATGGCAATCCCGATGGTGGCCGCAAGCACTACTCCAGGTGCCGGAAGACCGATCGGCACTGCGAGAAACATCCCGATCACCGCGCAGAATACGATGAGCGACACGACTCGCGGCTTGGTCAGCTGCAGATAGTTCGCGAGCCTCAGCGAAAAGGGCTGGAAATCAAGCCGCAGAGCTTTCATGCAGTACTCCCGGGAATCGTTGCTGCGCACTGGCGCGGACGCGATAGTTTATCAGTACCATGAGGATCACCAATGCTGCAGCGCCCCCATTGTGGGCCGCCGCCAGCGGCAGAGGCAGGCTGAACCATACATTGGCAAGTCCGAGTGCGATCTGCACGGCAAGTACGGTCAGCAAGAAGCCGCCCAGGGCACCGTGTCCCGCTCTGCGCAAAACAAAGCCAAGCGTACCGATCACCATTGCCGCGACCACCGCGCCGACGCGATGCATCCAGTGGATGGCGGTCAGCGCGTGCATAGAGAGGGTTTCGCCGTCAGCGCTCTGCCCGAGTTCGCGGACGACGTGAAAGCCGTTGCGGAAGTCCATCTGCGGCACCCAGTCCCCGTGACAGGTCGGCAGATCGGTGCACGCAAGCGCCGCGTAGTTGGTGCTGACCCAGCCACCGAGCGAAATCTGCATGACCAGGACAAAGAATGACAGGCCGGCGAGCAGACTTGCGGCGGGCGACACTGTGCGCGTTGAAGGGCCCTGCGTTCGCGCATGCAGAAGGACCAGCAAGGCGAGCACGGTCAGACCGCCAAGCAGATGGCCTGTCACGATGGCGGGTTTGAGCAGCATGGTGACCGTCCATTTGCCGAACATGGCCTGCAGCACGAGCACTGCAATGAGTACCGTTGCGAGCAAGGGTGAAGCACCGGGTTCACGTCGATGACGCCAGGCCAGGACGGCGATCGCGACAATGCAGAGGCCGACAATCCCTGCGAAGTAGCGGTGGATCATTTCCTTCCACGCCTTGGCGAACGTGACCGGCCCGCCCGGATTGGCGTCCTGCGCCGCCGAAATGTGCTCTGACGCCTCCAGCACCGTCGCGTGCCCGTAGCACCCAGGCCAGTCCGGACAGCCCAAGCCGGCGTCCGAGAGGCGTACATAGGCGCCAAGCACGATCAGCGCGAACGTCATGACTATCGTGACCAGCAGCAAGGTGCGGTAGGTTTTCATCAGCCCAGCCTCGAATACTTCATCAACCGTTGCAAGTCCTTGATCATCTTCTTCGGATCCGGATCGTCGGGGTAGCGCATGATCACCTGCCCCAACGGGTCGACCAGATGGATGGCCCGTTGATGCGCCGAACCGGTAGCGAACGCCGCCAGCGTCGCCGTGCCCGCCGCCCGTACGACGTGCGTACCCTCTATTGCGTTCAACAGCTCGGCTCGCGGCCGGGTTTCGCTACTGACCAGCCAGACGCGTTCGATACGCTCCTGATGCTCACCCTGCGCCTTGCGTACCTGACGGATGAAATACAGGAGTTGTTCGCACCGGGCGTCGCACTTCCCGTCGTCCGCCAGTACCAGCGTCCACCGCCCCTTCGTGGCGGCAAAAGCGAAGGGTTTGCCTTCCACCGTGCTCAGCGCTTCGGCAGGGACGGCCCTCGGCGATAGCAACTGACCGTAATTCACCGTACTGTCCGGACGCCACAGAAAATACATTGCGTAAGACGCGACCAGCGGCAGCACACATACCGCCGCGAGAATGACCAGAACCTTCTTGCCTTTCAATTCGAGCCTCCGCTCCTGTCCATCGCTGCATACAGCCCGAACACCAGGGTGACCAGCGCAAAACCGTACCACTGCGCCGCGTACATCCAGTGCTTGTGAACGCCAAAATCCGGGCGCACCGCATCGCGCCGCAGACCATCGTCCGAGGCCGACGTCTGGGTAAGGATGAAGGGTGCGAGATCCAGCCCGGTCGCCTGACGCATCCGCACGACGGTCACGTTCTGCCAGACCGCGCCGTGAACGGCATCTCCCGACAGCTCGACGAAACGCGGCTCGGCTCGCGTCACCACCCCTTCCACTCCTTGCACCCCCTCCGACGAACTGACCGCAGGCAATGCATCGCGCCGCCCGCCGAGACCTATCCATCCACGGGCAACCAGCACACAGCGCGTCTCGGTCTGACAGAGCGGCATGAACACCACGTAACCAGCCTGTCCATCACGCACCTGATTGTCGGCATAGACCAGCGCATCCGCTTTCCAACGCCCGCTGGCGCTTCCCCGGGAGAACTCGGGTGGCGGAACCGTGCCCCAGTCGTTCAGGTCGAGCACCGGGCGGGTCTGCTGCTCACCGTAGGCGTCTTCGAGCGACTGCTTGTAGTGCGCGCGTGCGGTTTGCCAGCGCGCCGCGCTCAGCGTGACGGCCATCACCGCCACACAGACGATCGCCGGCCAGAACCGGACCCGGAATCTGCGATGTGCGAAATGAAACTGGAGCATTGCCGTCGGACGCCCGGCAGGTACACTGACCCACTGGACAAGGAACCCCTCAGATGCGCTATCTCGTTATCTTCATGCTGCTGACCGTTGTAGCAAGCCTCGGTTCAGCGCTTTTCTTCCTGTTTCGCGACAGCGGCAACTCGAGCCGCATGCTGCGCTCTCTGGCCATTCGGGTTGGCCTCTCGATGGCGCTGTTCATCTTCCTGATGGCTGGATACCGCTTCGGCTTCATCACCGGCAAGCTTTGACCATCAGGTGGGGGAGTCGCACTCGGCGGCCTCTACGGACGCCGCCCCTTGACGCCCCCGACACGCGAAAAAAAGCGCCGCACGATGTGCGGCGCCGAGCGTTTATTTTATAAGGGCTCTTTTTGCTTACCGGCCCACTCTCCTCCTCGCAGATCCCGTCTTTTACATCAAATCCAGTACACGACGACGAAGAGCAGGAGCCAGACGACGTCGACGAAATGCCAGTACCACGCAACCGCCTCGAACCCGAAGTGGTTGTCCGGGCTGAAGTGACCCGCAAAGACCCGGAACAGTATCACGATAAGCATGGTCGCACCAACCGTAACGTGAAAACCATGAAAGCCGGTCAGCATGTAGAACACCGAACCGAAGATGCCGGTCGTCATTTTCACGTTCAGATCACTGTATGCATGGGCGTATTCGTAGCCCTGCAACCCCAGAAAGACGACGCCAAGTGCGATGGTCAGGAACAGACCAAGCTTGAGTTGTCCGCGATTGTTGTGCAGCAGACCGTGGTGAGCCCAGGTCAGCGTGACGCCGGAAGTCAGCAGCAGAAGGGTGTTGATCGCCGGAATACCCCACGCGCCCATCGGTGTGAAGGGACCGCCGTCATAGGCCGGGCCCGCGCTCGGCCACATGGCCTTCGCATCCGGCCAGAGCAGTGCCTGATGTTCGAGGCTCGCAAGATCGGGCGTGGCAAGCACGCGCGCGTAGAACAACGCGCCGAAGAATGCGGCAAAGAACATCACTTCGGAGAAGATGAACCAGCCCATGCTCCAGCGGAACGACACGCCGACACGCTTGCTGTAAAGGCCACCTTCCGACTCCTGGGCGACTTTGCCAAACCAGGAATACATCATGTAGAACAGCACCAGCAGACCAGCGCCGAGGACGAAACCGCCGCCACCGATCTTGTTCATGGTCAGCACCGAACCCAGTGCGAACAGGAACAGCGCGATCGATCCGGTAATCGGGTAGGTGGATGGGGCAGGTACGTAGTAGTAAGGGGTCTGTTGTGGCGTATGCGAGCTCATTTGTGAATTTTCCTTCCCGGTTATTCTCTCAAGCGATGCTGATCAGAATTCTTACACCCAAGATCACTGTCACCACGAAGAGGGCCGCAGCCACAACCCCGGTGATGATGATTTGCAACGGTGTCAGCGAAGACGCGACCTCGTCGTGATCACCCTTCTTCCGTATTCCGACAAATGCGGACAGCACGGTGACGACATTTCTTACCAACCCGGCCATGCTCAGCCGCCCGCCGGACGCATTGCGTCCGATACTGCAGTGGCCCCCGGCACCTCGAAGAAGGTGTAGGAAAGCGTGATCGTGTGGATGTCCTTCGGGAGATCCGGCGACACCAGAAAGGCGATCGGCATGCGCCGGGTTTCCCCCGCTCGAAGCGTCTGCTGCTTGAAGCAGAAACAGTCCAGTTTCTGAAAGTACTGCATGGCGAGCGACGGTGTGTAGCTGGGGATCGCCTGCCCGGTGACCGCATTCTGCCTCGTATTCGACACCTCGTACTCCATGGTCACGATCTCACCCGGATGCACCACCAGCGAACTGGCGACGGGTTTGAAGTTCCACGGCAACTTGTGCAGATTGGCGTCGAACTCCACGGTCACGCTGCGGGAGCGGTCGACCTGACGGTTCAGAACCCGCTCGCCTTCCTGCTTGTTCAGGTTGTTGACGTCGAGCACCTGACACAGCTTTTCGTAGAAAGGCACCAGGGCATAACCGAAACCGAACATCAGCAGCGCCGATACGATGAGACGTAGAAGAGTGGAACGGTTGCGATCTTCCCTGCCGTCGACAACCGGAGCCCGAACGGTCATCGCCCCGACATCCCGTAGCGCAATACGAACATCACGAACACGGCCACCGCCGTGACCGCCAGCCACAACGCCGTACGAAGGTTGCGGCGGCGGAGATCGTCATCCATTCCGGTCACGGGCAACTCACTTGAAGACCGGCGGCGTTTCGAAAGTATGGTGCGGCGCTGGTGACGGGACGGTCCATTCCAGACCTTCGGCACCATCCCAAGGCTTGGCCGAAGCTTTCTCGCCACCCTTGATGCACTTCAGGACAACCACCAGAAATACCAGTTGCGACAGGCCGAAACCGAAGGCACCGATCGACGAGATCATGTTGAACTCGGCGAACTGCAGCGAGTAATCCGGAATGCGGCGCGGCATGCCCGCCAGACCCAGGAAGTGCTGGACGAAGAAGGTCATGTTGAAGAACACGATGGACAGCCAGAAATGCAGCTTGCCCAGCTTCTCGTCGTACATGTGACCCGTCCACTTCGGCAGCCAGTAGTAGGCGCCCGCATAGGCCGAGAACAGCGCACCCGCGACCATCACGTAGTGGAAGTGAGCGACGACGTAGTACGAATCGTGCAGTTGCACGTCGACCGCAGTCATCGACAGCACCAGGCCCGAGAAACCGCCCAGCGTGAAGAGGAACAGGAAGCCGATCGAGAACAGCATCGGCGTTTCGAAGCTGAGCGAGCCGCGCCACATGGTGGCCACCCAGTTGAACACCTTCACACCGGTCGGCACCGCGATCAGCATGGTGGCGAACATGAAGTACAGCTGCCCCGCGACCGGCATGCCCACCGTGTACATGTGGTGCGCCCACACGATGAAGGACAGGATGGCGATCGACGAGGTCGCGTACACCATCGATGCGTAACCGAAAAGCGGCTTGCGCGAGAAGGCCGGGATGACCTGGGACACGACGCCGAAGGCCGGGATCGCGATGATGTACACCTCGGGGTGCCCGAAGAACCAGAAGATGTGCTGGTAGAGCACCGGGTCACCGCCACCGGCGGCATTGAAGAAGCTGGTGCCGAAATGACGGTCCGTCAGAATCATGGTTACCGCGCCTGCCAGCACCGGCATCACGGCGATCACCAGGTAGGCGGTGATGAGCCAGGTCCAGCAGAAAAGCGGCATCTTCATCAGCGTCATGCCCGGCGCCCGCATGTTCAGGATCGTGGTCACGATATTGATCGAACCCATGATCGAAGAAATGCCGAGGATGTGTACGGCGAAGATCGCCATGTCCATCCCTATGCCCATCTGCACGGTCAGCGGCGGATAGAGCGTCCAGCCCGATGCCGCAGCGCCGCCGGGAACCAGCAGCGAGGTCGAGAGCAGGATGGCCGCTGGCGGCAACAGCCAGAACGACCAGTTGTTCATGCGCGCGAACGCCATGTCGGATGCGCCGATCATCAACGGAATCATCCAGTTCGCAAAACCGACAAAGGCCGGCATGATGGCTCCGAACACCATGATCAGGCCATGCAGGGTCGTCATCTGGTTGAAGCGGTCTGGATCGACCACCTGCAGACCGGGCTCGAACAGCTCGGCCCGGATCACCAGCGCCATGATGCCGCCGACAATGAACATCGCGAACGAAAACCACAGGTACATCGAACCGATGTCCTTGTGATTGGTCGTGGTCACCCAACGCATGAAGCCCGTGGGGTGATCATGCGCGTGATCGTGCGAGTGGTCGGCACCGCCCGGAATCGCAGCCATGTGTATCTCCTGAAAATCTAGAAAGTGACTGAACGTTCAGAGGGCGCCGCTTATTCTTCGCGGGCCATCTTGATGTCCGAGGGCTGGATGACCTCACCCGTCGCGTTGCTCCAGCTGTTGCGCGTATAGGTCAGCACAGCGGCCAGATCGGTGTCGCTCAGATGCTTGAACGCGGCCATCGCGGTACCGGCCTTGCCATGCATCACGAGATTGATCTGCGCGTCCTGCGAACCGAGCACGACCTTCGAACCGTCGAGCGCCGGGAAAGCCGGCGGCAAGCCCTTTCCGTTCGCCTGGTGACAGGCGGCACAGTTCGCTGTGAAGACCTTCTCGCCACGCGGCAGCAGTTCGCCAACCACATACATCTTGTTCGGATCGTCGGCGGCGGCGGCCAGTTCGCTCTTCTTCTTCTCAACCCAGGCTGCGTACTCCTCGTCGCTCACGACCTTGACGACGATGGGCATGTAGCCATGGTCCTTGCCACACAGTTCCGCACACTGCCCGCGGAAGGTTCCGGTCTTCTCGGCGCGGAACCAGGTGTCGCGGATGAAGCCGGGAATCGCATCCTGCTTGACTGCCAGCGCAGGCACCCACCATGCGTGGATCACGTCGTTCGCGGTGGTCAGGATGCGGATCTTCTTGCCGACCGGCACCACCAGTTCGTTATCGACTTCGAGCAGATAGTCGCCGCCCTTGTCCGATTCGTTGCGTATCTGCGGTTGCGGCGTCGACAGATTGCTGGTGAAGCTGATCCCCTGACCATCGCCTTTCAGATAGTCATAGCCCCACTTCCACTGGTAGCCGGTGGCCTTGATCGTGATGTCGGGGTTGCTGGTGTCACGCATCGCAAGGATGGTCTTGGTCGCCGGCCACGCCATCCCGAGCAGGATGAACACCGGAACGATGGTCCACAGGATTTCGACCGTGGTGCTTTCGTGGAAGGTTGCCGCCTTGTAGCCAACCGACTTGCGGTGCACGAACACCGACCAGAACATCACACCGAATACGGCCACAAAAATGACGCCACAGACGATGGTCATCAACAGGTGAAGGTCATACACCTTCTGACCGAGCTCGGTGATCGGCTCCTGCAGGTTGAGCCTCATTTCCGCGTGGGCAAGCCCAGTCAACAGAAACAACCCCATCCCGGCCCATGCCCGGCGGGCGATGGAAGAGCCACCTCTTGATAGCGCCATATTGCAACCCCAGATCTATGTTGTGATTGATTCTGAAACCGCGGTCTTAAAACCGTCTTTCCTTCAATCTCGACGACAGTTCCCGCGCCAGCGACGCACGGCCCCCCTCGTCCAGATACCGCCCCACTACAACCTGACGGTCGCGGCAGCGTACGACCACCTCGGACCCGAAGCCGACCCTGCGCGTCTCGACCCTGGCCCAAGCAGGCACGAATTCGTGCCGACTGACGCAATCCTTCTCGCACACCTCGACGATCAGTGCATCCCGGTCGAGGTGAATGCGCTCGAAATCACCGACTCGCCGACCGAACACGATGAAGGCGATACCCAGCGCACCCAGCTCCACACCCGCGAAGGGCAACACCCACCATGCGCCGACCGCGGCCCACGCCAAAGCAATCGAAAGGGACAACCCAGCCGTGACCAGAAAAAAGGTCAATAAGGCACGCGGCGACAGCGAACAGTTGCGGCGTACGACGACACTGAAGTCGTCCGATTGGCTGAGCACTGCGGACACTGTAATGCTCCGGAAGTGTATTCTCCCCCTGATACGGCTTCTTGTGGCCGATTACCGGGGCGTACGCTAGCACGGGAGTTGATCCTTATCAATATTGCCCCGCACCAAGCGCTCAACTTTCAGACTTCCGGGCGCAGGCATTCCAGCAATCGGTGGTGCACTCCGCCGAAGCTTCCATTGCTCATGACCAGGACCTGGTCTCCCGCACGCAGATCGGCGAGCAGATCGGCGACCAATGCGTCGACGGACACGGCAACGTGCGCCTTCTCGCCCAACGGAGCCAGCGCCTCGGCCGCGTCCCAGCCGAGCGCAGCACCGCCCAGGCAATAGCACGCGTCGGCACCGGCTAGCGCGGCAGGCAGGCGCGCCTTCATGACACCCAGTTTCATGGTGTTGGAACGCGGCTCGATCACCGCGACGATGCGCTGCGACCCGACCACGGATCGCAACGCACTGATCGTTTCGGCTATCGCCGTGGGATGGTGGGCAAAATCGTCATAGACGGTGACTCCGGCCTCCTCGCCCACCCGTTCCAGTCGGCGGCGTATGCCTGCAAAACTTTCCAGGGAGGCGAGCGCCTGCTCGGGCCTGACTCCGGCGTGGCGCGCGGCAAGCATCGCAGCCAGCGCATTGTTCGCATTGTGCCGTCCGGGCATTGACAGGCGTCCGGCGAAACACTCGCCCGCCGGACCATGCATGCTGGACATTCCGCCGCTTGATACGACTTGCCATCCGTCTGCGCAGTTGAACCACTCCAGTTCGCTCCATGCACCGCGCCCGAGCACACGCCTCAACGCATCTTCGCCACCGTTGGCGACGATGCGGCCCGACCTGGGCATGGTTCGCACCAGATGATGGAATTGCGTCTCGATCGCCGCAAGATCCGGAAAGATATCAGCGTGATCGAATTCGAGATTGTTCAGGACCGCGGTGCGCGGCCGATAGTGCACGAACTTCGAGCGCTTGTCGCAGAACGCCGTATCGTACTCATCGGCCTCGATGACGAAGAATGGCGCATCTCCCAGGCGCGCGGAGACGCCGAAGTTCTGCGCCACACCACCGATCAGGAAGCCCGGCTTCAGCCCGGCATCTTCGAGCATCCACGCGAGCATGGAAGTGGTTGTGGTCTTGCCGTGAGTCCCCGCGACCGCCAGCACCCACCGACCGGCCAGCACGTACTCTGCCAGCCATTGCGGGCCCGACACGTAGGGCAGTCCGCGATCAAGGATTTCCTCGAGCAGTGGATTGCCTCGCGACACGGCGTTGCCGACGACGAACACGTCCGGCGCGAGAGCGATCTGGGACGGGCCATAGCCTTCGATCAGATCGATACCCAGCCGTTCCAGCTGCGTGCTCATCGGCGGATAGACATTGGCGTCGCAGCCGGTGACCCGATGCCCGGCTTCGCGTGCCAGCGCCGCGATGCCGCCCATGAAGGTGCCGCAGATGCCGAGGATGTGAATGTGCATGGTAGGGCGATGTGACAGAATGATCGCGGATTCTATCAACCCGCCCTTCCTTTCCCTGCAGCACCCGCCATGCGCCCAAGCAACGTCAGACGCCGGATCGCCAGTGCCGCGGCGCGCCTGATCGCGGAAGAAGGCATCCGCGACTACGGCCTTGCCAAACGAAAGGCCGCCCGCCAGCTTGGCGCAGGCCCGCACGAGGAACTGCCCAACAACGCCGAGATCGAGGAGGCCGTGCGCGAATACCAGGCGCTCTATCTCGCCGACGAACAGCCGGAACAACTGCGCACCTTGCGCGCTGCGACACTTGAACTGATGGGCGAACTGGAGCGCTTCAAGCCCTACGCGACCGGCAGCGTGGTCGACGGCACGGCGGGCCGCTTCTCGGCCATCGAACTGCAGGTTTTTGCCGACAGCGCCAAGGAAGTCGAAGTATTCCTGCTCAACAACGGCGTCGATTTCGACAGTCGCGACCCGCGCCGCCCGGACCGCAACAGTCCGGAAACGACGCTTCTTTTCGACTGGGACGACCTTCCGGTCGAACTTGCCGTGTTTCCTTCGGGTCTTGAGCGTTCGCGAGGACGCGAACGCCTGCGTGCCGACTCTCTGCGCGCGCTGCTAGACAAGGAAGAGGAGACGGAATGACCACACCGATGCGTGGCGGGCTGATCGCCGCCGTCCTGGTTGCCGCAGGCGCGGCCGGGATCTGGTTCGGCCAGGGCCGGCATCTGCCGGCGGCCGTGACAGCGGACGCGGCACGACTTGAGGCGCACGAACTTGCGGATTCGGACGGCCGGCCCATGCCCTTTTCCGCCTGGCGCGGCAAATGGCTGGTGGTGAACTTCTGGGCCACCTGGTGCCCGCCCTGCCGTGAAGAGATGCCGGCATTTTCGAGACTGGCCGTGAAGTATGGTGGTCAGGGCGTGCAGTTCGTCGGCATCAGCGTCGATAATGCAGAGAACGTGCGTCGATACAGACAGGAAGAAACCATCGCCTACCCGCTTCTGGTTGGCGGAGCGGACGCCATCCAGTTGTCCGTCGAACTGGGCAATGCGCAGCAGGCCATGCCCTTCACCGTGCTGATATCGCCGGACGGCAATATCGTCGAACGCAAGCTCGGCGTCTATGCGGAGGAGGAACTGGAGCGCCGGCTGCTCGCGCGGCTCAAGTGAGCGCGCCGACCGGGTCTTGCTGGACAATCTGACGCGAATTCCGGCAAACTCGCCGCCATGCAGCCAACAACGCGCCGCAAGGCGATCAAACCTGCCACGCAGTCGAAAGCTGGAGAAGCCGGCACGGAGGCCCATCGCATCCTGGTGCTCCACGGGCCGAATCTCAACCTTCTGGGCACGCGGGAACCCGGAATCTACGGTCATCTGACGCTTGCGGACATCGATGCCAGGCTGAAGGTGATCGCTCTCGGAGCAGGGGTCACGCTCGAGTGCTTCCAGAGCAATCACGAAGGCGAACTGGTTGGCCGCATCCAGGCTGCGCGCAGCGAGGGGGTCGACTTCATCGTCATCAATCCGGCCGCTTACACGCACACCAGCGTTGCGATCCGGGATGCACTGACGGGCGTCGCGATTCCCTTCGTGGAGGTCCATCTCTCGAACGTGCATGCGCGGGAAGCGTTCCGGCAGCATTCCTACCTGTCCGACGTCGCAGTCGGAGTGATCTGCGGGCTGGGCGCCTACGGTTACGAGGCGGCCCTTGAATTCGTGCTGCGCAGACTTGGCGGCAAACAATGAACAAATAGTCACGACCGGTCCATAGAGGCCGGTTTTCGCGGGGGTACACCATGGATTTGCGCAAACTCAAGAAACTGATCGACCTCGTCCAGGAATCGGGCATCTCCGAACTGGAAGTGACCGAAGGTGAAGAAAAGGTCAGGATCGCCAAGCACCTGCCGGCACCGGCTGCCCACGCCACTTACTACGCTGCGGCAGGCGCACCGCCCGCAGCGCCGGCAGCCACGCCCTCCGTTCCGGTCGCTGCGAGTGCCCCCACAGAGGCTGCCGTGCCGGAAGGACATGTCGTGAAATCGCCGATGGTGGGCAGTTTCTATCGCTCGTCCTCGCCCGGCGGCAAGGCTTTCGTCGACGTCGGCCAGACCGTTGCGATCGGCGACACGCTGTGCATCATCGAGGCCATGAAGCTGATGAATGAAATCGAGTCGGACGCCGCCGGTGTCGTGAAGGCCGTGCTGGTAGAGAACGGGCAGCCGGTCGAATACGGCCAGCCGCTGTTCATCATCGGCTGAGCGGAATCCCATGTTCGGAAAAATCCTGATCGCGAACCGCGGCGAGATCGCGCTGCGCATTCTGCGGGCCTGCCGCGAGCTCGGCATCCGTACGGTGGCGGTGCACTCCGAGGCCGACACGGAAGCCAAGTACGTGAAGCTGGCCGACGAATCGGTCTGCATCGGTCCGGCACCGTCCGGCCAGTCCTACCTGAACATTCCGGCCATCATTTCGGCAGCGGAAGTCACCGACGCGGAAGCCATACACCCGGGTTACGGCTTCCTCTCCGAGAACGCCGATTTTGCCGAGCGAGTCGAGCGCAGCGGCTTCGTGTTCATCGGACCTCGCCCCGAGACCATCACTCTGATGGGCGACAAGGTGTCGGCCAAGGATGCGATGAAAGCGGCCGGCGTGCCCTGCGTGCCCGGTTCGGAGGGAGCTCTCGGCGACGACCCGAAGGAGATCGTGCGCATCGCGCGCGCCATCGGCTACCCGGTGATCATCAAGGCGGCAGGCGGGGGTGGCGGACGCGGCATGCGTACCGTGCATACCGAGGCGGCGCTGATCAATGCGGTTCAGATGACACGGTCGGAGGCGGGAGCCGCCTTCAACAACCCCTCTGTCTACATGGAAAAATTCCTGGAGAATCCGCGTCACGTGGAAATCCAGGTTCTGGCCGACTCGCATGGCAACGCGGTCTATCTGGGCGAACGCGACTGTTCGATGCAGCGTCGCCACCAGAAGATCATCGAAGAAGCGCCGGCCCCCGGCATTCCGGCGCGTCTGATCGCACGCGTCGGCGAACGTTGCGCGGAAGCCTGCCGCCGCATCAAGTACCGCGGCGCCGGCACCTTCGAATTCCTGTTCGAGAACGGCGAGTTCTACTTCATTGAAATGAACACCCGCATCCAGGTCGAGCATCCGGTGACCGAACTGATCACCGGCATCGATCTGGTACAGGAACAGATCCGCGTCGCCGCCGGCGAAAAACTTCGCTACAAGCAACGCGACATCAAGCTGAGCGGCCACGCGCTGGAATGCCGGATCAACGCCGAGGATCCGTACAAGTTCACGCCCAGTCCCGGCAAGATCACCGGCTATCACCCGCCCGGCGGCCCCGGCGTGCGCGTCGATTCGCACGTCTATCAGGGCTATACGGTGCCGCCCTATTACGACTCGATGATAGGCAAGGTGATCACCTACGGCGACACGCGCGAACAGGCCATCCTGCGCATGCGCATCGCGCTGTCGGAAATGATTGTCAGCGGCATCAAGACCAATATTCCGCTGCATCAGGAGCTGATGCACGACACCCGCTTCATGGATGGCGGCACCAGCATCCATTATCTGGAACAGAAGCTCGCCGCGCAGGAAGCGGCCAAGGTCAAATGATCCCACCGGGCGTACTTCGGGATGAACAGCCCGAGAGCGAACCGCAGGCCGGAGGCTGGCTCACCGTGGCGCTGCTTGCGGATTCGGCCAACGCCGAAGCGCTGTCGGACGCACTGCTGGAAGCGGGCGCGCTGTCGGTCGACATCGAAGACGCCGACGCCGGTACGGCAGACGAAAGGCCGCAGTTCGGAGAACCCGGAATGCCGGTCGCCGTGGAACTGTGGCCGCATTCGCGCATCCACGCGCTGTTCGAGCGCGACGCCGACTATGCCTCGGCCATGGCCGAAGCCGCAGAGCGGGCGGGGCTGACGGCGCCGCCGCCCTACACCACCGCGCCACTGGACGAACAGAACTGGGTGCGCCTCACGCAAGCCCAGTTCGAACCCATACGGGTCTCCCGGCGTTTGTGGATCGTCCCGTCCTGGCACCGGCAACCCGACCCGGCCGCCATCAACATCACGCTGGACCCGGGCATGGCCTTCGGTACCGGCTCGCATCCGACCACACGGCTTTGCCTTGAATGGCTTGATTCGGTCATCCGCGGTGGCGAAACGGTGATCGACTACGGCTGCGGCTCCGGCATTCTCGCGCTTGCCGCGTCCAGGCTGGGCGCCGGACGCGTTACCGCCACCGACATCGATCCGCACGCGATGGAGGCAGCCCGCTACAACGCCGAGCGCAACGATGCGAAGCTGGAACTGCTGCTCTCGCGCGAGCACATCGACCATGCGGCAGACCTTGTGGTCGCCAACATCCTCGCCAATCCGCTCACCGTGCTCGCGCCGCTGTTGTGCGGACTTACCCGCAGTGGAGGGCGCATAGCACTGTCCGGCATACTGGCTGCGCAGGCCGGAATGGTGCAGGCCGCCTATCGCCCGGCCTTCGAACTGGAGGTTGCCGGTGAGCGGGAAGGCTGGGTGCTGCTGACCGGGACACGGATCTGATGCTGTCCCGCTGCCCGGCCTGTGCCACCGTCTTTCGCGTCGACACGGTGCAATTGAGGGCACGTGAAGGGCGCGTGCGCTGTGGCCGCTGCCACACGGTGTTCGACGCGGTCGACGCCATGGTCGAACTTCCGCTGCCGAAGGCGTCCGATGGCTCGCCACCGGATCCGGCGAGGACAGGCGCGCAGCCGGGTGCCGCGGCAGATTCACCGATTCCCGGCTTCGCCACGCCTGCGATCGCCGAAAGCGCTGCGACAGGGCATGTCGAAGCCCCCTCGGAAACGGATGACGAGATGTCTCCGGGGCGGGAAGAGGCGGTCCGGAGCGCACCCGGCGAAAGCCATGCGACGCTCAGCATGCTTGCCACACCTGAGCTCTCGCCGCTCGTCGGCGAGCCGGCTGCGGTCACGACGCGTCTGCCGGGGGCGTCGTCCATGGAGCATGACCCGACCTTGCCTCGTCCGGGGGAGAGCATGGACGATCTGCTCGCCCGCAGCACGGAACACTGGCAGTCGGCCATGGCAATCCGCCGCGACCCGGACAGGGTGAGCGCACCTAGCCCCGACGCTGAAGACCCGGACGCAACCCAGCCGCTGGACATCGTCGAAGCGGAGCCCGACCTCTCTCCGATCGCCGTCGATACGCCGGAAAAGGAGGACGACAACCGCGACCGGCCGGCGGCGCGAGACCCGCTGCTCGATCCGCCGCCAGTTCTTGAGCCGGTACGCGACCCGGCGGTGCAACGTATCCGTCGCGAACTGTACGGCGAGGAGGAGGCGCATCGGCGCAGCGCCCTCGCAACGGCACTGTGGACGGCGGGCATACTGTTGCTCCTCTTGCTGGCCTCTGCCCAGCTCGCCTATCTGTTCCGCACCGAACTGGTCATCGCGCAACCGGCACTCAAGGCCCCCCTCCAGTCCCTCTGCGCGCGACTCGGATGCAGCATCCCTGCGCCGCGCCGGGCCGATCTGATCAGCATCGAAGCATCGGAACTGAATCCCGACGCCACCCGGGCGCCGCTGCTCAGACTGAACGCGCAATTGCGCAATGGCGCGGCCTACGCGCAGGACTGGCCGAATCTCGAACTGACGCTGACCGACACCGGCGACCGACCTGTCGCGCGACGCGTGCTCGTTCCGGGCGATTACCTGCCCGCCCAGCGGCCGGCTGAATTCGCTGCAATGTCCGAACAATCGGTCAGCGTCCTGGTCGACCCGACCGATACCGGTGCGGGCGGCTATCGGCTCTACGTGTTCTATCCCTGATCGCAGGCCCGGATCGCCGCAATACCCCGCCAGAAAGGAACAGACATGACCCAGACCATCACTCTTTCCGGAAATCCGGTACACCTTGCCGGCCATTTCCCCCAGAAAGGCAGCAAGGCACCCGGCTTTTCGCTGGTCGGCACCGATCTGGCGGACGTATCGCTCGCCAGTCTTGCCGGCAGGCGCAAGGTGCTCAACATCGTGCCCAGCCTGGATACGCCGGTGTGCCAGACCTCGACCCGCAAGTTCAACGAGCAGGCGGGGAGCATGGCCAATACGGTCGTGCTGGTCATATCCGCCGATCTGCCGTTCGCGATGAAGCGCTTCTGCGAGAGCGAAGGGCTGAACAACGTGCAGTCGCTGTCGACGCTGCGCGGACGCGAGTTCATGGCGAACTACGGCGTGGAGATCATCGACGGTCCGCTGGCCGGACTGACTGCGCGGGCAGTGCTGGTACTGGACACCGACGACACCGTGCTGCACGGCGAACTGGTGCCGGAGATCAAGCAGGAGCCCGACTACGCGGCCGCGCTGGCCGCACTCGCACAAGCCTGATCCGCAGCAGGGTGCCGGCCGGCACCCTGCAACATTCCAGAGCTACGCTGCCTCGATGGAAGAAAGTCCTTTCAAGGGCAAGACCGGCTTGCGCCGGCTCATCAATGCCACCCGCTATTCCGCCGCCGGTCTGCGTGCCGCCTTCCGGCACGAGGACGCCTTCCGTCAGGAAACGCTGGCAGCCATCGTGTTGCTGCCACTCGCGTTCTGGCTGGGTGGCAGCGGCGTGGAACGCGCGTTGATGGCGTTCTCGGTATTGCTGGTGCTTGTGGTCGAGTTGCTGAATTCCGCCGTCGAGGCAGCGGTCGATCGCATATCGCTGGAAAACCATGCGCTGGCCAAGCGCGCGAAGGACATCGGCTCGGCCGCTGTCATGGTATCGCTGGCCAACGTGGTACTCGTCTGGGCGCTGATACTGGCCGACAAGGGCTGACGGAACGGGCCGCTCACCCGTGCTGCCGGCGAAGTGCGGCGGTCAGCGGCCAAACGGGCCTCGGTCGTTCCGGCGGCACGCGGAAGTACCGGGTCTGCCGCCGCACGACACACGCGGCACAGCTCTTCCCGCGCGCTGCGCGCCGGACCGGCACCCCGCCGTCAGCGCGAAGTGTCCGCCCGGCGATCCGCTGCCGTCGCACACTGGCGTGCCGACGTGCCGGATGAACTGTCGGCGCCCGACCGGGAACGCGCGCTTGCGCTAAACTCACCATTGAAGATTGCCTTCCGCGACGGGGCGATGCACTCATCGCCGCTGTGCGCCCAGCCCCTGCGCGCAGTGTCCGGATTCTGGCAGCACAGCCGTAACAGGGGGCGCACCACCGTGGTTCGCGAGTCTTCTTTTCCAGTTGCATCCGGCTCCGGTGAGCGAGCCGGCGAGACCGCATCGGCGCTGCCCGGGCGCCGCGAATGCGACACGCACGTCGAGGTCGCGCTCGATATCGGAGCGGTCTGCCGGGAACTTTTCGAAGGTATTGCCGACGCCCTCCTGCTGATGACGCCGGACGGCATAGTCCTGCACATCAATGGAGCCGCCAGCGCATTGCTCGGTTACGTTCCGGAAGAACTGGCCGGTCGGCATGTTTCGCTGCTCTATCCGGCAAGCGAGGCTGGACGCATCGATGCCTGTTTCAAGGAACTGAGAAGCGGTTCGAGCACGCGTTACAGCGATGGTCTGGCCACTACGCGCGACGGCGAAACCGTCGCGGTCGACGTGGTCGGCTCGCGCATCTCGTTCGCGGCGCGCGATCTGGTCATCGCCGTGGTTCGCGACATCCGCGAACGCAAGCGAACCGAGGCAGAACTGCAGGCCGCCCAGCAGCGCTTCCATCTGCTCGCCGAGCACATCCGCGAGATATTCTGGATCGGCGACCCCCACACGAGGACGTTGCACTACGCGAGCCCGGCCTTCACCGAACTGTGCACCGCGAGCGGCACCACACATCCCGACAATCTTGGCGCATGGGTACAGGCGGTGGTTCCACCCGATCGACCGCGCTTCGAAAACTTTCTCGCCGCCCAGGCGCAAGGCGAGCCGGTACAGGTCGAGGTGCGCGTCGCCGACAGCGCCGGAAACGTGCGCTGGCTGCACTGCCGTGCCTTTCCCTGGCAAGCCGAGGACGGACAGGAACGAGTGGCGGGTGTCGCCGAAGATGTCACGGCGCACAAGCAGGCGGAAGCGATCAAGCTTGCCGAAGCCGAGCGACAGGGCGAGACGCTGCTGCGCGAGGCACACCATCGGATCAAGAACAGTCTGCAGGGCGTAGTCGGTCTGTTGCGCCGCTGTGCCGGGCAGCATCCGGCTCTCGCCCAGGTCCTGACCGCGGCCATCAGCCAGGTTCGTTCGATCGCCGTCATCCACGACTTGCAGGGCAGCCATGCCGCGGCACCGGTGCGTCTGGGCGAACTGCTGCGCATGATCGCCAGCAGCATCGAAGGCCTGTTCGATGTCCGCTTCAAGGTCGAACTGAACGAGCTCTTTACCGGCGGCCTGCGTCTGGCCGACGGTGACGCCGTACCGCTGGCAATCGCCCTCAACGAACTCCTGATGAACGCCGCCAAGCACGCTTGCGGCGCCGGATCCGGACCGGAGACCGAACAGATCGAGGTCGAACTTTCAGCCGGTGACGGATGCGCCCTGATCGCCATCTGCAACAGCGGCCAGCTGCCGCCGGACTTCGACTTCGTCGCGCGTCGCGGTCTCGGCCAAGGGCTGGAACTGCTGCTCGCGCTGCTGCCCGCCGGACACGCGTCACTCGAATTCAGTCAGCAGGGCTCGCGCGTCCTGACGCATCTCACCCTGCTGCCCCCACTCATCACGTTCAACGAGACCGCCGACCATGCACAACGAAGACGGCACCCCCCCGCAACTGCTTCTGGTTGAAGACGACCGTCTGAACGCCGCCACCCTCGCCGAAGGCTTGCGCGCGCACGGTTACGGCGTGCACGTCGTGTGTTCGGCCGAAGAAGCGCTGTCCTTGATCGGCAGACAGAACGTCGACCTGGTGATTCTCGACGAGCAGCTCCCCGGCATGACGGGGCTGGAACTGGCAGCGGTACTCGGCGAGCGCCATGCGCTTCCGGTGGTCTTCCTGACCGCATTCGGCGACACCCATCGCGTGCGCAGCGCGATAGAGCGCGGTGCCCTGGCCTATCTGGTCAAACCGATCGACATTGCGCAACTGTTGCCCGCGCTGCACACCGCGCTGGCCCGATCGGAAGATCTGCGCAAGCTGCGCAGCAACGGACAGAACCTGCAGCGCGCGCTGAACGAAAGGCGGGAGATCAGCATCGCGGTCGGCATCCTGATGGAGCGTCTTCAGATCGAACGCCAGGCGGCCTTCGAGATGCTGCGCAAGGCGGCACGCGCACAGCGTCGGCGCATCGAGGACGTGGCCCGTGAAATGATGGAGCCGAACGCCCACGCCCGCCCGGGCACCGCCGACAGCCAGTGAAGACCTTGCAGATGCCTGCACACCCAGCCTCAAGCCACGCAGCACGACGTCCGTAAGCATTCAGAATCGGCTCGCCACCTGGCGCGCCAAGGGCCCGATCCCCGCCCGAACACACAGACAGCTACCCCGGTGCCACCGGACACAGGCTGCGACATACAAACGGGAGATCGCCATGTCCGTCGTTTCCACCCAGTTCCTGTGCGACGCGCAGGACACCTCGTGCATCCACAGGATTCCGGCTCCGGGCACCTTCCGCGCGGCCACCGGCGAAGCCTCCCCGACCGCGCTGCTCCGGATCGACAGGACGGGCCGCATCGTCGATCAGATCGGCGGGTCCGGAATGCTGCCGTCGATGCGTGGACGCCCGCTGTGGGAACTGTTCCATGAAGCCCGAAACGACGGCTCGGGCTGGCTGGCTGCCTGGCAGGCCTGTGGCCGGCACATCGTCAGTCAGGTCTGGCACCTGATCGCCGACAACCGCCCTCTGAGCGTCGAATTCGCGCGTCTGCCCGGCGACAGGCGCGGGCATTGCATTCTGCGCGTCAGCGGCATGACACCGGACGACAACCGTCTGCGCGAACTGAGTCTGCTGGCGCACGCCGCCCACCAGAGCGGCGACGCCATCATGATCACCGGCGCCGATGGCCTGATCGAGTACGTGAACCCGGCCTTCGAACGCAACACCGGCTACACCCTCGCCGAGGCGAAAGGACGTTCCCCCGGCATATTGAAATCCGGCGTGCATGGCCGGGAGTTCTACGCACGACTGTGGAGAGCGCTGCAAGCCGGAGAAGTGGTACGCCTCGTGTTTACCAACCGGCGCAAGAACGGCGAGCTCTACCACGAAGAAAAGACCATCAGCCCGATCCGCGACGCACAGCAGAACATCCGCCACTATGTCGCCACCTCGCGCGACGTGAGCGAACGCATCCGTGCCCAGGACCAGCTGGAATACCTCGCCGGCATGGATCCACTGACCGACCTGCCCAACCGGCGACTGTTCACCGACCGGCTGCGCCACGCCATGCGACGCTCGCGCCGGATGGAACGCCCGCTCGCCGTGCTGTTCATCGATCTGGACCGCTTCAAGGTGATCAACGACACGCTGGGCCACAGCGTCGGCGACGCGCTGCTGGCCGAAGTCGCTGCGCGACTGCGCGGCTGCGTGCGCGATTCCGACACGGTTGCCCGACTGGGCGGAGACGAGTTCACCATACTGCTGGAGGACACCGGTGACCGCGACGCGGTGAGCGAGATCGCGACCAAGATCCTGGCGACACTGGCGCACGGCGTACGCGTACACGGGCGCGAGTTCTTCGTCAGCGCCAGCGTCGGCGTCGCGCTGTACCCGGAAAACGGACAGTCCGTAGACGAACTGCTGAGCCGCGCCGACCTGTCGATGTATCGCGCGAAAACCGCCGGGCGCAGCACCTTCCGCTTCTACGAAGCCGGCATGGATGCCGACGCCCATACCGATCTTTCAGCCGAGATCGCACTGCATGGTGCGCTCGAACGGCGGGAGTTCTTTCTCGTCTATCAGCCCATCGTCGACACGCACAGTGGCCGCGCGACGACGGTCGAGGCACTTCTGCGCTGGAACAGTCCGACCGAAGGCGTGGTACCGCCGGACCGCTTCATCCCGCTGCTGGAAGAGACCGGACTCATCGTGCCGGTCAGTCGCTGGTCGCTGCGTCAGGCGCTGCGCGACCTGCATTCGCTGCAGCGTGCCCGGCCCGAGCTGCGTCTGGCGTTCAATCTTTCGGGACGACAGTTGCGCGACGATACGCTGGTGAGCGACATCGCGACCGCGCTGGCCGACGCCGGCATCGCGCCGCACATGCTGGAACTGGAGATCACTGAAAGCACCCTGATGGAAGACATCCCGCGTTCGCGGGAAATCCTCGAAGCACTCGACGCGATGGGCATCCATCTGGCCATCGACGATTTCGGTACCGGCTACTCCTCGCTGGCCTATCTGATGCGCTTTGCGGTCGGAACGCTGAAGATCGACCGCAGCTTCGTGCGAGAACTGCCCGACAGCGCGGACGCCGTGACCATCGTGAGGGCCATCGCTTCGCTGGCCGCCAGCATGGGGCTGAACGTGGTTGCGGAAGGTGTGGAAACGCCAGGACAGCTTGCCCAGCTCCGCGAACTCGGCTGTCACCGTTTGCAGGGCTATCTGTTCAGTCGACCGCTGAACCCGGACGAGCTCCCTGCGCTGGACTGCTTCGCTCCCGTTGCGTGACGGCAGGCCACTGCCGGTCCCGGCCGGGCGAGCACCGCAACGGCGCTCACCCGGAATCGATCAATACACCGCGAGCTGGTGTGCGATCACGACAACCGCGACGCCGGCGACCAGCGTCACATACGGCAATACGCCCGCGCGCTTGCCGCCATCCGCCAGTTTGTCGTTCAGGTGCATGTCCTCGATCATGGCATCCGGAAACTGCCCCTTGTCCTGCACGTAGTGGCGATACATGAACACCGGAATGATGAGTGACGCGAACACCAGCCCGGCCAGCAGCGTGCCTGCGCCGTAGATGTCGGCGCCCAGACCCATCAGGGCGAGGTTCACGAAACCGAGCAGCACACCCAGACCGAGGATGATTTTCGGTGCCTTGAACGGGCGTTCCCAGTCGGGGCGGTCGATGCGGTGTATCCAGCCGGAGTTCAGGTTCAGGAAGTTGAACATGATGTAGCCGACGTTGGAGCAGGCCAGCACGAAGACATAGTCCGACATCATCAGCAGGATGAGGTTGAAACCCAGATCGGTCCACATCGCCCGGGTC
This sequence comes from uncultured Methyloversatilis sp., assembly GCA_964555165.1. Classification (GTDB taxonomy): domain Bacteria; phylum Pseudomonadota; class Gammaproteobacteria; order Burkholderiales; family Rhodocyclaceae; genus Methyloversatilis. The sequence continues at coordinate 208 of CAZKRN010000020.1, read as the reverse complement.
GGCGCGCCGTGCTCGTTCACATGCGACAGGTAGCGCGGCAGCCAGCCGTCAACCGAAGCCTGGTAGAGCGTGCGCGACGAACCGGCCATCGAGGTCATGATGGACAGCAGCACCGCCAGCACCAGCATCACGACCAGGATGTTGGCCACCGTTTTGAGCTTGCCCCCGAAAATCATATCCCTTGCTGAGTGATTCACAATGCAGGCAA
>CAZKRN010000019.1:0-77552 GCA_964555165.1 uncultured Methyloversatilis sp. | reverse complement strand
GGTCGAAGGCACTCCCCTGCTAAGGGAGCATACGGGCCAAAACCTGTATCGAGGGTTCGAATCCCTCCCTCTCCGCCAAGTGGCCGAACCCGCGTCGGGTGGTTGCCATATTGAAAATTTGTGCTATAGTTTTGCCTCTCTGCAGCGCGCCCGTAGCTCAGCTGGATAGAGTACTTGGCTACGAACCAAGGGGTCGGGCGTTCGAATCGCTCCGGGCGCGCCAAAGTCACGCAGGGACGTCACAAGATTAAGGCCAGTCAATTGACTGGCCTTTTTCTTTTGGTGCGGGCTATTGGTCCGATCACGGCCATTCGGTCACTGGCATTGAAGGTGCTCAGGTCGGGCTCGTTCCCTCCCTGTCGGCACTTTCATTCCGAATTTTGGCTTATGGCGTTTGTTTCTCTCTGGTTCTTTGTTTCGGTATCATGACAAACAGGTTGATTTTTTGTCGATGGAGACGAGGCGATGATCCGAAGAAGAACTATGGTTGCGGATTCGGCTGGGCGGGTGTCAGAAGACATTGAACGACCGGTCGAATGGCTCAAGTCGCAACTTGGCCTCCCGTCCGAGGCAAGCTATCTGGGCTTCGGGCTTCAATGGGTGGGTGAGGATCGATTCCTGGCTAAAGGTGAAGCCGGGGGTGATCCAAGTGCATGGATTTGGACTTCCTCGGTTGATCACGCGCGCATCTTTGTTGTGTGGAAAGATGTCGTCGAAGTCGCTTCGGGCTGCGATCATTGTCGGATCGTTCTCTGCTTTGACTGCGGCGACGATGTCTGGGTGGTCCCTGCGCGTTAATCCGTGAGCGTTCGTTGTTGATGGTCTTGCGCGGTCAAGCGCGGCTCCTCCGAGAGCATTCGCGGGATGTCGCGCGTTACCTGCAAAACGGGCGCCTGACGGTGTTTGTTCGGCCAGCGAATCCGATGCCAAGGTCGGCGGTTTGGGTGCCAGGCTTTTTGCAACATTAGGCTTCTACACGTTGGCGCCTGCCTTTTCCTGCATGCTCGAAGTTTCCCGGCGAAGCCGCATGCCGGCTCAACGAGCGACCTGCAGTGCTTCCGGATTGGAACCGCCCGGCCTCGTGTCGGCGACGCGCCCGTGTTTGCGGGCAGACGAGGCGCTCCGGTATTGGTACAATCTCGGGTTGTCTTTCCGTTTCCCTAGCCGCCTTTTCCGGAGATACCCATGGCCGCAGAACGTACCCTTTCGATCATCAAGCCCGACGCCGTTGCGAAGAACGTGATCGGCAAGATATACCAGCGCTTCGAAGATGCCGGTCTGAAGATCGTCGCCTCCCGTATGACCCAGTTGTCGCGTGCTGAAGCTGAAGGTTTTTACGCCGTGCATCGCGAACGTCCCTTTTTCAAGGATCTGGTCGATTTCATGATCTCCGGCCCGGTCATGATCCAGGTGCTGGAGGGTGAGGGCGCTATCCTGAAGAACCGCGACCTGATGGGTGCCACGGATCCGAAGAAGGCCGCGCCGGGAACCATCCGTGCCGACTTTGCCGACTCGATCGACGCCAACGCCGTGCACGGTTCGGATGCGCCGGAGACCGCTGCGGTCGAGATCGCCTACTTCTTTCCCGCACTGAACGTCTACTCGCGCTGAAAGTTGTGACCCGCACCAACCTGCTGCAATTCGACGCTGAAGGTTTCGCCGACTACTTTGCGAGTCTGGGCGAGAAGCCTTTTCGTGCGCGGCAGGTCATGCGCTGGATACACCGCAACGGCGAGGGTGACTTTCATGTGATGAGCGATGTCGCCAAGGCCCTGCGTGCCAGGCTGGTCGACATTGCCTGCGTCGAGGCGCCGGTGCCGGTGCGGGACAGCGTCAGCACCGACGGTACGCGCAAATGGCTGATCGATGTCGGTGCCGGCAACGCGGTGGAAACCGTCTTCATTCCCGAAGAACGTCGCGGCACACTGTGCATTTCGACGCAGGCGGGCTGCGCGCTTGACTGCGCCTTCTGCTCGACCGGCAAGCAGGGTTTCAACCGAAATCTGGAATCATCGGAAATCATTGGCCAGCTCTGGCTTGCCAATCGGGCGCTCGGTTCCGTGCGGGGTGGCGAGAACGACGGCGAACGGGTGATTTCGAATGTTGTCATGATGGGCATGGGTGAGCCTCTGGCGAATTTCGATGCCACGGTGGCGGCGTTGCGGCTCATGCTGGATGACAATGCCTACGGTCTGTCGCGCCGCCGCGTTACGGTATCGACGTCAGGTATCGTGCCTGCGATCGACCGTCTGCGCGAGGCCTGCCCGGTTGCGCTGGCGGTATCGCTGCACGCACCGACTGACGCCCTGCGCGACGTCCTGGTGCCCATCAACAGGAAGTATCCGTTGCGTGAGTTGCTTGCAGCGTGTGTGCGCTACCTCGACCGAGCACCACGCGACTTCATCACGTTCGAGTATGTGATGCTCGATGGCGTCAACGACAGCGACGAGCACGCACGCCAGTTGGTGGATATCGCGCGCCAGGTGCCGTGCAAGTACAACCTGATTCCTTTCAATCCCTTCCCGCAGGCCGCTTTCGGGCGCTCATCGAAGGAGCGCATCCGCCGTTTTTCTGAAATCCTGATGGCCGAGGGCATCGTCACCACCACGCGCAAGACGCGCGGCGATGACGTCGATGCCGCCTGCGGACAGCTCGCCGGTCAGGTACTTGACCGTACACGGCGGACAGGCAAGACCATTCCGATCACGGAGGTTCGGGCACGGTGAAGAGATTTATTGCTGTGGCGTCCGTTGCTCTAGCAGCGGTCGGGCTGCTTTCGGCTTGTGCGGGGACGCAGGGTGCCGGACGGGTGACCGGTCAGCCCGCTCCGGCGGTACCGGTGTCCGACTACAAGCCAGTCGAAACCATCGTGTCCGGTACCGCGCGGACGCGCGCAAAATCTCATACCGATCTGGCGCTTGCCTACCTCGAAGCGGGCAATGTTGCCGTTGCGCTCGAGGAGGCACGTCTGGCCTTGCGTGATGATGCGTCGTATGGACCTGCATACAATGTGATCGGACTGGCTCATATGTATCTGCAGGAAGGTCCTCTGGCACGCGAGAATTTCGAGAAGGCATTGCGCTTTGCGCCGAGCGATCCGGATATCAACAACAATTTCGGCTGGTTCCTTTGCCAGAACGGTGAGGTCGCGCGCGCGATGGAGCTTTTCAACGTCGCGATCAAGAATCCGCTCTACAACTTTCCGACGCGACCCTATACGAACGCGGGACTTTGCTCGATGCAGGCGGGTGACCTGGCGTCGGCCGAGGTCAACCTGCTGCGTGCAATAAATGCCGACCCGACCAATCTGCAGGCAATCTTCAACCTTGCCCTGTTGTTTTACAACCGGGGAAATTATTTCGAGGCGCGCAAGTATCTGAGCGATTTCCACGCTCAGCGTGACTCGGTTGCCGAGAGCCTCTGGCTCGCGGTACGCATCGAGCGAAAGCTTGGCGACAAGGCTTCGGAAGCGGGTTTTGCGGGACAGCTTCGCCGTCGCTTCGCCGGCACGCCGGAACATCAGTTGCTGATGCAGGGGAAGTACGACTGATGACGCAGGGCGATGAAGTGCAGGCTGTGACGGGGCTGACCGTTGGTGCTCAACTCAGGCGAGCAAGAGAAGCGAGGGGCATGACCATCGAGGGCGTGGGTGCGGCGATCAGGCTTTCGTCGCGCCAGGTCGAGGCGATCGAGGCAGACGCTTATGCCCAGTTGATGAACGCCACGTATGCGCGCGGATTCATACGAAACTACGCTGTCCTGATCGGGCTTGATGCGGCAACCCTGCTTGCACAACTGGACAGCCAGCAGGTGCGAGCAATGCCGCAACTGGTCCAGCAGGCGGACGTCGGCGTCGAGATGCCGCATCAGTCGTCGCGACGCAAGTGGCTACTGCCGCTGCTTGCTCTATCCGTTCCGGTGATTGCCGCGTTGGCGCTTTACGTGTGGTTTGAGTTCTGGCAATCGGCTCCGGTGCCCGTAGTGCAACCTGAGCAGGAGACGCCAGCGTCGTCAGTGGATCAGCCTTCCCCTCCGGTCGAAATTCCGTTGCCGCCTCGATCCGAGACGCTGCCGTCAGTGCCGGAGACGGGTGAGCCGCCTGCGGTTCCGGCGCAGGCCGATGCATCCGCCGCTATCGGACCGGCGCCTGGAGAGCGGCGTCTTTCCTTCACGTTCACAGCGGATTCCTGGGTGGAACTGCGCGATTCCCAGGGCCGGGTGATCCTGTCCGAATTGAATCTTGGCGGTACGAGCCGGAACATTCATGCAGTCTTCCCGGTGTCCCTGGTCATCGGCAACGCAAAATCGGTCACTTTGAGCGTGGATGGCACGCCTCATGATCTGACGCCTTCGATCAAGGTCGACGTTGCCCGCCTGAGACTAGAGTGATGAACCGACTGTCTTCGCCCATTTTCCGTCGGACGACCCGTACCGTACAGGTCGGCAAGGTCGTGATCGGTTCGGCTGCTCCTGTGGTGGTGCAATCCATGACCAACACGGACACGGAAGACCATATTTCGACCGCCATCCAGATCGCGCAACTGGCGCGCGCCGGTTCCGAAATCGTACGGATCACGGTCAATACGATGGAGGCCGCAGCTGCCGTGCCCAAGGTGCGTGAGCAGTTGCTGAAGATGAACGTCGATGTGCCCCTCGTCGGAGACTTCCATTTCAATGGGCACAAGCTGTTGCGCGAACACCCGGCCTGCGCCGAGGTACTGGACAAGCTGCGCATCAATCCGGGCAACGTCGGCAAGGGCAGCAAGCGCGATGAACAGTACGCTGCCCTGATCGACATCGCCTGCCGCTACGACAAGCCGGTGCGCATCGGCGTGAACTGGGGCAGCCTGGACCAGGCGCTGCTCGCCCGCGTGATGGACGAGAACGCGCGGCGCCCTCAGCCCAAGGATGCGGTCGAAGTGATGCGCGAAGCCATGGTCACGTCGGCGCTCGAAAGTGCGGCGCAGGCGGTCGAGTGGGGGTTGTCGCCGGAGAAGATCATCCTGTCCTGCAAGGTGAGCGGTGTGCAGGACCTGATCGCCATCTATTCCGAACTGGCGAAGCGCTGCGACTATCCGCTGCATCTGGGCCTGACCGAAGCCGGCATGGGTTCCAAGGGCATCGTCGCGTCGACAGCGGCAATGTCGGTACTGCTGCAGCAGGGCATCGGCGACACCATACGGGTGTCGCTGACGCCGGAGCCGAACGGCGACCGCACGAAGGAAGTGATCGTCGCCCAGGAAATGCTGCAGACCATGGGGCTGCGTGCCTTCACGCCCATGGTCGCGGCCTGTCCCGGCTGCGGCCGTACGACCTCGACCTTCTTCCAGGAACTGGCCGCCGACATCCAGACCTATGTGCGCGACAAGATGCCGGAATGGAAGACGCAGTACGACGGCGTCGAGCGCATGACGCTGGCCGTGATGGGCTGTGTCGTGAACGGCCCGGGCGAGAGCAAGCACGCCAACATCGGCATTTCGTTGCCCGGCACCGGTGAAACGCCGGTCGCGCCGGTGTTCGAGGACGGCGAGAAGACGGTCACGCTGAAGGGCGACAATATCGCGGCGGAGTTCCGCGGCATCGTCGATGCCTACGTGGCCCGCACCTACACCAGGAAGATCGCCGGCAGCACCGGCGCCTGAACGAAGAACAATGAGCAAACTGCAAGCCGTTCGCGGCATGAACGACATCCTGCCGGACGAGGCGGAACGCTGGGAAGCATTCGAAACCATCGTGCGCGACTGGCTGCGCGGCTACGGCTACCGGCCGATCCGCATGCCGCTGCTCGAGCACACGCCGCTGTTCAAGCGCGCCATCGGTGAAGTGACCGACATCGTCGAGAAGGAAATGTATTCCTTCGAGGACGCGCTCAACGGCGAGAACCTGACGCTGCGCCCGGAAGGCACTGCCTCCTGCGTACGCGCGGTGACCGAGCACAACCTGCTGTACGACAGCCCGCGCAAACTCTGGTACATGGGGCCGATGTTCCGCCACGAGCGTCCGCAGAAGGGGCGCTACCGGCAGTTCCACCAGGTCGGTGTGGAAGCGCTGGGCTACGCCGGGCCGGACATCGACGCCGAACTGATCATCATGTGTCAGCGCCTGTGGGACGACCTGGACCTGATGGGCATCAAGCTTGAAATCAACTCGCTCGGTTCGCCGGAAGAGCGCCTGAAGCACCGCGCCGAACTGATCGCCTATTTCGAGGCACACCAGAGCGATCTCGACGAAGATGCAAAGCGCCGGCTGCACAGCAATCCACTGCGCATCCTGGACACGAAAAACCCTGCCATGCAGGCGCTGGTCGAAGCGGCTCCCAAGCTGTACGACTACCTCGGCGAGGAATCGCTGGCGCATTTCACCGCGATCCAGGACACGCTGCGCGCGGCCAGTATTCCGTTCCGCATCAACCCGCGCCTGGTGCGCGGGCTGGATTACTACAACCTCACGGTGTTCGAGTGGGTGACTGACCAGCTCGGCGCCCAAGGCACGGTATGTGCAGGGGGTCGTTACGACGGCCTGATCGCCCAGCTCGGCGGCAAGCCGGCGCCGGCGGCGGGTTTCGCCATGGGTGTCGAGCGCCTGATGGCCTTGTGGGACACGAAACAGGCCGATGCGCTGGTCGATCGGGTTGAAGCCTACGTCGTGCATTCCGGTACCGGTACTCAGGCGGCCGCGTTCAGGTTGGCGGAGAACCTTCGCGACGGCGGTTTCGCAACGCTGATGCACTGTGGCGGCGGCAGCTTCAAGTCCCAGATGAAGCGCGCCGATGCGTCCGGCGCCATGGTGGCACTCATCCTCGGCGAGGACGAGGTCGCGGCCGGCGAAGTGACCTTCAAGCCTCTGCGTGGCGGCGAACAGATGCGCATCCGTCTCGACGAAGTCGGTGAACACCTGGCAGCGATGTTGCTGGGCGATTTCGGCGACGGCGAAGACCACACTTTCCAATAACGAACTTTCAATAGCCGGATGACCGGGCAGGAGCCGAGAACATGGCAGCACTCGATCTGGAAGAACAGGAACAGCTTTCCGCCATCAAGGCGTGGTGGAACCAGTGGGGCAACGCGATCACCTGGGCGGTGATCGTCGTGTCTGCGGTCATCATCGGGCAGCAGGCATGGAACTGGTACAACCGCGATCAGTCGGTCAAGGCGAGCGCCGTTTATGACGCGTTGCAGGAAGCGGCGCTGGCGGGCAATCTCAAGAAGACGCGCGAAGCGGCCGGCGAGCTGACCGAACACTATGCCGGCAGCCCGTATGCTGCACTGGGGGCATTGCTTTCGGCCAAGGTTCATGTCGAGAACAGCGACACCAAGACTGCCCGTGCCCAGCTTGAATGGGTCAAGGACAAGGCGCCGGAAGAGGTGCTGCGTGATCTTGCCCGGCTGCGTCTGGCCTACGTCCTGATCGAGGAACAGTCCTTTGACGACGCCCTCAAGCTGCTTGACGGCAAGCCTGACGCGTCGCTTGAAGCACGCTTCTTCGAAGCGCGCGGCGATCTGCATCTGATGCGTGACCAGCTTGAAGATGCGCGCAAGGCCTATCAGTCGGCGCTGGACAAGCTGGACGCCGACATAAAGGCGAGTGGTGAAGGGTCAAGCCTGGCCCAGCAGAGCTATCGCGGTGTCGTTGAAATCAAGCTCGACGCCGTCGGAGGGAAGCAGTGAAACGTGCCTCGGCCCTGCTGCTGATCGCCGCGCTGAGTGGTTGCTCCTCGCTCGATAGCCTCAACCCTTTCAGCGGTCCGGCCAGACCCAGAATTCCGGCACTCGCTGCGTTGCAGCCGACTGCGCAGTTGGCAGAGGTCTGGCGACATGGTGCTGGCAAGTCTGACGTTTTCGTGTTCGCCCCGGCGGTGATTGGTGGCACCGTGTATGTGGCAGCTCGAGACGGAACGATCGCGCGTCTCGACGATGGACGACTGATCTGGAAGATCGATGCAGGCAAGAAGCTGTCCGGTGGCGTCGGTGCGAACGAGAAAATGCTGGTGGTCGGTACCGAGAAGGGTGAAGTGCTGGCGTTTTCCGCCGACGGCAAGCCGATCTGGCAGGGCCAGGTGAGCTCAGAGGTGCTGAGTCCTCCAGAGGTGGAGGACGACATGGTTTTCGTGCGCAGTGCCGACAGTCGTATCCAGGCCTTTTCGGCAGCCGACGGTGCCCGCCGCTGGAATTACCAGCGAGCGAATCCAGCCCTCACGCTGCGCACTCATGCCGGGCTGATCACGACGCCTTCACTGGTGATTGCCGGCTTTCCGGGCGGCAAGCTGGTCGCGATCAACCGCAACAAGGGTGTCGCCGTGTGGGAGTCCAACGTCGCCCTGCCCAAGGGATCGACCGAACTCGAGCGCATTGCGGATGTGACCAGCCTGCCAGTGATCGCCGGTCGTGAAGTCTGTGCTGCCGCGTTCCAGGGGCGCGTCGCCTGCTTCGAACTGAGCAGCGGCAACACGATGTGGACGCGCGACATTTCGAGTACGCATGGCATCGATATCGATGCGCAGAATCTCTACATCAGCGACGACAAGGGTGCGGTGCATGCCCTTGATCGTGCGACCGGTGCAAGCCTCTGGAAACAGGACAAGCTCGGTGGTCGGTCTCCCGGGCGTCCGATCGCGATCGACGGTTTCGTTGCAGTTGCCGACGTCGAAGGTATCGTGCACCTGTTGCAGCGTGAAAATGGCGCATTTGCGGCCCGACTGAACGGCGATGGCAGTGCCATCGACGCGCCGATGCAACCCTATGGCCGCGCGTTCGTCGTCCAGAGCCGCGCCGGCACCGTGCGCGCACTGTCGGCGCGCTGAGGATCTGATTTGAAACCGGTACTGGTACTCGTGGGGCGCCCCAATGTGGGTAAATCCACCCTGTTCAACCGTCTGACCAAGACGCGTGACGCGCTGGTGGCCGATTTTCCCGGCCTGACGCGGGACCGTCACTATGGTAACGGCCGCATGGGGGATCGTCCTTTTCTTGTGGTGGATACCGGCGGATTCGAACCGACCGCGCGCGACGGCATCATGGTCGAAATGGCACAGCAGGCGGAACAGGCGATCGCCGAAGCCGACGTGCTCGTATTCATCGTCGATGGCCGCGCAGGCCTGACCGCGCACGACCGTGAAATCGCCGCTCGTTTGCGCCGTGCAGGCAAGCCGCTGGTGCTCGCAGTGAACAAGGCGGAAGGCATGCGACGGGAGATCGTTGCCGCCGAATTCCACGAACTGGGCCTCGGCGACATTCACGTCATTTCTTCTGCCCATGGCGAGGGCGTTCGCAATCTGGTCGATCACTGCATCGAACCCTTTCCGCAGGATCCGGACGACGACGAGGACATCCGTGGGCCGAAGATCGCGGTGGCCGGTCGACCGAATGTCGGCAAGTCAACCTTGATCAATGCGCTGCTCGGTGAGGAGCGTGTGATTGCCTTCGACCAGGCCGGCACCACGCGCGACGCGATCAGCATTCCGTTCGAGCGCGGCGGCAAGGAATACACGCTGATCGACACTGCAGGTCTGCGTCGCAAGGGGCGCGTGTTCGAATCGATCGAGAAGTTTTCGGTGATCAAGACCGTGCAGGCAATCGAACAGTCGAATGTCTGCGTTCTGGTACTCGATGCCACGCAGGAGGTTTCGGACCAGGATGCGCACATCGGTGGATTCATCGTCGAAAGCGGGCGTGCACTGGTACTCGTTATCAACAAGTGGGATGCGGTAGACAGCTATCGCCGCGAAATCTTCAAGCGAGAGGTCGCGCGCAAGCTCGGTTTTCTGAGCTTCGCTCGCCAGCTATACATTTCCGCGCTCGAAGGGCAAGGCGTAAGCGGAATCTTCGGTGCGGTCGACGCCGCCTACGCCGCAGCCATGATCAAGCTGCCCACGCCGCGCCTTACCCGCGCGTTGCAGGCTGCCATCGAGAAGCAGGCGCCACCCAAGCACGGCCTGTTCCGGCCGAAGATGCGGTACGCGCATCAGGGGGGCATGAATCCGCCGGTGATCGTCATTCACGGCAGTGCGCTGGAGCACGTGGCAGACAGTTATCGACGATTTCTGGAACGGACCTTCCTCGAAACATTCAAACTGCAGGGCACCCCCTTGAGAGTCCAGTTCCGCACCGCACACAATCCCTTTGCCGCCCGCGAAAAATGATGAAGCGGGCCGGGATCAAAACCGGGAGTGCCGCGGCCAAAGCTGCGGTGCATCAAAAAATCCAGTACAGTTGAATTTCAAATAAACAAGAGGTGTTCCCATGAGCAACAAAGGGCAAATGCTACAAGACCCCTTTCTCAACACCCTGCGCCGCGAACACGTTCCGGTTGCCATTTACCTTGTCAACGGCATCAAGCTCCAGGGGCAGATCGAATCGTTTGATCAGTACGTCGTGCTGTTGAAGAACACGGTGACCCAGATGGTTTACAAGCATGCCATTTCGACCGTAGTGCCCGCGCGGCCGGTCAATATCCAGCACGATCAGGGCGAGGGCAGTTGATCCCGGTTCGCTGCCTTCGCGTGAAGGTTCGTGCGGATGTTTGAACGTCCGTCCGGCGGCGAACACGCGGTTATCGTCCAGCTCGATCTTGGCGCTGGCGATTACGAGAACCGGCTTGACGAATTCACGTTGCTCGCACGAAGTGCAGGGGCTGAACCGGTCGCGCGTGTCGGTGGGCGTCGGCAGGCACCCGATCCGGCGACCTTCGCGGGCAAGGGCAAGGTCGCTGAAATACTCGATATCGCGAATGCGAACGAAGCCGACATCGTACTGTTCAATCATGAGCTGTCGCCAGCGCAGCAGCGCAATCTCGAACGCGCGCTGTCGCGTCGTGTAGTCGACCGCAACGCGCTCATCCTGGACATCTTCGCGCTGCGCGCCCGCAGCCACGAAGGGAAGTTGCAGGTCGAACTGGCCCAGCTCGAGCATCTGTCGACCAGGCTGGTACGTGGCTGGACCCACCTGGAGCGCCAGAAGGGAGGTATCGGTCTGCGTGGCCCGGGCGAAACCCAGCTGGAGACCGACCGGCGCCTGCTCGGCTTGCGTGTGAAGGCCCTGAAGGAGCGATTGCAGAAGGTCGAGCGCCAGCGCGGCGTGCGTCGCAAATCGCGTGAGCGGCGCGACACACCGGTCATTGCGTTGGTTGGTTACACGAATGCGGGCAAGTCGACGCTGTTCAACGCACTGACCAAGGCCGGCACGTATGCAGCCGATCAACTGTTTGCGACGCTGGATACAACGTCACGGCAGCTGTATCTGGGGGAGTTCGGTCGTGCGGTACTGTCCGATACCGTCGGTTTCATCCGCGATCTGCCGCACACTCTGGTGGCTGCGTTTCACGCAACTCTTGAGGAGACGGCCGGTGCGGATCTTCTGCTGCATGTGATCGATGCTTCGGCGCAGGATCGTGATGCGCAGGTCGAAGCAGTCGACAAGGTGCTGGCCGAGATCGGTGCCGATGCGGTTCCACAGATCCGCGTCCTGAACAAGGTCGATTTGTCGCCAGCGCTCAGGCCGGGGGCCGACGCACCGGGCTGTGATACCATCCAGACAGCGCGTGTAAGCGCCCGCACAGGCGCGGGTCTGGCGGATCTTCGGTCGGCCGTCGCACAGCGGTTGCTTGACGAACGAGAGGCCGTCGCCAGCCGGATGCCGCGCAGCGACGATCCGCGTGGCCTGAACCTGGAACCCTCGCCGAGGTCTGCACTCCCAGTCATCGCATCGACACCGGAAAGCGTCGCTTCGCAGGCAGGGGATGCGGGCGTCGCAGCCGATCCACCCATCCTTACTTATCCAGTCTGAACGTGCTCAATGCGATCTTGATGTCGCTGAATGACCCCCGGTGGGGCAATCAGGGCGGCAATGGCAACAAGGGCGGCAACCAGGGGCCGCCCGATCTGGAAGATCTCTGGCGTGATTTCAATCGTCGTCTGTCCGGAATGTTCGGGGGCAAGTCCTCCGGCGATGGCGGCAGCGACGCGCGCCCTCCTGTCGGTCCGCGCCAGTTTGGTGGCGGCATCGGCATCATTCTCGGTCTGGTGCTTGTGGTCTGGCTTGCCAGCGGGCTCTACATCGTCGATGCCAGTCAGCGAGGCGTCGTCCTGCGCTTTGGCAAGCTGCACGAAACGACCGAGCCGGGTTTGCAGTGGCGCCTTCCGTTTCCGATAGACAGTCACGAACTGGTGAATCTGACCGGTGTACGTACCGTCGAGATCGGTTATCGCGGCAGCGAGCGCAACAAGGTGCTGAACGAAGCCCTGATGCTCACCGATGACGAGAACATCATCAATATCCAGTTTGCGGTGCAGTACGTACTGAAGGATCCGGTGGCCTATCTTTTCCAGAACCGGCTGCCGGAGGACACCGTGGTGCACGCTGCCGAGACCGCAATGCGCGAGATCGTCGGCAAGAGCAAAATGGACTTCGTGCTGTACGAAGGGCGCGAACAGATCGCTGTAGATGCTCAGGGCATCATGCAGCAGATACTTGATCGCTATGAAACTGGAATCCAGATCAGCAAGTTGACATTGCAGAATGCTCAGCCGCCGGAACAGGTTCAGGCGGCTTTTGACGACGCTGTGAAGGCTGGACAGGATCTGGAACGCCAGAAGAACGAAGGGCAGGCCTACGCGAATGACGTCATTCCGAAGGCGCGCGGTACGGCGTCGCGGTTGATGGAAGAGGCGAACGGTTACAAGCAGCGCATCATCGCGACGGCTGACGGTGATGCCAGCCGTTTCCGCCAGGTGCTTGCGGAATATGTGAAGTCGCCAGAGGTCACGCGGCAACGTATGTATATCGATACGATGCAACAGATCATGACGAACACCAGCAAGGTAATGATCGATTCGAAGGGTGGCGGCAATCTGCTGTATCTGCCGCTGGACAAGCTGATGCAGCAAGCAGGCGTCTCCGCTGACGGCAGTGCGCGCGTGGCAGAGCCGATGACCTTGCCGCCATTGATGACCGACCAGACGGCCAATGACGCACGTAATCGCGAAGCGCTGCGTTCGCGCGAGCGGGGAGAGCGTTGATGAAGGAAAAACTTCCGCTGTTGCTGGGTGGCATCGTGCTGGCCGTGGTTCTTGCATCTACATCGCTGTTCACGGTTGATCAGCGCCAGTACGCCATTGTTTTTCAACTTGGCGAAGTGCGGAACGTGATCGAGCAACCGGGCCTCCATCTGAAGTGGCCGCTGGTCCAGAACGTTCGCGTGTTCGACCGCCGCATACTCACGCTGGACAGTGCAGATCCTGAACGCTTCATCACATCGGAAAAGAAGAACGTTCTGGTGGATCTGTTCGTGAAATGGCGCATTACCGATGTGAAGCAGTACTACATTTCGGTTGGCGGCAATGAACGTCTGGCGGAAACCCGTCTGCTGCAGACGGTCAACGCGGGTCTGCGCGAAGAGTTCGGCCGTCGCACGGTGCACGAAGTCGTGTCCGGTGAGCGCGACAAGATCATGGAAGACATGCGGAGCAAGGCCAACGTCGATGCAGTCAAGATCGGTGTGGAAATCGTCGATGTGCGTCTGAAGCGCGTCGATCTGCCGAGTGAGGTTTCGGAGTCTGTCTATCGCCGCATGGAGGCGGAGCGCAAGCGGGTAGCCAACGAACTGCGTTCGCGCGGTTCTGCCGAAGCAGAGAAAATCCGCGCGGATGCCGACCGCCAGCGTGAGATCATCGTTGCAGAAGCCTATCGCGAAGCGCAGAAGATCAAGGGTGAAGGTGACGCGCAGGCTGCGGCAATCTATGGCAGCGCTTTCGGCAGCAATCCCGAGTTCTATGCTTTCTATCGCAGCATGGATGCCTATCAGAAGAGCTTCCGCAGCAAGAACGACATACTCGTCATAGAGCCGAATTCGGATTTCTTCCGCTACCTGAAGAGCGGTTCGAGGCCTCCGGGAAAATGAAGAGCCCGGATGAAGCCGGCAGGCGTGCTGTATAGTCGACTGCTCTTTCCACAGGAAAACCGGATGGAAGGTGACAGCCCGCATTGCGGGCTGTGCCTTTTTTGTTGATGGAATCAATCCTGCTGATCGCTGTGGGGCTCATGCTCGTCATTGAGGGTGTGCTCCCCTTCGTCGCGCCGCGCCTGTGGCGGGACACCTTCCGGCGGGCGACCGAACTGGCCGATGGTCAACTTCGCTTCGTCGGTCTCACGTCAATGATTATCGGTATCGCGCTGATTGCGCTGTTCAAGTGATGCGTCGCTGGCTGCTTCCTGAATCCATAGAAGATCTGCTCCCCGCGGAGGCGAGACGGGTCGAACATCTGCGCCGGGGCCTGCTCGACGAGTTTGCCCTGCACGGTTACGAACTTGTTGTGCCGCCGCTGGTCGAGTACATCGAATCCCTGCTGACCGGAAGTGGTCGCGACATGGACCTGCGCACCTTCAAGCTGGTCGATCAGCTGTCCGGCCGCACCATGGGCCTGCGCGCGGACATCACGCCGCAAGTGGCGCGAATCGATTCCCACTTGCTCAACCGTAACGGGGTGGTGCGCCTCTGCTACTGCGGTCCCGTCGTGCATGCGCTACCTTCGGGTTTCAATGCAACGCGCGAACCGATACAACTCGGCGCCGAACTCTACGGCCACGCCGGCATGGAAGCCGACGTGGAAGTCATCCATCTCCTGTTGCGTGCGCTGGAAGTGGCCGGGGTTGCACCGGCGCGGGTCGATTTCGGGCATGTTGGCCTGTTCCGGGCGTTGGCGTCACGTCTGCAGTCGGCAGGACTGCGCAGCGAGGACGGGGAGCAGGAGCTGTTTGCCGCGCTGCAGTCAAAGGACTTGCCGACTTTGCGCCGACTGCTGGCCGATGAGCTGGAGTCGGTACGCGACGCCTTTCTCGCCTTGCCCGAACTCTACGGCAAGGGTGATGTGTTGCAGCGTGCGCGTAACGCATTGCCGGACTGGCCCGATGTTCGCGATGCGCTGGGAACGCTCTCCCGTGTCGCCGATGCAGTCGATCCGGCAGTAGTCGGTTTCGATCTGGCCGATTTGCGCGGCTATCACTATCACAGTGGTGTCAGTTTTGCCGCCTACTGCGCAGGTCAGGCCCAAGCCATCGCACTCGGGGGGCGCTACGATGAAGTGGGCAAGGCTTTCGGCCGCGCGCGACCGGCGACCGGCTTCAGCCTCGATCTGCGTCGGCTCGCCCAGCTTGCGCCCGAGCCTGGCGCTCGCGCTCCCATTCTTGCGCCGGCTTCGGCGGACGGCGCGCTGCGCGAGCGCGTACGGGCACTGCGTGCCGACGGAGAAACCGTAATCATCGCATTGCCGGGCCATGACGACGATGTGCAGGAACTGGCGTGCAGTCGCCGACTATTGTTTATTGAAGGTGAGTGGCAGGTGACGCCGCTCGAAAGAAAGGTTTGAGCATGGCAAAGAACGTGGTGGTCATCGGTAGCCAGTGGGGCGACGAGGGCAAGGGCAAGGTCGTGGATTGGCTGACCGATCATGCACAGGGTGTCGTGCGCTTCCAGGGTGGCCACAACGCCGGTCACACGCTGGTGATCAAGGGACAGAAGTATGCGCTGAACCTGATCCCGTCCGGCATCATGCGTGACGGAGTGGCTTGCTACATTGGCAACGGCGTCGTGCTGTCGGCATCGCACCTGCTGTCCGAGATCGAGAAGCTGGAAACGGGTGGCATCGAGGTGCGTTCGCGTCTGAAAGTGAGCGAAGCCTGTCCGCTCATCCTGCCGTTTCATAGCGCCGTCGATATCGCGCGCGAAGAAGCTCGGGGGGGGGCCAAGATCGGCACCACCGGTAAGGGTATCGGCCCGGCGTACGAGGACAAGGTAGCCCGGCGCGCCTTGCGCGTGCTCGACCTCTTCAATCCCGGGCTGTTTGCCGAGAAATTGCGAGAGTTGATGGAGTTCCACAACTTTCTGCTCGAAAAGCAACTCGGGGCCCGGCCGGTCGACTACAGGCAGACGCTCGATGACGTACTGGCGCTGGCGCCGAGTCTCCTGCCCATGGTGGCTGACGTGTCGGCGTTGCTGCACTCGGCCCACAAGCGCGGCGACAAGCTCCTGTTCGAAGGTGCGCAGGGGACGTTGCTGGACGTCGATCACGGGACCTACCCCTTCGTCACATCAAGCAACTGTGTTGCCGGGGCGGCGTGCGCTGGCGCCGGTGTCGGCCCGGGCATGTTGCATTATGTGCTCGGCATCACAAAGGCGTACACCACGCGTGTCGGTTCGGGGCCTTTCCCGAGCGAACTGCCGATCGAGGAAGAAGGTAGTGTGGGTCATCACCTGTCCACCGTCGGTCATGAACGAGGAACGGTCACCGGGCGTGTGCGCCGTTGTGGCTGGTTTGATGCGGCGGCACTCCGTCGTTCGATCCAGATCAATGGTGTGACCGGGTTGTGTCTGACCAAGCTGGACGTGCTGGACGGCATCGAAGCGTTGCAGGTGTGTACGGGCTATCGTGTCAACGGTGAGGTTTCGAATCTTCTGCCTCTGGGTTCGGATCGCGTTGGCGCGTGCGAACCGATCTACGAGACGCTGCCGGGCTGGACAGGCACGACCGTAGGCGTGAAGCGCATCGAGGATCTGCCGGCGAATGCGCGCGCCTATATCGCCCGCATCGAGGCGTTGTGTGAAGTGCCGGTCGACATGATTTCGACCGGACCGGATCGTGAAGAGACCATTGTGCTGCGCCACCCCTTCGAGTGAGCGCAAATGGCCTCATGAACCGCATGCCTTGCGAGAGGCGTGCGGGTTTCGCATTTGGCGACAGCGGAAAACAAAAAAGCCGACAATTCTGTCGGCTTTTCTGCTGGCTTGTTTGGTGCCCAGGAGAGGACTCGAACCTCCACACCTTGCGGCACTAGTACCTGAAACTAGCGCGTCTACCAATTTCGCCACCTGGGCAAGAGGCTGCGCATTCTATATTAGGCATTTACGTTGTCAAGAGAAAAAGAGAACAAGTTGAAACTGAGCAAGGCCCGCAGGGCGGACCCTTTCTTCGAGCGTGAAACCGCACGCTACGAAAACCCTTTGCCGAGCCGTGAGTACATCGTGCAGGTGCTCGAACAGGCTGCGGTTCCGATGAGCGCCGAGGAACTGATTCATGCACTCGACATCCAGCCGCACGAACGCGACTACTTTCTGCGTCGCCTGGCTGCGATGGAGCGCGAGGCGCAGCTGATGCGCAACCGTCGCGACGCCTACATCATCCCCGACAAGGCCGATCTCGTCGCCGGTCGCGTGGAGGGGCATCCCGATGGTTTCGGCTTCGTCATCGTTGGCGACGACAAGGCGCCTCCAGGGGCCAAGGCGGATCGCAAGGACATCTTCCTGAGCGCGCAGGAAATGCGCAGCGTGTTGCACGGTGACCGCGTGCTGGTTCGCATCAGCGGCACCGACCGCCGCGGCCGGCCCGAGGGCAAGGTTGTCGAGGTGACCGAGCGCGCGAACTCGCGCCTGATCGCCCGTGTGGTCGAGGAGCACGGTGTGCAGTTCTGCATCGCCGAGAACCGCCGCATCCGTCAGCAGATCGTGCTGGCCGCTCCCGAGAAGGGCAAGCGCGCTCAGAAGGCCACGGCTGGCGCGGTGGTCGAGGTCGAACTGATCGAACAGCCGACGCGCTATACGCCGCCCATCGGTCGCGTGGTCGAGGTGCTGGGCAACTACGGCGACTCCGGCATGGAGATCGAGATCGCGCTGCGCAAGCACGACATGCCGCACGAGTTCTCGGCCAAAGTGCTGGCGGCAACCAGGCGTCTGCCGGACGAGGTGCGCGAGAAGGACTGCGCCGGCCGTGTCGATCTGCGCGACCTGGAGCTGGTCACCATAGACGGTGAGACGGCGAAGGACTTCGACGACGCCGTGTATTGCGAAAAGCAGGGGCGGGGCTTCCGTCTTGTCGTGGCAATCGCCGACGTGAGTCATTACGTGAAACCGGGCACTGCGCTCGATGCCGAGGCCTTCGAGCGTGGCAATTCGGTCTACTTCCCGCGCCGGGTCATTCCGATGCTGCCGGAGAAGCTGTCCAACGGTCTGTGCTCGCTCAATCCGGAAGTCGATCGCCTTTGCATGGTGTGCGACATGGACGTGTCCGCCGCCGGCGCGATCCAGCGCTACCGCTTCTACGCCGCAGTGATGAATTCCAAGGCGCGCCTGACCTATACCGAGGTTGCGGCGGCGCTGTACGACAAGGATGCCGACGCCCGCAAGCGGCTCAAGCCGCTGCTGCCGCGCCTCGAAGCGCTGGACGCGGTGTTCCGTGTCTTCGGCAAGGCGCGTGCGAAGCGCGGCGCCATCGATTTCGAAACGGTCGAGACGCAGATGTTGTTCAACGATGCCGGCAAGATCGAGCGCATCGTGCCGTACGCGCGCAACGACGCGCACCGGCTGATCGAGGAATGCATGCTGGCGGCCAATGTCTGCGCCTCGCGTTTCCTCGAAGAGAGCGCGCAGGACACGCTGTACCGCGTGCATGAGGGTCCGAGCGAAGACCGGCTGCAGAAGCTGCGCGCCTTCCTCGGCGAATTCGGTTTCCAGCTCGGGGGCGGCGACAAGCCGCACGCGAAGGACTACGCCGCGCTGCTCGAACGCATCGGCGACCGTCCGGACCGCCAGCTGCTGCAGACGGTGATGCTGCGCTCGCTGCGCCAGGCCATCTACAGCCCGGACAATGTCGGTCACTTCGGCCTGGCCTACGAGGCGTACACCCACTTCACCTCGCCGATCCGCCGATATCCCGATCTGCTCGTGCACCGTGCGATCAAGGCCGCGCTGGCGAAGAAGCGGTACGAGCCGGGCGACTGGTCCGACATCGGTCTGCATTGCTCGACCACCGAGCGGCGCGCCGACGAAGCCAGCCGCGACGTGACCAACTGGCTCAAGTGCTACTTCATGCAGGACCGCGTCGGCGAGGAATTCGAAGGCAGCGTGTCGGCGGTCGTGCCTTTCGGCCTGTTCGTCGCGCTGGATGACGTATTCATCGAAGGCCTGGTGCATATTTCCGATCTCGGCGCCGATTACTTCCATTACGACGAAGGCAAGCATCGCCTGGTCGGCGAGCGCAGTGGCCGCATCTATCGTCTGGCCGATCGCGTGCGCATCCAGGTGGTGCGGGTCGATCTAGACAACACGCGCATCGATTTCCGGCTCGCTGGCGGCGCCGAGCGGGACTTCGGCCGTGTGCCGCAGCAGGTATCGCATGCCAAGGCGAAGACGAGGCCTGCCGCACCGGACGTGGCTGCGCCAGCGCCGCACGCTGAACAGCCCGCCCGGACCCCCAGGTCCAAGGGAAGCAAGGCGGCAGCTCCTAAGCCGGCAGTGAAGAAGACGGCGAAGAGTGCAACGAAGAAGACGACAGGAAAAAAGAGCGCCGTGAGTAAAACCCCGGCGAAGAAGCCGTCCGCCGCCAGGAAGAGCGGCTCCCGCGCACCGAAGTCGGCCGTGCCGAAGCGGAGAGTGCGTGAATGAGCGATACCCGCTACATCTTCGGTTTCCACGCCGTCACCGCGAAGATCCGCCACGCTCCGGATGCGGTGAAGGATCTGTTCGTCTCGACTGCACGTCAGGACGGTCGCATGCGCGATCTGATCCGTGCTGCCGAGGCGGCCGGTGTCAAGTGGGTGCAGATGGAGCCGGCTCGCCTTGACGGGCTGGCCGGAGGCGCCGCGCGTCACCAGGGCGTCGTGGCGCGCGTGCTGGCGCAGATTCCCTATCGCTCGCTCGACGATGTGCTGGATACGCTGTCCGAGCCGCCGTTGCTGCTGGTGCTCGACGGCATCCAGGATCCGCACAACCTCGGTGCCTGCCTGCGCGTGGCTGACGCGGCCGGTGCGCACGCCGTGGTCGCCCCGCGCGACCGGGCGGTCGGCCTGAACGCAACGGCGATCAAGGTGGCCAGTGGCGCGGCCGACACCGTGCCCTACGTGACGGTGACCAATCTGGCGCGCAGCCTGCGCGAGATGAAGGAGCGCGACATCCTGACCATAGGCGCGGCCGGCGAGGCCGACCAGTCGATGTACGCGGTCGACCAGTCGGGTGCGGTCGCGTGGGTGCTCGGTGCCGAGGGTGACGGCATGCGCCGGCTCACCCGCGAAACCGTCGATGTGCTGGCGTCGATTCCGATGCACGGGACGGTCGAAAGCCTGAATGTTTCGGTCGCCAGCGGTGTGTGCCTGTTCGAGGCGCGGCGCCAGCGCACTGCGCGGGCAGGCTGAACGCGGCTTGTACGAATCACGCTCCGCGCGCTATACTCGCGGGCTTACCTTGCCTCACCGGATTCGCATGCCGGGAGGTGTAACCGCCGGACAGGCTCGTGTTTGCCCGGCACTGAACCGCAAGGAGATTACATGCGACATTACGAAGTGGTTTTCATCGTCCATCCGGACCAGAGCGAGCAAGTGCCCGCCATGGTCGAGCGCTACCGTACGCTGGTCACTGGCCGCAACGGCAGCATCCACCGTCTGGAAGACTGGGGTCGCCGTCAGCTAGCCTACCCGATCCAGAAGGTGCACAAGGCTCACTACGTGCTGATGAACATCGAGTGCGACGGCGAAACGCTGGCTGAACTCGAGCACGCCTTCAAGTTCAACGACGCCGTTCTCCGTCACCTCACCATCAAGATGCGCAAGGCTGTCATTGCGCCGTCGCCGATGATGAAGGAAGAGAAGTCGCGTTCGCTGCTGGCACCGGCTGCTGAAGCCGCCGCCCCGGCTGCGGAACAGCCGGCGGCTTGACCGAAGGGCAGGGCGCGGTCGGCCCGGCGGCAAACAGCTTCACCTTGTCCGCCACGCTGATCGAACGCGACGCACTGAGACAGACCCCGGCCGGCGTGCCGATCCTGCGTGGATGCCTTGAGCACTGCTCGCAGCAGATCGAAAACGGCGCGCCGCGCGAAGTACGGTTCGAAACCGATTTCGTGCTGCTGGGAGACCTGGCAAGGCTGCTCGCACAGGCCCCGCTCGGAACGTCGTTGATCGCAGAAGGATTCATGGCGGCCCGCAGTGCGAAAAGCAGGCAGGGCGTCATGCACATAACCCGTATCGAATTCGTGACCTCGGGCAACTGAGCCCGGCGTTGCAACAGTGGAAGGAAACCACCATGGCTTTCAGACCGAAGAACGGCAAGAAAAAGGATGATCGCGGCTCGCGCAGCATGTTCAAGCGCCGCAAGTTCTGCCGCTTCAGCGCAGAGAAGATCGAAGAGATCGACTACAAGGACGTTGAAATCCTGAAGGACTTCATTTCCGAAAACGGCAAGATCATGCCGGCACGCCTGACCGGCACCCGCGCCGGCTACCAGCGTCAGCTGTCGACCGCCATCAAGCGTGCTCGCTTCCTGGCGTTGATGCCTTACACCGACCTGCACCAGTAATCGAGGGAGACGACCATGCAAGTAATCCTGATGGACAAGGTCGCCAAGCTGGGCGACCTGGGCGATGTGGTGAAGGTGCGTGACGGTTACGCCCGCAATTTCCTGATCCCGACCGGCCGCGCGAAGCGCGTGACCCCGGAGAACCTGGCGGCTTTCGAAGCCCGCCGTGCCGAACTGGAAAAGGCCGCTGCCGAACGTCTGGCCGCTGCCAAGGATGTCGCCGAGAAGCTGGAAGGCTTCATGGTGCAGATCACCCGCAAGGCCGGTGTCGATGGCCGCCTGTTCGGTTCGGTGTCGACGGCCGACATCGCTGAAGCGCTGGCTGCCCAGAACTTCGCGGTCGACAAGTCGATGGTGCGCATGCCGGACGGCCCGCTGAAGGCCGTTGGCGACGCCCAGTTCGAGATCGCGCTGCACTCGGACGTGATCGCCACCGTGACGGTGTCGGTGCTCGGCGAGCATTGATCGCCGGCCTTCGGGCTGCGTCGGAAAGGCCACCTGCGGGTGGCCTTTTTCGTTGACGCCCATCCGGATTGGCCTCTCATCCACAGCTTTTCCACAGCTTGTGCAGTTGTCGCGCGGCCCTTGCGCAGCTAGATTGCAGGATTGCCCCGGCAAGTTCTCCAGAATGAAAAAGACATCATGAGCACTGTGCGCAACGCACCCGGCCCGGACGCCCAGGCAGCCCAGGCCGCGCAGGACAGGCAGGTGGCAGCACTGAAGCTGCCGCCGCATTCGATCGAGGCCGAGCAGTCGCTGATCGGTGGACTGTTGTTGGACAACAGTACCTGGGATCGCGTTGGCGATCAGGTCAATGAATCCGACTTCTACCGCGATGACCACCGCCGCATCTTCCGCCACATCGCCAAACTGATCGAGCAGGGCAAGCCGGCTGACGTTGTTACCGTCTACGAATCTATAGAGAAGGGCGATGAGGCGCAGCAGACCGGCGGGCTGGCCTATCTGGGCGAGATCGCCAACAACACGCCGTCGGCCGCCAACATCCGCCGATATGCGGAGATCGTCCGCGAGCGCGCCATCCTGCGCAAACTGGTCAGTGTTGGTGACGAAATTGCCGCCAATGCGCTCTCTCCGCGTGGGCGCGATGCCAAGACACTGCTCGACGAGGCGGAATCGAAGATATTCGAGATCGCTGAAGCGGGCGCTTCGGCCAGTACCGGCTTCGTCGCCATCCAGCCCATACTGGTGCAGGTGGTCAATCGCATCCAGGAGCTTTACGACCGGGACGATCCGTCGGAAGTGACCGGTGTGCCGACCGGCTACGTCGATCTCGACGACAAGACGGCCGGTCTGCAACCGGGAGACATGATCATCGTCGCCGGCCGTCCGGCCATGGGCAAGACCACCTTCGCGCTCAACATCTGCGAACACGTTGCGGTCGAACTCGGCCTGCCGGTCGCCATCTTCTCGCTAGAAATGCCCGGTACCCAACTGGCCATGCGCTTCGTGTCCTCGGTGGCCAAGATTGACCAGAGCCGGCTACGCACCGGTCGCCTGACCGATGACGACTGGGGGCGGCTCACCATGGCGCTGGGCAAACTGCACGATGCACCGATACACATCGATGAAACGGGAGGCATCAATCCGACCGATCTGCGCGCGCGCGCGCGCCGTCTGTATCGCCAGTGCGGCAAGCTCGGTCTGATCGTGATCGACTATCTGCAACTGATGTCCGGTACGCGGGATGGCGAAAACCGTACTGCCGAGATTTCGGAGATCTCGCGCGCGATCAAGTCGCTGGCCAAGGAACTGCACGTGCCCATCATCGCGCTGTCACAGCTCAATCGCGCGCTGGAGCAACGACCGAACAAGCGGCCGGTGATGAGCGATCTGCGCGAATCCGGGGCCATCGAACAGGATGCCGACATCATCATGTTCATTTACCGCGACGAGGTGTACAACCCGGATACGCAGGACAAGGGCCTGGCCGAGATCATCATCGGCAAGCACCGTAACGGCCCGACCGGTACGGTCGTGCTCGGTTTCCAGGGCGAGCACACCAAGTTCGTCAACGCCGCACGACCGGGTTCCTATTGATCCTTTCGAACCCGAAAACCCGGACGGCCACCATGTCGGGCACGGCAGGCTGGCGCGCAGCCGGATGACTGCAGAGGGATCCCAAGAGAGGGGGCGCCCTGTCTGTTCTCCCTGTGGCGAGGCGTATTTCGCGCAATCGGGCGAGCGCGAAAACGTTGTCCGGGCATGGATAGTCCGGCGAGATTGTCGTGCGGACGGTGCCAATCGTGAAGGCCCGGGTATCCGATCAGGGGCACGATCAGTCCGACGGTCGGGTCGAAATGCCCGTGCCTTCCGGGGTGAGCGGGTATCGTCGTCGCTGGTGCCGCGATCGGGACGCGCGCGCAACGTCTTTCAGTCCCTGTTCCGTCATTTGCGCGCTTGACGCGTCCAGTTGTGAGGGTCGCATGCAGACGCCGGGCGGGCGCCGCGCGGCTTTGCGAGCCCGCGTATGCGTGCTGTGGGCGACGGCGATTTGCCCTGACCGGCGCAGCACAAACTTTGCACTGGCCAGCCTGCGCCGGCGGGGCGCTTGCGCACATGGCCGTCGGGCCGGCGGTGAATCTTTCTCGGCACGAACACGGGCGTCCATCTCGGCGGACCGGAATGAGGCTTCGGATGCTGCCGGTCGTCGGTAGCGGAAGGGGAGGGCAAACCGTCCGGCATCTCCGCGCGAGCGAGCACTGCCCGCGATGTGCGCGGCTCGCGCGTCAGCCCGCGTTCGGCACCGGTCCCTGACCCTTGAGTCGCGAACTCAACTTGAGCAACTCGGCACGCATGCGCTCCGCGGCATCCGCGGGTAGCCCGGACTGGCGCGCGACATCGACATGCACTTCCTCGGCCCGTTCGCGCAGCGCACGCCCGGCATCCGTAAGCCGGATTTCGAGCGCCCGCTCGTCGTGCCTGTTACGCGCTCGTGTCAGATAGCCACCGGCTTCGAGCCGCTTGAGCAAGGGCGTCAGGGTGGGTGAATCCAGGTCAAGTCGCTCTGCCAGCGCCTTCAGGGATAGATTGTCCTCCTGCCACAGCACCAACATGACCAGGTACTGCGGGTAGGTCAGTCCGATGGACTTGAGTCCATGCGCGTAACAGCGGGTGATCGCATGCGATGCGGCATACAGTGCGAAACACAGTTGCTGGTCCAGCAGCATCGGATCGATGAAGGTCATGGCAGCGCCTTTCCGTCGGTCAGAGCACTTCGGCAGCGTGATCGGCCAGGCGCGAACGTTCGCCGCGCTGAAGGGTGACATGACCGCTGTGCGGCCACCCCTTGAAGCGATCGACCACATAGGTCAGGCCGGAACTGCCCTCGGTCAGGTAAGGCGTGTCGATCTGCGCGATATTTCCCAGGCACACCACCTTGGTGCCGGGACCGGCGCGCGTGATCAGCGTTTTCATCTGTTTCGGCGTCAGGTTCTGCGCCTCGTCGATGATGAGGAACTTGTTCAGGAAGGTTCGACCGCGCATGAAGTTCAGCGACTTCACCTTGATCCGGCTGCGGATGAGGTCCATGGTCGCTGCGCGACCCCATTCGCCGGAACCGTTGGGATCGTCCGTCTTGTTCAGTACGTCGAGGTTGTCTTCCAGTGCGCCCATCCACGGCGTCATCTTTTCTTCTTCCGTGCCCGGCAGGAAACCGATGTCTTCACCGACCGGCACGGTCACCCGCGTCATGATGATTTCACTGTAGAGCTTGGTTTCGAGGACCTGCGTAAGGCCTGCAGCCAGAGTCAGCAAGGTCTTGCCTGTACCGGCCTGCCCGAGCAGGGTGATGAAGTCAACCTCCGGATTCATCAACAGGTTCAGCGCGAAATTCTGCTCGCGGTTTCGCGCCAGGATGCCCCAGACAGAGTTCTTGTGGTGACTGTAGTCGACCAGCGTTTCCAGCACTGCGGTCTTGCCGGCGCGCTCTCGTACCAGTGCGTGAAAGGGCTTGTCCTGCTTGGGGCCCGCTTCCTTGAAGACGAACTCGTTGATCAGTAGATCCGGGCACAGCGGGCCCTTGACCCGGTACATTGTCCGGCCGTTTTCCTTCCACGACTCCAGATTGCCGCCGTGCTCGTCCCAGAACTTCTCCGGCAGTTCGCGCGTGCCGGTGTAGAGCATGTCGGTGTCTTCCAGCACCTTGTCGTTGAAGTAATCCTGCGCATGAAGACCCAGAGCACGGGCCTTGATGCGCATATTGATGTCCTTGGACACCAGGATGACCTGACGGCCCGGATGACGCTGCGACAGGTGCATGACGACCGCGATGATCTGGTTGTCAGCCTTGGCGGTCGGCAGTGCGGTGGGCAGCGCGCCGTTTATTGCCTCGGTCTGCAGCAGCATGTGGCCGCTGGCAAGGTCGCTGGATGCCGCTGCCAGAGGGATGCCGTCAGCAATCTTGTCTTCGGCGCCGCTGACGATTTCGTCGAGCAGCCGGCTCACCTGACGCGCGTTGCGAGCCACTTCGGTCATGCCCTTCTTGTTGTTGTCCAGTTCTTCGAGCGTCATGATGGGCACGAAGATGTCGTGCTCCTCGAAGCGGAACAGCGAGGTCGGATCGTGCATCAGCACGTTCGTGTCGAGCACGAAAAGCTTGGTGGCCGGCGGCGACTTGCGGGAACGGCGGGCAGGGGAGACTGCGGGGCGTCGGGTGGCCATGGGGTCCTGTCTGGCGTGGGGTCGTGGGTCGGGGTATCGGGAAATGGATCTCAGCGCGAACGGACGAAGGCGAGCACTTCTTCAGCGTGACCGGCCACCTTCACGCCGCGCCACTCACGCAGGATAAGGTTGTCCGGACCGATGACAAAAGTGCTGCGCTCGACACCGCGCACCTGCTTTCCGTACATGTTCTTCATCTTCATGACGTCGAACAGCGTGCAGGCCTTTTCCTCCGGATCGGACAGCAGTTCGAAAGGCAGTTCCAGCCTGGACTTGAAGTTCTGGTGCGACTTGATGCTGTCACGGGAAATACCGACCACGTTTGCACCGAGCGCGACAAACTGCGGGTACAGATCACGGAAGGCGGCGCTTTCCGTTGTGCAACCAGGGGTACTGTCCTTCGGATAGAAATAGATCACCAGCGGGCGTCCGCTGGTGGCCAGTGAAAAATCGCTGCCCGAAGTCGAGGGCAGGGAGAAATCTTCGATACGGTTATCGGTCATGGGCGCGCAGCCTCAGGCGGGTTGAACTCATCGGTCGGTCCGGCTTCCGTCGCGTTCCGGCTGCAACAGCGCTGCCGCGACCGAACGGCCTTCGGCGATCAGGATGTTGTAGGTACGAGCCGCGGCCAGCGTATCCATCACTTCGACGCCGATGCCTGCCTGGATAAGGGGGCGCAGCCGGGACGCTTCCGGGAAACGCTGTGTCGGCCCGGTGCCGAGCAGCAGTATCTGTACCGGCAGGGCGGCCAGTTCCGCGTAGTGGTCACTGTCGAGCTCATCCAAGCTGCCGCGACCCCAATCCTCGCGCAGCAGGTCCGGGCCGATCAGCACCGAGCGGGTCAGGCGGCGGTCGCCGATTTGCAGATAGCCATCACCGAAACCGGTGACGAGCATCAGGGCAGGGCGGGGATTCTGGTGCAGCTTCACGAAGATCAGGACGCAGTTCGGACCGGAATGTTCTCAGGGTGTCGGTACAGCCGCCGTATCGGTTTTGCCGTGCTTCCGGCGGTCGCTTACAATCATACCTTTTTCGCCTGCGGGCAACGCTGCCCGCAGCGGCGGCCTTGTTGCCGTCGCAGAGGTCCACCATGCCCCGTACTACGCCCAAAGTGTCTTCCGAGTCCGCCATCGTGCATCCGCCGGTCACCAAGTCTTCCAAGCTCGCCAACGTCTGCTACGACATCCGGGGTCCGGTGCTTGCCCGCGCGCGCCAGATGGAAGAGGACGGTCAGCGCATCATCAAGCTCAATATCGGTAACCTCGCGCCGTTCGGCTTCGACGCGCCCGAGGAGATCGTGCAGGACGTGATCCGGAATCTGCCCGATGCAGCCGGCTATACCGATTCGCGCGGCCTCTTCGCGCCGCGCAAGGCCATCATGCAGTACTGCCAGGAAAAGAGGATTCCCGGCGTTGGCGTTGACGACATCTTCATCGGCAACGGTGCTTCCGAACTCATCGTGATGGCCATGCAGGGACTGCTCAATCCGGGCGACGAGGTACTGGTGCCGGCGCCGGATTACCCGCTGTGGACGGCAGCGGTCACGCTGGCCGGCGGCACCGCACGTCACTACATCTGCGACGAGTCTGCCGACTGGATGCCCGATCTGGCCGATATCCGGTCCAGGGTCACCCCGGCCACGCGCGCGATCGTCGTGATCAATCCCAACAATCCGACCGGCGCGCTGTATTCCGAC
Source organism: uncultured Methyloversatilis sp. (assembly GCA_964555165.1). Taxonomy (GTDB): domain Bacteria; phylum Pseudomonadota; class Gammaproteobacteria; order Burkholderiales; family Rhodocyclaceae; genus Methyloversatilis. Next base: position 49,849 of record CAZKRN010000019.1, on the reverse strand, counting down.
GATCTGCTGCGCGATCTCGTGCAACTCGCGCGCGAGCACAATCTCATCGTTTTCGCCGACGAAATCTACGACAAGACGCTATACGACGGCGCGACCCACACGTCGATCGCGTCACTGGCCGATGATCTGCTTTTCGTCACCTTCAACGGTCTGTCGAAGAACTACCGTGCGTGCGGCTATCGCGCCGGCTGGATGGTGGTGTCCGGCGACAAGCGCCATGCGCGCGACTACATCGACGGCCTGAACATGCTGGCGTCCATGCGTCTGTGTTCCAACGTACCGGGCCAGTTCGCCATCCAGACCGCCCTCGGCGGCTACCAGAGCATCAACGATCTTGTCAGGCCTGGCGGCCGTCTTGCGCGCCAGCGCGATCTTGCCTGGGAGTTGCTGACCTCCATTCCGGGCGTGAGCTGCGTCAAGCCGCGTGCCTCGCTCTACCTGTTTCCGAGGCTTGATCCGAAGCTCTATCCCATCGAGGACGACCAGCGCTTCATCTTCGAACTGCTGGAGGAGCAGCGCGTGCTTCTGGTGCAGGGCACGGGTTTCAACTGGCCGCGTCCGGACCACTTCCGTGTCGTCTTCCTGCCGCACGAGGATGACCTGCGCGAAGCCATAGGCCGCATCGCACGCTTCCTCGACGGCTATCGCAAGCGTCATGGCACCTGATCTGCGGGTGGTCCGCGTGGCATCCGGCCGTACGGTGCAGGAACCGGACTGGCTGGCCAGGGCGGAAGTCGTGCACCGTGCGCTGCGACCCGACCTGCCAGCAGACTATGCCGCTGCGATGGCCGGCATCGTGGCCGATGGTGGCGAGATTGCGCTCGCAGTCCGGAGCAATGAGGTACTGGGCGTCGCCGTATTCCGGTGCTACCGGAATACGGCGAGCGGTGTCCACTTCTATGTGGACGACCTGGTGACCGATCCGGCTGTGCGTTCGCGCGGTGTCGGCAAAGGCCTGCTCGACTGGCTGGTCGCGGAGGCGAAAGCGCGCGGTGCGAGCCGGCTGCGTCTGGATTCCGGAACGCAGCGCATCGATGCGCACCGTTTCTATCATCGAGAAGGCATGCACATCGCCTGTTTTCATTTTTCGCGTGACCTGGTCTGACCGGTTCGCGGCACCCACAACAAGACGAGGGACAGCATGAAACCCATCAACGTAGGCCTGCTTGGCATCGGCACTGTCGGCGGTGGCACCTGGACGGTGCTCACGCGCAACCAGGAGGAAATCACGCGCCGCGCCGGCCGCCCGATCCAGATCACGGTCGTGGCCGACCGCGACACGGCGCGTGCTCAGAGCCTGACCGGTGGTGCGGTCAAGGTGACGGGTGACGCCTTCGAGGTGGTGCGTGACCCCAGCATCGACATCGTGGTCGAGTTGATAGGCGGTTACACCGTGGCCAGGCAACTGGTGCTGGAGGCGATCGCCAACGGCAAGCATGTGGTCACCGCCAACAAAGCGCTGCTCGCGGTGCATGGACAGGAGATCTTTGCGGCGGCGCAGGCCAAAGGCGTCATGGTGGCCTTCGAGGCAGCGGTCGCTGGCGGCATCCCCATCATCAAGGCCGTGCGCGAGGGGCTGACCGCCAATCGCATCGACTGGATCGCCGGCATCATCAACGGCACCACCAATTACATCCTGTCGGAAATGCGCGACAAGGGGCTCACCTTCGCCGACGCTCTGGCCGACGCGCAGCGCCTGGGCTATGCCGAGGCCGATCCGACCTTTGACATCGAAGGTGTCGATGCCGCGCACAAGATCACTTTGCTGTCGGCCATCGCTTTCGGCATCCCGGTGCAGTTCGAACGCGCCCACATCGAGGGCATTACCAGGCTGACCGCCGAGGACATCCGCTACGCCGAGGAACTGGGCTACCGTATCAAGCTGCTGGGCATTACCAAGCGCAAGGCCGACGGCTTCGAGCTGCGCGTGCATCCGACGCTGATTCCGGCAAAGCGCCTGATCGCCAACGTCGAGGGCGTGATGAACGCCGTGCTGGTGAAAGGCGATGCGGTGGGTGCAACGCTGTACTACGGCCGCGGCGCGGGCGCCGAGCCGACCGCCAGCGCGGTCATTGCCGATCTGGTCGACGTGACCCGTCTGCATACCGCCGATCCTGAACACCGTGTACCGCACCTCGCCTTCCGCGCCGACCAGCTGTCGGACACACCCGTTCTGCCCATCAGCGAGGTCGAGAGCGCCTACTACCTGCGTCTGCGCGTGCAGGACAAACCCGGCGTGCTGGCCGACATCACGCGCATCCTCGCCGACCAGGGCATCAGCATCGACGCCATGCTTCAGAAGGAGCCGTCCGAAGGCGAACAGCAGGCCAACATCATCATGCTGACCCACGTCACGCGTGAAAAGCAGGTCGACGCGGCCATCGTCCGTATAGAGGCGCTGGACAGCACGGTGGGTGCGGTGACGCGCCTGCGCCTGGAAGAGCTGCAGGGCTGACGCGATGTATTACCTGTCTACCCGCGGTCGTGCGCCGCAAAAGCGTTTCACTGAAATCCTGCTGGGCGGTTTGATGGAAGACGGCGGCCTGGCGATGCCGGTGCAGTACCCGACCTTTTCACGTGCCGACCTCGACGCGATGCGCGACATGGACTACCGGCAGCTCGCGTTCGCCATTCTTTCGCGCTTTGCCGACGACATTCCCGCCGACGATCTGAAGGCGCTGATCGACCGCACCTACACGCCCGAAGTCTACTGCAATGCGGTTTCCGGCTCGGACGCGCGCGAAATCACGCCGCTGTACACGCTGGAGCCCGGGCTGCATCTGCTTGAGCTGTCCAACGGTCCGACCCTGGCCTTCAAGGACATGGCGATGCAGTTGCTGGGCAACCTCTTCGAGTATGCGCTGGCGAAGACCGGCGCAGAACTGAACATATTCGGTGCCACTTCGGGCGACACCGGCTCCAGCGCCGAGTACGCGATGCGCGGCAAGCGCGGCATCCGCGTGTTCATGCTGAGTCCGCACGGCAAGATGAGCCGGTTCCAGAGCGCTCAGATGTTCAGCCTGCAGGACCCGAACATTTTCAATATCGCGGTGCGCGGTGTCTTCGACGATTGCCAGGACATGGTGAAGGCAGTGTCGAACGATCTCGAATTCAAGTCGAAGTACTGTATCGGTACCGTCAATTCGATCAACTGGGCACGTGTATCCGCTCAGGTCGTGTACTACTTCAAGGGCTATTTTGCCGCGACGACCCATAACGACGAAAAAGTGAGTTTCACGGTGCCTTCCGGCAATTTCGGCAACGTCTGCGCGGGCCACATCGCGCGCATGATGGGACTGCCCGTTCGCCATCTGGTGGTCGCCACCAACGAGAACGACGTGCTCGACGAGTTCTTCCGCACCGGTGTCTATCGTCCGCGCGCAACGGCCGAGACGCTGCATACGACCAGTCCGTCGATGGACATCTCGAAGGCCAGCAACTTCGAACGCTTCGTTTTCGACCTGACCGGTCGCGATGCGGATCAGGTGAGGGCGATGTGGAGCGAAGTTGACCGCGGGCGCTCGTTCGATCTGTCGCAGTCGCCGCTGTTCGGGCAGGTGGCATCGGCGTTCGGTTTCCAGTCCGGCGCCAGCAACCACGCCCACCGCGTCGGCACCATGCGTCTGGCCAGCGAACGATGGGGGCGTGCCATCGACACGCATACCGCGGACGGTCTCAAGGTCGCTCTGGAGCGGCGCGAGGAAGGCATACCGATGATCGTTCTGGAGACCGCACTGCCGGCGAAGTTTTCGGAGACCGTCGTCGAGGCGCTGGGTCGCGAACCGGTGCGTCCGGCAGGCATGGAAGATATCGAATCGCTGCCCCAGCGCTTCGAGGTGATGGATGCGGATGTGGCAGCCATGAAGGACTACATCGTGCGCAAGGCCGGCTGAGCGCCGAGGACGCCCGCTCACTCAAGAACGCCGCCGGACTGCCGTAAACCGGAGCATCGAAGTGTGCATGCACGGGGGGCAACTCATGGGTGAGCCGGCGAACGCGTCGCTTGAGGCACTGCAAAGGCTGTCGGCGGAACTGGAATCGGGGGACATCGTCTTTCCCACCAGTATCGATGTCTCGCTGCGCATCCGTCAGGCGCTCGAAAATCCCGACATCAACGTCAACGAAGTAGCCCGTCTGGTTGGCGCCGAGCCGGTGCTGAGCGCGAAGTCGCTTCGTCTGGCGAATTCCGTCGCTTACAACCGCAGTGGCAAACCGATCGCCGATGTCCGTACGGCGGTGAACCGGGTCGGTACCGAGCCGATCCGCATGCTCACCATGTCGCTCATCGTCCGCCAGATGGTCGATGCGCGCGCCGACGAACGCTTGCGCGTGCTCACGCACGACCTCTGGCAACACACCATTCACGTTTCCGCGCTCAGTTTCGTGATCGCGCGCAGGCTGTCACGCCTGAATGCCGATGCCGCCATGTTTGCCGGCGTCGTACACGAAATCGGCCAGTTCTATCTGTTGGCTCGCGCCTCGGCCTTCCCGGCACTGCTGCAACGCGAACAGGATCTTGGCGGCCTCATGTTCAGCTTCAGTCGTAGCGTCGGCCGGGCGGTCCTTGAGTCGCTCAAGGTGCCGGTCCAGATCGTCGATGCGGTCGACGATCCGGAAATCGCCGGTCCGGTCGTGCCGCCGCGCACTCTGGCTGACGTGCTGTTCCTGGCCGAAAGCATGGCCGCATTCCCCAATCCGTTCAGTACGGCCATGGCCGACAACGAAGCCGTCATCGCGGCGACCGTAACGGCGGACATTGACAACGAGACACTGGATGCTGTCCTGGCCGAGTCTCAGGAAGAGATAGACGCCATCATCGCGACGCTCCAGGTCTGAGTGATTCGACGGCCGGCGCTGCGCCGGGCTCAAGTTACCCGGTGAGCGACCGTTACACACTGTGAACTCCGATAACAGCTGAACCAGGGCAAAGCCGTCGAAAGGCGGTGACGCAAAGTTTCCGGTCTACAGGGTGACGACACCCCATGACAGCGGGGCTGCCGCTAAACCTTCCTGCGGGTCGCGCGCCGATCTGACCTTGCCCGGGTCTTGGCCTTTTCAGGTCGTGCAGAGCGACCGCAAGGGTAAATGATGAGCGCCGCTTCACCGATTCCTGCCAATCTGTCGCCCGAACGAGGACGCCTGATCAGCGATTGCCGCGATTTCACGCTGCGTCGGCTGCGCGAATCGCTGCACGGCATGCTGACGAAGATCGAGGAAGACCTGGTTTCCCGTGCCGAAGCCGAGCTCGATCGCGATCAGCGCAATCTGTACATGTTTGCCTGCGGCAAGGCCCGCGAGAACTGGGCGGGCATCGAACAGGCCTTCATCGACAATCTTGCCCGTTACTTCGATGCCCGTGTGCGTGGCGAACCGCTGAAGTCGTCGGCCGCGGCGGCCCCGACATCCCTGGAAGAACTGAGTCTGGTCGAGGAAGACGTGCTGACCCAGGATCTGGCCGTCAGCGAAATCACGCGAAAGCTCAAGGAACACTGTGACGAGGACCTGTACGCGGTCGAACAGCGTCTGGGAAGCCTGCTCGGCAAGCAGGAGCCGACTGACGCCGATAACCCCATAGGCACGGAGGCGATTGCCAACGCGCTGCGGGCCGCGTCGGAGGAGGTGGACCCTGGCGTGCAGATGAGACTCGTGCTCCTCCAATCGCTGGAACAGCAGATATCGACCGAGTTGTCGCGCCTGTATCAGGAACTGAATACCCGGCTCGTGCGGCAGAACGTGCTGCCCGGACTGCGCCGCGGCTTTCGCCGTGCGCCGGTTGCCGGTGTCCGCCACCACTCGACGGGAGCCGCTGTGTCCAGCGACGCTGCGACCGGGGGGGCTCACGCGGATTTCGGCTCTGCCTCTTCGGTCCAGGGCTTTGCCACGAGCCTGACGCACCACGGCTTCGGCGAACAGGGTTTCGCGACGGCCAGCGGCTTCGACGGCGATGGCGATCTGTACGCGATGCTGGCGCAACTGGTGCAGGGGCAGATGGCTGCTCAGGGCATTCCGATGCCCGCCGCAAGCGGCACCGGCCCGGCCGCCGGGCATGCACCCGCCTCGACTCTGGTGTTCGACGCCTTGAGTGCGCTGCAGGCCGAAGTCGATCCCGCGGCGATGGCAGCAAGTATCGGCATGCCGGTCAATCTGTTGCGCGATTTCCGGACTTCGGATCTCGGACGGCATCTCGGACAGTTCGATGCGATCACGGTCGATATCGTTGCAATGCTGTTCGATCTCATCTTCGACGATGACAACATTGCCGATCCGATCAAGGCTCTGGTCGGTCGCCTGCAAATTCCGCTGGTCAAGGTGGCCATGCTGGATCGCAGTTTCTTCTCCAGCAAGGCGCATCCGGCACGTCGCCTGCTGGACCTCATGTCGCAAGCCATGCTGCGCTGGGGTCGCAACGTTGGTCACGACGATCCCCTCTACGTGAAACTTGCGGAGATCGTGGACCGCATCCTGCGCGACTTCGAACGCGACATGAGTCTGTTCGAGGCTTGCAACCTCGATCTCGAAAGTTTCATCGAGGCGCTCGAATCCGGCGAAGCGCGGCGAGCCGAGGCGGCGACGCGCCTTGCGGAAGAGCGCGAGCAGGAGAGATTGCGCCGCGAAGACGCCCGCCGTGCGGCCGACGACGCGGTGGATGAGCGGCTGCGTACGCCGCTGCCGGCGGTCGTACAGAGGCTGCTCGACGGCGTCTGGCGCCGCTTGCTGCGCACCTGCGCCGAGCGCGGCGCCGAAGCGGGCGTCGACTATCGACAGGCACTGGTCACGGCAGACGAGTTGATCTGGAGCGTGCAGCCGAAAGCCGATCCGGACGAGCGTCGCAGGCTCGTGCAGTCGCTCCCCGGACTGTTGCGACGGTTGAATCAGGGTTTCGATACGGCGGAGACACATCCAGCGGACAAGCTTGCCCTGCTCAACGGATTGTTCGATCTGCATGCTCAATGGATCAAGCCCGGTGCGACGCCCGCGGCACCGCCGCCCGTCAGGCAATGGGTGCCAGGCGAAGGCTCGGCAAACGATGCGGTGCCGGCGCCTGAAGTGGTGACCGAGCACCTGGAACACGATGGCCTCGAATACGAGGACGTTTCCCTCAACGTCCCGGCCCATCTTGCCATTGCCGACGAGGGGCGCGTCGCGGAGCTCAAGCGCGGAGACTGGGTGGAGTTCAGGCAGCCCGACGGCAGTTTTGCGCGCATGCGCCTGAACTGGGTCAGTCCTCAACGCGGCATCTACCTGTTCACCAACCCGGGCTCGCCGCGGGCAACGTCCATCGCGCCTGACGCGCTCGCGCTGCAACTGGCTCGCGGCGACGCACGCAGGGTCGACGCGGCACCGATGTTCGAGCGCGCGGTCAATCAGGCGCTCGCTCAGCCACGCGATGCGGCAACCGTCTGAGGCCGTGACTGCGGACGGGTTCTCAGCGCGCGGCGAGCCTGATACCCTGCGCCGCTGCCGTGTTCTTGTGGGGTGCCCTCATGCTGATTGACCGCCATCGTTCGTCGCTTTTGCTGATCGACATGCAGGAGCGGTTGTTGCCTGCAATGGACGACTCCGAGCGCTTGCTGGACAACGTGGTGTGGATGGTGAAGATTGCGCAGCGTCTGTCCGTGCCGGTTCTGGTGAGCGAACAGTATCCGAAGGGGTTGGGGCCGACTGTCGAGACCTTGCGCGAGCTGATTCCGGCCGCCTCCATCGTATCCAAGATGCACTTTTCCTGCGTGGCCGACGGTTGCCTGAAGCCATTGCTCGATGCGGATCGCGAACAGGTGATCATCTGCGGAATCGAGTCGCATATCTGCGTACTGCAGACTGCCATGGACATTCAGTCTTCCGGTCGCCAGGTATTCGTCGTTGCCGACTGTGTCGCCTCGCGCGATCCGTCGAACCGCGGTCTGGCCCTTGAGCGCTTGCGCCAGCACGGTGTGATCATCGTTTCGCGCGAGATGGTGGCGTTCGAATGGCTGGGGGCGGCCGGTTCGGAGGAATTCCGCGAGATCAGCCGAACCTATCTGCGCTGAGCGCCGACGAAGCCGGGATTCCTGTCCTTCCCGCTTCGCGGCAAAGGTCGGCACTGTGCCGCGCGGCGACACAGCCTCGTCAGGAGGGGGAGGTCTCGGCAAAGCAGCCCGGTCGCACCCTCGATCAGGGCAAAGAGACCGACGGCGTGGCGGCGAGGGCGCTGCGCAGTGCGCAAAACGCCTTGCGCGGGCTTAGAGATAGAGGACTGCCGGGAATACGGTGACGGCGAGCACGAATACCAGCCATTCGAGATTGTTGCGTGCGAGGAAGCCGGTGAAGTGCAGGACGAGCACCGTGATGGCGACCACGTAATACAGGATGAACCACATCGGGTTTGGGTCTCCGCGGACAGGGGCAGACGTCTGACGCTCAGCGTTCGACGTGGCGAAGTGAAAGATCGATTGCGCGAACGTTCTTGGTCAGAACGCCGATCGAGATCCGATCGACACCGGTGTCGGCGATTGCACGCACGCGGTCCAGGTTCACTCCACCGGATGCTTCGAGTTCCGCGCGTCCTCCGTTGATCGAGACCGCCTCGCGCATCTGTTCGATGCTCATATTGTCAAGCAGTACCATGGTGGCTCCCGCATCAAGGGCTTCACGCAGTTGGAGCAGGGTTTCGACTTCGATCTGGATGAAGGCATTCGACGGGGCGATGCCGCGCGCGCGAGCCAGTACCGGACGAATGCCTCCAGCGGCCATGATGTGGTTTTCCTTGATCAGGATACCGTCGTACAGTCCCATGCGGTGATTCAGGCCACCTCCGACGGTGACGGCATACTTCTGTGCAAGTCTCAAGCCGGGCAAGGTCTTGCGCGTGTCGACGATACGCGCTGACGTACCGGCAATGGCGTCGACGAAGCCGCGCGTGATGGTTGCCGTGGCTGAAAGCAACTGGACGAAATTCAGCGCGGCGCGCTCGGCAGTGAGCAGGGCACGTGTCTCGGCCAGGATCTCGCACAGTCTTTGATCCGGTTGTACCCAGTCGCCCTCTGCGACATGCCAGGCCACGCTGGCCTTCGGGTCCAGTGCGCGCAGACAGGCCTCGAACCAGTCGCGACCGCACAGCACGGCCTCCTCCCGTGCAGTCACGATGCCGGTGGCTGCACGACCGGCGGGAATGAGCCGGGCGGTCAGGTCGCCGGTACCGACATCCTCTGCCAGAGCCTGGGCGACGTTGCGCTGGATTTCTATCGACAGCTGGTCGTTTTCGCGCATGGGCAAGTGCTTGTGTCCGTTCCGTCTTGTGTCGCGGCGCATTCTAGCACTGGCGCGGACTGCGACCGCGCCGCGCGGCGGGGCGCAGGGACAGATCGACAGCGGAAGCCGAAGTTCGTCACGAATCGTGTCCGTTCCCCGCCAAGCGCTCATCAAGTCGTCGCGTGCCGGGTCGTAGGCATACATGCAAGCGGAAGACCCCGGCCGATCGGCCAGCCGATCGGCTTTGCGACCGTCGGAGGGACGGTTCGACCTGAAAGCCGGGCGACGGGGCGACGCTCACGATATGCATGGCCTTTGCCGCGAGGCAAGTTCGTCTGCCGAGGTCATCGTTACCTACAAGAGCCAGAACGTAACGGCTCCAGAAGCATGGCCCAGGGGGAGAAGGAAATGATGGTCAGTGTGCCGGCGCGTGCAGCGAGCGGACCGTTGTCGACAGGTCTATGCGGACGGCCGGAATCGTGAGCGGGGATCACCAGCTGCTCCTGGTCGTGCTGTCCTTGATGGTCGCCGTCATGGCATCGTGGTCGGCGCTCGATCTTGCCCAACGCATACACAGGACAGATGCGCGCGCTGCGCGCATCTGGCTGTTCTCGGGCGCTCTGGTGCTGGGAACGGGTATCTGGTCCGTTCACTTCGTCGGCATGCTCGCCTGCACCCTGCCGGTCGGCACGGGCTTCGATCTGGTCCTGACCGTTCAGTCCTGGCTGCTTTCTGTCGTCGTAGCCCTGTTTGCGCTGGTCTGCGCACGCTACGCGGCGCCGCTCGGTCCGGCTGGACTGTCGGGCGCAGTCGTCGTCGGTGCCGGCATCGTGGCGGTGTTCCATCTCGCGCTTTCGTCCTTGCGGATCGAACCGGGCATTACATATTCACCCTGGCCTCTGGCGGGAGCCGTTCTTCTCGCCTCCGCGCTGGCCGCAGGCAGTCTGTGCGCCGGCATGCACTTGCGCCGGTTGGCGGGGAAGGCGCTCTATGGGTTCAAGGCGCTGTGTTCGATCGCGATGGGGGTGACACTGTCTCTGGTGCACTATCTGTGCGTGGTGGCCGCAACCTTCGATCCGTCCGCGGTCAGCGCTGCGAAGAACGCCGTCGATCCGACCTGGCTCGGCCTGACCATCGCCGTTGCCGCGATAGCTTTTACCTGGATCGGCAGTGTCGCGGCGCTGTTCGATGCCCGGATGGAACATCGCACGCAGCAGCTGGCGATGCGGCTCCGGGCAGCGAACAGCGAGTTGATGCACGCCGCGCTGCATGATCCGCTGACCGACCTTCCAAACCGGGTGAGCTTCGATGCCGCGCTCGCCGCAGCGGTCGAGCGGACCCGCGGAAAAGGCGGACGGCTGGCGGTGCTGTTTGTCGATCTCGACGGATTCAAGCCGGTCAACGATGTGCTGGGTCATCACGTCGGCGACGAAGTGCTCAAATGCATGGCCCGGCGCCTTCGGTCCGTGCTGCGTGACGGCGATACGGTGGCACGCATCGGTGGCGACGAATTCGTCATGATGTCGGAAGGTGCCATCGACGACGACGGGGCGGGAAGACTGGCGCAGCGTCTGGTGGATGTCGCCAGCCAGCCTATGGTCATCGGAAGCCATGACATACAGGTGTCTGCGTCGGTCGGCATCGCGATCTTCCCGGAACATGGCGACGAGAACCGGGTGCTGGTGTGTGCGGATACCGCGATGTACGCGGCCAAGAACGCCGGACGCAATACGTGGCGTCTGTATCGGGAGGAAATGGACGGTGGCGGTGGCGACGTGCTCGGCATGCAGCGCGCGATCCGGCGTGCGCTCGACAACGACGAGTTCGTGCTGCACTACCAACCCAAGGTACGTGCGTCCGACGGACTCCTGTGTGGCGTGGAGGCACTCATTCGCTGGCAGGATCCGGATCGCGGGATGATCGCACCCTCCGAGTTCATTCCGGTCGCCGAGCGTTTCGGCCTGATCAATGCGATCGGTTTCTGGACCTTGCGCGAGGCGTGTGGCCAGATACGCAGCTGGCAGCATGCCGGGCGCAGTATTGCGGTCGCCATCAACCTTTCGCCGCAGCAGTTCAGGCAACCGGATCTCGTGGAGCGCGTTCGGGCCTGCATCAACGAGTTCGATATCGACCCCGGGCTGCTGGCGCTGGAGATCACCGAATCGGTGGTGATGGAGAACTCGGGCAGCATGCGTCGCGTGCTGGAGGAGCTCCGGACCATGGGCGTCACACTGTCGATTGACGACTTCGGTACCGGTTATTCCTGTCTGGCCTATCTGTGCCGATTGCCGGCACGTCAGCTGAAGATCGATCGCACTTTCGTCATCGACATGGCCCACGTCGCCGAGGCGCGGCACGTCGTCGAGGCGGTCATACGGCTCGCCCATTCGCTGCGGATGGAGGTTGTGGCCGAGGGAGTCGAGTTTGCGGAACAGGTGGTGGCACTGCGCGCGCTGGGCTGCGACATGATCCAGGGTTACTACTTCTCGCGACCGGTGCCCGCCGCCGATATCGACGTGCTGTTGCAGGGCGGGCAACTGGCCGAACTGTCCCGCCGGGCCGGTGAAACCGGCGGACAGGACCTTACGCCCGCCAGAAGGCTTGCTGCACTGTCTGCGTGAAATTCAACGACGGTGGGCCATCATGGCGCTCGCCAGACCGCAGGCGACGATCAGCGCGGCACCACCGACTGCGCCCGGGCTTGGCAGATCCCCGAAGACCCACCAGCCCATCAATGTTGCCCATACCAGTTGTACATAGATGAGCGGGCTGAGTACGGATGCCGGTGCGAAAGCCATTGCACGGATGAGCAGGAAGTGTCCGGCCATGCCGCTCACGCCCAGCGACAGTACCAGCAGGCCGTCAGCGGGGCCTGGAAGCGCGCTGTGACTGGCGGCAGGAAGTGCCGCTGTCGACAGCACCGCGCCGACCAGTGCGGTGTAATAGAGCGTGGTGAATGGACGCTCGGTTGCCGCCAGGCGGCGGGTTGCCAGCTGGTAGAGCGCGTACAGCAAGGAGCCGCACAACAGCATGATGACCGGCCACGGAGGCAGATGCCCGTCGGGACGGGCGATCAGCAGTACGCCGGAAAAGCCGAGCAGCGCCAGTATCCAGTTCGCGGCAGTGACCCGTTCGCCCAGTACCGGGCCGGCGAGCAGGGTGACGATGAGTGGTGTCACGAAGAAGAGCGACGTACCTTCCGCCATCGGAATGAATTTGAGCCCGCCCATGATCAGGAAGGACACACCGGCCAGCAGTGCCGCGCGCACGACCTGCAGCCGCCAGCGCGGCGTCGCCAGCAGTTCGCGACCCATGCGTGGCCACAGCACAGCGCCAAGCACGATGGCCGGCACCATGTAACGGGCCCAGACCAGCACGCCTACGGGGTAGCTGCGCGAAAGATATTTTCCCGTGGTGTCCAGCACCGCGAAACAGAACAGCGCCGCCAGCATCAGCGCCACGCCGATCAGCGGATGCCGGCGCTCCTGGTGTGCGCGGGACGGGGTGTCAGAGCGAGCGATGGCCGACTTCCTGCAAATCGGAACCCGCGATCAGCGCGTTCAGCGCCGCACGGGCCGATTCGATCACTTCGCCGGCGGTGAGGCCGTTCGGGCCCTTGCCCTGAGCAACCAGCCGGTCTCCGGCAAGACCGTGCAGATGGACTCCACCGATCAGCGCCAGATCGGCCGGCCATCCCTGGGCCAGCAGACCGGCGACGAGACCAGTCAGTACGTCCCCCATGCCGGCCGAGGCCATGCCCGGGTTTCCGGTGGTGTTGATGAACCAGCGCCCATCGGGCAGTGCGATCACGCTGCCGCAACCCTTGAGCACGACCGAGGCGCTGAAGCGGCGCGCGATGGCCCGTGCCGAAGCGATGCGGTCGTGCTGGATCTTTGCCGTGGTGCTGCCCATCAACCGGGCAGCCTCCATCGGGTGGGGGGTCAGCAAGGTCGGATGGCTTCGTTCGACCAGCGCTTTCTCGAGATCGGTGTGCCGGGCCACAAGATTGAGTGCGTCGGCATCCAGTACCAGTGTGGCCGGCACGCGCACCGCATCGCGCATCAGATCGAGTGCGGCCGGACTTTGTCCGAGGCCGGGACCGATGGCCACACAGGTGGCGAGATCGTCGATGAGCAGTTCGGCCGGCGCCCGTATCATCAGTTCGGGTTGTTCCGGGTCGAGAGGCAGGCCGGCGTGGTCGAGCATGCCCACATAGACCCGGCCGGCACCTACCTTCAACGCCGCACGACCCGCCAGCAGGGCTGCACCGGCCATGCCGCGCGCACCCCCGACGAGCACGGCATTGCCGTGCGTCCCCTTGTGACTGTTGCGGGCCCGCGGGCGAAGCAGATGTTCGAACAGGCCGCGCCCGACCTGCCAGCCGCTGGGACGTTCGATGGCTTCGCAGTCGAGTCCGAGGTCGTGCACCGACAGCTCTCCGCAGTGATCGGGTCCGTCAAGTGTGAGCAAGCCAGGCTTGAGACCGATCATCGTTGCCGTATGAGTGGCACGTATGGCGTGTCCCATTACGGCACCGGTATCGGCATTGAGGCCGCTGGGTACATCGATGGCAAGTACCGGACAGTCGAGTTCGTTGACCGCGTCGATCCACTCGCCGTGCGTTCCGTCCACGGGTCTTGCCAGACCGATGCCGTACAGCGCGTCGACGACGATGGCGAACGGGCCGGCCGGCAGCCGTGGCAGGGTGATGCCGCCGATCGCGCGCCAGGAAGCCCAGGCCATCACGGCGTCGTCCGCGCCGGTGTGTTCGTCGCTGTCGTAGACCACCGCTACATCGAATCCGGTCTGCCTGAGCTGGCGCGCCAGCACGAAGCCATCTCCGCCATTGTTGCCCGGCCCGCACATGACGAGCACGCGACCGTCGCGGCCACCGAGTATCTGCATCACCTTGGCGGCGCCGATCGCACCGGCCCGTTCCATCAGGCGCGGCGTGCTGCGGGGCGCGTAATGGCGTTCGATGCGACGCAGTGCTTCGGCGTCGTACAGCGCCGGCAGTGACGAGGTATTCAGCAGTTTCGGGACGGACATGCGAAAACCAGTGGAGGAGCGGACACCCGAGTCCGGTCGGGACAGGCCGGCATTCTATGCCTGCATGCGACAGCGTGCCGAGTAATGCCGCACTGGCGGCTCCTGCAAGGCACGCGGATGCCCTCTGCCGTCGTCCAGGGCGTGCGGCCGCGCACGCCGCGTTCCCGCCAGCTTTCGCCGCGGCCGCCTTTCCCGTCACGCCGGGCAGCTACGGTTGAGCCGTACGCGGCGCGGCGCACGGTCCGGCGACACCGTGTGCCGGAGCGCTCAGTCCAGCGGACGGATCAGCTCGCGATGACGGAAGCAATCGACCAGATGGTCATTGACCACGCCCACCGACTGCATCCAGGCGTAGATGATGGTGCTGCCGACAAAACGGAACCCGCGCTGGGCGAGCTTTTTCGACAGCGCATCGGAGAGTGGCGTGCTGCCCGGGCAGTCGGTCAGCCGGCGCCAGTGATTGATCACGGGCTGGCCATCGACTGCGTCCCACAGCAGATCGGCCAGGGATTCGCCGCGCTCGTGCAGCGCCAGCAGCGCGTGCGCGTTGCCGATGGTGGCGTCTATCTTGAGCCGGTTGCGCACGATGCCGGCGTCCGCCATGAGGCGTGCGCGATCCGAATCGTCGTAGCGCGCGATGCGCGCGGCGTCGAAGCCGTCGAAGGCGCGACGGTAGCCATCGCGCTTGCGCAGTATGGTGATCCAGGCCAGTCCCGCCTGGGCACCTTCGAGAATGAGGCGTTCGAACAGTTCGCGTTCGTCGCGTACCGGAACACCCCACTCGGTATCGTGGTAATTGACGTAGAGCGGGTCCTGCCCGCACCACGTGCAGCGTGCGGGCAGGGTGTTCATGTGGGACGCAGCATCAGTTCGCCATTGACGAGCGAACTGTCCTCCGGGTCGCGGTTGATGTGGAAACCCAGGCTCTGCACGAAGCGCAGCATGCGTTCGTTGTTGGCGAGGAATACGCCTTCCATCACCCTGAGCCCGCGTTCGCGGGCCGCATCGATCAACAGGTTCATCATGATGCGCGCCAGCCCCTGGCGCTGCCAGGCATCGGCCACGACGATGGCGAACTCGCAGCTTTCGCCGTCCGGGTTGACCACGTAGCGGCATACGCCCAGTTGTTCGTCGCCTTCCTCGCTTACCGCCACCAGAGCCATTTCGCGGTCGTAGTCGATCTGCGTCAGGCGGGCCAGAAGCTGAGGCGGCAGTTCCTTGATCGTGCTCATGAAGCGCAGGTAGCGCGTTTCCGGAGAGAGATCGCGCACGAATTTCGCTTCGCGGTCGGCGTCCTCGGGCCGGATGGGACGGATGATGGTGCGTGTGCCGTTGGGCAGCGTGAGGACATGTTCCAGCCGTGCCGGGTAAGGGTGGATGGCCATGTGCGAGTAGGGCGTGGCGGTCGGCTGCACGTCCGCCAGAATGATGCGCGCATCCACCGCCACACAGCCGCTCTCGTCGACCAGCAGCGGATTGATGTCCATCTCGCGTATCCACGGCAACTCGCACACCATTTCCGACACGCGGATGAGCACCCGTTCCAGCGCTTCCATGTCGATCGGCGGCATGCCGCGGAACTCGCCCAGCATGGCCGATACGCGGGTACGCTGAATGGCGTCGCGCGCCAGCTCGACATTGATGGGCGGCAGCGTGACCGCGCGGTCACGGAGCACTTCGACCCGTGTGCCGCCGTGGCCGAAGCTGATGACCGGCCCGAAAACGTCGTCGTGCACCACCCCGACGAACAGCTCGCGCGCATTGCGCTTGGTCACCATGGGTTCGATCGACACGCCGCGCAGCCGGGCGTCCGGCTTGCGGCGGCCGACCTCGGCCATCAGTTCCTGCCAGCAGTCGCGCACGGAACGCAGATTGTCCACGTGCAGCCGCACGCCACCGAAATCGCTCTTGTGCGTGATGTCGGGCGAGTCGATCTTCATGGCCACCGGCAGGCCCATTTCTTCCGCGTACACCATGGCTTCGGTGGCGCTGCGCGCGACCACGGTCTGCGCGATCGGTATCCGGAACGCGGCCAGCAGCGCTTTCGATTCCATCTCTGTCAGCACGGTGCGCCGCTCGGACAGCGCCGTTTCGATCACCAGGCGTGCCGACTCCACCGATGGCGGATCGAGGTCCTGCGCCAGCGAAGCCGGTGCGTGACGCAACAGTTGCTGGTTGCGGTAGTAGGACGATATGTGGTGGAACAGTTCGACCGCCGGTTCCGGCGAGCGGAAGGTCGGTATGTGTTCGGCTTCGAACAGCGCGCGCGCGGCACGAACCTGTTCGCAGCCCATCCAGCAGGTCATCAATGGCTTGCCGGCCGTTTTCGCGACGTCGATGACGGCTTCGGCGATCGCTGTCGGATGAGTCATTGCCTGTGGCGTCAGCAGGGTGAGCACGCCATCCACGCCGGGGTCACCGAGCACCGCCTCCAGTGCGGCTCGATAGCGTTGCGCATCGGCGTCGCCGATGAGGTCGACGGGATTGCCGTGCGACCAGATGGGCGGCAGCGTCGCATTCAGTTTCTCCAGCGTCTCGGGCGCCAATTGCGCAAGCGGAATGCCGAGATCGGCGGCGCGGTCCGCCGCCATCACGCCGGGACCTCCGCCGTTGGTCACGACCGCCAGCCGCTTGCCGGAAGGTCTGAACCCGGTAAAGAGTGCATTCGCCGCGGAAAACATCTGGCCCAGCGTGAACAACCTCACCACGCCTGCACGACGGAGCGCCGCGTCGAACACGTCGTCGGCGCCGACCATGGCACCGGTGTGCGAGGCGACGGCCCGGGTGCCCGAGGGATGTCGTCCGACCTTGATCGCCAGTACCGGCTTGACGCGCGCCGCAGCGCGTACGGCGCTCATGAAGCGGCGTGCATCGCGGATACCCTCGATGTACATGAAGATGCTCTCGGTCTTGGGATCCGCAATCATGTAGTCGAGGATCTCGCCGAAGTCGAGGTCTATCGACGCTCCGAGCGACACCACCGAGGAGAAACCCACGCCGTTGGTCTGCGCCCAATCCAGCAGTGCGGTGCATATGGCGCCGGATTGCGAAATCAGACCGATGCTTCCTGCCTTGCCCGTGGAGCGGGCGAACGTGGCGTTCAGGCCGATGGACGGTCGCATCAGGCCCAGGCAGTTGGGACCGATGATGCGTACGCCGCAGCGCTTGGCCGCCGCACGCGCACGGCGAACCAGTTCCGCACCGGCCGGACCTGTTTCGGCAAATCCGGCGCTGATCACGATGGCTGCCTTGATGCCCGCACGCCCGCATTCGTCGATCAGGCCCGGCACCGTGCGGGCCGGAGTACAGATCACGACCAGGTCGGGGCGCTTGCGCAGATCGTCGACATGCGGCACGCAGGTCACGCCGAAGACCGATTTGTGCTTGGGGTTGATGGCGTAAAGGTCGCCCGTGAACTGGGCGTCCAGCATGTTGCGAACGAGTACCGCACCGGTCGAATCGGGCCGCTCGCTTGCGCCGACGATAGCGACCGATTGCGGTTCGAACATGGATTTCAGGTAGTGCTCGTACTGCATCGTGTAACTCCCGTGTCTGGGAAGGCCTGCAGCAGTGCGAAGTGTCCGCCGTCGCGCTTCCGCGGGCGGATGGCCCTTGCACGTTGGACATCAGTATATTGCATCGCAGCAAAGATGCCGCTTGTGGAAAACCACACTCCGCGGCAGCGCTTGCACGGTGCCCGCATTGTCCGTCACGGGCCGACGTCGGCGTGCCCGGGCTCCGGGCCGCGGCGCTGTCGTGTTCAATGGGTCGGGTCCGGCAGCGTGAAATAGAAGCAGGCTCCCTTGTCCGGCATCGCTTCCGCCCATATGCGTCCGCCGTGGCGACTGACAATACGCTGCACCGTGGCCAGACCTATCCCGGTGCCGGACTGGTCGGACTGGTCGTGCAGGCGGTTGAACGGCTTGAACAGCTGGGCTGCGTGGTCCATGTCGAAGCCCAGGCCATTGTCACGGATATGGAACACCACCTCACGGTTGCGCAGACGGGCGTCGAATTCGATTTCCGCCGTTTCGCGACCGGCGGTAAAACTCCAGGCATTGCACAGCAGGTGTTCGAGCAACACTCGGGCGAGCATCGGGTCAACCCGGGCCATCAGATGCGTACCTATGGATATCCGGCCCGCCCGTTCAGGCGCGCTGGCTCGCAACTCGCGCATTATGGTGCGCGCGAGGGCGGACAGATCGACTTCGGTGCGGCTGATCGGTGCGCGCGTGAGGCGACCGAGCTCCAGCAGGTCGTCGATCAGCGAAGAAAGCTTCTGCGAGGCGGCGCGGATGCGCGAGAGGTGCGTGTGAGCGGTGGCGTCAAGCCGGTCGCCGTAGTCTTCGAGGATGATCTGCGAGAAACCGTCGATCGCGCGCAACGGATTGCGCAGATCGTGAGATACCGAGTACGAGAAGGCCTCCAGTTCCCGGTTCGACGCCTCCAGTTCAGCGGTGCGCCGCTTCACCCGGCGCTCCAGTTCGGCGTTCATGTCGTAGAGGGTGGCTTCCGCCTGCTTGCGTGCCGTGATGTCCTCGATGCTGCCGGACAGGCTTTCCAGCTTTCCGGCACCGTCGAACCGCGCGCTGATCGCAATCTCCAGCCAGCGTGCCGAGGCACTGCCGGTGCCGGTGCGCACTTCCATCTGCATGGCGCTGCGTCGGCCGTCGAGCATGGGTTCCAGCCGCGCGAGCAGGTAGCGTGCCTCGTCCTTGCTGAGCCAGCGCAGGACGCGCTGTCCGATGGCCTGATTCACGGGCTGCCCGGTCAACGTCTCCCAGGCGCGGTTCAGGTAGGTGAAACGACCGTGCGCGTCGACCCGGAAAATGACTTCGCGCAGGTGATTCACCATTTCCCTGTGGCGTGTTTCCAGTTCCCGCAACGCCCGCGTCGACTGCACGAAGGCCGTTTCGTCGCGCCCGGTGCCCCGGTAGCCGCACGGCACGCCGTGACGGTCGTGTATCGGCTGTCCGCGTACCTCGATGTGGCGCGATATTCCGTCCGTGCGCTTCAGTACCAGGTGCAACTGCAGCGACTGGCCGCTCTGGAACTGCCGGTGGGTTTCCTCCCAGTCGCCGTGCACAGGCGCGAGCCCGGGGATATCCCAGAGACGCAGGCCGCGTACCGCGGGCAGATCCAGGGTTGCCGCCAGGTCGCCTTCGGCGCGCGAATGCACCAGACAAAGGTCGATATCGGTCTCCCAGCGCCAGTCGGTCGCCAGATCGGCGAAGTAGCGCAGTCGTTCGACATTCAGCTTCTGGAGCCCGACCTCGCGTTCGAGACGGTGGTGGGCACGCAGGGCCAGCGCCGCGATGCCGAGGGCCGCAGCAAGTACGGCCAGGCCGACGGCGAGTGATTCGGTCGCGGCAAGCGCACCGGCGAGTACGGCCAGTGGAAGTGCCCTCCACAGGAAGAAGGCGCGTGCCCCGGGCGCCAGGGTCGTCAGGTCCGGTATGCGGCGCATCATTGCGGGAACCCGGATCGAGCGGCCGGGCGAGTCCGAGCGGCGCAGCGTCCGGGCCGACAGGCACTTGCGGTGCCGTCGCGGCTGCCCCTGGGTTGTCGCCCCGGCGTCACCGGGACAGCGAGCGATACCGATTCGACAAGACCTCCGGAGAGCAAGGCTTGTGTCATGGCGCATGGCGGTCGGCTGAGGTTTTCAGGATTGTTGTCCTTGGTATGCCGCAGATCATAATGCGCACCGATTTCCCGATAACCCGAATAAGGGGTGGCAGATGGCATCTCATCCACATTTTTCGACGCAGGAACCGTCGGACTGGGTGTTGCGTTTCGCGGCACTGATCCCGGCCCGTGCCGACGTGCTCGATCTGGCCTGTGGCGGTGGGCGTCATGCGCGCTGGCTGGCTGCAAACGGATTAAATGTCCTCGCAGCGGACCGTGACCGGCAGGCTCTGGACGCACTTGACGGGCTGGCCGGTCTGAGCACGCTGTGCACCGACCTGGAACAGGGCGAGTGGCCGTGGTCCGGAGCGGTGTTCGATGCTGCGGTGGTCACGCGCTACCTTTACCGGCCGAGGCTGGACCGTCTTGCGGAGTTGCTCAAGCCCGGAGGCCTGTTGATCTACGAAACCTTCATGGATGGCAATGCGCGATTCGGCAAGCCATCGAATCCCGATTTCCTGCTGCGGCCCCATGAACTGCTTGACTGGGTGCGCGGCTGGGGCAGCGTGCTGGCGTTCGAGCAGGGCGAGATCGCCTCTCCGGTACCGGCCATGATGCAGCGGGTGTGTGCGGTGAAGTCGGCACATTTGCCCTTGCTGCCCTGAGCCGCCTGCACAGGTTCACCCCGAGTGCCTGCCGAGCATCGCGATCCGCTCGGCCAGAGACTTGATGGCAGCCTTGTCCAGCCGTTCCGTCGCAACGGTCGGCGCGTCGGCATGTCCGAGGTAGTTGTTCGACTGAGACCTGTGGTAGTGCGGATCGTAATGCTGTTCGAGCAGCGCTCGCACCAGCTCCGGCCAGCGCTGTTGGCGCGCGAGGGCGGTCCAGGCGGCGACGGTGTCCCGTCCGCGCAGTTCGACCAGCCGCTCCAGCCGCCCGATCAGGCCTTCCGCATCGCAAGTCATGTAGTCATAGTCACGCAGCAGGTAGTCGGTGCGCGCTTCGATCGGCGCATCGATGCGGATGCAGGGTGCGGAGCGCAGCCTCGCCATCAGGGGCTCCGGCACGGTGAGCTGACCGATGCGCCGGCTTTCCGCTTCGGCAAATACCGGCCGCGCCGGGTCAAGATCGCCGAGAGCCTGCAGCAGGCGGGACTCGAACAGTTTCTGTGACGGTTGTTCCAGACCGGGCTGGCGGCCAAGAACGGACCCCTTGTGCGCCGCCAGATCTTCGAGATCGAGTACCTGTTCGCCAAGAAGCGCCAGCTGTTCCAGTACGCGGCTCTTGGCGCTGCCGGTCGGTCCGCTGATGACCCTGAGGTCGAAACGCGAGGGCAGGGCGGCGAGCCGGGCGAGTACTTCTCGGCGCCAGGCCTTGTAGCCGCCCTCGAGCTGATGCGCATCCCAGCCGATCTGGCGGAACACGGTGACAAAGGCGCCGCTGCGCTTGCCGCCGCGCCAGCAATAGATGAGCGGTCGCCAGTCCGGCCCCTTGTGCTGGAAGTGCTCCAGCAGATGGCGTCCGATATTGATCGCCACCAGCGCCGCACCCCGCCGCCTTGCGACAAAGGGAGACACCTGCTTGTACAGCGTTCCGATTTCGCTCCGCTGCGCATTGTCCAGAGCCGGACAGTTGATCGCTCCGGGGAGGTGATCGAGTGCGAATTCGGCGGGCGAGCGCGTATCGATGATGTCGTCGAACCGGTCGATCTGGTCGACGGTGGAGATGCCGGCCGGACGACGGTGGCCGGGAGGGATGTTCATGGTGCGGGTATCCAGTCCGGAATGAGCGGGGGTCACCGTCCGGCAGCAGGTTTGCCGAGCAGCGGCTTGAGCGGTGGCCAGACATTGTCCACGATGCGCGGCTGTGCCGCGGCCACCGGGTGAATGCCATCGGACAGGAAACTTTTCGGGTCGGCGGCAAATCCTTCCAGCAGGAAGGGCATCAGCGCCGAGCCGGTTGCCTTCGCCGCTTCGCGGAATGTGGCGGCGAACTTTTGTGTGTAGTCGGGGCCGTAGTTCGGCGGCAACTGCATGCCGGCAATCAGCACCCGTGCGCCGGCCGCCTGCGATCTGCGTGCCATCGTTTCCAGATTTTCACGCAGGCTCTTCGGCGGCAGACCGCGCAGACCGTCGTTGGCGCCCAGTGCGAGAATCACGACGGCAGGCCTGTTGGCGGCCAGGGCCGCGTCAATGCGTGACAGCCCGTTTGCACTGGTGTCGCCGCTGATACTTGCATTGACCACCGAATGACCGTAACCGGACTGTTTCAGCCTTTCGCCAAGCAATACTGGCCAGGCTTCGTTCTGCCGCAGACCGTAGCCGGCGGACAGACTGTCGCCGACCACGAGCACGGTTTGCGCCCTGGCCGGCAGTCCCATGACAATCAGCATGCACAGCAACCCTGACAATTTCTTCATGCCCATAAACAACACTCCGGAAAATCACCCGCTGCTTGAAGTCGAGGGACTGGGCAAGCAGGTTACGAGCGGCGTTTCGCCGCTCACCATTCTTCAGGATATCGCCTTCTCGGTTGAGGCCGGAGAGGCGCTTGCCATTGTCGGTGCCAGTGGTTCCGGCAAGTCAACGCTGCTCGGTCTGCTTGCCGGTCTCGACCTGCCGGGCAGCGGTTCGGTTCGCATCGACGGCCAGGATATTTTCGCGCTGGACGAGGACGCGCGCGCGCAGTTGCGCGGGGACAAGGTCGGATTCGTGTTCCAGTCCTTCCAGTTGCTGCCGGCGCTGACCGCACTGGAGAACGTCATGCTGCCGCTGGAGCTGGCGCAGACCGAACGCGTGCGCGAGCGCGCCGTGGCGCTGCTCGAACGGGTGGGGCTGGGCAGTCGTCTGACCCATTACCCGCGACAGCTCTCCGGCGGCGAACAGCAGCGCGTGGCGCTTGCGCGTGCGTTTGCCCCGCAACCGGCCCTGCTGCTGGCGGACGAACCGACCGGCAATCTGGATGCGGCGACCGGTGCGGCCATCATCGACCTCATGTTCGAGATGAACGCTGAACGCGGTACCACGCTGGTACTGGTGACGCATGACGAGGCGCTGGCCGCGCGCTGCGGACGACGTATCCGTCTTTCGGCCGGACGGATGGCAAGCTGACCGCGCTTGCTCGTCACGGACATCGACGTCCCGACGAGGCCTCCTCTTCCCGCTCCGGGTGAAATCACCTTCGCCCGCCCGCATTTCCGGTGCGCGCGCACAAAGCGCAGGATTTGCTGCGCCGCACCACCCTTCGTTCGTCCGAAACGACCGTCCGACGCGGGTTTGCGGACTGTCCGATCGCACTACGGTCGACGCGCGCGATGCCGTCCGAATTCCATCCGTCCGATGCCGGCCGGAGCGCGGACAGCTCTCCGGCATCTGAAACAATATCCATTTGAATCAAAGGTTTGTCTTCGTTACGTGTGCCGGATTGCGCATTGGCACCGTCCTTGCACAAAGGTCCATGTTCGATCGCGGCCAGATCGATCAGGAAACGCCGACCTCAGGGGTCGGGGCGAAAAGCTTTGGACTATTCAAATGGAGACGTGGAGATGACGATCGATAACTCGTCGGTTCAGGTGCTGGGGATTGATGCAGGCGGCACCATGACCGACACCTTCTTTGTCCGTGCGGACGGCCGCTTCGTGGTCGGCAAGGCACAGAGCAATCCCGGGGACGAATCCCTGGCGATCTACAACTCGTCGGTCGACGCGCTGGCTCACTGGGGCCGCGAAGTGGATGAGGTCTATCCCGAACTGGTGACCTGCGTGTACTCCGGCACCGCGATGCTCAACCGCGTTCTGATGCGCAAGGGTCTCAACGTCGGTCTGATCTGCAATCGTGGTTTCGAGCAGGTGCATTCGATGGGGCGCGCGCTGCAGAGCTACCTTGGCTACGCGCTGGAAGACCGCATCCACCTGAATACCCACCGCTACGACGAACCGCTGGTTCCGGTGTCGCGCACCCGTGGTGTGACCGAACGTACCGATGTACAGGGCCGTATCGTCATTCCCCTGCGTGAAGCCGAAGTGCGCAGCGCGGTGTCGGAACTGGTCGACGCCGGTTCCCAGGCCATTGTCATCTGCCTGCTGCAGTCGCACAAGAACGGCACCAGCGAACAGCGCGCCCGCGACATCGTCAAGGAAGAGCTGAAGAAGCTGAACGTCGACATTCCGGTCTTTGCCTCGGTGGACTACTACCCGCAGCGCAAGGAAAGCCATCGCATGAACACCACCATTCTCGAAGCGTACGGCGCCGAACCTTCGCGCGAAACGCTGAAGAAGGTGAGCGATCGCTTCAAGAAGCACGGTGGCAAGTTCGACCTGCGCGTGATGGCCACGCACGGCGGCACCATCAGCTGGAAGGCCAAGGAACTGGCCCGCACCATCGTGTCCGGCCCGATCGGCGGCGTGATCGGCTCCAAGCTGCTGGGCGAGGCGCTGGGCGACGAGAACATCGCCTGCTCGGACATCGGCGGCACCTCGTTCGACGTGGCCCTGATCACCAAGGGCTCGTTCGCCATCAAGTCCGATCCGGACATGGCCCGCCTGGTGCTGTCGCTGCCGCTGGTGGCGATGGACTCGGTCGGTGCCGGCGCCGGTTCCTTCGTGCGCCTGGATCCGTACTCGAAGTCGCTGAAGCTGGGCCCGGACAGCGCTGGCTACCGCGTCGGCACCTGCTGGCCGGAGTCCGGTCTGGACACGGTGTCGGTGTCCGACTGCCACGTCGTTCTGGGTTACCTGAATCCGAACAACTTCCTCGGCGGCGCGATCAAGCTCGATGTGCAGCGTGCGCGTGACCACATCAAGGCACAGATCGCCGACCCGCTGGGCCTGTCGGTGGAAGACGCCGCCGCCGGCGTGATCGAGCTGCTCGATCTGACGCTGTCCGAGTACCTGCGCGCGAACATCAGCGCCAAGGGCTACAACCCGGCCGAGTTCACCTGCTTCTCCTACGGCGGTGCCGGCCCGGTCCATACCTACGGCTACACCGAAGGCGTCGGCTTCAAGGACGTCGTCGTACCGGCCTGGGCGGCCGGCTTCTCGGCCTTCGGCTGCGCCTGCGCCGACTTCGAGTATCGCTACGACAAGTCGGTCGACCTCGGTGTCGCCCAACTGGCCGGCGATGCCGACAAGATCGCCGCATGCCAGACCCTGCAGGCGGCCTGGACGGAGCTGGCGGGCAAGGTGATCGAGGAGTTCGTCATCAACGGCTTCAAGCCGGAAGACGTGATGCTCATCCCCGGCTACAAGATGCAGTACATGGGTCAGCTGAACGACCTGGAAATCATCTCGCCGGTGTCGACCGCAGCGACCGCGTCCGACTGGGACAAGATCGTCGAAGCCTTCGAGAACACCTACGGCCGCGTCTATGCGAGCTCCGCACGTTCGCCCGAACTGGGCTTCTCGGCCACCGGCGCCATCATGCGCGGCACCGTGGTGACGCAGAAGCCGGTACTGCCGGAAGACCCGGACTGCGGCCCGACGCCGCCGCCGGAAGCGCGTCTGGGCACCCGTCCGTTCTATCGCCACAAGAAGTGGGTCGATGCGGTGATCTGGAAGATGGAAGCGCTGAAGTCGGGCAACCACATCGTCGGCCCGGCCATCATCGAATCGGATGCGACCACCTTCGTGGTGCCGGACGGCTTCGAAACCTTCGTCGACAAGCACCGCCTGTTCCACCTGAAGGAAGTCAAGTAAGCGCCGGTGTCCTGAAGGGCTGTCGGCGCCCATCCGGGCCCGACAGCGCAGTGACCGGGAAAAAACTCCAAAGGAGAGACTGAATGAACATGTTGAGCAACAACGAGACCGGCTTCGCCGATCTCCTGAAGAACGGCCAGACGCTGAAGCAGTTCCGCGACGAGATCATCGAACGCACCAAGGCCAGCGGCCACTACAACGGCCTGGAAAAGCTGGAACTGCGCGATGCCGATCCGATCGGCTACGAAAAGCTGTTCTCCAAGCTGCGCGGCGGCCTGGTGCATGCCCGCGAAACCGCGAAGAAGATTGCCGCCAGCCCCATCGTCGAGCAGGAAGGCGAACTGTGCTTCACGCTGTACAACGCGGTCGGCGACTGCGTGCTCACCTCGACCGGCATCATCATCCACGTCGGCACCATGGGCGCGGCCATCAAGTACATGATCGAGAACAACTGGGAAGCCAATCCCGGCATCAATCCCGGTGACATGTTCACGAACAACGACTGCTCGATCGGCAACGTTCACCCGTGCGATATCGCCACCATCGTCCCGATCTTCTGGGAAGGTCGTCTGATCGGCTGGGTGGGCGGCGTGACCCACGTGATCGACACCGGCGCGGTGACCCCGGGTTCGATGTCCACCGGCCAGACCCAGCGCTTCGGCGATGGCTACATGATCACCTGCCGCAAGACAGGCGTGAACGACACGCCGCTGCGCGACTGGCTGCACGAGTCGCAGCGCTCGGTGCGCACGCCCAAGTACTGGATTCTCGACGAGAAGACCCGTATCGCCGGCTGCCACATGATCCGCGAACTGGTCGAGGAAGTGATCCGTGCCGACGGCATCGAGGCCTACGAGAAGTTCGCCTACGAAGTCATCGAGGAAGGCCGTCGCGGCCTGATGAGCCGGATCAAGGCGATGACGCTGCCGGGCAAGTACCGCAAGGTCGCTTTCGTCGACGTGCCGTACAAGCACGAGGACGTGCAGGTGTCCAACGCCTTCGCCAAGCTCGATTCGATCATGCACTCGCCGTGCGAAATGACGATCAGGCCGGACGGCAAGTGGCGCCTCGATTTCGAAGGTGCGAGCCGCTGGGGCTGGCATACCTTCAACGCCCACCATGTCGCCTTTACCTCGGGCATCTGGGTGATGATGTGCCAGACACTGGTGCCGACGCAGCGCATCAACGACGGTGCTTACTTCGCCACCGAGTTCCACCTGCCCAAGGGCACCTGGTGCAACCCGGATGACCGTCGTACCGGTCACGCCTATGCATGGCACTTCCTGGTGTCCGGCTGGGCGGCGCTGTGGCGCGGCCTGTCGCAGTCCTACTTCAGCCGCGGCTACCTCGAAGAGGTGAACGCCGGCAATGCCAACACCTCGAACTGGCTGCAGGGTGGCGGTATCAACCAGGACGGCGAGATCCACGCGGTGAACAGTTTCGAAGCGTCGTCGTGCGGTACCGGTGCATGCGCGGTCAAGGACGGCCTGAACCATGCCGCCGCCATCTGGAATCCGGAAGGCGACATGGGCGACATCGAAATCTGGGAAATGGCCGAACCGCTGCTCTACATGGGCCGCAACGTGAAGGCCAACTCCGGCGGCTACGGCAAGTACCGTGGCGGCTGCGGCTTCGAGACGCTGCGCATGGTGTGGAACGCCCAGGACTGGACGATGTTCTTCATGGGCAACGGCTTCATGAACAGCGACTGGGGCATGATGGGTGGTTACCCGGCTGCCACCGGCTACCGCTTCGAAGCGCACAAGACGGGTCTGGAGCGTCGCATCGCCAATGGCGAAAGCCTGCCGCTGGGTGGCGACATCGATCCGACCTCGCCGACCTACGAGCACAACATCGATGCCACGGCACGGATCAAGCGCGACAAGCAGTGCATGACCACGGAAGACTGCTACGACAACCACGATCTGTACCTGAACTACCTGCGTGGCGGCCCCGGCTTCGGCGACCCGATCGACCGCGAGCCGAAGGCGATCGAGAAGGACCTGAACGAGAAGTTCCTGCTGCCCGAGTACGCCCAGAAGGTGTATGGCGCCGTCTTCGCCCAGGACGCCAAGGGTGCGTACGTCGTCGATGTGGCCAAGACCCAGGCCCGTCGCGCCGAAATGCGCAAGGAACGTCTCGCCCGTGCGGTGCCGGTGCGCGAATGGATGAAGGAAGAGCGCGAACGCATCATCAACAAGCACGCGTCGCAGGCCGTCCAGCACATGTTCGCCACCAGCTTCGCGCTGTCCGAGAAGTTCACCAAGCACTTCAAGGACTTCTGGAGCCTGCCGGCCGACTGGCAACTGCTGGAGACCGAACTGGGCGTTCCGTCCTACGGTTCCAAGCACCGCATGGACCTGTCGCTGATGCCTGACGTCACCACCGTCGTCCAGGTCGAAGAGTGACCTCCAACAGACCGATCACGCGAATCAAGGAGCAATAAATGTCGACTTACACCAACGAGCAGGTCGCTCACCTGGCCGAGGGCACGCTGGACTGGGAAACCACTTTCCGCATGCTGTCCATGCCGAAGGACAACAGCCGCTTCAAGCAGTACGTCGAGGCACTGCAGAAGAAGGTGACCTTCAAGGAAAAGATCGTGCTGCCGCTGGCCCCGCACATGTACATCGTGCAGACCGCGAAGAAGCAGTGGGTCATCAAGTGCGATTGCGGTCACGAGTTCTGCGACTACACCGACAACTGGAAGATGCACGCGCACATCTACGTGCGCGACACGGAAGAGGCGATGACGGAGGTGTATCCGAAGCTGATGGCGCCGGATACCAACTGGCAGGTGTACCGCGAGTACTACTGCCCGAGCTGCGGCACGCTGCACGACGTCGAGGCACCGACCCCCTGGTACCCGGTGATCCACGACTTCGAGCCGGACATCGAAGCCTTCTACAAGGAGTGGGTCGGCCTTCCGGTGCCCGAACGGGCGTCGTGACGGATAGCCGGGGCGCCCACAAGGCGCCCCGGCGCGACCGGCCGGGGGAGGCCGGGCGCAGCGATAGCGGCCGGTTCCGGCCGGCCGCCTTCCTCCAAACACCCTGACGCGGATTCGGCAGTACCCGTATGCGGCCAAGACGGCTGCAGGGGGCTTCTCACGCCGCAATGTCCGCACAGGTCATGAAAAGCGTCGTACGCGCAGAGCACGGAACGGCGCCAGAAGGAGACTGAAGATGCTTCACCAGCTCAAGCGGTTCGGCAGCGGCGCGCGTGCCGCGGTCAATGTCGTCACCTCCACGCTTCCCATCGCCATCATCGGCGGCCTGCTTTACGCGGGCTTCTTCGTGAAGGCCGAAGCGGTCATCAACAAGGTCGAGCCGAAGGCGGTCGAGCGGCGCGACAACTTCTTCAGCGTTACCGCACCGAGCGAGCAGATCGCATGGGCTGCCGGTAGCGGCGGCAAGATCGTACGCAGCGACGACGGGGGCAGGACCTGGCAGCGCCAGTCCGCGCCCACGCAGGAAAACCTGCAGGGCATTGCCGCCTGGGATGCGCAGCACGCGGTGGTGGCGGGCAATCACGGCGTCATTCTCTACACCGCCGATGGAGGCAAGTCCTGGAAGGCCGGTCAGGTGCCGAAATCGGACAACCCTAACAAGCTGTTCCGCGTGCACATCTTCGACGGCGTGGCGTGGGCGGTCGGCGAATTCGGCTCGCTGCTGCGTTCGGATGACAAGGGCGCGACCTGGACGCGTGCGATGGAAGAGAAGGACCGTGCCTGGAACGACATCTCCTTCCGCGGCCAGAACGGCTGGCTGGTCGGCGAATTCGGCACCGTCATGCGCACGACCGACGGCGGTGCGACCTGGACCGAGAACGAGCTCGAAAACAAGGTGAGCCTGATGGGCGTCGACTTCCGCGACGACCAGAACGGTGTCGCCGTAGGCCTGACCGGCACCCTGCTGGTCACGGCGGATGGCGGTGCCAGCTGGCGCGAAGTGCCGCGCCTCACGCGCGAACACCTGCTCGACATTGCATGGGACGAGAACCGCTGGGTCGCCGTCGGCGACAAGGGGGTGATGGTCACGTCCGACGCCGCTGCCTCCGAATGGAAGCTCGGTCGCATTTCCGAAGGCGATGTGTCCTGGCGTACGCAGATCACGCGTGCCGGCAATCGCTACTACGTATCGGGCGCCAATCTGGGCGTGCTCGAGGGCGGCAAGCTGACCATCGTCGGTCGATAAGAAGAGCGGGAGGAGAGTGCTGTGAAAAACCAAACTTTCAGCAAAGTCGAACACGCGTTCGCGACGCTGATCCGCCACCGCACCTGGGTGGTCATGGCGGTGGCGTTGCTGACCGCCGTCATGGGATATCTGGCAAGCCACGTCGAAGTGAAGACGGTGTTCAGCGACCTGCTGCCGAAGAATCATCCCTACGTTGCGGTGAACCAGCAGTTCAAGTCCACCTTCGGTGGTTCGAACATGGTCAGCATCATGATCGAGGTGAAGGACGGCGACATCTTCAACCCGGCGGTGCTGGCCAAGGTACAGAAGATCACCGTGGGTCTGCAGCAGGTCGACAGTGTCGATACGTACCAGATCATCTCCATCGCCTCGAAGAAGATCAAGGAGGTTCGCGCCTCGACCGAGGGCGTCGAGTCGCGACCCATCATGTGGCCGGAGCTGCCCAAGGGCCCGGCGGAAATGGCGGTGCTGAAGGAGGCGGTGCTCAACAATCCGCTGATCTACGGTCCCTACGTGTCGATGGACCTGAAAGCCACGCTGATCACCGCCGACTTCCTCGACGGCGACATCAACTACAGCAAGGCCTTCGAGCAGATCATGGGTCTGGTCAAGGAAGCCGACGGCGACGGCGTGATGGTGCGCGTGGTCGGTGAGCCGGTGCTCTACGGCTGGGTCAATTTCTACCTCGACGAAACCATACGGATCTTCTTTGCCGCCATCGCCTCGCTGGTCATCATCCTGATGCTGATCACGCGTACCTGGCACGGCACCGTACTGCCCTTGCTGGCCGGCGTCATCAGCGCCATCTGGGCGCTGGGCGCGGCCAAGCTGATGGGCTTCCACCTCGACCCGCTGGTGATCGTGGTGGCCTTCCTCATCACGGCGCAGGCGATTTCCAACTCGGTCCAGTTGATCTCCCGCTACGACGACGAGATCGCGCACGGTGCGACGACATCGGCCGCCGCCGCCGTGGCAAGCGCGAAGAACCTGTTCAAGCCTTCGATGCTGGCCATCGTCGCCGACGCCGGCTGCGTGCTGGTGGTGGCTTTGACGCCGATACCGATGCTGGAGAAGATTTCCTATATCGGCACGGTGTGGATCTTCTCGATCTTCGTCAGTGCGCTGATCATGACCCCGGTCATGCTGTCCTTCTTCAAGCCGGGACAAAGCTTCGTACACCCGCTGAACATCCGTCCGGTGCTTGAAACCATCCTGCGCGCTTGTGCGGGCGTCGTCACCACGCGCCTGCGCTATGTCGTGCTGGGCATCACCGGCGTGGTGTTCGTGCTGTCCGGCTGGTATGCCTTCAACCTCAAGGTGGGGGACGCCAACCCGGGCTCTCCGATCCTGTGGCCGGATTCTTCGTACAACGAGGATGCGTCCGACATCAACCGCCAGTTCCAGGGTTCGGACCGCATGTTCGTCGTGGTCGCCGGCAAGGAGAAAGGTGCCCTGCGCGAACCGGAAGTGCTGCAGAGCATGGCCAACTTCCAGCGCTACATGGAAGCCCAGCCCGAAGTCGGCGGCAGCATTTCGCTGGCCGACATCCTGCCGCAGGTGCGCCGCGTGCTGCGCGAAGGCAATCCGATGTACGC
Organism: uncultured Methyloversatilis sp.; assembly: GCA_964555165.1. Taxonomy (GTDB): domain Bacteria; phylum Pseudomonadota; class Gammaproteobacteria; order Burkholderiales; family Rhodocyclaceae; genus Methyloversatilis. Next base: position 18,464 of record CAZKRN010000019.1, on the reverse strand, counting down.
CGAACTGGGCAACGACGCCGGCGAGAACTCGGAACTGACCTATATGTTCGTGTCCGGCTCCGACCCCGGCGACATGGACCGCTACGCCGACGCCGACGCGAAGAACGGTGCGGTCACGCTGTTCTTCCGCGATCACCAGGGCGAAACCATCCGCACCGCCGTGGCCCGCGTACAGGACTACGTGGCGCAGAACCCGATCGAGAAGGCGGACTACCTGCTGGCGGGCGGTCTGGTCGGTGTGCTGGCTGCGGTCAACGAGGTCATTCTCGCCGGCCAGATCGAGGCGATCGCGCTGGCGCTGCTGGTGCTGGTGGTGTGCTGCACGGTGACTTACCGCTCCACGGTGGCCGGGGTGTTCTTCATGATCCCGGTGATGCTGTCCAACACGATCACCTTCAGCTACATGGCATGGCAAGGCATCGGCATGAACATCAACACGCTGCCGGTGGTCGCCCTGGGCATCGGTCTGGGGGTGGATTACACCTTCTACATCGTCGATGGCATCCGCGAGGAACTGCACCACAACCCGAACGTCGAGCGAGCCATCGTCAAGGCTTTGTCCAGCGCCGGTCGTGGCGTGCTGGTGACGGCACTGACGCTCATCACCAGCGTCGGCCTGTGGAGCTTCTCGTCGCTGCGACTGCAGGCGGACATGGGCCTGCTGATCGCCCTGTGGCTCTTCATTTCGGCCTTCAGTGCGCTGTTCATCATGCCCGCCATCGTCTATGTGTTCCGCCCCGCCTTCATCGTGGGCAGCAAGCAGCGACCGATCGAGCGCGCCGAAGAACCTGCTGTTGTTGTGTGAGGGCAGCCCGTCGCGCCCTTCGGTGTCGGCCGACGGCGACGGGCGCGTGCAGGCAGCTCATGGGTAGTCCCAAATCGGAGGGAATGGAGACATGAGAAGAAGCAGAACCTTCAGGCGGACCGGCAGCGGTCTCGCAGTGGCGACGGTGCTGGCGATGATGGGCATGCCCGTTGCGCACGGTGCCGAGGAGGCGGCGAAGCAGGGTGGCGACTGGGCAGGGAAGGACGATTTCAGCTTCCAGCTTTCCGGCTACGCGCGCGCCTGGGCCTCGTTCAACCTCGAAGACCAGCCGGAACTGGGCAAGGTCGGCAAGGACAGCGCGGGCAAGCTGTCGATGTTGCGCGGCTCGCTGTTGCTGGATGCCGACGCGAACACCGGCCCGGTGAAATGGAAGGTGATCGGCCGTCTGGACCGCGAGTACAAGACCGGCTACCTGGAAGATCTCGAAGAGCTGCGCGCCACCAATGGCACGGCAGGCGGCAAGAGCATCACCGAGAACTACAACAACGGCGACATCCGCGAGTTCTGGGCGGAGGTTCCGATCGGCGACCGCATCACGGTCAAGGCCGGCAAACAGCAGCTGGTCTGGGGCGAGTCGGACTTCTTCCAGGCCATGGACCTGGTGCATGGCTACGACTACAGCTGGCGGCTGTTCTTCGAGGGCGAGAACGAAGAGTGGCGCAAGCCGCTGATCATGGTGTCGACCAAGATCCGCGTTCCCGAAGCCAAGGGCATGATTGCCGCCTTCGTGCGTCCGGGCTGGGACCGCTGCGAGGACATCGGCAACACCTACGATATCCGCGGCGGTCGCTGGTTCTTCCAGCCCTACCGCGGCTATGACCTCACCCAGGTGACGGACAAGAACTGCGATCACAAGGACGGCGACATGGACGACGTGACCGGCGGCATCCGCTGGTCCGGCGAGGCCTGGGGCCTGAACTACTCGATCGCCTACCTGAGCACGTTTGCCGCCGACCCGGTCGCCAGTTCGGTATTCCGGCCGCATCAGGGGGTACCGGTGACCGGCGCCGTGTTCGATCTCATCCATCCGAAGATCGACGTGCTCGGCGCCACGGTGAGTGGCTACAGCGAATCGCTGGATGCCGTGATCAGTGCGGAAGTGGCCTTCACCAAGGACCAGCCCTACAACGTCGGCAGCGGTGCCTTCAATCCGGGCAACCTTGCCAATCCAGGCATCGGTCTGAACGGCATCAAGAAGAAGGACACGCTGCGGACCATGATCCGCATCGACAAGGACCTGAGCCTGGAAAACCTGTTCGGCACGTCCCGTCCGTCCTTCTCGTCGGTCCAGTTGTTCAACACCCAGGTACTGGACTACGACGGCAGCGAGGATCTGGTGCGCCTGTTCGCCTACGGCACCAAGTTGAACGAGCACAGCACCATCCTGACCATGTTCACCACGCTCAACTACAAGAACGACACGATCAACCCCGGCCTGGCCGTGGGCTTCGATCTGTCCAACGGTGGCGGCTTCGCCATCCCGAGTGTGGCGCTCACCTTCTCCGACAAATGGGTCGCGAAGGTCGAGGCCGACATTTTCTGGGACGGCGGCAAGAGCAACCGCACCCAGTTCAGCAATGGCGAATCGCAGCTGTTCGGCTACTTCAGCCGTGCCAGCCAGCTGGTGTTTCGCCTGACCCGTCAGTTCTGATCAAAGGAGGAAGAGAACATGAAATCCCGCAACCTGAACGTCGCGCGCCGCGGCGTCCTGCGCACCGGCGTGGCCGGCGCGATCGCGCTGGCTCTCGGCCTGGCGTCCGGATCGGCCATGGCCAAGGAGCTGCAGGAAGGCTTCATCATCGACAAGAGCAATTACGACAGCATCAAGAACGACACCTTCGAGAACAAGACGATCGCGTCGATGGTGCCCGAGAAGCTGGAGTGGATGATCAAGAACTACAACCTCACGATCAAGCTTGCCCACTCTAAGAAGATCGAGATGGACCCGAAGTATGTCGAGTGGTCGAAGAAGAACGTCGGCACCGTCAAGTTCAATCCGGCCGACCGCACCGTGTCGGGCTGGCAGGCCGGCATGATGTTCCCGCCGGAAACGATCAAGATGGATGACCCGCATGCCGGCGACAAGGTGATCTGGAACCTGCGCGCGGCCACCTACGGCGCCACCATGGACCTGCGCGACATCGCCTGGGCCTTCCTTGATGCGAAGAAGGGTTACGAGCGCGTCCAGGCCTTCCAGTCCCGTCGCTATTACATGGAAGGCCGGCTCGATGGCGGGCCGATTTCGGTCGGCGACGGCAGCATCGCGCAGAAGACCTACTTCGTTGCGCACTATCCGCAGGACATCCGTGGCCTGGGTACCTTCTCGGTTCGCTACAACCAGGCGGACTCCAAGAAGCCCGATGACTCCTACGCTTACCTGAAGTCGGTACGTCGCGTGCGCCGTCTGTCGGGCGGCGCCTGGATGGACCCGATCGGCGGTACCGACCAGCTGTACGACGACTGGGACATCTGGGACGCCGCGCCCACCAAGTACAAGTCGAACAAGCTGATCGAGAAGCGCTGGGTGCTGGCGATCGCGCACAGCCCGGAAATGAGCGTCGACACCGCGCAGCCCTATACCGAGCCGGCCAAGCGCTTTCCGCGCATCAACATGAGCGAGGCTCCGTACTTCAACCCGGCCAAGGACGTGGGCTGGGAGCCGCGCGAGGTGTATGTGGTCGAGGGCATTCCGCCGGACGAGCATCCGTACAGCAAGAAGGTGGTCTACATGGAGGTGGATTTCCCGCGCCCCTACCTCGGCTACGCGGAAGACCGCAAGGGCGAGTTCTGGAAGATGTTCATCTTCCAGAACCGGCCCGACATCGGCGACGACGGCTACAAGGCGGTCATGCCGGTCATCGGCCACATCATCGACGTCAAGCGCGGTCACGCCACCAACTGGTCGTCGAACATGAAGTCCAACCCGAAGGGGGTCAAGGAAACCGACGTTTCGCTGAACGTGCTGGAAGAAGTCGCAACCGGTACCGGCAAGTAAGCGCAGTTGAACACCGTGCTGGCACCTCCTCCCGGCATGTTCGCCCGATCCCGAGTACTGCGGGGTCGGGCTTTTTTCGCCGCGGAATCCGGGAGCAGGCGCCCGCCGAACGAGAACAGGATTCCATCATGAAAGTCTTCACGCCATCCGTATACGACTGGAAGGGCACGCGGCTTGCCCGTTTCATCGACAAGCATGGCTACGGATCGCTCGATCAGTTGCAGGAGGAGGCCGAGCGCGATGCACCGCATTTCTGGGACCGGGTGGTCGAGGAAATCGGGCTTGAGTGGACCGTGCCCTACACCCGGACGCTGGATCTGTCCGACGGCATCATGTGGCCGCAATGGTTTGTCGGCGGTCGGCTCGATCTGGCCGACAACATCGTGGGCAAACATGCCCGCAGGCATCCGGACAAGGTGGCCGTCCGATGGGAAGGCGATGCCGGCGAGGAGCGCCGCATCACCTATGGCGAACTTGAGCGCGAAGTGGCCGCGGTGGCTGCGGGCCTGCGGGCGCTCGGGCTGGGGCAGGGCGGGCGCATTGCGCTCTATCTGCCCATGGTGCCCGAAGCGGCGGTCATCCTGCTGGCGGCAGCACGTATCGGCGCCATATCGGTGCCGATGTTCTCCGGCTATTCGGCCGATTCCGTGGTGCAGCGTGTGCAGGACGCCGCGGCGACGGTGCTGGTGTGTGCGAACGGCTACTTCCGTCGGGGCAAGCCGGTACGCATGCTGGCCGATGCGCTGGGCGCGGCCGATGCGTGCGAGTCGATCGCGCACGTGCTGGTGGTGGATCGTCTCGGCACGGGGCCGTGCGAGGGCAATGAGCCGGGCGGCCACTACGATCTGCGCGACTACGCGACGCTGGCGGCCACTGTGGCGCCGGCCGGGGGCAGCGAGAGCTTCGGCGCTTCGACCCCGCTCATGCTGGCCTATACATCGGGCACCACCGGCAAGCCCAAGGGCGTCGTGCACACGCACGGCGGCTTTCCGCTGAAAGCGGCGCAGGACATGGCGATGGCCTTCGACCTCGACGAGGATGCCACGCTGATGTGGGTGACGGACATGGGCTGGCTGATGGGGCCCTGGATGGTATTCGGAGCCCTGCTGCTGGGCGCCACCATCGTGCTGTGCGAAGGCACGCCGGACTATCCGGACGCCGGGCGGCTGTGGCGCATCGTCGAGCGTCACGGTGTCACCCATCTCGGCCTGTCGCCGACGCTGGTGCGACTGCTGATGGGCAGCCGGGACGCCGTTCCCCGGTCGGGTGCGCTCGACACGCTGCGCGTGTTCGGCTCCACCGGCGAGGCGTGGAACGAAACGCCCTGGTTATGGCTGTTCGAAACCGTGGGGCAGGGCCGGAGGCCCATCGTCAACTATTCCGGCGGCACGGAGATCGGCGGCGGCATCCTTGCCTGCTTTCCCGGCCTCCCGCAGACCGCATGTGGCTTCAATGGCCCGATACCGGGCATGGCGGCCGATGTGGTCGATGGCGATGGCCGGCCGGTGCGCGGCAGCGTCGGCGAACTGGTGCTGCGCCAGCCCTGGCCCGGCATGACCCGGGGCTTCTGGAACGACGACGAACGCTACGAGGACACCTACTGGTCCACCCTGCCGGGCCTGTGGGTGCATGGCGACTGGGCCAGCATGGACAGCGACGGGTACTGGTTCGTGCACGGACGCAGCGATGACACCATCAAGGTGGCGGGCAAGCGGCTGGGGCCGAGCGAGTTCGAATCGGCACTCGTGTCGCATCCGCTGGTGGCCGAAGCGGTGGCCGTCGGCGTGCCCGATGCCATCAAGGGGGAAGCGGTGGTGTGTTTCGTGACCCTGCACGACCAGCGCAGCGGTCAGGACGGCTGGAGCATGTGGGAGACCGAACTGTCCGATCACGTCGCCCGACTGCTGGGCAAGCCGCTGCGTCCGGCGCGCATCCATCTTCTGTCCCAGATTCCCAAGACCCGGAACGGAAAGATTCTGCGCCGCGTCGTGCGCAATGCCTATCTTGGCCGGCCCATGGGCGATCTGTCGTCGATGGAGAACCCGCGTTCGATCGAAGAGGTGATCGGCCTGCGGGGTGTGCGCGCCTGACCACCCGCCGACTCGTCCGCATTCCGGGCGTCCGGAAACCGTACGCCGTCTTCATCCCGACGTACGGTTTTCGGACGCGTGTACCTGCGTCAAGCGTGGCTTGACTGCAAGTAATTGAATATGAACGACTTTACCTATCATTCGCAGCGATGAAGCTTGGCCCGCTATTTGCCTTTAGTCATACGCGGCTGCTTGCCGGGCAATCCGGGCAGAGCGGGTCGCGGAGGAGTCTTGCTTGATGTCAGCAATCGATCCTGTCGTTGTCGTATCCGTCAGCCGCACGCCCCTGGGGGGCTTTCTCGGCAGTCTGTCCGCCTTGGAAGCTCCGCAGCTTGGAGCCGCGGCCATCGCTTCGGCCGTACAGCGCGCGGGCGTCGCCGCGCAGGCGGTCGATGAAGTCTATATGGGCTGCGTACTGCCCGCCGGCGTCGGCCAGGCGCCCGCGCGTCAGGCGGCACTGTCTGGCGGCCTGCCCGAATCCACGGCATGTACCACGGTGAGCAAGGTGTGCGGATCCGGCATGAAGGCGGTCATGCTGGGCCACGATGCGCTGATGGCCGGTTCGGCCGGCATCGTCGTGGCCGGCGGCATGGAGTCGATGAGCAATGCGCCCTATCTGCTGGCCCGTGCGCGTGCAGGTTACCGCCTCGGCCATGATCGCGTGATCGATCACATGTTCCTCGACGGTCTGGAGGACGCCTACGGCGAGCGCGGCACGCTGATGGGCGTGTTTGCCGAGCGTTGCGCCGAAGAGTACGGATTCTCCCGCGCCGAGCAGGATGCCTGGGCGCTGCGTTCGCTCCAGCGTGCGCTGGATGCCGACGCCAGCAAGGCCTTCGACTGGGAGATCTGTCCGGTCGAAGTGGCCGGCAAGGGACGCGGCGCGGCGCCCGTCCTCGTCGCGCGTGACGAGCAACCGCAGACCGCAAAGCCGGAAAAGATTCCGTCCCTGAAGCCGGCCTTCCGGTCCGACGGCACGGTGACCGCGGCCAATTCGAGTTCGATTTCCGATGGTGCGGCCGCCCTCGTGATGATGCGGGCCTCGACGGCCGAGGCGCGCGGTCTGGAGCCGCTCGCCACACTGCATGCCCATGCCGGACACGCGGGCGCCCCGGCCCGCTTTCCGATGGCCCCCGTTGACTCGATCCGCAAAGTGCTGGATCGGGTGGGGTGGAGCCGGACCGACATCGATCTGTATGAAATCAATGAGGCCTTTGCCGTGGTGACGCTGGCGGCCATCCGCGATCTCGGCCTCGATCCGGACACCGTGAATGTACACGGCGGCGCGTGCGCCCTCGGACATCCCATCGGCGCCACGGGCGCCCGTCTGCTCGTCACGCTGATCGGCGCGCTGCGCCGCGGTGGCGGACGCCGCGGCGTTGCCAGCCTTTGCATCGGCGGCGGCGAGGCGACGTCCGTGGCACTGGAGTTGTACGGGAATTGAGCTAACCTGATCAGACCGGCCGTACGAGCCGGCCAACATGCCTGACAGCAGTATCCGCGCCGAACCGGACACGTCCGGCCCGGTGCGGCATGGTTTTCAAACAAGCCTGCGAGACGGCGCGTCACGATGCGCGCCGCTACGCCGGTATCGGAGGAGTTCGGAGAAGCCGCGCAGCGTGCATACGCAGCGGGCGGAATCCGTCTACCTCCATTACAAACAGGAGGTGGGCCATGGAACTGAGGGAAGAGGATCAAAGCCAGATGTTTTCGCGTCCCGAACGCGACCGGGACGTCATGACGCACTGGGAGCGACTGCTCAACGGCGAGGAATGCAGTTCGGACGCCCTGCGCAGACTGATCGACGATTCCTGGCGGCGCTGCCTCAATGCCCATGTCGATCCCGGCAAGTACCAGGCGCCACCCCCGCTCAGCGAGAACTCCCTCTATTCGCTGCAGCAGAAGCACGGCGATCTGCTCACGGCCAGCACGCCGGTCATGGCGATGGCGCGCGACTTCCTGGCGGAAACCGGAACCATCATGGTGCTGACCGACCACAGCGGCACCATACTGAGTCTCGAAGGCGATCCGGCGACGCGCGACGAGGGCGCCATGATGAACATGATGCCGGGGGCGAGCTGGAGCGAAACCGCCTGTGGCACCAACGCCATCGGTACCGCGATCGCGGTCCGCCATCCGGTGCAGATCCATTCCGCCGAGCACTACTGCGCCGGCATCAAGCGCTGGACCTGTTCCTCCACCGTCATCCTCGACCCGTACGACAACAGCGTGCTGGGTGCGATCGATGTGTCGGGGCTGCAGCAGACCTACAACAAGCACAGTCTGGCGCTGGTGGTTGCTACCGCGAGCAAGATCGAGGGCCGGCTGGCCAAGCACGAAATGGGCATCCGCTTCCGCCTGCTCGAGCGCTGCATGCACCGGCTCACCCACTCGACCTCCGACGGCGTCATCGTATTCGACCGCCGCGGCAATCCGGTCAAGGCGAACGAGCGTGCCGAACAGGCGCTGAATCAGCTGGCCGAGGGCCGCATCGGTTCGCGCAAGCTCGATCTGGCTTCGCTCACGCTGGGGCATGCGACCGATGACGGGCTGCCTGCCGGCCTGCAGGGCTGGATCGCGCCGGAATGGCTGGAACCCGTGCTGGACAACGGTCAGCGCATCGGAACCTTGCTGACCATTCCGATCTTCAGACCGCGAACCGTGCCCGGTGCGCCGCAGCCAAGCGGTGCGGGCAGCGCACCGCACGAGCCCGGAAAGCTCGATTGCGTGGTCGGCAAGGACCCGGTCCTGATGGAGGCGGTCGAGCGAGCGCGCCATCTTGCGCGCTCCAACGTGCCGGTTTTGCTGCTCGGGGAAACAGGGGTCGGCAAGGAAGTGTTCGCCAAGGGCATCCATGACTGCGGCAGCGCAAGGACGGCCCCGTTCGTCGCCGTGAACTGTGGCGGCCTGTCGCGAGAACTGCTGGCAACGGAGCTGTTCGGCTATGCCGAAGGCTCCTTCACCGGCGCGCGTCGCGGCGGCATGATGGGCAAGATCGAAGCCGCCAACGGCGGCACGCTCTTTCTCGACGAACTTGGCGAGATGCCTCTGGACATGCAGCCCCATCTGCTGCGCGTGCTCGAGGAGGGCGAGATCTACCGGCTCGGAGAGAACGCGCCGCGCAAAGTGAAGTTCCGCCTCATCTGCGCCACCAACCGCGATCTGCGCAAGGAGGTGACCGACGGCCGATTCCGCATGGACCTCTATTACCGCGTTGCGGTGACCAGCGTGCGCATCCCGCCACTGCGCGAACGGCTGGGCGACATTCCGGTTCTGGCGCGCGCGCTGATGGAAAAGCTGGCTGCGCAACACAGCGTTGCAGTGCCCGAGCTTTCGTCGCTGGAACTCGGAGAGCTGGCCTCCTATTCCTGGCCGGGCAATGTGCGCGAGCTGCGCAACGTTCTCGAATCGATGCTGCTCACCGGCGAGCGGCCGCGCGCCCTGATGGTGCCGGAGGTTCCGCGCGGCATCCACCTGTTCGACTCGCCGCTGTCCGGCGATCAGGGCATGGTTTTCAACGGCGGCGAGCAGCGCGAGAGCCGGCGCCTTGAGGAGGCCGAGCGCGACGCCATCCTGAACGCGATCGATGGCAGCCACGGCAACATGGCACTGGCCGCCCGTTCGCTCGGTATCGCCAAGAGCACGCTTTACCTCAAGCTGAAGAAATTCGGCCTGGATGCGCTCGTCGAGCGCGCGCGCGAGGGGCACGCCAGAGGGCATTGACGCCCGGCGCCGTCAGGCGGCACGGCTACCGCCTGCTGGATGCAGGCGGGGCAAGGTGCGACGATCCGCTCCCGGCTTGTCCGGCGTCACATCACCTTCACGGCACGCCCGATATACAGGACAGGCCCGGTCGGCTTGCCGATCGGTGAGCCGTATTCGGGTTCCAGCGTGATTTCGAACAGCTGGTCGTTCTCAAGCGGCGGCAGTGCCTTCAGCTGGACATCCAGCGGCTGGCCCGGCTTGACCAGCCCGAGCGAAACGGGACCCTTCCAGTCCTTGCCCTTGGTCCAGAACTGCAGTGCCTTGGCCTGCGGTACTTCGGTCACTCCCAGCGGAATGAGCTTGATCGACTGTTCGGTGCTCGCCTGTACGACCCAGCCCGGCGCCTTGTCCTCGGGGGCCACCAGCACGACCATGAACTTCGGTTCCGCGGGCGTCTGCGTACCGGGCAGCCCGACCACGGCGAGCAGCAGGGCAGTGGCAAAGCCGGTGGCGGCCAGAGAACGCCAGAAGGCGAGGCTATCCCAAAGACGGGCGGTGAAGGACGCCGGCGCGGCAGCCGGCCGGGAGGCAGGCGCGGGCCAGAGCGTGCGCTCGATACGCGCCCACAGGCCGGGCGGCAGCGCTTCAGGCTCGACCATGCGGGTCAGTGGCAGCAGCGCGTCCTCCCATTCGGCAACGCGGGCACGCAATGCGTCGTCGTGCTCCATGGCGCGCTCGACTTCTGCACGGCGCCCGGCATCAAGCAGGCCAAGCACATACAGTCCGGCGATGTCTTCGGGTGTGGTGATCATGCGAGGCATTCCTTCAGCGCCTGCAGTCCGCGGCGTATCCAGGCCTTGACCGTGCCCAGCGGTGTGGCCAGGCGGGCGGCGATTTCCGCGTGTGTGCAGCCTTCGAGGTAGGCGAGCAGGATGCTGGAGCGTTTCGGCGCATCGAGCCTTCCGAGACAGTCGTACAACTGTCCGGCTTCGGAGGACAGCAGTACTTGATGGTAGGGGTCGGGTACATGACTGGACGATTCGTGGTCGATGCTTTCGGTCAGCGATTCGTCGGCCGGTACTTCGCGCGCATGGTCGCGGATGTGATTCAGCGCGCCGTGGCGGACGATGCTGTAGATCCAGCCACGTGCGCTACCACGCGACGGATCGAAGGAGGCAGCCTTTTCCCAGATGCGCACGAAGGCGTCGTGAAGCACGTCCTCCGCGATATCGCGGCGACGCACGATGCGCAGCGCGACGCCGAGCAGGCGCCCGCCTTCCAGCTGATAGATGCGATGCAGCGCGCTGTGCTCGCCCGCTGCGCAGGCACTGAGCGCGCCTTCGAAATCAAAGTTGTCCGTGGTGCTTGTCATCGTTGTACCTTGAACGCGTTCATGACCGCACGGCACCGTGGGCGCCGCAAGCTTCCCACAGTTACCCGCGGGCCGTCGAAACGGATGCGGGCCTATGCATGAAATTTCCGTCGGTCCGGTCGCCCGCATTGTTGCAATGCGAAAAATGACTTGCAAACATACATGAGCGTCTGTAAAGTTCGCGGCCTCGTGCTTTCTGTTGCTGCCGACAAGGCGGTACTTCCCGGTTCGGTCCGGCGCTGGCACGGCAAGTTATCGTCCCTGGCCTGTCTCTCTCTCCCGCCTGTTGGTCAAGCGTGGTTGATCGGTTAGTGCCGATAGAACGTCGGACATGAAGTCCGACCAACCCGCTCACCCCGCACTGCCTGAAGCAGCGCGGCGGTAGCCATTGTCTGGAAGAAATTCATGGAATTTGCAGATCTCGGGCTCAACGAAAGCCTTCTCGGTGCCATCGTCGAGGCCGGTTACCCCAATCCCACCGTGGTTCAGCAGCAGGCCGTTCCGGCCGCGCTCGCAGGTCGCGACCTGATGGTGTCGTCGCAGACCGGTTCGGGCAAGACGGCCGCCTTCATGTGGCCGGCGCTGAACCGCCTGACCCAGGACTCCCCGATCAAGGCCCGCGGCCCGCGCATTCTGGTACTGACGCCGACGCGCGAACTGGCCATCCAGGTGACCGATGCCTGCCGCAAGTACGGTCGCGGTCTGCGCTACGCCAAGGCGGTCAGCGTCGTCGGCGGTACGTCCTATGTGATGCAGAACAAGCTGCTGGCACAGCCGTACGAAGTACTGGTTGCCACGCCGGGTCGCCTGATCGACCAGATGGACAGCGGCCGCATCGACTTCGGTCGTCTTGAAATGCTGGTGCTCGACGAGGCCGATCGCATGCTGGACATGGGCTTCATCGAAGACATCGAAGCCATCGTCGACCGCCTGCCGAAGTCGCGCCAGACGCTGCTGTTCTCGGCGACCTTCGAACCTCGCGTCTGTCGTCTGGCCGAGCGCCTGACCAAGGACGCCCAGCGCATCGAAATCCAGGCGACGGCCGCCCAGCACGAGAACATCGAACAGCGCCTGCTGTTTGCCGACGGCATGGGTCACAAGCAGCGTCTGCTCGACCACCTGCTGCGCGGTGAAGACGTCGAACAGGCCATCGTGTTTACCGCCACCAAGCGCGACGCCGACCAGATCGCCGAAACGCTGGGCGAGAACGGTTTCCTGGCCGCTGCACTGCATGGCGACATGCACCAGGGCGAACGCAACCGCACACTGGGCCACCTGCGTCGCGGCGCACTGCGCGTGCTGGTCGCCACCGACGTGGCCGCGCGCGGCATCGACGTTGCGGGTATCAGCCACGTCATCAATTTCGATCTGCCGAAGTCGGCTGAAGACTATGTGCACCGCATCGGCCGTACCGGCCGTGCCGGCCGCAGCGGCATTGCGGTCAGCCTGGCTTCGGGTGACGATGTGCGTCGCGTCAAGGCGATCGAACGCTTCATCCGTCACACCATTCCGGTGCATACCATTCCCGGCCTGGAGCCGCGCGTGCAACCGCGCACTTCGGCTCCGCGCGGTCCGCGTACCGGAACCGGTCGCCCGGGCAACTGGGGCAACAAGCCGGGTAACGGTCCGCGCCGCCCGGGTGCCGGCGCACCGCGCAGCGAGGGCGGGTGGCGTGGCAACAGCTCCGGCCGCAGCGACCGCACGCGTCGAGCCGACTGATCGGCTGCATCGACTGACGCAGCGCAGGGCAGCAAACCGCAGAGGGGCGCCGGGCAACCGGCGCCTTTTTGTTTTTCCGGTACGCCGCTTGACGAAGTGGTGATTCATTGCTGCGCGGGTGTAGAATCCGCGCCTTTTTCCGGGCCGCCGTGGCCGGCGAAGGACGATGCCGATGAGTGCTCAAGAACACGCCCGCACGCCGCTCGTTGGCGTCGTGATGGGATCGAACTCCGACTGGGACACCATGCGGGCCGCCTGCGCCATGCTGGAGCAGTTCGGCGTGCCCTTCGAGGCGCGTGTCGTCTCGGCGCACCGTACGCCCGACCTGCTGTTCTCCTATGCGGAAGAGGCCCGCGGCCGTGGCTTGCGCGCCATCATTGCCGGTGCCGGCGGTGCCGCTCATCTGCCGGGCATGCTGGCGGCCAAGACCACGGTGCCTGTGCTTGGCGTCCCGGTGCAGTCACGCGCGCTCAATGGCATGGATTCCCTGCTGTCCATCGTGCAGATGCCGAAAGGCGTCCCGGTTGCCACCTTCGCCATCGGCGAGGCGGGGGCGGCCAATGCCGGACTGTTTGCGGTGGCCTTGCTGGCCGGCGAAGATGCGGCACTCGCGCAGGCGCTCGGCGACTTCCGCGCAAGGCAGGCACAGACTGTGCTGGAGATGAAGCTGGAAGGCTGACGGCCGCCACCCGAGCGCCCATCGGCCGCTTCCGTTTTCAGCTTGTTTCCGCGTTCATCCACCGCACGTGCATCCGTACGCGGTCACAATGAGTTGAGCCGGATATTTCGGAGCCATTGCAGATGATTCTTCCTCCCGCAACCCTCGGCATGCTCGGTGGCGGCCAGCTGGGCCGTTTCTTCGTGCTTGCCGCGCACGAAATGGGCTATCGCGTCGTCGTACTCGACCCCGACCGCAACAGTCCGGCCGGCAAGGCGGCCGATGAACACCTGTGCGCCGGTTACGACGACCTGCAGGCGCTGGAGCGTCTGGCACAAAGCTGCGTGGCGGTGACCACCGAATTCGAGAACGTGCCGGCGGACACGCTGGATCACCTGTCGAAATTCATCCCGACGCGCCCGAACGCCGCCTGCGTGGCGGTGGCGCAGAACCGCATCGCGGAAAAGACCTTCCTGTCCGACCGCGGCTTTTCGGTCGGGCCGTTCGCTGCGATCCACCGCTTGGCCGACATCGAGGCGGCCGATCCGGCACTGTTTCCGGCGGTGCTCAAGGTGGCGCGCTTCGGCTACGACGGCAAGGGGCAGGCGAGGGTGGCCAATGTGGCCGAAGCGAAGGCGGCCTTCGAAAGCTTCAAGCGCGAAGCCTGCGTACTTGAAAAGATGCTTGCGCTCGATCTGGAGGTGTCGGTGGTGCTGGCGCGCGACGCAGCGGGCCGTGTGGCACCTTTTCCGGTGGCCGAGAACAGCCATCGCAACGGCATCCTGGACGTGACCATCGCACCGGCACGCATCAGCGGTGCGCTGGCGGCCGAGGCGACCGAAATGGCTTCGGGCATCGCTGCCGAGCTGGGCTATGTCGGCGTGCTTGGCGTCGAGTTCTTCATCGCCGGCGGCCGGCTCATGGTCAACGAAATGGCTCCGCGTCCGCACAACAGCGGCCACTACACCTTGGATGCCTGCATCACCAACCAGTTCGAACAGCAGGTGCGCATCCTGTGCGGCCTGCCGCTGGGCGACGCCCGCCAGCATTCGCGCGCGGTCATGGTGAATCTGCTCGGTGACCTGTGGTTCAGGCAGGACGCCCACCACGCACGCGAGCCTGACTGGTCGCGCCTGCTGTGTCACCCCGGCCTCAGACTTCACCTGTACCGTAAGCATCAGGCGCGGCCCGGCCGCAAGATGGGTCATTTCACGGTGCTGGGCGAGAGCGGTGACCCCGTCATCGACACCGCGATGAACGCGCGCGGCGCCATCGGCATCGACGGCTGACGGCATGGGCACGCCGGATGCCGATATCGCCGACGCCGCGCGCCGGTTGCGCGCCGGCGAGCTGGTCGCGTTGCCGACCGAAACCGTCTACGGCTTGGGCGCAGACGCGATGAATCCGGCGGCCGTACGCCGCATATTCGAGGCCAAGGGAAGGCCGGCCGACCATCCGCTCATCGTGCATCTGCCGGACGCTGAACAGATGACCCTCTGGGCGCGCGACATTCCGCGCGAGGCGATCGCGCTGGCCAGGGCCTTCTGGCCCGGACCCCTCACCCTCATCCTGAAGCGCGAGGATGACGTACCGCTCGAAGTGACCGGCGGTCAGGACACGGTGGGGCTGCGCGTGCCCGGACATCCGGTGGCGCTCAAGCTGCTGCGCGCCTTCGGCGGCGGCGTGGCTGCACCGTCGGCCAACCGCTTCGGTCGCATCAGCCCGACTACGGCGCAGCACGTGCGCGACGAGTTCGGTGACTCGGTCACCGTGCTCGACGGCGGACCGTGCGAGGTCGGCATCGAATCCACCATCCTCGATCTGTCCGGCGATACGCCGCGCATCCTGCGACCCGGCGCCATCACGGCGGAACGGATCGCGGCGGTGATCGGGCGCGTGCCGGCTGACAAGGCCGATGCACGTTCACCGCGCGTGTCCGGTGCGCTCGCGGCGCACTACGCACCGCGCACCTCGATGCGCAAGGTCGCGCCGGCACGGCTGCGCGATTTCCTGAACGCCTTCCGCCACAGCGGGCGCCATTGCGCTGTCATCGCGCACAGCCAGCCTCCGCTGTCCGACTGCCCGCATCGCTGGATCATGCTGGCAGCCGACCCGGCTGGCTATGCGCGGGGTCTGTATGCGGCGATGCGTGAAGCCGATGCGGCTGGCGGTGCGATGATCGTGATCGAGGCGGTGCCGGAAAGCGCCGACTGGTCGGCCGTCAATGACCGTCTCGGTCGCGCGCTGGCGGGGGCCGGAATTTCTCCGGACCAGAACTTGCGGGGCATGGGCGCCGGGA
This sequence comes from uncultured Methyloversatilis sp., assembly GCA_964555165.1. GTDB lineage: Bacteria > Pseudomonadota > Gammaproteobacteria > Burkholderiales > Rhodocyclaceae > Methyloversatilis. Next base: position 2,800 of record CAZKRN010000019.1, on the reverse strand, counting down.
ACCTCGGTTGATCGGCGCAAAGGGAACCTTCTGCAACCGGGTTGTTCCGGCACGCTCACCGACCGGGACAAGAGGCACGGGGAGTCGCGTCGCCGGTGCTCGCGACGTCGAAGCGGCCCGGCGCGGACGGCGAGCGATGCAATGACCGCGGATATCCCGGACGGGCAGCGCGTCCCGCATCAGGGCAAGCGGTCACCCGAGGCTATTCAGGTGTAATCGTGAACGGCGCGAGCAATGCGCGCGCCAGAAGCTGCGTTGCGCGCCTTCCAGCGCGGCCCGAACGCCCGGAACCTGTTCGCGGCAGGGGCCGCGCTCATTCCAGGCCTGCGGCACGCGTCTGCCGGCTCCGGTAGCCGGTTTGCCGTGCCTGGATCAGCCTGTTGCGAAGCTTTTCAATTCCCAGACTATCCAGTCCTCTCGCAACAAGGGGTGGCGGCTGCGCAGCTTGGGCATGTACTGGCCGGTCCATTCGCGCTTCACCCAGCGTCTGACCTGCGGTGCGTACCAGAGCTGTTCGGTGCGTTCCGACTGACTGCGGAAGAAGTCGGGATGTTCGAACTTGATCAGCCGGCGTATCCGCAGCGCATCGAACTCTCCGGCCGGCACGCTCACGCGCTCGAAACCGAGCGCATCGATCTGTACGTTCCAGCGGCGCGGCGCTTCTTTGGGATCGCTGCTCACCCGCGACTGCCAGGATTCGCGCACGCCCGGTTCGAGTTTTCCGGGCAACAGTGGCAGCGGGCTTTCATAGCGATTTTCGAGGTCATAGACGGTGTCACGTACGACCGCCCAGGGTGTCGCGTACTCTTCGAACTGACCGCTGCGCAGTCCGCTCAGAGGCTTGCCATCCACCTCGATGCGCAGACGCGGCGGTGCGACGCGATCGACGACATAGCGCACGTCGGCCAGCGGCTCACGGTTGTAGCCGTTCGACTCCAGGTAGAGCCACTCGTCGCCGACCGCCAGCGGTATCGGCGTGCCGTCGTCCGTCACCTCATAGCGACGTGCCGTGGCACATGCGCTCATGTACATGGGCAAGCCCGCCAGCAGCAACGTGGCAGCGCCGTTTCCAACGAACACCCTGCGATCCATTCCATTCCCGTCCATGTTCATCCAGCCCTGCATCGATGGCGAAAGTATCGCTGCGACCACGTGCCATCTGCCGATGTTCCTTCACAAGGCGCATGCAAGGCCCTATACTTCGGCCCCGTTGGGGGGGTAGCTCAGCTGGGAGAGCGTCGCGTTCGCAATGCGAAGGTCGGGAGTTCGATCCTCCTCCTCTCCACCACCATTCAACGCCCGACCGTTCTCGGTTGGGCGTTTTCATTTGTGCTTCCCGCACATTCTGCGTGTGCGACCGGGGTCCTGTGGCCTAGCAGGAACACCCCCGGTTGCTCTCCGTTCCGCCCTCTCTTCTCTCGAAATTGTCGCCCGCTTCTTCTCCGTGGCCGACAGCGGTGTTCATCAAGCACTCGTGCGCGCGCCGATGCGCAGGGTTGGTTCTCGGTGTTGCATGGGCAAAGCGGACGGGCAAACCCGCGAGGACTGCGTTCATTTCGGCCCTTGGGCGGATCGGGGGAGGCCGCTGTCTGCAGTGACCTGGCGCATGCGGAACCGTTTTCGCGTTCGCGATGCCTCACAGGCCATTGCCGTTGCCCTTCGCGCGGATGCCCGATATGCAGCGAGCGAAGTCCGACCTATGATGAGGCATGGGGCGTCGTCCCGGTTCGGCTATCGATTCGAACAAGGGGGTCATGGTGAGTTCAGCATACGAAGAAGAAGAGGCGATCCGCGCCGACGCGTCGAGGCGCCTGGTTTCCATCCTTGCCGATGGCGGAGAGCGCCTGCTCAGGCTGCAGGCAGATTCCGTCGGTTCCGCGCTGGCCGGCCAGCTGGGCAAGGTCGAGGCACCGCAGACGGTCGGCGATCTGATGTCGGCGATGTGGCAGCTTCCGCTCGTTTATGGAGCCTTGCTGGAAGAGATGGCCGAGCACGCGCGTCAGTCCTATCACATCATGTCCCGTGTGCAGAACGAGCTGGTCGATCTCGCCTGCGATTCGGTCGTTCAGAACGGGCCCGCGGTCGCCGAGGCGATGAGTGCAGGCAATGTGCTTTTTGCCGACAGGCGCCACCGCTCGGTCGTGATCAATTTTCCTGATCGCCGCGGCATGATCGCTCGCAGCCGCTCACGCTCGGTCTGACTGTCCGGGGCTGTGCGGGAAGCGCCTGCCGCGGCCGCCCGGCCGTACCGTTCCTGCGCGCAGTACGCTGCGGCGCGGTAAAATCGCGCATCCATCGCACGGGCGGCGTGGCCGAAGCCGTGCCGCCCGTCTTTTCCGCACCTTCCGGTTCCCCGACACAATGAGTACATTGACCCACCTGCAACGGCTGGAAGCCGAGAGCATCCACATCATGCGCGAGGTCGTGGCCGAGGCCGAAAACCCGGTCATGCTCTATTCGGTCGGCAAGGACAGCGCCGTCATGCTGCACCTTGCCGCCAAGGCTTTCCATCCGTCGGTCCCGCCGTTCCCGCTGCTGCACGTCGACACCACCTGGAAGTTCAAGGCGATGTACGAGTTCCGCGACGCGATGGCACGCAAGCTCGGCATGGATCTGCTGGTGCACATCAATCCGGACGCCAAGGCACGCAACATCAATCCGTTCGATCATGGCTCGGCGCTGCACACCGACCTGTGGAAGACCGAAGGTCTGAAGCAGGCGCTGGACAAGTACAAGTTCGACGCCGCCTTCGGTGGCGCCCGTCGCGACGAGGAAAAATCGCGCGCCAAGGAACGCATCT
>CAZKRN010000018.1:0-78091 GCA_964555165.1 uncultured Methyloversatilis sp. | reverse complement strand
CGCTTGGCGGCGCATTTCGTCTTGGGCGTGGCGGGGAAGCTTTCGGGCGTCGATCCTTTCTATCCGCAAATTATATCATTATCGGCTAATTGATTGCCGGGTTAATAAGCGCTCTACGATGAAGTCGGGGTAGTGTTTTCCTAATTCAACGCCATTCTTAACAACACACCGAGCAGCGTAACTATTAACACCGCCAATCCTTCAAACCCCGGAAAAAAGAGACTTGTTGTAAACACAGTGGTTGCGATGATTGCGCCCAATAACATCAGATTCTTAAACAACTCCTTCCACTTATTGGCACTCACAATCATCCCCCACCCTCAAATGGGATTCTTCCGGAATCAAATTTCCAGCACCCTCAGAGAAGCCCTCCACCGCCCCCCAAGAAAGAACTTCATCTCGTGCAGAAGCTCTGTTCTTGTCCGATCGACGCTCTACTCTTGTCGCCGACCTTCCTCCTTGGGGAAGACTTCTCGCTCGTTCTAGCTGTCGGTTTGCTTTATCCGCCAACCGCATCCCCTTTCCGATACTAAATGGATTAAAGGCGCCTGAAACCGCAGCTATTCCAACAACATCCCACTTTATGCACCGAAATCTTCCACCGTTCATCGCAAGCTGGACCATCACATCCAAAGCCGCTCCTTTTGCGGCGCCTATTAATGGCGCCCATACAATTTGACCGTTCGAGTCGATCCAATACATAGGATTGGCAGTCGCATAAAGGTAAGTATTTTCGCCGCCCTCAATCCCAATCGGATCACTGGACAAATACCTCCCCAACCTCGGCACATAGTACCGATGCCAGTTGTAGTGCAGCCCCGACTCCTCATCAAAGTATTGCCCCGGGAAGCGCAGATAGACCTTGGTGAGTTGCCCGTTGCCGTCCGGGTCTTCATCGGCGGGTGTGGTGCCGTAGCCGTCCGACTCCCACCTCCACACCACCGTACCCGTGCGCTCGCGCGCCTGCCTCGGCGTGCCCAGGTGATCGAGTTCGTAATACACGATGCGCCCGATCTCGTACCCGGTGTTCGTCGCGTTCGCCACGTACTCCACCTGACCGATCAGGTTCTCGTCCGACCACGCGTAGCTGCGCAGCGGCGTACCCGTCTGCGTCGTCTCCGCGATCAGCCTGTCCTGATCGTCGTAGTGATACACCAGCGTCTGCGCGCCCTGAGGGGCGGCCGCCGTCGTCACCTTTCTCGTGCGCCGGTGCTTGTGGTCGTAGTGGTAGGTCGCCCTGATCTGTCCGCCCCGGCTCACCGTCTTCAATCGCCCCGCGTCGTCCCACGTGTAGCTGTTCAGACCGTCGTGCGTGATCTGACCGGCTGCGTCGAGCGTCACCGCTGCACCGTTGATCGTCGCGATCCGGTTCGTGTTCGAGGTGTAGGTGGCCGTCGTCGGGTTACCCGGTGCGGTGGCGCCGTCCGTCGTGCGGTTGCCGTTCAGGTCGTAGGCGTGATCCCGGTCGCCGGTGTAGCCCGTCTCCGTGTCCAGCCGCTGGATCTCGTCGTAGGTGTAGGTCCTTGTGCCGCGCGGACTGCTCAGCGTCTTGAGATTGCCCAGTTCGTCGTACTCGTAGCTGTCCGCGCGCACCGCGCCGGACAGCGCGAGCACCATGCACAGCATCCACGCGCACCCCAGTGCTCGTCTCATGGAGAGGCTCGCTGTCTTACTGGTTGGTCAGGGCTGTCGGCGCATCCGCCGCACCGTAACTGCCCATGTCAGCGCAAGTTGCCGCCCCTGAGCTGCCGTAATACACCTGCAACGGCTGCTGCGTCGTGCGCGCGAGCAGCGCTGCCGCGTGCCAGCGCTTGCACGCTTCCGTCGGCACCGACTTCCATGCCGTCACCGTGTTGCACAACTGTACCGGGTTGTTGTTCCACACGGCCTTGATCCCGACGCTGCCATCAACGTGTGCCGTCACCGAGGTGACCAGCCCGGTGCAGGTCAGCGTGGCCGCATGGACCGAACCGGCCGCCAACAACGACAGCCCCATCGCAGATGCCCAACTCTTGATGCGAAGCTTCATTCTCTTGTCCTCTCCCTGAATGTACTTACTGCAACAGATCGTCGATCAACTGGCTCGGCGGCACGCCAATGAAGACCGGACGGCTGCCCGCGTCACTGGCGGACTTGAAGGGGGGAGCCGGCTCGAACCTCACCCGGGCGTTGTAGATGCCAAGGGGAAGGGCGGCCAGACTCTGCAGCGCATACGTTCCGCCTGCATCGATTTCCAGCGAGCCCAGAACATGCTGCGGCGCGCACGGACCCGAAGTCGCGCACATCACCAATGTGCCGCGCGCCTCCACCGGACCGATGGTGACGCTCACCTCCACCGATTCGCCCGGCACAGCGTAGATGCGGGTCCAGTTCGTGCTCAGGCTCGGACTGATCTGGGCAAGCAGACTGTCTGCCAGCCGACCGTCCGCGTCGTACTGCCGCGAGATGCCCAGCCACTCCGAGGAACCGCTTTGTGCGCCCATGACCGAATCGGTGAGCGAGCCGGCTGCGTCATAGCCCAAAAGGTCGGCGATGGAGAGGGCGCTTTGGCCGGGGCGTTGCACCGTCTGCCACCGGATCTGTCCATCGAGCGCTCGCCCGGCGCTGAACTGCGAACTGGCCGGATCCACCCACGAGAGCACCTGACCCGACAGATCCCGCACGTACTGCGTAACATGCGTCTGCCCGGCTTCCACGCGCGTGGCCGACACCAGGTGGCCCTTGTCGTTGTAGCTGTAGGTCGTGCTGCCTGCGCCATCACTCACCGCGCACAGCCGGCCGATGCCGTGACTGCATCCGGCTGAGGCGTCCCAGGTATAGGTGACCGTCTCGCTCACGGCACCGCCTGCCGAGGGCCGGTAGCTCAGGGTGAGCGGCCGGTTCAGCGCATCCCACGTGTAGCCCGTCACCCGACCCACCCCGTCGGTACGCTGGGTGACGTTGCCCGCTGCGTCATGCGTGTAGGTGAGCGTGCCCCGGTCCGGGCTGATCTCCTGCATGGTGTCGCCCAGACCATTCACCGTGAATTGCGTGTGCGCTCCGTTCGGTGCCGTCAGCGACTTCAGCCGGTCCTGACCGTCGTACTGCGCCTGGGTCACACCGCGCACCGGTTGCTGCGCGTCGTCGATCTGCCGCAGCCTGCCCAGCGCATCCCACTGGTAGTCCGTCTCGCGGTTCTTGGGATCGATGAGCTTGTTCAGCCGGTTCATCGCGTCGTGACGCTGCTCGGTCACGTTGCCCGCCGAATCCAGACGCTTCCACGGACGGCCCAGCACGTCGTACTCGGTGCGCTGCTGGCGCGCGAGTTGATCGCCCGCGTCGGTGACATCGACCTGCGTCACGTTGCCCGCCGCATCCAGCGTGTAGTGCGTGCGGTTGCCCAGTGCATCGGTGATGTCGGTCAGCCGGTGCGCGTCATCCCAAGTGTAGTCGTAGTAACGGCCATCCGGCAGCGTCTGCCGCTGCAGCAGCCCCGTGGGGTAGTAGCTCCAGCTCTCCGTCGCCCCGGCCGTGCTGCGGCTGGTCAGCCACCCCCTCGGGTGCCAGGTCTGGGTGGTGACGAGGCCGTTCGGATCGGTCATCGACAGCAGCCGGCCGGCTGCGTCGTACTGGGTGAAGGACCACACCTGCCCCAGGGCGTTGGTGAGCGTCTTGAGGTCGCCCTTTGTCCAGTTCGCCGTGGTGTCCGGGTAGTACTCGTAGGTGGTGATATCGGCCACGTCGGTGCGCGGGCCGTTGGCCGTGAGCATCTGGCCGTGGCGGGTCCAGGTGTAGCTCCAGGTGCGCGGCGCGCCACTGGCCGTTGCGCCGAAGCCCGCGCCACCGGTCGTGTCCGTCGTCGCCTGTTCCACCTGCTTGCACAGCACCGCGATCGGTTCCGTGTCGTACACGTACGCATCACTCGGTGCGCAACTGGCGATCGCGCCACCTGCTGTCGGATCCGGCTGGCCGTGATACACCCAGGTGGTGATCTTGTTCGGCTGCGCCTCGCGCACCTTCAATCTCCACACCGGGTGCCACTCGGTACTCGTCTTGCGCTGGCTCACCGTCGGGCTGTAGCCGGCCGGACTGGCCGGGCAGGCGTCCGCACTGCCGAGCCCTTCAACTCGCACCGTCTCAAGATCTCTGTTCTGATCGTAATAGTGGCAAGTCTTCGATCCGGAAAAGTCAATTGTACTTGTCAAACTTCCATTGCTATCGTAGATAAGTTTAGATAGTGAAGCCCCGCACCCGGGGGCACCGGGCTTGCTGATTTCGTAAATAAGGTTGTGCCCGTTAATTTTTTGATGCTGATATACAACGATAGCTCCAAGGGGATTTGTTACGGTAGTGGATGACGTTCGATAAAAAAGCTTGTGAGAATTGGCATTGTTATTATGCGCAGATCGAATCGCCAATCCAGAATCTTTGTTATACTCAAATGTACTGAATCTGTTCTTTCTTTCATCTACTATGCCCAACAAGGCGTAGTAGTTTATTCCTATTGTGCTGTTCTGGAACAAAAGATCCTTGCTTGTTCCATCAGGGTATCTTATGGAGCGCAGCCTTCCGTTTGGCTGATCGAAATCAAATTCTAGATGATAAGCTCCTGGGAAGTCAATGCGAAAAATTCTAGAGAGATTGAAAGGCCTTCCCGTTGGATTAAAGTACAGAAATGCTATAGTTCTGCCGGTGTGGTCGGTAACGCTATCGAGAGTGTTGGAGTTCCCGTCGCCCCCATCCGTGACAGCCTTTTCATATAGCAATGTAATATGGCCGCCGTTGAAGAATGATAAATAAATCAAATCCCCGGTGGTGCTATATTTTTCGACCCACCCTTCTTTTGAAATTAACCTAAATCCATCGTTGGTTTGCTCCAACGAATCGTTTGCGCCTCTGTTAGCACTAACCCAGATTGCACCTTGTTTGACAAAACCCAGGATTCTTCCGTCATGCCTGTGGGCACGAATTGTCTGCTCTTTAATTTCGAGTGATCGCTCGAAAAAGTGAGTGAACTTAGGGCCAAGCGGTTTTTCAAGTGATGGAAGTGGATGGAGGCTGTTGTACGAAAATGAGAATTGCACTCCGTTATTACCAGTAAATAATTCGTCGAAAAATTCGTACTTGTTTCCACTTGCTGCATCTATCGGGTTGCCGATTGCGCTCTCGCACCGGGGGCGTCCCAAATTGGGCGCTGTGCATTGCCCATCGACCTCTATCCCCTGCGCGCATGCGTTTTCAGAACATGTGATTGGATACATGTATTCGTGGTGCCTTCTTCCAAACGGTGGATTGTAGTTGATAAAAGACTCTTCCTGTGTCTCAAAGCTTGGGTAATAATAATGATACGGTACTTGATAATAATGGGTGCCTATTCCCAAGTGGTATCCGTTGGCATAAAGTGCAGTGGGTTTTTCGAGACGAGCGTCTTTCCACCATTCATAGGCCGTGTCCCAATCTACAAAAACCTCAGCCTGTGTTTGTCGGGACTGCTCTACTGAGTTTAGGTAGGCCAGGTGTAATTCAACTGCTTCCTCAATAGAAGATGCCACAATTTCGGGCCCGCCTACTTCAAGCGGTGCAACGGGGCACATTAATGCGTTCGCCGCACCTGAACAAAGAAGAAGCGAAGTGAACTTAACATTAAGCATTGCATTCGTTTTTATGGAAACGCCAATCAAAGCCCCGGTTTTTTGATTACTCGCCCGCGGGCTGTGGCTCAAGGATTTTGTTTTCACGACGCTGGATTTCACGATTTCTTAAACCCGAATTAATGACCAGGGATTGCTTTGGAGTTCATTGCTCCGATTTCTTACTCTATGGACTCAACTGACCTGGGGCGCACACGGACTTCGCTGCGACAGCACCAGATTCGCCATCGCATACAGCATCTGCAACTCTGACGTGCGTTTTCGCCAGTTCCTCGCAGCGTCCGTTGCGATGCCGGAACCGGTTCTTCCGCGCTTCCCGAGAGACGCTGCGGAACATACTGCTTCCCTAGGGAAACACTGATCAATGCCACCCTTCCGGGATTTATCGTCCCCGTGGCATCGACTTCGAGATTCAGGTCTTCATGACGCCGAATTTCATCGGTTTTTCACCCCCGAATCACCGATCCGGGATCATTTCGGGGCTGATTGCCCCGATTTCTCACCCACAGGACGCACCTGTCCTGTACGGCGCACACAACCTTCTCTTCGACAGCACCAGATTCGCCATCGCGAACAGCACATGCAACTGCGCCGTGTTCTTCGCCAGACCCTTGTAGCGGCACTTGCGATGCCGGAACAGGTTCTTCACCACATGGAACACGTGCTCGACCTTCGAGCGGATGCTCGCCTTGGCGTGCTCCGCCTTCTCGATCAGTTGGCGTCTCGGGTCCTTCTTGTCCAGCTTCCTGTAGGTCGAGCGCAGGCGCGCGATCACGAATTGGGCTGCGCACCCCTTCAGTTCAGGACGCTTGCCTGCGCCCTGGTAGCCGGCGTCGGCATGCACGTGCTTCTCTTCACCGCGCAGCAACTTGTGCGTCTGGCTCACGTCGGACTCGTTCGCTGCCGTGGCGACAACCGAGTGGACGAGTCCGGTATGCGCATCCACACCGATGTGCGCTTTCATGCCGAAATACCACTGCTTTCCCTTCTTCGTCTGGTGCATGTCCGGATCGCGCTCGCCTTTCTTGTTCTTGTTCTTCGTCGAGGGTGGCGCCGCAATCAAGGTCGCATCGACGATCGTGCCCTCGCGCAGGATCAGCCCTTGCTGGCATGCCTTCGTCCGACAGGCCCAGACAGTTCTGGCACAGGTACATGCGCAACATCGTTTCCAGACCGACCGGCGGACGACCGCGCTCACCCCGGTAATAGTGCGGCTCGATCAACGCCACCAGTTGCGACCACGGCACCAGACGATCCAGATCATCCAGAAACTTCTCGCGCCGCGTCGGCTTGCGACGCGCCGAGTACTCAAGATCGGCGAAGCTGGTTTGCTTTTTCATCTGGACGGTTGCGTGTATCGGGATGACCAGGGCATTCTACGGGGACGGGGTTAAATCAGTGTTTCCCTAGGCCGGTCCAGCATGCACCCCGCATATAGTTTCAATGATGATCATGACAAATCGGTGAATATCGTACTACTGAGGTCTATTCCGCACGTACTTGTGCGCGTCGGTCAGCGTGGTCGCCGCTTTCCATCCTGACGCTTGCCTTGACTTGAACCTCGCACCGCCGTAAGGTTCGCTTCCGCGCCGATTTGAGCCTCCAGCTTGCGGGCGCGTTATAAGTGCCGCTAAAGCGAGCTGTCCACGACCCGTCAGCACGCTTTCCGCGTCTGGCGGGTTTTTCGTTGTGTCCCGCCTTTTCGATGATCACGGGTCGCCGTTGCACGGAGAGACCGATGATTCGCCCAGATTGCACCGAACAGCTCAAGGCCCTGATGGCCCGCCGCATCCTGATACTGGATGGCGCGATGGGCACCATGGTGCAGAAGCACAGGCTGGTCGAGGCCGATTACCGTGGCACGCGTTTCGCCGATCACCCCAGGGATCTGAAGGGCAATAACGATCTGCTGCTGCTGACGCGGCCGGACGTGATCCGCGGCATCCACGCGGCCTACCTCGAGGCCGGCGCGGACATCATCGAAACCAATACCTTCAACGCCACGGTGATTTCGCAGGCCGAGTACGGCCTGGAAGCGATCGTGCGCGAGCTGAACGTCGAAGGTGCGCGCATCGCGCGCGAGGCGTGCGACGAGTACACCGCGAAGAACCCGGACAAGCCGCGCTTCGTCGCTGGCGTGCTCGGCCCGACCTCGCGCACCTGTTCGCTGTCGCCGGACGTGAACGATCCGGGCTTCCGCAACGTGAGTTTCGACCAGTTGGTCGATGACTACGTCGCCGCCGCGCGCGGCCTGACCGAGGGCGGCGCCGACCTGCTGCTGATCGAGACCGTGTTCGACACGCTGAACGCGAAGGCCGCGGTGTTCGCGGTCGAGAAGTTCTTCGACGAGGTCGGCCGCCGCTGGCCGGTCATGATTTCCGGCACCATCACCGACGCCTCCGGCCGCACCTTGTCCGGCCAGACCGCCGAGGCGTTCTGGAATTCGCTGCGCCACGCGAATCCGATCTCCTTCGGCTTCAACTGCGCGCTGGGCCCGAAGGACATGCGCCAGCACGTCGAGGAACTGGCGCATCTGGCCGATACCCACGTGTCCGCCCATCCGAACGCCGGCCTGCCGAACGCCTTCGGCGAATACGACGAAACGCCGGCCGACATGGTGGCGCACCTGCGCGAATGGGCGCAGTCCGGCTTCCTGAACATCGTCGGTGGCTGTTGCGGCACGACGCCGGACCACATCCGCGTTTTCGCCGAGGCGATGGCCGATACGCCGCCGCGCGTCGTGCCGCAGATCGAGCCCAAGCTGCGCCTGTCGGGGCTGGAGGCGTTCAATGTCGGCGCCGATGCGCTGTTCGTGAACGTCGGCGAGCGCACCAACGTGACCGGCTCGCGCGCCTTTGCGAAAATGATCCTCGAATCGCGCTTCGACGACGCGCTGGCGGTCGCCCGCCAGCAGGTCGAGAACGGCGCCCAGGTCATCGACATCAATATGGACGAGGCGATGCTGGATTCGGTCGCCGCGATGGAGCGTTTCCTCAAGCTCATCGCATCCGAGCCGGACATTTCGCGCGTGCCCATCATGCTCGATTCGTCCAAGTGGAGCGTGATCGAAGCCGGCCTCAAGTGCATCCAGGGCAAGGGCATCGTCAATTCGATCTCGATGAAGGAAGGCGAGGCCGAATTCCTGCGCCAGGCGAAACTTGCGCGGCGTTACGGCGCGGCAGTCATCGTGATGGCCTTCGACGAGAAGGGCCAGGCGGACACCTACCTGCGCAAGACCGAAATCTGCCAGCGCGCCTACACGCTGCTGACCGAGCAGGTGGGATTCCCGCCTGAAGACATCATCTTCGATCCGAACATCTTCGCGATCGCCACCGGCATTGCCGAGCACGACAACTACGCGGTCGATTACATCGAAGCGGTGGGCTGGATACACAAGAACCTGCCGTACGCGAAGACTTCGGGCGGTGTGTCGAACGTGAGCTTCTCCTTCCGCGGCAACGACCCGGTACGTGAAGCCATCCACACGGTGTTCCTGTACCACGCGATCCGCAACGGCCTGTCGATGGGCATCGTGAACGCCGGCCAGCTCGGCGTGTACGAAGACATTCCGCAGCCGCTGCGCGACAAGGTCGAGGACGTGGTGCTGAATCGCGCAGTTGACCACCCCGGCGGCGCCGGCGACGCGCTGGTCGAATTCGCGATCACGGTGAAGGGCCAGGCGAAGGAATCGACGCAGGATCTGGCCTGGCGCGAATGGCCGGTCGAGAAGCGGCTGGAGCACGCGCTGGTCAAGGGCATCACCGAATTCGTCGTCGAGGACACCGAAGAGGTGCGCGCGCGGCTGGAAGCCGAGGGCAAGCCGCCGCTGGCGGTGATCGAAGGCCCGCTGATGGCCGGCATGAACCACGTCGGCGACCTGTTCGGCGCCGGCAAGATGTTCCTGCCGCAGGTGGTGAAATCGGCGCGCGTGATGAAGCAGGCGGTAGCCCACCTGCAGCCCTATATCGAGGCGTCGAAGAAGGTCGGCGAAACCAAGGGCCGCGTCGTCATGGCGACGGTGAAGGGCGACGTGCACGACATCGGCAAGAACATCGTCGGCGTGGTGCTCGGCTGCAACGGCTATGACGTGATCGATCTGGGGGTCATGGTGGGGTGCGACAAGATTCTGCACTCGGCGCGCGAACACAAGGCCGACATCATCGGCCTGTCCGGCCTGATCACGCCCTCGCTCGAAGAGATGAGCCATGTCGCGTCGGAAATGAAGCGCGAAGGCTTTGCCGTTCCGCTGCTGATCGGCGGGGCCACCACCTCGCGTGCGCATACTGCGATCAAGATCGCGCCGAACTATGACCACCCGGTGGTGTACGTGCCGGACGCTTCTCGCGCGGTCGGTGTCGCGACCAGCCTGCTGTCGAAGGATCAGCGCGCCGCCTATGCCGGGGAAGTGGCGGCCGACTACGCGAAGATACGCGAACAGCATGCGGCGAAGAAGGGTCAGAAGCTGGTGTCGCTGAATGACGCGCGCGACAACGCCTTCTGCTGCGGCTGGGGCAGCGAGATGATTCCGGAGAAGCCGAACCGCATCGGCCGGCAGGTGATTTCCGACCAGGATCTGGCGGTGCTGGCGGACTACATCGACTGGGGCCCCTTCTTCCAGACCTGGGAACTGTCCGGCCCTTATCCGGCCATCCTCGATGACGAAATCGTGGGTGAGGAAGCGCGCAAGCTGCTCGCCGACGCGCAGGCCATGCTGAAAAAGGTGGTCGATGAGAAATGGCTGACCGCGAGGGCCGTCTATGGGGTGTGGCCGGCCAACAGTCGCGGCGACGACATCGAGTTCTACACCGACGAAACGCGTCTGAACATCGCCATGACCTGGCACAACCTGCGCCAGCAACATGAGCGTCCCGCCGGCAAGCCGCACTACTGTCTGGCCGACTTTGTCGCGCCGCGTGCCAGCGGCGTGGCGGACTGGGCGGGTGCGTTCGTCGTCACAGCCGGCATCGGCATCGAACCGAAGCTGGCCGAGTTCGCAAAGACACACGACGACTACAGCAGCATCATGCTGAAGGCGCTGGCCGACCGACTGGCCGAAGCTTTCGCCGAGTATCTGCATGCGAAGGTGCGGCGCGAGGATTGGGGCTATGCCCGCGACGAAAGGCTCGACACGGTGGCGCTGATCGCCGAAAAGTACCGAGGCATCCGCCCGGCGCCCGGCTATCCGGCCTGCCCGGACCACACCGAGAAGGGCGACCTTTTCCGCCTGCTCGACGCCGAGGCGGCGATCGGCGTGTCCTTGACTGAAAGCTACGCCATGCTGCCGACCGCTGCGGTGAGCGGCTTCTACCTCGCGCATCCGGACGCGCAGTACTTCGCCATCACCAAGGTCGGCGCCGATCAGGTGACCGACCTTGCGGCGCGCAAGCGCATGCCGGAGCCGGTCATGAAGCGCTGGCTGGCGCCGGTGATCTGAGGAGGCAGGACGCCATCTGCGGGAGCGCGCCTCTCCAGGCCGGCGCTTCCTGCAGGGCGGCGATTCAGCCTTCCGATTCAGCCTCCGCTCTACCGTCTTTGCGCGGACGGGGCATCAGTGCCTGCCTTTCATCCGCCGAGAGGGTGAGCGCGCGATAAACGCACAGGGCGGCATAGGCATCGTTTGCCGCGTAAAGTTTCTGCGCATCGCTCAGCACAGGCAGCGACCAGTTGGTGGTGGTGACCGACTTCGACTTGCGGAAGTTGCGGTCGAGCACCAGACCGACGGCCGCGCGGGCACCCAGCGAACTGTTGTAGCCGCGACGGCGGAACAGGTGGTCGAGGTCGAGCACCGACTGCAGCGTGGCGCCGAGCTTCGCATGGATCTGGCTGCGGTCGGCGCTGAGGCCGAAGCCTATCTTCAGCACCGCCGGATCCTCCAGCAGCAAGGACGCCGCATCGCGACTGGCGCCATCGTGCATCTGGAACAGGAAGGCGCGGTCGGGCAGCGCGAACTGCACGAGGTGCGGGCCGCTGCTCGCTTCTCCTGCCTTGAAAGTCGGCTTCGATTCGGTGTCGAAGCCGGCTTCGCCGGCGGTGCGGATTTCCGCGACGGCGGCGGCGACGGCTTCAGCCGTGTCGGGAATGACGATGCGCTCCAGCGTCAGCCCGTCGAACGGCTGCATCAGGTCGGTTTCGGCCTTGCCCGGCCCGGTCTTCCTCATCGCGCGGGCAGGATGTCGAGCACCCGTTCCGGCGGCCGGCACAGCCGGGTGCCCAGCGGTGAGGCGACGATGGGCCGGTTCAGCAGCACCGGGTGTTCGACCAGCGCGGCGATCAGTGCGTCGTCGCCGAGTGTCGGGTCAGCGAGGCCCAGCTCGCCGAACAGCGCCTCCTTGTTGCGCATCAGTTCGCGTACCGGCACGGCGCAGGCTGCGATCAGCGCGCGCAGCGCGTCAGCCGACAGCGGCGACTTCAGATATTCGACGACCTGGGGCTCGAAGCCGCGTTCGCGTATCAGTTCGAGCGCGCCGCGCGAATTGCTGCATTTCGGGTTGTGATAGACGGTGATGACGCTCATGAGACCTGCCGTGATGTCGGAGCGTCGGGACGATAGCAGACTGCGTTCCGCGGTGCGCCGGTCGGCGCCAGGCTCAGTTTGCAGGCAGCACCACCGGAACGCCCCGTTTCTTCACCATGAACACCGCGAAGCGGGCGGGCGCGGTTCTGCTCAGGTTCTGCGCCTGCGTGTGGATGTCGTCCGGCCTCTCCTCGAACACGTCGCCCGGCTTGAGCCGGCGCTCGGGTCCGCCCGCCACCTGCATCAGCACTTCGCCTTCGAGCATGTAGACGAAGACATGCGCTTCGTGGCGGTGCGCCGGGCTGGCTTCGCCCGGTGCCAGCGTGACGACCAGCAGCACGCCCTCATCCAGACCCGGCTGCAGCGGCTGGCTCAGGCGCTGCGCAACGCCGCCGCCGTGACCAGCCTCGTGCGCGGCGGCTGGCGGGGCGACGCAAGCCAGCGACAGCAGCGCTGCGACCAGCGGTGCGTGGCGCATCATGACGCCCTCCGCTCGATCGGCTGCCGCATCGACACGGCGATGCGGTTCCAGGCGTTGATGGTGGCGACGGCGAAGGTCAGCTCGGCGATCTGTGCGTCGCTGAAACACTGCTTCAACGCGTCGAACTGCGCATCGTCCGGTGCGCCGTCACCGATGCGGGTCAGCGTTTCCGCCCAGTCCAGCGCGGCGCGCTCGGCGTCGCTGAAGAAGCTGCATTCGCGCCAGCCGGCGACGAGGTCCATGCGCTGGGCATCCTCGCCCAGCCCACGCAGCGCGGTGGCGTGCATGTCGAGGCAGAAGGCGCAACCATTCATCTGCGACACGCGCAGATAAACCAGCTCGACCAGCTTCTTGTCGAGCGCGCCACGGCCGATCTGGTCGGACAGGGCGTACAGGGTTTTGCAGGCTTCCGGCGCGAGGCGGAAGTAGGGCAGACGCAGGCCGTGCATGAGAGCTTCTCCATGTGGGGGCGCAGCGGAATCGATGCGCTCATGGACAAGACGACGACCGGCCGCCCGGTGTGACAGCCGCCTGCGTCAGTCGATGCGGAAGCGGCCCAGCTTGTCCGGATTGAGCACGCCGTAAAGCGCCTGCACGCGCTCGCCGTCGGTCACGATGGACAGCGTCGAGTGCAGCACGCCGTTGCGGAAGCGCAGGATGGCCGGCTCGCCGTTGACGATGCCCTCGCGCCATTCCAGGGCGATGTCCGGATTGCGCGCGACCGCGTGGTAGAGCCAGGCGATGCGCGCGGCACCGTGCAGCGGCTTGAGCGTCGCCCAGGTCTTGCCGCCGCCGTCGGACACCGCAATCGCGTCGTCGGTGAGCAGGCTTTCGATGTCATCGCGCTTGCCAGACTGGGCGGCCGCCATGAAACGGCGCAACACGCGCAGGTGGGACTCGCGGTCGACGGTGAAGCGCGGCCGCTGTTCGCTCACGCGCGTCTTCGCGCGATGCACCAGCTGGCGGCAGGCTGCTTCGCTCTTGTCCAGCGCCTGCGCGACCTCGGGGTAGTCGTAGTCGAACACTTCGCGCAGCAGGAAGGCGGCGCGTTCGTCCGGGCTCAGTCGTTCGAGTACCGCGATGAAGGCGAATGACAGGTCGTCGGCGCGTTCAAGTCGCGATTCCGGCGTGATCGGGTCGTGCTCGGCCAGCGGTTCCGGCAGCCAGGGGCCGACGTAGTGCTGCGCTTCAGCCTTGCGCGCGCGCAGCCGGTCGATGCTGAGCCGGGTCACCGCGGTCACCAGCCAGGCTTCGGCGGACCGCAGGTCGGCCGGCGCGGACTCGTGCCAGCGCAGCCAGGCGTCCTGCAGCACGTCGTCGGCGTCGGCGCGCGAGCCGAGCATGCGGTAGGCAATGCCGGTCAGTCGCTGGCGGTGCCGGTCGAAGGTGTGGGTGCTCAAGGTCATGGTCATGCATTGCAGCGGAAGTGGATACGCGTCGAAGACGCGCTGGCGCCCTCCTTTGTGACAGCGTCGCCACGGCACCGGGACCGATTGTGCTCTGCCGCCGGCGTGCCCGTCTTCGGTTGGCATCAGTCACCGGCATGCGCATGCGAAGAAGGTATCGATGAAGCGACATGGCCGGCGCGTCGTTGCGGAATGTGTCCGGATCGATGCCGCGCACCTGCGACCGCATGCCGGTCTGCGGGGCGACCCGCCGCTGGAACGGGCTGTC
Source organism: uncultured Methyloversatilis sp. (assembly GCA_964555165.1). Taxonomy (GTDB): domain Bacteria; phylum Pseudomonadota; class Gammaproteobacteria; order Burkholderiales; family Rhodocyclaceae; genus Methyloversatilis. The sequence goes on along the minus strand of CAZKRN010000018.1, from coordinate 63,792 downwards.
GCCGGTAGCGATGCACACGGTACGGGGGCGCGCGATCAACCCGCAGGCCGGGTGCGAGGCTGCGCCGCAAGAAAGCGCTGTTCGGATGTCCGGAAATCGTCGACGGCTTCGCGGATTTCGTCCTTCGTGTTCATCACGAACGGCCCGTAGCAGACCACAGGTTCGTCTATCGGTTCGCCAGCCAGCAGCAGCACCGTTGCATCGGTTTCGGCTGCGATCGAGAAGCGGCTGCCCTCGCGGCGATACAGCGCCATCTGTGCTTCATGCACAGGCTCGCTGCCGTTGGCCTGGATCAGCCCGTGCAGCACCACCAGTGCCAGTGTGTGACCTTCCGGCACCGTCAGTTCGACGCCGGCGCCGGCCTTCATCTGAATGTCCCACACGTCGATGGGTGTGAAGGTACGTGCGGGGCCTTCGTGACCCGCGCAGGTGCCGGCGATGACGCGCAGATGTCCCGCTCCGTCGGGCAGTTCGACCACCGGAATGTCCTTTTTCGCCAGGTGCTGGTAAGCGGGTGCGGCGCGCTTGTTGCGCGCCGGCAGGTTCACCCACAGCTGCACCACTTCCAGCGGACCGCCGCGGCGGGTGTAGTCCGGCGAATGGAATTCCTCGTGGATGATGCCGGCACCGGCGGTCATCCACTGCACGTCGCCCGGACCGATCGTGCCTCCGGCACCGGTCGAGTCCCGGTGGGCAAGCTCGCCTTCATAGACAATGGTGACCGTTTCGAAGCCGCGGTGCGGGTGGCGGCCGACGCCGCGTGGCGTGTCCGACGGCTCGAAGTTCGCCGGGCCGGCATAGTCCAGCAGCAGGAAGGGGCTCACGTGGCGGCCCATCGAATCGCAGGAAAACAGCGAACGCACCGGAAAGCCGTCGCCGACCCAGTGCTGGCGCGGGGCGCTGTACAGACCTGCAATCTTCTTCATGGTGTGTCTCCTGTTCGTGTGCACCGTTCGTCCGAAGTCTGAACCGCGCGGAGCGAGGTGATTACTCGAATCGGGGCCATCGATGCTCAGGACCGCACGATTTCTCTTCAGCGATTTGCCGCGGAACAAGGGTGCGCCCATGCCGGACTCGCGCGATCCGTGCGCTTGCGCCGGCCTGATCGGGTACTGCAGCATTTCCGGCTGGCGGGAACGCACTGCGCCGATCACACTCTGCACCACACGCGGGTCATTTCGACCGGCCCGAACAAGGATGAATGGATGTTACGCACCCTGAAGGATCTGTTCGACAGCTTCACCGCGCCAGAGGCCGACCCGCTGGCCAGCGAGCACTCGCTGCAACTGGCGACTGCGGTGCTGCTGGTCGAAGTGATGCGCGCCGACCCCGTGATCGGCGACGACGAGCGCGCCGCCGCGATGCGGGCGTTGCGCGAGAAGTTCGCGCTCGCCGACGACGAGGTCGAGCGACTGATCGAACTCGCCACCACCGCGGCGGCCGAGGCCTACGACTACCAGCGCTTCACCGGTCAGCTGAACCGCGTCTTCGACGCCGGCCGCAAGCTGCGCGTGATCGAACTGATGTGGCAGGTGGCCTACGCCGACGGTCATCTGCACGCGCGCGAGGCGCATGTGATGAAGAAGGTGGCGGATCTGCTCTACATTCCGCACGCCGATTACATCCATGCCAAGCTGGCGGCGCGCGATGCCTCGTCGTCGCGGGGCGTGCTGCCATTGAACCCGAACACCTTGGTCGAGCGCTTGCCTTGATGCGGGACGCTCTGCCCATCCGGGCTGCCTGCGTCGATCGCATCGCCCGCCCTCCATGTGAGGCCGCTCCGACCTTGCGAGCGCGGCTGGCGGGCCGTCAGGCTGCCTTGCCGGTCCGCCCCGGGTGTTGTTGTACCCGGGGTGGGTGGGGGCACCCGTCGAGCCCTCCTGCCATCCGCACGGTACTGTAAAGTCGCGGGCTCAGACGAATTCGATGCGCAACGGAGCGATGCTGCGGAGTGCCTTTTCCGGCATCCGGTCCGTTCGCGTCCGGGGAACAGGGATGGATGACAGGCCGGTGCAGCAGCAGGTTCGGGATGGCGCGTCCAGCGACCATTTCGGAAGCGACTACGTGAAATGGAAGTCCTGGGACCAGTTCGGGGTTCTGCGGAAGTCGCTGGCCCGATATTTTGCGGCCGAGTTGGCCAGGGCGGGAACGCTGCCGCCGGGCGCCAGGGTGCTCGAGATCGGCTTCGGCAAGGGCAGTTTCCTCGAGTTCGCGCGTCGGCAGGGGTGGGCGGTTTCGGGAACCGAGGTGAATCCGGTTCTCGCGGAACTTGCCGCCCGGAGTGGTCACGACGTGCAGTGCACCTCCGATCTGTCGGCCTTCCCTTCGGAGCACTTCGACCTTGTCGTGGCTTTCGATGTGCTGGAGCATCTGACGCACGAGGCGATCATCGAGCTTCTTTGCCAGGTGCGGCGAATGCTGAAGGATCAGGGCGTCTTTCTTGCCCGTTTTCCGAATGGCGATTCGCCGTTCGGCCTTTACAACCAGAATGGAGACGTGACCCACATAACGGCCATAGGCAGCAACAAGGTCCGCTATCTGGCGGTGACGGCCGACATGCGTCTCATATGGATCGGCGGCGAGGCGATGCCCCTTTTCGCGGTGCGGGGCATACACCTGGTGCGCCGCGCCTTTGCGATACCGGTCAGGGCCTTGATGAACGTCTTTGTCAATGCCGTTTTCTTTCCCCGGCGGAAGATCGATTTCTGCGCCGCCAACTTGACAGTCGTACTCGGTAAGGGACGCGATGAGCCGGAAGCCAGCGCAAAGCCCGCTGCATAGCGTTACGCACGTCCGGACCCCGGAGCGGGTCGGGTACGATCATGGCGGATTGCGCACACCGGCGGAGTGAGGACATGCATCTGCGAAACTCCACCCGGCTCGTCGCCTGCCACGAGTGCGATCTGCTGCAGACCGAGCCCGCACTGGCGCCCGGCCAGACGGCTCGCTGCGTGCGCTGCGGCGCCTTCCTCGCGCGCAATCCGCCGGACAGTCTGGACCGCACGCTGGCGCTCACGCTGACTGCCGTGGTGCTGTACGTGATCGCCAATGCCTGGCCGCTGGTCGGTCTCGAACTGCAGGGCCGCCGCATCGATGTGACGCTGATCGGCGCCGTGCATGCACTGTGGGTGGAGGGCATGACGCCGGTGGCGGCGCTGGTGTTCGGTACCGCGTTGCTCTTCCCCTTGCTCGAACTGGCCATGATTCTCGCGGTGCTCGTTCCGCTGCGACTGGGCCGGGTATCGCCGCGCACGGCGCCCTTCTTCCGGCTCGTGCGCTCGGTGCAGCCCTGGGGAATGGTCGAGGTGTTCCTGCTCGGCATGCTGGTGTCGCTGGTGAAACTGTCGCACATGGCCACCGTCATCCTTGGTGTCGCCTTCTGGGCAATGGCCGGGCTCATGCTTGTCGTGACCCTGGCCGGGCGCGCCTTCGATACCCGCTTGCTGTGGCAGTTGCCGCCCGAGGGGGCCGGGTCGTGAACGCCGCCGTCAGGCCGCCGCTCACTGCGCGCGAAGCCGGGCTGATGAGCTGCCATGTCTGCGGCCAGCTCGCCCGCCGCGTCGAGCACTCGCCGCTGCGCTGCCCCCGCTGCAATGCGCCCATGCACCAGCGCAAGCCAGCCAGCGTGACCACCACCTGGGCGCTGCTGCTGGCGTCCGCCATCCTGTTCGTGCCGGCCAACCTGCTGCCCATGATGACCACCTCATCGCTGTTCGGCACCCAGCGCGACACCATCATGAGCGGCGTGGTTTTCCTGTGGTCCAGCGGTTCCTGGCCATTGGCCGTGGTGGTGTTCTTCGCCAGCGTCATGGTGCCGCTGCTCAAGATGATCGCGCTGGCCTGGCTGAACTGGACAGTGCAAAAGCGCGCCCGCGGTGCGCCTTTGCAGCGCACGCGCCTGTACCGTGTCGTGGAGTTCGTCGGCCGCTGGTCCATGCTCGACATCTATGTCATCACGCTGCTGGTGGCGCTGGTCAACTTCCGCGGTCTCGCCACCATAGAGGCCGGCCCGGCCGCCATTGCCTTCGGCGCGGTGGTGGTGCTCACCATGTTCGCCGCAATGAGCTTCGATCCGCGCCTGATCTGGGACCCCGCCACCGAGACCCCGCGCGACCTTCGCCATGACTGAGCAGAATCCGCTTCCTGCCGCTGTCGTTGACCCGCCCGGCCGCTTCCGTCTGCCGCTGGTGTGGATCATTCCGCTGGTTGCCGCCTTGACCGGACTGTTCCTCGCGGTGCGCACCTATCTGGAACAGGGCCCGGTGGTCACCTTGCAGTTCGACACCGGTGCCGGTCTGGAGCCGGGCAAGACGCGCATCAAGTACAAGGACATCGACGTCGGTCAGATCACCGGCGTCAAGCTGGCCGAAGACGGCAGGCATGTGCTCGCACGGGCGCAGATGGCGCGCGAGGTGGAGGGGCTTCTGGTCGAGGACACCCGTTTCTGGGTGGTGCGGCCGCGCGTGTCGGGCAGTGCGGTGTCCGGGCTGGACACACTGCTGTCGGGTGCCTATGTCGGCATGGAGGCCGGCAAGGCGGGCGGGGCCCGCCGCGACTTCGTCGCGCTGGAGGACGCGCCGGTGGTATCGCTGGATGTGCCCGGCCGCAGCTTCGCGCTGCACGCCGACACTCTGGGCTCGATAGACATCGGCACGCCGCTGTACTTCCGGCGCGTGCCGGTCGGCCAGGTCACTGCCTTCAGGATGGACGGGAAAGGCCGCCATCTCGACATCCAGGTGTTCGTCAAGGCGCCCTATGACCGATATGTGTCGGCCGATACGCGCTTCTGGAACGCCAGTGGCGTCGACCTGAAGCTGGGTGCCGATGGCGTGCAGCTCAACACCGAATCGCTGAGCTCGATCCTTGCCGGCGGGCTGGCCTTCGAGACGCCCGACGGCGGCGATGCCGAGCCGGCGCCCGAAGGGCACGATTTCCGCGTGTTCGCCACCCGCACGGAGGCGATGAAGCAGCCCAGCGCACGCGCCCAGGTGTGGCGGTTGCGCTTCGCCGAAAGCGTGCGCGGGCTGTCGGTCGGCGCGCCGGTCGACTTCCGTGGCCTGCAACTCGGGGAGGTGCTGGCGATACAGCCGGATGTCGACCTCGAGTCGGCGGATGTCGTGCTGCAGGTCGACGTCGCGGTGTTCCCCGAGCGCATGTCGGTGCGCGGCGGCAAGGCGAGCGAACTGAGCGATGCCGAACTGCACGCCTTCATCGATCGCCTGGTCGCGCGCGGGCTGCGGGCCCAGTTGCGCAACGGCAGTCTGGTGACCGGTCAGCTCTATGTGGCGCTCGACTTCTTCCCGGATGCGGGCCAGGCTGCCGTGGAGTGGGCCGCCGCGCCGCCCCGGCTGCCGACCCGGCGCGGCAGTCTGGATGAACTGCAAGCGACGCTGGGGCGCATTGCCGGCAAGCTCGACCGGCTGCCGCTGGACGATATGGCCGCCGAAACGCGCGCGGCCATCGCAGGGCTGGCACGCGCGGTCGAACGCACCGAGACCTTGATGCAGCGGCTCGACGGGCTGGCGTCGAACGAGGTGCGTGCGGTTGTTGCCGAGACGCAGCACGCCATGACCGAGGCGCAGCGGACCATGGCCGAGGCGCGCGCCGCCCTTGCCGACGGGCGTCGTCTGCTGGCCAGCGATGCACCGCTGCAGCAGGATCTGCGCGACAGCTTGCAGGAGCTGTCGCGCGCCGCGCAGGCGCTGCGCCATCTGGCCGATACGCTGGAGCGCCATCCGGAAGCGCTGCTGCGCGGCAAGCCCGAGGAGAAGCCGTGATACCCAGGTTGTGCGTGTTCCTCTCGCTCGCGCTGGGCGCGCTCGCGGGCGCCGGCTGTGGCAGTTCGCCGGCCGTCCGCAGCTACACGCTGGCGCCCGACACGGCGCCGGTCACGGATGCTGCCCCTTCGCCGAGCGTGGTGATCGGACCGGTGTCGCTGCCGGAAGCGATCGATCGCCTGCAGATCGTGCGCCGGGTCGATGGCGTGCGCAGCGAGCCGTCCGACGGGCACCGCTGGGCTGGCGCATTGAAGAATGAAATCGCCCGCCGGCTCGCGTCGGCGGTCGGACGGGAACGCGGCCTTGCGCGCGTGCTGGCGGCGCCGCAGCACAGCATCGCGCGGCCGGAGATCGCGGTGCCGGTCGACGTGCTCCGCTTTGACGCAGACGGCTTCGCTGCGGTCACGCTGGACGCGCTGTGGTCGGTGAGACGCGACGGACAGGACATCGCCAGCGGCCACTTCATCCGCAGCGAACCGGTGACTGCGCACACCCACGAAGCACTGGTCGCCGCCCATGGCCGGCTGGTCGACGCCCTCGCCGTCGACGTCGCGGCAGCGATTCCACGCTAGCGCGCATTAACGAGGCGTGCTCGCGGCCGGCTCGTCCCGCAGCGAGTGCCGGTCCGACGCTGGCGCAGGCGCGCGTGCATCGTTCGCGCTTGCCGGGTGATTCCGCCCACCCCCGGCTTCGGTTACCCTGCGACGGCTCATGAATGCCGCCGCTTTCCCGCGTGTGCTGTCCATCGTTCCGCCGATGACGCAGTTGAACACGCCCTATCCATCCACCGCCTATCTGACCGGTTTCCTGCGCTCGCGCGGTGTCGATGCGGTTCAGGTCGATCTGGCGCTTGCGCTGGTACTCGACCTGCTGTCGCCCGACGGTCTGGCGACGCTGCGCGATGCCTGCGAGGCGTTGCCACAGAAGAGACGGCCACACGCGGCCGCCAGTTTTGCCGCGCAGTACGCGCGCTACGCCGCCACGATGGCGCCGGCGCTGGCTTTCCTGCAGGGGCGCGATCCGACGCTCGCGCATCGCATCGCCGCACGCGGCTTTCTGCCGGAAGGGCCGCGCTTCGAGGCGCTGGAGGTGTATATCGACCCCGATGGCGGCGATCCGCTGGCCTGGGCCTTCGGCGCACTCGGCGTACAGGACCGCGCGCGCCATTTCGCCACGCTGTATCTGAACGATGTGGCCGATGCGATACGCGAGGCCCTTGATCCGCGCTTCGAATTCGTGCGCTACGCGGAATCGCTGGCACAGAGCCAGCCCACCTTCGAACCGCTGGCACAGGCCCTGGCCGCGGCGCCGAACGCGGTCGACCGGGCGCTGGAGCGGCTGACACTGGAAGCGCTGACGCGCCACTCACCGCGCGTCGTGCTGCTGTCGGTGCCCTTTCCAGGCGCGGTTTATGCCGCTTTCCGCATTGCGCAGACCGTGCGCGCACACGATGCGTCCATCGTCACCGTACTGGGCGGCGGCTACGTCAATACCGAGCTGCGCGAGCTGGCCGAGCCACGCGTGTTCGACTTTTTCGACTGCGTCACGCTGGATGCCGGCGAGCGCCCCTTGCTGGCACTGTTCGAGCACCTTGCCGGCAGGCGTTCGCGCAGCCGGCTGGTGCGCACTTTCCTGCGCGAGCCGGACGGGGCGGTGAAGTATGTGAATTTCGTCGAACCGGACATTCCGTTCGATCAGGTGGGTACGCCGACCTGGGACGGCCTGCCGCTGGACCGCTACCTGTCGCTGCTCGACATGCTCAACCCGATGCACAGGCTGTGGTCGGACGGGCGCTGGAACAAGCTGACCGTGGCGCACGGCTGTTACTGGAAGAAATGCAGCTTCTGCGATGTGAGCCTGGACTACATCTCGCGCTACGACGCGGTCAGCGCCAGCGTGCTGGCCGACCGCATCGAAGCGGTCATTGCCGAAACCGGCCAGACCGGCTTTCACTTCGTCGATGAGGCCGCTCCGCCGAAATCCTTGCGCGCACTGGCGGCCGAACTGGCGCGCCGCAATCTGAGCATTTCCTGGTGGGGCAATATCCGCTTCGAGAAGTCCTTTACACCCGAGCTGTGCGCCGAACTCGCCGACAGCGGCTGCATCGCCATGTCGGGAGGGCTGGAGGTCGCGAGCGACCGGTTGTTGCAACTGATGAAGAAGGGTGTGTCGGTGGAGCAGGTTGCACGCGTCACGCGCGGCTTCGCCGATGCCGGCATTCTGGTGCACGCCTACCTGATGTACGGCTTTCCGACGCAGACCGTGCAGGACACGGTCGACGCACTGGAGTACGTGCGCCAGCTTTTCGGGCACGGCTGCATCCAGAGCGGCTTCTTCCACCGCTTCGCCTGTACCGTGCATTCGCCGGTCGGCATGCACCCCGAGGAGTACGGCGTGACGCTGCAGCCGTTGCCGCCGGTCACCTTCGCGAAGAACGACGTCGGCTTCGTCGACCCGGTCGGCACCGATCACGACGCGATGGGTGCCGCGCTGAACAAGGCGCTGTACAACTACATGCATGGCATAGGGCTGGACGAGGACGTGCGCGCCTGGTTCGGCGGACGCGTGCCCAAGACCCGGGTGCCGCGCCACTTCATCGAGCGCGCGCTGCAGGGTTGAGACCAGGCCGGTGGCTCTTCCGTCGCCGGCGGCCCTGCATGGACGCTCGCGCCGGCCTTCAGTATGCTCGCCACACCAGGGGCGGCCGCGCGCAAATGCCTTGCGTCCGGTTGCCTGGCACCTGACCCGCACCGGAGTAGCGTCTTGACTCATCCGACCCTTGTTCCAGTCAGTTCCCGACTGTTGCGCACCATGCGCGACGTCGCCATCGACAATGCCCGCATGCTGCTGCACGAGGCGACGCTGTTGCTCGAACACCATCACCATGCGCGCGCCGCCCTGCTGGCGCGCGTTGCGATCGAGGAGGTCGGGCGCGCAGTACAGGCCTTCGATGCGCTCGGCCGGAACGTGAGCGACGAGGCGGTGGCGATGCGCGTGAAGCTCAATCTGGCCGACGCCACAAAGCGGATGAATGCGGCGGTCTTTCCGCTGTTGCTTGAAGAGCCGCAGCGGCGCGACGAGGTGATGGCGCAGATCGGCGATCTGATCGAGGCGGGCGCTGGCGAACGCGAACCGATGCTCTACACGGGCGTCGATGCGCTCACCGGCCGCGTCACCACGCCGGGCGGGACTATCGGTCCGGCGGCCGCGGCGAGGCGGGTGGCTCTGGCGAAAGACATCTTCGCGCGTGGCGAACCCATGGTGCTGTTTACGCCGCCGAAGCTGCGCACGCGCGATGAGGACCGCGCGTTTGCGCTGCGTCCGGGCGAGCTGTTGGCGGTGCGTCAGGGCGTCGAGGCGTGGGAGGTCTATATCGAGAACATCCGCGCTGGCGACGCGCGTTTCGATTCGGCGCTCGACGAGCTGCGCCGGCGCGCCACCGACGGCGAGCGTTGAGCGCGCGGGCGCGCGCTGTTCGCGGACGACCGTCGCGTTTCGTCAGTCGGCAAGGCGATAGGCCGCATGACAGCTTGCACAGGCGCCGGTCAGTTCGGCCAGAGAAGACAGTGCCGGCCTGAGGTCGCCGGTTACCGCAGCGTCCTGCACGCTCACGGCGAAGCGGCTGGCCTGCCGATGCATGGCCGATCCGAGTTCGCGCATGCCTTCCGGCATATGGCGGGCGGCATCGTGGGCGCCATGCAGTGTCAGCGACGTCATGCCCAGGCGCTGCTCCGCCAGCGCGCTGGCGCGTTCGTGTTCGCCAGCCGCCAGCGCGGCCTGCACGCGGGCCAGCGTGTCGAGGTGGTCGCGCATGTTCGACAGCAGGTGGCGACGCATAGGCGGCGGAAAGTCCACCGCGGTGCGCGGATCATCGGTCGCGCTGAGCTCGTGGCTGTGGCGATCGACGGCCGTCCCGTGATCATGGCCGGCGGTCGATGCGACCGGCGGCAACAGGCTCAGGACGAGGAAGGAAACACGGTGCAGACCTGGGGGCATCGATGCGCTCGCGTGTGCTTGGGTCGGGAGGACAGATGTTTGCGGATGATCCGGTTCAAGTCTACCGCGCTGTCGTCGCATCGAACGGTCGGGCGGATGACGTTTCGGAGGCCGATGTCGCCCTCACCGGGGCGATTCGAGAAAGGCGGTGAAGCGGCTCCGTGTCTGCTGCAGCGCAGGGCTCAGATCGTGACCGGCGTCGACCTCGACCAGCAGGGTACCGACCCGGCTGGCAGCCAGGCGTCTCGCTTCGGCCAGAGGCACGGTGTCGTCGTGCAGGCCGTGCGCCAGCAGTACCGGACAGCGCACCCTGGGCAGCGTGCTCACCGGCGCGATGTCGTCGAAGCGCGCGCCGATGAGATGCTGTACATAGAGGGTGACCAGCGCGCCCAGCGGGTGCCATGGCAGGCCCATGGCCGACAGGTGGCGGCGCATCATGTCGCGCGGGTGGGCGAAGGCCGACAGCGCAATCACCGCGTTCAGGTGCGGGCGCCGGCTCGCTTCGAGCAGGACCGCGGCGGCGCCGACCGAATGGCCGATCAGGCTGAGCCGTGCGTGGTCGACGTCGTGCCGTCCGCCCAGCCAGTCGAGTCCGGCGGCCACGTCCTCGGCGAAACGCGGCAGCGACATGAAGTCGATGTCCTCGCTCGCGCCATGCCCGCGTGCGTCGATCAACAGCACGGCGTGGCCTGCTTCGTGCAAGGGCCGGGCCAGCGGCAGCATGAGTGAAGCGTTGGCGCCCCAGCCGTGCATGACCAGCACGGCCGGGGCGGGCGCGCTGCCGGCGACCGGAACGAACCAGCCGTGCAGGCGCCGCCCGTCGCGCGCCGGCAGGCCGACCTCGACCGCAACCAGACCGTGATCCGCCGGCGTGGCAGTGTGCGCTTCGCGCGCTACCGCGAAGCGCCGCAGCAGCCAGCGGCGCAGCGGGGCGGGGCTCACTCCGGTACGCAGATCAGGCCGCGCTGCGCCGCGAGCACGGTTTTCGTCACCAGCAGGGACAGCACCAGCGTGAGTACCGCGAGCAGCACCAGTGCAAGCCCGCCATAGAAGGGCTGGCCGGTCCGAGCGGCCATTTCGAAGGTGGCGATGGTGATCGCCGCCAGCGGAAAGGAATAGGCCCAGGCGGAAATGAAGAAGGGCAGACGGAAGAAGCGCAGCGCGTTGCTGGCCAGCAGCAGGGTGAGGAAGAGTGCGAAGAAATACAGAATGCGCGCGAACGCGTCCACCTCGCCACTCAGCGCGACATACGACAGGAAGCCCACGGCCGGGGGCGCGATCAGGATGAACTGGGTGGGCGCGAGGCGCGCCGGCAGTGCTTCGTGGAAGAACAGCCGGTACATCACCACGGTCATCAGCACGCCCCACATGACGAAGCCGATGGAGAAGAAGAACCAGCTCACGTCGACCGGTGCGAAGCGCACGCCGGCGATGGGTACCAGGATGTTGCCCACCACCGGGATGAACCAGGCCGGGTTGGCGTGCTGTATCGCGTAATGCGTGTGGTGCAGCCAGCTGCTCATGACGTAGAGCGTGAAAGCCAGGTGCGCCGCCGCGCCGGTCATCCACATCCAGCGTGCGGCGTCCGGCGCGTCCGGCGCCCACGCGATCGCCAGCAGGAGGAGGCCGATCGAGCTTGCCGGGAAGAAATTGAGACGTACCGGATGCCGGCGCTCGGCATCGACTTCGGCCGGATGGCGCATCAGTTTCAGGGCATAGATGGCGAGCAGGCACAGATAGAGCACCGAAGTCAGCGCGCGCAGCCACTGGGCGATGTCCGGTGGCAGCGGCATCGTGTGCGCGGCCTTCATCCACGCAATGGTGAGGCCGGCCAAGCCCATGACCGTGGCGAAGAAGGAGACCGGGAAGTGCGCCAGCCGGCCGGTGTGGGCCTGCGGCGCTGCAAGTGTGGTGTCGCCCATGATTCAGTACCTCATCCTGATTGTCTGTTCCGCTGCTGCCGGTAGATCGAAGGCGCTGTCGGCGAAGGCGGGCGGACCGGCCTTGTCCGCATTGCCCGACAGCCCGTAGCCTTCGACCGGAATCATGCCGAAGCGGCGCTTGAATTCGCCGTCACCGTCCTCGTCGTGCCAGGCCATCACGGCGTAGCGCCCCGGGCGCAGCGCATCGAACGGCACGCTGACGCGGCCGGCGGCTGCCGGCACCACGCGCACGGCACTTGCCTGCGCCTCCTTGCGGAAGGTCTCCGCGTTGTCGTACACGCCGATGTGAAGCTGACCGGCGGCGTGTACGACACCTTCCAGATGCACGGTCAGCACGGGGTCTGCGGCCAGCGCAGGCATGCCGGAAAGAGTGCCTGACAGGCAGATGCACAGGGGGTACCTCACGGCGCGGCCTCCGCCCGCTGGCCGATGGGCAGCGCATCGTCGCGGCCCAGTTGGCGCGCGATGTCCTGCAGCGCAGACGGCAGCATTTCCTCGATCACCGGGTGGTAGACGGGCATTTCGAGCAGCGAGCGCACGGTTTCGCCGCGCTGTATCGCCCAGGCCAGCAGATGCGCCAGATGTTCGCCGCCGGTGGCCACCATTGCGGCGCCGAGCAGGCGACCGTCCGTACGGTCGGCGTAGAGGCGCAGCAGGCTGGCTTCGCCCCCCAGTATGCGGCTGCGGCCATTGGCGTCGCCGCTGGCGCTGCCGATGACGGTGCGCCCCGGATCGAGTTCGTCGCTGTGTGCGCCGACCGCACACACGTCCGGATCGGTGAATGCGATGGCCAGCGGTACCCGGCGCCGGAAGCGCACGATGCCGTCGCGTGCGGCGTTGTAGCCGGCGATGGCGCCTTCGTCCGCGGCCTCGTGCATCAGCGGCCGCTGCGCGTTGGCGTCGCCGGCGATGAACACCGGATGGCGGCCCAGTTGCAGGGTCGCCGGGTCGTACAACGGCGTGCCGCGCGCATCGAGCGCGAAGCCGGCTTCGGCCAGACCGAGGCCGTCGACGTTCGGGCGACGCCCCAGCGCGGCCAGCAGCAGGTCGACGCGCGTTTCGCGGTCGCCGCTGCGCATCCGCAGCGCGTCGCCGTCGGCGGCGACCGAGGCGGGGGCACCCAGCCACAGATCCATCTCGCGGCCGAAGCGCTCGATCGCGCGCGCCGACAGTTCGGGGTCGCTCAGCCCGGCCACGGTGCCGGCGACGTCGGCGCCGGTGACGGTCACGCCCAGCCGCGCCAGCGCCAGACCCATTTCCAGACCGATGGCGCCGAGGCCCAGTATGCCGATGCGATCCGGCAGCGCGGGCAGTTCGAAGAAGGTGTCGGTGGTGACGACGCGGCTGCCGAGAGCATCCAGCCAGGCCGGTCGCACCGGGCGCGAGCCGGTGGCGATGACGACCGCCTGCGCGCGTACGATGGTCTGGCCGTCAGGCCCCTCGACCTCCAGCACGGTCGGTTCGACGAAGCGCGCGCGGCCGTCGATCAGCCGGTCGCCCGCCGCGCTGCGCGCCTTGCCGGCGGCGCTGTCGGCGAAACGGTCGCGCTGGCTGCGCAGGGCCGCCCAGGTGCGGGCGCGGTCCAGCGTCAGGCCCTCGGTTCCGGCGACGCCGAAGCGCTTCATGTCGTCGCGCGCCGCCCACAGACCGCCGGCATGCAGCGCGATCTTGGACGGCATGCAGCCCACGCGCGCGCAGGTCGTACCCAGCGGCCCGTGGTCGATCAGTACGAAATCGCGTCGAGCGCGTCGCACCTCCCGCAATGCATAGAGGCCGGCGGTGCCGGCGCCGATCAGGGCGATGTCGGTCGAAATGTCCTTCGTCATGGCGCGTGCTCCGCTGGCGTGGAGGGGCCGGCGGCAAGACACTCGCCGGTCGCTTGCAAAATATACCTATCAAATCGTGTGCCAGTTCGATGCGCGAAGAAAATTCAATTTCAAAACAGTCGCTTGTATAGAGTGTGCGTACGACCCGTAGCGAGTTCCGGACTGCCAAGGCTCTGCGCTGGCAGAGCGCTCGATGACATCTGCGGCGCGCTGTCAGACCGGATTGTCGAGCCTGAGCAGGCATCGCACCCTCGCCGTTGGTCGATGCTCCTGGCTCGCGACTGACAGTGCCGCTGCCGGACTGTCACGCCAACTGCCGTTGGCAGAACCCGGATATCGGCTTCAATCGGCACCGACGCCGGTAGTGCGCGGATTCAACTCATCTTTCATGCCTTTGCACTGCGCTGGCATGGCGTTTGATACAGACCGGAGCACCCAGGTCCTTCGCGCTTCGGTACTGCCATGTACTTCCATCCTGTCGAAGATCCCGATACCGGTCAGATCGGCTATCTGCTGGCCGACGTCACCGAACAGAAGGCGGTCGTGATCGACCTGCCACCGCGCAGCACCGAACTGCTGCGCGCGCTGCTGGCGGAGCGCCGCCTGACGCTGACGCATGTGCTGCGTACCCACATCCATCCCGGTGTGCCGATGAACTGTGCTGCGCTCAGTGCCCTGACCGGTGCGGTGCTGGTGCTGCCCGAAGGCGGACCGGTGCCGTCGGGCTGCGCGGTGCGCGTGCAGACCGCCCGCGACGGCGGCCACGTCGTGTTCGGCCAGCAGGTGATGCAGGTGCTCGCCACGCCGGGCCACACCGCGCATTGCGTGAGCTATCTGTGGCGCGACCGCCTGTTCTGCGGCGACGTCTTCGATCTGGGCAGTTGCGCCGACGCGGGCGAGGATGCCGATCCTGGCCTCATGTTCGACACGCTGTCCGGCCGGCTCTTCCAGTTGCCGGGCAGCACGCTGCTGTTTCCAGCCCACCCGCTCGGCGGCCGGCGCGTTGCGCTGGTCGGCGAACAGCGGCAGCGCACCGCTCCGCTGCTGACCGGCAGTCGCGACGCCTTCATCACCGAAATGCTGTCCCGACGCACGGCCGCCCAGCGGCGCGCGCGCCCCTCGTCCGCCACCCGGCGGCACTGATCCACATCACACCCACCAGGAGTCCATTGATGAAGAAGTCCTTCGCAGCCCTCGCACTTGCCGCACTCTCGTCCGCTGCCTTCGCCGACAAGCAGCCGGTCACAGTCATCCTCAGTTCCGAAAGCGGCATGACCCAGGGCATGGCCATGGTGCTGGCCAACCAGATGCAGGAACAGGGCGGTCAGGTCGATATCCTGCTGTGCGACAAGGCGGGTGACCTCGCGCTGAAGGGCGCCGGCGGCACGCCGCTCAAGCCCAAGGACGTCACCCCGGCGCAACTGCTCGACGCCGCGCTGAAGAAGGGCGCGACCGCATCCGTGTGCGCCATCTACCTGCCGAACACCGGCCACAAGCCGGACATGCTGAAAGACGGCATCGCGCCGGCCAAGCCGGACGCCATGGGCCGTGCGCTGATGGAAGCGAACCGCAAGGTCGTGGCTTTCTGATCGGTGCGGCGGGCGGTATGCGAACGGCGGGCCGCCTGCGCCCGCTCACCCACCGGTCGCCCCGCGCATGCTTGCCCAGACCCTGCTGTTCGGCCTGATCGGCAGTCTCGGCGCGATCGCGGGATCGGCGCTGCTGCTGTCCGACCCGCGCTGGCGCGAATCGCTGTTGCCGGCGCTCATCGGCTACGCCACCGGCACGCTGCTCGGCGCCGCCTTCCTCGGCATGATTCCGTCCAGCCTGCAGCAGGCGCCGGCGCACGCCGTGTCCGCCACCGTGCTGGCCGGTATCGTGCTTTTCTTTGCGCTGGAAAAGGCCGTGCTGTGGCGCCACTGTCACGACGCCGCTTGTCCGACCCACGGGGCCACCGGCCCGCTCATCCTGATCGGCGACGCCTTCCACAACTTCGTCGATGGCGTCGTGATCGCCGCCGCCTTCCACGTGTCTCCGGAAGTGGGCGTGGCGACCGCAGTGGCCGTGATCGCCCACGAAGTGCCGCAGGAAGTCGGCGACTTCGCTCTCCTGCTCGGCCATGGCTACGGCGCACGCAAGGCGCTGCTGCTCAATGCGCTGTCGGCGTCGGCCACGCTGCCCGGCGCACTGCTCGGCCACTTCGCACTGGCCGAAGCCCGCGCCGCCGTGCCCTGGGTGCTCGCCCTGTCGGCCGCCAGCTTCATCTACATCGCCGTGTCCGACCTGATGCCGCGCCTGCACCGCACGCTTTCGGTCAAGGCGTCATTGCGCGACGGTGTATTGCTGTTGCTGGGGATCGCCACCATTGCGCTGTTGCGGATGGGGCATTGAGGCGCCGGACCGTTCGGTCTGCGCCGATCCATTTGATTCCTGGATATGAATCGCAGTCAGGCTACGAAAACCACGAACTTTTCAAGCTGATGCAGTGCGCGCGCCTCGCGCTGCACCTCGAATCAGTATTCCCAATCCTCATGCCTCACCGGCAATCTGTTGAGTTGCTTCCGCAGGTGCTGCCAGTGCGGCAAGTACATATCCATGAGTGCAACGAAGCGCGCGTTGTGCGTCGGCTCAAGCAGGTGGATCAATTCGTGCACCACGATGTATTCCAGGCATTCGGGGGGCTTCTTGGCGAGGTCGGTGTTCAGCCGAATGTAGCCGGATGCGGGCGTGCAACTGCCCCACTTGGTCTTCATGCGCTGCACGAAGACGCGTTTCGTCTTCACGCCCAGCAAGGGCTGCCACCGTTCGAGCAGGGCCGGGACCGCATCACGCACCTGCTGCCGGTACCACGCATCCAATACTTCTTCGCAACGGGCCTGGTCGGCATCAGGCCGCATCTGCAGATACAACTTCCTCGGGCTCAAGCTGACCACGGGTGCGGCGTCGGCGTGCGTGATCTCTAGCAGGTAGCGCTTGCCCCACAGGTAGTGGCTTTCCTTGCTCAGGAATTCGCGTGGCGTTTCGCGCTCCTGCGCCTGCAGCTTGCGCTGCTGCGACCTGATCCAGCCCAGCTTCGACACCACGAACAAGCGGATCGTGTCCAGCGGCATGCTCTGGGGTGCCGCCACGCGCACCTTGCCCGCCGGCGGCAGCACGCTCAGGTGCACGTGCTTGATCGCCTTGCGGGTGACCTCCGCATGCAACTCGCCAAGATCAAGCACGTCCCGCACGGGTCAGTACTCCTTCTGCGCGAACACAATGGGGAACAGGCGGTTCACTTCCTTGATGTCCTGCAGCACATCGAACATCGCCTGCTTGACCATTTGCTCCTTCGCCACCACGCCGCGCCAGCCATCCGGCCTGTTGGCCTTGATGGCGGCATCCAGCTTCAGCGCCTTGTCCAGCGCCAGTGTCGTGTCGGTATAGGGTGCCTCGGGCTGCTGCGCCGCGTTTGTGGCCACATGGTCCTTCAGGTTGTTGTACAGAGCCAGCTGGCCGGCTGTCTTCAACTGCTCCGGCGCATCGTCGGCCTTGCCGGCGCTCACCTTCTTGACTACGTCTGCGATGCGGGCCAGGTAGTCCTCGTACTCGATGGCCTTCTCTTTGCGCAGGCGGATGATCTCGTCCAGCAGTGCCGACATCTTGGCGAAGTAGGCCGGGTCGGTCAGTTGCTCTTTCAGGATCTTGCTGCGCACGTTGTTCTCGATCGTCTCGGCAATCGACTCCTTGTTGCCCGTCATGTTGCCCAAGCGCTCGGCAATCGCGTCCGCGATGCCGGTCTTGACGATCAGGTCGAGCAGGCCGATGCCGTCGAAAGGTGAAATCTTGCGCGGCGCCTGTGCTTCGATATAGGTGTCGATCAGGTGGCGCATGTCCGCCTCGTAAGGCTTCAGGTCCAGCGTTTCGCCAGCCGCCTTGCGGATGATCTCGCGCAGGTTCAGGTAGTGCTTCTGCAGCGCCTTGAGGTTGTCGATCTGCGCGGGCGTGTAGCCCGCCGCCTCGAGCTCGTCGGCCAGGTTGGCATAGGCGCGTATCAAGGCCACCACGGCCTTGTAGAGCGCCACCCGGTGAGGCTCGCGCGTCTTCAGGTCGTCAGCAAGCTCGGTGTTGCCGCAGAAGTAATGGATGTGCTCCAGATCACCCTTGGGCGGTTCCACCGGTTCGCACAGCAGCGCCAGCGCTTCCACGGCGTCATCCAGTCGTTCCCGGCCGGCCTCCAGCCTGTCCTTCACCAGAATTTCCGGGTCGCTGCCGCCCGCGCTGTGGTCCAGCTCGGCGGTGTAGACGGCGATGGCCTTCTCCACCTTCTTGAACAGGTCCTTGTAGTCGACGATGTAGCCAAAGTCCTTGTCGTCACCGTCCAGCCGGTTGGTGCGGCAGATGGCCTGGAACAGTCCATGGTCCTGCATGGACTTGTCGATGTAGAGATAGGTGCAGGGCGGCGCGTCGAAACCCGTCAGCAGCTTGTCGACCACGATGAGCAGCTTCATCTGCGCAGGCGCCTTGATGAAGCGGTCCTTCACCTGTTGTTCGTAGGTTTCGGTCCTGGTCTTTCCGGGTTCGGCCACCACGTCCTTGAGCAGCTCGGTGTAGGTGTTGTAGATGAACTGCTTGTCGCTCTCAGTGTTGGCGCCGGTCTCTTCCTTGCTCACGTCCGACGCCTGCGGGTTGTACGAGGTCACCACCGCGCAGCGGCCCTTGAACACCGTCTTGCCGAACAGCGCGAAGTACTTGCAGGCCTCGTAAATGCTGGACGCCACCAGGATGGCGTTGCCCCGCTCGCTGGACAGGCGAGGCTTCACAGCAAAGTCGAACACGATGTCGGCTACTACCCGGTCCATGCGGGCGCGTGAGCTGAGCACGTTCTGCATCGTTCCCCACTGCTTCTTCAGCTCGTCCTTCTGCCAGTCGTTCAGGCCTTTGGTCTTGGCCTCGAACCACTGGTCGATCTGCTCGGTGCTACCCAGCTTCTGATCGATGTCGCGCGCCTCGTAGACCAGATCCAGCACCACGCCGTCTTCCACCGCCTCCGCAAATTTGTAGGTGTGGATGTAGCCGCCGAACACCTCCAGGCTGGTCTGCGCGTCGCTCTTGAGCAGCGGCGTGCCGGTGAAGCCGATGAACACCGCGTTGGGCAGCATGGCCTTCATCAGCCGGTGCAATTTGCCCCCCTGGGTGCGGTGGCACTCGTCCACGAAGACGTAGATCTCGCCCTGTGTCTGGCTGGGCTGCGCGGCCAGCTCGCGGATGAATGCCTCGAAATCATCGACATCCCGGCGGCCGAACTTGTGCACCAGCGAACACAGCAGCCGTGGATTGCTCTGTGCCAGTTGCGCCATCAGATCGCGGCCGCTCTGGCTGCGGTGGATGGTCTCGCCCGCATCCTTGAACACGCGCTCGATCTGCCGGTCCAGCTCGTCGCGGTCGGTGATGATGGCCACGCGCGCCGCGGGCCGGTTCTCCAGGATCCACCGTGCCAGCAGCACCATCAGGATGCTCTTGCCCGCGCCCTGCGTGTGCCAGATGATGCCGCCGCGCCGCTGCTGCACATGCGCCTGCGCCGCCTTGACGCCGAAGTACTGGTGCACCCGCGGCAGCTTCTTGATGCCGCCGTCGAACAGCACGAAGTCGTGCATCAGCTCCAGCAGACGGGCCTTGCCGCACAACTTGGCCAGGTACTTGTCGAGCTTGTAGCCGGCGTTGTCGGCCTCGTCTTCCTTCCAGGTCAGGAAGTACTTTTCCTGCGTTTCGATGGTCCCGTAGCGCAGACCTTCCGAGTCGTTGCCCGCCATCACCAGCTGGATGGTGCTGAAGAACCAGTCGTTGAATTCCGGCTGCTGGTTCGACAGGCACTGTCGGATACCCTCGCCCAGCCCCACGCGGCTGTTCTTCAGCTCCAGCACGCCCACGGCAATGCCGTTGAGGTACAGCACGATGTCGGGCCGGCGCTCGTGCCCGCCCTTGAGCGTCACTTCCTCGGCGATGGCGAAGTCGTTGTCGGCCGGCTGGTCCCAATTCACCAGGCGCACCGTCTCGTTCACTTCGCCGGCCGCCACCTTGACCGACACGCCGTAGCGCAGCAGTTGGTAGAACGCCTGGTTGGCGGCGTAGAGCGTACGCCCATGCACCTGGACCTCGGCGCGCAGCTTGTAGAGGGCGGCGCCGATGTGAGCAGGGCTGTAGCCGTTGCGCTGCAGATGGGAAGTCAGCAGTTCCTCATCGATGCAGTGATTGACTGTGCGGTCCGACCAGTCGCCCAGGTAGCGGTAGCCCAGTTGCTGAGTGAACAGTTCGATCACCCGCTTCTGGGTGGCGCGCTCAGGCTTGCCGATCTGTTCAGACATCCAACCTCCCCTTGGTGCGCTTGGTCGATATAAGTTATTGATTAATAAGTGTTCGGCAGTCTATCGACCTGAATCTATCGCCCCGCTATCCGCGATAGGACAGGGCTTGTCCGATAGCGACCTCGTCATGTTGCCCAGTAGCGCCGCCAGCGCTTCTCGCCCTCGAAGCGCACCTCGCCGTGACCAATCAACTCATAGAAAGCACGCTTGATCTGCTCTGCTCCCTGGTCTGCCGATCTCAGGGGGCGAAAAATGCTGAATTCGTACCTGGAAGGGCCTGCAGCAGCCTGTCGCGCATCGCTGGATCGTCAGAGAAGACGGTCATCCATACGCTCCAGAAGCCTTTGTCCTGGGCGGTTTCGACGATCTGTTCGCGCATGTGATCCGTGTACTCCGTCGGGCATATCGCCAAGCGATCCTTGGCGCGAACAGCCCGACCCCACGCCTCCCGCCGATTCATCCAGCGCCGGTCCGAAGCTTCTGCGGTATCAGGTTGCTTGCGGAGGCCTACCAGATCGATGAGCAGATCGGCTCGCGCCTTATGCACGCCAGGTGCGCTATCGACGACCCCACCTTCGCTGTAGCGCAAGGCGCGGAAGGTGTCGTCCCTGTCTGGCCAGAGGTAGTCCGCCAGCACCACATCCGTGTCGCCCTTGCTGGAATTGCAGTTGGTACAGGCAAGCAGGAAATTGCCCCAGTCGAGCTCTCGCTCCGGCATCGCAGCCGTCGCCCCGGGTGGCTTCTTGGGTTGCACATGCTCGACGGCAAGGGAGGCGTCGAGGTGCATCTCGCAGTACGAGCAGTACTCCCCCATACGCTGAATCAGTTCGCGGCGGGCCTGCTGGTACTCGGCGAACTTGATCTCCTGCCCATTCTGATCCTGCGGGCACTCACCTCTTTGAACTGGCCGCATTACTTCTCGCCTTCGACAGGCCGTGACGGTCCCAGGCCAGCGGCAAGGCGCTCCATCTCAAGGAACGCGTGATAGGCAACCTCTTCGCTGAAGGGCGCTGAAAGCTCGTCAAGCCGGAGCTTCAACGCTTCCAGCGCTTGGTCGTCCGTGGGTCGAGGTCCGTTCAATTCAGCGTAATAGGCCTTGGCGGCTTCATACATTTCCTTGAGCCGCTCGCTTCGTTGCGGCAACGTGACGCCCATGACCCCTTCCACGATGTCCTCGATGGATCGATCGCTGAAGGCGCTCCCGGGGCCGGGTGCCGCCACGCCTTCGGGTGCGGAAATGTCGGAGGTGTTCGCCGAGGGCTGGTCCAGATCGATCACTTCGCCCGGCTTCAGCGACTGCAGGATGAAAGGCGAATGGGTGGTGGCGATGAACTGCAGTTCCGGAAAGGCTCGCTGAAGGTCGGCGACTACGCGGCGTTGCCATTTGGGATGCAAATGCAGATCGATTTCGTCGATCAGCACCACGCCCCTTGTCCTCAGTGCGGCGTCCTTGCCGTGATGCGGATTGAGCCGGGATGCCCGGTGCGCAATGTCCGCCACCATGGCCACCATGTTCCGGTAACCGTCACTCAGGCTGTTGAAGGGTACCAACCCTTCCTTTTCAAGGCAGAGGGTGAGCTCGTCATACTGCGTGTCGTGGAAGAAATCCTGCGCGCCGGGGATGCACGCAAGCACGGCGTCCCTGACCGCCTGAATCGCAGGGCTGGGTTCGCCCTTTTGCAGCGCTGCGAAGGTCAGTTTCTTGAACCACTTTTCGAACGCCTTCTGATCCGACTTCGGGTCAAGGCAGTAACGGTAAGCATCGAGCTGCGATGACGGCCGGCTGGTTTCGACGTTGTCGTGCAAGGTCCATAGCCGGCCCGCACCGTAATACAGAAGAAGGGGAAGGTCCGGACTTTCCCCAATTTTGAGAAACAGCCGCTTTTCTGCACCCCACTCCACAAAGGCCTTCGCCTTGCCGCCACGGTCCCCGATTTCCCGGCGCCAGCTCAATCGCCGGTCATCCAGATCGGCAGTCGCTTCCAGCGCCACGTCTTCCATCTGCTCCCTGAAAACCTGGCCTTCTTTTTGGGTAAACACCGCGCGCGCGTCCGTCGCCTTGATCGTGCCGCCACCGGTCGGAAGTTTGGCGCCCTGGAAGTAGGTGTTCAGCAGCATGGCCAATGCATCCAGCACCGTTGTCTTGCCCTTGCCGTTGTTACCGATCAGCACCGTGAACCGCGGGTGAAACTGAAACCCGGCCTGCTCGTAGCGACGGAAGTTCTGCAGCGAGATGTGATGGATTCTCATGGTGGAAAGCCTACTTCATATCAAGCGGATTTTGCCGGTCAGCAGGGCCTGGGCCATGGCTTGCTTGAGGGCGCGGGCTTTGGTGAGGCGGGATTCCAGAGCTGTGATCTCGGTGTCTATGTCGGAGAGGACTTGGGCGATGGTTTGCTGTTCGACGATCTTTGGAAACGATACGAGGACCCCGAGCAAGGCACTCTTGGCGATGTTCTTCATGCTGCCGCTGGTGCCGGTGGCGGTATCACCAATTCGCCGTTTGTACGGCGCACTACTCAACAGGTAACCCAACCACCGCACGCAAACGCAGTCGGGTGATCGCATGCGAGTCATCCAAATTCGGTCAGGCAGATAGAGCCTGTCATAGTCTCTATCCACATATCCAACTTCGCCCACCAAATCAGGCGTGTTCATTCTGCTGATCAACAGCGTGTCTTTGCGCAGCTGCGTTGTCGCGCGAGCTAGGTCAGCCTGGATGATCGGCTTGCACTCAGAGGGGTCAAAAACGCCGGCTTTCATGGCAGAGGTCTTCACCACGCAAGGCACATCAGTGCCGCTCTCCATTGAGTCTGAGTTCACGCTGACACCAGCAACCAATTCAGCCACTACGTTGCCAAGGACGCCATCGGTCCATGGCCCGGAGAACTCCGACAACCGCCGCTTACCGGTGAGCAGGTCCTGCACGGCGCCTTGCTTGATCCGGCGCTTCTTGGTCAGCAGTTGCTCCAGCGAGTCGATCAGGGCTTCGGCGTCTGCAAGGGCATGTGAAATCCTGCGCTGCTCGTCTGCTGTAGCGGGCCTTGGGATAGGCAATGCAGCAAACTTCTCTTTCGGAAGGTGCGCAATGCTGGTCTGGGTGACGTAGTTCTGCAGCTTTCCGCTGCGTGCGAACTGCTCCATGACTGAGGCCATGAACTCATGCGAGTACCCCCGTTTGGCACGGAGCCGATGAAGAGCTTTTTGGTAGTAGCACTCTTCAAGTTGATCACGCCAGATGGCACTACGGCCGACCTCACCGCCCTCGCAAACCAGCAGATCGCCATTCACCAGTCTGTATCGCTGCAGCTCGGATGGTGACATTCGGATTTCACCAACGTCGCTGACATCGATCCGCCCCCACTGCACCGCTCGATTGCCCAGAAATGGCTTGGGCGTGCCGACGTTCTTCTCGGTATCCAGCATCTTGCCGAGCTGAACATGAAACTCGTCACCGACAGTAGTCACGCTCCAATCTGCTGGGAGAGGCCCGACTTCGGTCAGTTGTAGCTCGTGACTCAACAAGTACTGCGCGTTGGGCTCGTTCACTTCCATGCGAACCCCATCGTTTCCAGATGCCCCGCCACCCGCGCCTCCAGGTCGTCCACCTGCTGCGCCAGCTCCGGCATCGTCCGCCCATAGCGCTCGGCCAGCTCCTTCACCCGCCCGGTCAGCGCCTGGCTCACGCGGTCAAGCTCGCCATGTACGGCGGCATCCAGCGCGGCCATCCACTTGTGGTCCACCACCAGGGTTTTCACCTCGTCGGGCGTCAGGGTTTCATAGCGCGCGAGGGCCCGGACATCCAGCTCGGCGTCCAGCGCCTTGATGCGCTTCTTCAGGCCGCTGGCCTGCTCCGACAGGGCCAGCCACTGCTGCAAAACGGCCAGTTCGTCGGCTGCGTCCGCATCGCGGGCTATCTCCTTGATGCGCGACTTCACCTCCTTGTCGTTGATCCGGTCGAGGGTGCCGAAGGCCGCTTCGTCGCCGCCGTGCTCCTCTTCCAGCTCGGTCTGTGCGGCCAGCGTGCTTTCCAGTTCGGCGCCCAGCCGGTCCAGCTCGGCCTGCTCGGCGGCGAAGTGGTACTGCACCAGCAGCGCCTTGGGCACCAGGTCGCAGGCCCAGCCTTTGTCCACCGTCCGGCCTGGCGTGCCGTCCTTGTTCTTCTTGGTCTCCAGCACGCGGTAGGGCTCGGCCTTCCAGCCGGCCTCACTGATCAGATAGGCGTCGTCCTGCATCGTGTCGGCCCAGTAGTCCATCAGGTGCTGGTAGACGGCGTAGGGGTCGATCAGCCTTTCGGCGGTGGGCTGGTGTTCGTAGTGGCTGAGCAGGCCTTCGGCCAGTTCGTGGATGAGGGCCTTGGGGTGGAAGCCCGGCGCGAGCGATCTGAGCCGCTGCGCCGCCCCTGCCTGCCAGGCGTCGAAGTGGGCGTTCATCGCCCGCGTGAAGGCCAGGAATTCCGGGTGCGCGTGGATCACGCCTTTGATGCAGGAGGGCGTGGCTATCAAGTCCAGATAGCCGGGCCTGCGCGGCTTGAACAGGTCGGTTTGCAGGGCCGGGCACACCGCCCAGTAGCGGCCCAGTGTCTGCGGCGCCTGCACATCGGCCTCGGGGATGCCGCCGTTCAAGTGAGCGTCGATGTCTTGCTGATCCTCCGGCGTGCTGCTGTCGATGTAGCGCGGCAGATTGAGGTTGAAGTCGTTCTTTTCGATCTCGTCCAGCCCCACCATGCGGGCGTAGCGCGGGTCGTTGCCGTCCAGCGTGCTGAAGGCATCGACGATGCGGTGGATGTCGCGCTCGCGCAGCCGGTTCTTGGGGCCGTCTTTCATGAAGCCCTGGGCGGCGTCGATCATGAAGATGCCCTTGCGCGCGGCGGCACCAGCCTTGTCGATGACGACGATGCAGGCCGGGATGCCGGTGCCGTAGAAAAGGTTGGCCGGCAGGCCGATGATGGCCTGGATGAGGCCGCGCCGCACCAGGCTCTTGCGGATTTCGGCCTCGGCATTGCCACGGAACAGCACGCCGTGCGGCAAGATGCAGGCGGCCCGGCCGGTGGGCTTGAGCGAGCGCACGATGTGCAGCAGGTAGGCGTAGTCGCCCTGCTTGTCGGGCGGCGTGCCGAAGCCGTCGAAGCGCTTGTAGGCATCGCCCACGAGACCGTTGCTCCAGCGCTTGTCGGAGAACGGCGGGTTGGCCACCACGTAGTCGAAGGTCTTGAGCTGCTGAACCCCACCGATGCCGTCGAGGAACTTGGGGTCGGCCAGGGTGTTGCCCTGCTCGATGACCGCACCGGGGTTGTGGTGCAGGATCATGTTCATGCGGGCCAGGCCACTGGTGACTTCGTCCTTCTCCTGTCCATAGATGCTGACAGGCGTAGGTGCGGCCTCGGCCACCTTGAGCAGCAGGGAGCCCGAGCCGCATGTCGGGTCGTACACCGTGGTGTCGGGGCTGGTCCTGGCCTGGGCGATGCCGATCACCTGGGCCATCACGCGGCTCACCTCGGCCGGCGTGTAGAACTGCCCCTTGCTCTTGCCACTTTCGGTGGCGAAGTGGCGCATCAGGTACTCGTAGGCGTCGCCCAGGATGTCGTCACCATCAGCGCGGTGCTTCGAGAAGTCCAGGTCTTTGGATTCGAAGATGCCGATCAGGTTGGTGAGCTTGTCGACCTTCTCCTTGCCCTGGCCGAGCAGCGCGTCGTCATTGAAGTCGGCCTTGATGCGCAGGCGGTTGGCTTCTTCCAGCGGGCGGACGATCTTCTTGTTGATCTGGTCGCCGATGTCGCTCTTGCCCTTGAGCGCCACCATGTCGGCAAAGCTGGCGCCCTCGGGGACCTGGATGGCTGCGAAGGGCTGACCGGCGTACTTGTCGCTGATGTACTTGATGAACAGCAGTACCAGCACGTAATCCTTGTACTGGCTGGCGTCCATGCCGCCGCGCAGCTCGTCGCAACTGGCCCAGAGTTTGGAATAGAGGTCGGATTTCTTGATGGGCATACGATTCGGGTGAAAGCGCTTTTTTTCTGAACAGTTGGGCCTGAAGCGGCAAGCGGCCCGCCAAGAGTCGAATATTGGCCGGTGCGCAGCGATGGACGCATTGGCCAACGAAGGACGGAAGGCGCAGCCGCTCTGGCGCAATTCGAGCGCCCCGATCTATATCACGACTCGCGGACGCAGGACGCGTGCGAAGGGCGGATGATGCAGGATGCCGCGCCCGTGTCCACGTGGTGTCGGCATCGCCGCGACGGCATCGGCCGCAGTTTGGGAGTGGTTGAACGCTGCTCAGGGACCATGTCGGGTCCGGCAAAGTGGCGATACCTGCCGGCGGCGACGCGTTCGAGTGCCCATCGAGTGAGCGCGGTCTGCACCCTGTCACAGACGTCAGGCTCGGCGAGGTCCCATCGCGCTACCGGCTGCCCCTGACCGGCACCGCGAGCCGTGCCGTTGAGTGACTGAGCGCGGCTTCACGTCGCGTCAGACCTCTCCCCGCCCGTCATCCCCGATCAGCACCCGCGTATCCGACAGCCACTGGTAGGGCGGCACTTCGAGATTGGTGGGGGCCGGCTGGTTGCGGAAGACGCGGCCAGCGAGGTCGAAGAGGGAGCCGTGGCAGGGGCACAGGAAGCCGCCTGGCCAGTCTTCACCGAGGCCGGAGTCGGCGCCGCTTGCGAGCTTTTCGGTGGGCGAGCAGCCGAGGTGGGTGCAGATGCCGATCACCACCAGAAAGGGTTCGCGCGCAGCGCGGCTGCGATTGGCGGCGTAGCCCGGCTGTTGCGGCACCGCCGAACCGGCGTCGGCGAGGCGTGCTTCGTGGCGCGCCAGCGCGGCGAGCATGTCGGGCGTGCGGTGCAGTATCCACACCGGCTTGCCGCGCCATTCGACGGTCATCATGCTGCCGGGCGCGAGCTTGCTCACGTCGGCTTCGACCGGCGCGCCGGCGGCGCGGGCGCGTTCTGACGGGGCGAAGCTGCTCAGGAAGGGGACGGCGGTGGCGGCTGCGGCGAGGGCACCGGCGCCGCTGGTGGCGATCAGCAGGCGGCGACGGTCGGTGCAGGATGCGTTCATGGTGGCTCCCGAAAAAGACGAAGCCGGTCGCCCGTGGCGGCTGGAGGACCGCCGGGGCCGGGCGGGACGACGGGGTCATGTCGCCCTGCGCACCGTTACAGGAAGGATCGAGGAGGATGTTCGATCTTCGGCGCTCGCCCTTGAACCGGCTTCGCCCACCAGAGAGCGCAAGCCCCATGCCACTTCACGGTTTGGCGTTGACGCGCCGTTTGCCGGCTGCGGCATCAGGAGAGCCGACTGCCGCGCTGCCACTTCCGTCAGGCGCGAACTGCCGAAACGGGCAGAACTGGGCAGGGCGGGCGCCTGCCTTACTCCGTCTCCTGATCCAGCCCGAGCGCGCGCAGGCGGCGGTACAGCGTGCGTTCGCTGATGCCGAGTTTGCGTGCGAGCGCCTGCCGGCTGCCGTTGTGGTTGCGCACGGCGCGCAGCAGGGCCTGACGCTGCGCTTCTTCCAGATCGATGGTGGGGGCGGCGGCGTTTGTGCCGCCTGTCGTGTCGGGCGGCGGCGGCTCGGCGCACCAGGCGCAGATGTCCTCGTCCAGATGCTGCGGGCCGATCTCGTCGCCGTCGCACAGCAGGCTGGCGCGTTCGAGCACGTTGCGCAGTTCGCGCACGTTGCCGGGGAAGGCGTAGTGCTGCAGCGCGCGCAGCGCCGGCGGCGACAGCCTGAGCCGGCGGCCCGGTGCGACGCGGGCGAGCAGGGATTCGATCAGCACAGGCAGGTCTTCGCGTCGCTCGCGCAGCGGCGGCACGACGATGGGGAAGGCGTTCAGCCGGTAGTACAGGTCCTGCCGGAAGCGGCCTTCGGCGATCATCTGCTTCAGCGGCCGGTGGGTGGCCGACACCAGCCGGATGTCGGCGCGCCGCAGTTCGGTCGAGCCGACCCGGCGGTAGGTGCCGGTTTCCAGCAGGCGCAGCAGCTTCACCTGCATGGGCAGCGGAATGTCGCCCAGTTCGTCGAGGAAGAGGGTGCCGCCGCTGGCCGCTTCGACCAGCCCGGCCTTGCGCGCGATGGCGCCGGTGAAGGCGCCTTTTTCGTGGCCGAACAGTTCGCTTTCGAACAGCGTGTCGGGCAGGCCGGAACAGTCGACCACGACGAAGGGTTTGTCGGCGCGCCGGCTGGCGTCGTGCACTGCCTGCGCCACCAGTTCCTTGCCGCTGCCGGATTCGCCCTGCAGCAGCACGCTCGCTTCCGACGGCGCAACCCGCGACACCAGTTCCAGCATGCGCTGGAAGGCCGGCGCGCGGCCGATCAGGCCGCTGCGTTCCGACACGCCGCGCGCGACCTTCATCGGTTCCATCTTTTCGATGAACCAGTTGATGTCGCCGGCCGCGTTGCGCACCGGTGTCAGTTCGATGTTCACGTATTCCTCGCCGCGCGGCGTCTGGTGCAGATGCAGCACGCGCTCGCGTTGTTGCGATTCCAGGCTGCGCGCCAGCGGGCAGGACTCCCCGGCGCGGTCGCACGGCACGCTGTAGTGGTGCGATACGTCGTAGCAGGTGCGGCCGATCACGCTGCGGCTGCCGCCGAACTGGCTGCGGTAGGCCTTGTTGGCGGCGATCACGCGGTAGTCGCGGTCGAACAGGATGTGCGGTTCCGGCGCCAGTTCGATGAAAGACACCAGCTCGGGCAGGGGGCGGAGATCGTCTGACATGGCGCTGACAGTTCTGGCGTATCGGGGCTGTCAGTCTGTGGCACTGACAGCCCGCCGGTCTGGAACCCAGGTCACACAGGGGGGCTGACAGCGTCGACGAAACAAGGACTTGGCTGCGGTGTGCCGAGCTGGCACGGCATTTGATCTGTCATGGGCATAGCGATGGAGAAAGCCATGACCCTGGCAGACCGGAAACTGCTGCACGAAATCGTCGTTGTCGTCGTCCTCAAGCTGGCCGTGCTGGTCGCGCTGTGGAACGCCTTCGTGCGCGACGAGCGGGTGAGCGTCGACGCGGCGCGTGTCGCGTCGCAGGTGTCGGCGGTGTCCTCTCCGTCCCCGTCCGCTTCAGCCACTACCGGAGACCGTCATGGTCAGTGAACAACTGGTCGACCTGTCCCGCCTGCAGTTCGCCGCCACCGCGATGTACCACTTCCTGTTCGTGCCGCTCACGCTGGGCATGGTGTGGCTGCTGGTCATCATGGAAAGCGCCTACGTGATGACCGGCAAGGTGATCTACAAGGACATGACCCGCTTCTGGGGCAAGCTGTTCGGCATCAATTTCGCGCTCGGCGTGACCACCGGCATCACGCTGGAATTCCAGTTCGGCACCAACTGGGCCTACTACTCGCACTACGTCGGCGACATATTCGGCGCGCCGCTGGCGATCGAGGGGCTGATGGCCTTCTTCCTCGAATCGACCATGATCGGCCTGTTCTTCTTCGGCTGGGACCGCCTGTCGCGCCGCCAGCATCTGCTGGTGACGCTGCTGATGGCGATCGGCACCAATCTGTCGGCGCTGTGGATCCTGATCGCCAACGGCTGGATGCAGAACCCGGTCGGCGCCGAATTCAGTTTCGAGACCATGCGCATGGAACTGACGGATTTCTGGGCCGTGGTGTTCAACCCGGATGCGCAGGCCAAGTTCGTGCATACCGTGTCGGCCGGCTACGTAACCGGCGCCATGTTCGTGCTGTCGATTTCGTCCTGGTATCTGCTGCGCGGTCGCGACGTCGAATTCGCCAAGCGCAGCTTCCGCATCGCTGCCGCCTTCGGCTTCGCGTCGGTGTGTTCGGTCATCGTGCTCGGCGACGAATCCGGCTACACGGTGGGCGAGGCGCAGCAGACCAAGCTGGCGGCGATGGAGGCGATGTGGGACACCGAGCCCGCGCCGGCCGGCTTCAACGTGATCGCCCTCCCGAACGAAGCGGAAATGAAGAACGACTGGGCGCTGCACATTCCCTACGTGATGGGCCTCATCGGCACCCGTTCGCTGGACAAGGAACTGCCCGGTCTGAAGGACATCCTGGCGCACAACCGCACACGCGTCGAAACCGGTGTCGCGGCGGTGAAGCTGCTGGAAAAGCTGCGCGCCGACCCGCAGGACGCGGCCGCGCGCGAAGCCTTCGACCGGGTGAAGGCCGACCTCGGCTTCGGCCTGCTGCTGAAGAAGTACGTGCGCAGCATGGACGAGGTGACGCCGGAACTGATGGACCGCGCCGCCCGCGACACCTTGCCGCGCGTGACGCCGCTGTTCTGGACCTTCCGCATCATGGTGGCGCTCGGCTTCGCCATGCTGGCGCTGTTCGGTCTCGCGCTCTGGTACTCGGTGAAGGGCGATTTCGCGCAGCGCCCCTGGCTGCTGCGCTGGGCGCTCTGGTTCCTGCCCATGCCATGGATCGCTTCGGAAATGGGCTGGTTCGTCGCCGAGTACGGCCGTCAGCCCTGGACCATCTATGGCGTGCTGCCCACCCATCTGTCGGTATCGACACTCAGCGTCGACAGCCTGTACGGCTCGCTCGCCGGCTTCGTCGGCTTCTACACCGTGCTGCTCATCGTCGAGATGTATCTGATGGTGAAGTTCGCGCGCCAGGGGCCGGGCAGTCTGGGCACCGGTCGCTACGACCACGAAGCGGCGCTCGCCGTGCCGGTGGTCTGAGGGCATGCAGATGAAAACGCACGCCTTCCTGCTCGCGCTGTTCGTCGCGACACCGCCGGCGCTCGCATCGGACGATGACCACACGGCGCAGCGTCCGCAGACCATCGACTACGCGCTGGTGCTGCCCGGCAATCTGCCGCACCTGTTGCGCATCGCCAGCAACAACGTCGAGCGCCTGGGCCTCGACGCCGGTCAGCGGCAACAGCTCGCCGGAATGATGGCGCAGGCGCCGGGTGAGATGATGAAGCGACTGATACAGGCGGAGCAGATGGAAACGGCGATCGCCCGCGAGGTGCTGTTCGAAGGCCGCAACGCGGACGAGCTGAAGGAGCGGCTGGACGCACTGACCCGCCTGAAGCGGACGGTGACCGACGCGCAGATACGCAACATTGTCCGGATGCGCGAACTGCTCGGCGCACACCGCTTCGGAGCGCTGCTCGACCTGGCGGGCGTGGCCGGGCCGCTCCCGCAGAAACCCTGATCAGAGGAACACATCATGCTCGACTACGAAACCCTGAAGGTGATCTGGTGGCTGCTGGTGGGCGTGCTGCTGGTCGGCTTCGCCATCATGGACGGCCACGACATGGGCGTCGGCACCCTGCTGCCTTTCGCCGGTCGCAACGACGAAGAACGGCGCGTCATCATCAACACCGTCGGCCCGCACTGGGACGGCAACCAGGTGTGGTTCATCACCGGCGGCGGCGCCATCTTCGCCGCCTGGCCGCTGGTGTACGCGACCGCGTTCAGCGGCTTCTACTGGGCCATGCTGGCCGTGCTGTGGGCGCTGTTCTTCCGCCCGGTGGGCTTCGACTACCGCAGCAAGATACAGAACGCCACCTGGCGCAGCGTGTGGGACTGGGGGTTGTTCGTCGGCGGTGCGGTGCCGCCGCTCATCTTCGGCGTCGCCTTCGGCAATCTGCTGCAGGGCGTACCCTTCCATTTCGACAGCACGCTGGTGCCTTACTACACCGGCAGCTTCTGGCAGTTGCTGAATCCGTTCGCGCTGCTGGCGGGCGTGGTCGGCTCGGCCATGATCATCGCGCACGGCGCCATCTACCTCGCGCACCGTACCGAAGGCGACATCCAGCGGCGGGCGCGGACCGCTGCCATCGGCGCCGGACTGCTGACGCTGGCGGCATTCAGCGCGGCCGGCGTGTGGCTGGCGCTGGGCGACTTCGGCTACGCCATCACCTCTGTCGTCGATGCCGGCGCGCTGCCGAATCCGCTGGCCAAGCAGGTGGTGGAACAGTCCGGCGCCTGGTTCGCCAACTATCGCGACATGCCGCTGACGATGGCGGTGCCTGGCCTCGCCTA
Source organism: uncultured Methyloversatilis sp. (assembly GCA_964555165.1). GTDB lineage: Bacteria > Pseudomonadota > Gammaproteobacteria > Burkholderiales > Rhodocyclaceae > Methyloversatilis. The sequence continues at coordinate 31,943 of CAZKRN010000018.1, read as the reverse complement.
TGCCGGCATGCTGGCGGCACTGCTGCTGATTGCACGTGGCCGCACGCTGTCGGCTTTCGTCGCGTCGTCGCTGGCGATGACCGGAATCATCGGCACGGCCGGCGTGGCGATGTTCCCCTTCGTCATGCCGTCCTCGACCGTGCCCGGCGCCAGCCTCACCGTGTGGGATGCGGTGTCCAGCCAGCGCACGCTGGGAATCATGTTCTGGGCCACGCTCATCTTCATGCCCGTCATCGTTGCCTACACCAGCTGGGCCTACAGGGTGATGGCCGGCAAGGTCACCACGGCATGGATACGCGAGAACGAACATTCGGCCTACTGAATCACGTCAATCCGAGGAGATGACCATGTGGTATTTCGCCTGGGTGCTGGGCATCGGCTTCGCGGTGCTGCTCGCCATCCTGAACACGCTGTGGGGCGAGCACGAGCACGAGGACGAGCGCGAAGCAGCGCGCATCGATGCGATACGCGAACGCGCGGAGAACGGCCATGGCGGCGACCCACACACAGCCTGATCCGGCACCGGCCGGCGGCTTGCGATGGCTGCCGCTGCTGGCGGCCATCGCCATCATGCTCGGCATCACCGCCTGGCCGCACGCGCTGTCGGGGCCGTCCGGCGGCGCCGACCACTGGGCGGCGATGGCGCTGTTCTGGGCCATGAGCGCGGGCTTCGTCGCCGGTGTCGGTTTCCGCCCGCATTTCATTCTGTGGCGAGCAGGCTTTTCGGGTCCGGCCTGCCTGATCGGCATCGCGCTTGCGCTGCTGCGCCTGTGGACCCTGCACTGAGCCATGCAGACACGGCGCCAAGCCGGGAGGAGACAAGGATGACATACGGGAAGAAGGAAGCCGCGCTTGCGCCGGTCGATGCGAGCCGGCGCCGCTTCGTGCTGCGCGCGTCAGCGTTGCCGCTGGGCGCGGCCGCACTCGCTGCAGCGACAACGCATAAGGCGCGGGCGGCGACGAAGACCTCCGCCCATATCGTGATCGCCGGCAGCGGGCTGGGCGGCGTGGCGCTGGCCAACCGGCTGGCGCGCGAACTCGATGGCGCGAAGATCACGGTCATCGACCGCAAGGAAATCCACAACTACCAGCCGGGCTACACGCTGGTAGCGACCGGCATCTGGCCGGTGGAGAAGGTGAGCGACCGCAACGCCGACCTGCTGCCCGGCCGCGTCGAATGGGTCAAGGACATGGTGGCCGGTTTCGATCCGGACGCCAACACCGTGCTGACCGCGGGCGGCCAGCGCATCCGCTACGACTACCTGGTGGTGGCGACCGGCCTGCATCTCGACTTTGCGCAGATCGACGGTATGGACGTGTCGGCCATCGGCGCCAACGGACTGACCAGCGTCTATCCCGGGCCGCAGGCGGCGCAGGCCACCTGGCTGGCGATGGACGCCTTCCGTCGCCAGGGCGGCGAGGCGTTGATGACCTTGCCGGCGACGCCGCTCAAGTGCGCCGGTGCGCCGCTGAAGATGACCTTCATGCTGGCGGACCGCCTGCGCGAGGCGGGCGCGCGCGCCGCCTCGAAGGTGAACTTCCATTCCGCGCTCGACAACATCTTCAGCGTCAAGCCGGTCAATGACGATGTGCTCCGCCGCTGGGCCGACCTCGGCGTGCCGGTCACCTTCAACAGCAAGCTGGTGGCGATCGACATCGGCGCACGTCGCGCCACCTTCGAATCGCCCGAGGGCGAGCGCCAGCAACTGGGCTACGACTTCATCCACGTGGTGCCGCCGATGCGTGCGCCGGACGCGGTGAAGAACAGCCCGCTCGCCTGGCAGGACGGGCCCTTCGCCGCCGGTGGCTGGCTGGAGGTGGACAAGGAAACACTGCGTCATCGGCGCTACCCGAACGTGTTCGGGCTGGGCGACGTGAATGGCACGCCGCGCGGCAAGACGGCGGCGACCATCAAGAAGAGTGCGCCCCTCGTCGCCCGCAATCTGATCGACGTGATCGCCGGTGGCGAGCCGTCGCAGCGCTTCGACGGCTACACCTCCTGCCCGCTGCTGCTGCGCGAAGGATCGGCGCTGCTGGTGGAGTTCGATTACGAGGGCCGGCTGGTGCCGTCTCTGCCGATGATCGAACCGCTGCAGGACAGCTATTTCGCCTGGTTGATGAAATACCGCTTGCTCAAGCCCGCCTACATGGCGGTGGCCAAGGGCAGGGTGTGAGGAGAGCGATATGTACGAAATCTGGCTGGGCCTGAACATCGTGTACGAACTGCTGCTCACCGTGCTGCCCTGGACCGGCGGTGTGGCGGCCGTCTGGGTGGCGCTGATGGCGGCCGCGCTGATGCGTCGCCGGGCGCACTGGCAGCGGACCTTTCCCGCCTCTCTGGCCATGGGTGCAACCATCGCCATGCTGGCGCTGTGGTTCCTGCCCTTGATGACGAAGTCTTCGATCTACGAAATGGGTTACTGGGTGGACTGGGTCAATCTTGCCGGCCTCGCGGGCGCGGTCGGCGGGCTCGCATTCGCCTTCATCTGGCCCTTGCTGGCCACCGTCGACTGCCCGCACGACGCAACGACTGCAAGGGGAGCACAACTGTGAAGACGGCACATGATCTGGTCTGCCTGGCCAAGGCCCGCATACACGAAGTGGAGGTCGACGCGGCACAGCCGGTGCTGAATGCCGCGGACGTCGTGATCGACGTCCGCGAAGCCGATGAATACGCCGCAGGCCACATTCCGGGAGCCATCAACATTCCGCGCGGACTGCTCGAATTCAGGCTGAGCAGCACGCCGGCGCTGGATTCGCGTGCGCTGAACGTGGTGATCTACTGCAAGACCAGCGGGCGTGCTGCGCTGTCGGCCGTTGCGATGGCCGACATGGGCTATCTGAACGTGCAGTCGATTGCCGGCGGTTACGACAGCTGGGTGGCGGCGGGAAAGCCCGTCATGACGCCGGCCGTGCCGGATTTCGAATGACGACACCGGGAACCCGCCCGGGAGTGTCGGTGATCGAGGTCACTGCCACCCGGGGCCGACCATTGCAGCATGCATGCCGTACCGTTTTCCGAACCCCTGGAGATCACACCATGAAGAGCCTCTTCCTCGCCGCCGCGCTGTCGCTGGCCAGCCTGACCGCGTCGGCGGTCGATATCGCGGTTTCGCCTGCCGATGCCTATGCCGCCGTGCAGAAGGCGGACAGCAAGGTATTGCTGATCGACGTGCGCGACCCGGTGGAAATCATGTTCGTCGGCTTCAGCGACGCCGTGCATGTGAACATTCCCTACCTGCTGGTCGACCGCACGAAATGGAATGCCGAGAAGGGTGTGTTCAAGACCTACCAGAACCCGGATTTCGCGGCGCAGGTAAAGGCCGAACTGGAGAAGCGCGGTCTGGGCATGGATGCCGAGGTGATCACGATGTGCCGCTCCGGCAGCGAGCGTGGCGAACCGAGCGCGGCCTTCCTGCGTGCCAATGGCTTCCCGAACGCGCGCTTTGTCGAGCACGGCTTCCAGGGCGCGCAGATCAAGGACGGCCCGCAGAAGGGTTTCCGCTTGCAGAACGGCTGGCAGAACTCCGGCCTGCCCTGGAGCATGAAGATGAATCCGGACAAGATGTACCGCGTCGACCGCTGACCGGCGACCCGCCGCCGCGCGATAATCGGGCGCTCAGATGGAGCGTCCTTGCCCGATGACATTGCACCGCGCCGGAACATTCGCCGTCCGACTGCTGCTTTGCGTGCTGCTCGTGCTGTCGGCAACAGCTGCGCGCGCCGGGGCGGCGGACGACGATACGCTGCACGTGTATGTACAGCGCGGCTGCCCGCACTGCGCCGATGCCAAGCGCTTTCTCGACGGTGTGCAGACGGAGCGGCCGGGCCTGCGCATCGTCTATCACGACGTGATCGCCGACCAGGCGGCACGCGACGAACTGATCGCACTGTCGCAGAGGGCGGGCATCTGGCCACCCGGCGTGCCCACCTTCGTTCTGGGCGGGCGGGTGGCGACCGGCTTCGAGGGCGGGCCGGCGCTGCTTGCCTTCATGGCCGACACCGGGCGCGCTCCGCCGCCCGCCGCCATCGGTCTGCCATTCATCGGCGAACTGGACGCCGCACGGCTGGGGCTGCCGGCGTTCACGCTCGCGCTCGGTCTGCTTGACGGCTTCAATCCCTGCGCGATGTGGGTGCTGCTGTTCCTGCTCTCACTGCTGGTGCGGCTGCGTGACCGCCGGCGCATGGCGTTGATCGCCGGCACCTTCGTGCTGGTCAGCGGCGCGGTGTACTTCGCCTTCATGGCGGCCTGGCTCAACCTCTTCCTCGCGGTCGGTCTGACGCCGCTGGTGCGCGGTGCGCTCGCGCTGCTGGCCCTCGTCATCGGCGCCATCAATGTGAAGGACTTCTTCGCCTTCGGCCGCGGCCTGTCGCTGTCGATACCCGAATCGGCCAAGCCCGGCCTGTACGCGCGCATGCGTCGCGTCGTGCAGGCGCCGTCGCTGACCCTGTCGCTGCTGTCGGTGACGGCGCTCGCCTTGCTGGTGAATCTGGTCGAACTGCTGTGCACCGCCGGTCTGCCGGCGCTCTATACCTCGGTACTGGCCCGGCATGCGCTGGACGCGACCGCTCGCTACGGCTATCTGGCCCTTTATATCGCCGGCTACATCGCCGACGACGCGCTGATGGTGGGCACGGCGGTACTGGCGCTGGGCAGCGGCAAGCTCGGCGAGCGCGGCGGGCGCGTGCTCAAGCTGATCAGCGGCCTCGTGATGCTGGCGCTGGGGCTGGTGATGCTGTTCCGGCCCGACTGGCTGGTCTGATCAGGCTTCGCCCTTGTCGTCCCACAGCGAGGCCACAGCGGGGCCGGGTGCGGCAAAGCCGAAGTGGCGATAGATGGCCGCGGTGGCGATGCGGCCGCGCGGCGTGCGCTGCAGATAGCCCTGCTGGATCAGATAGGGCTCCAGCACGTCCTCGATGGTGTCGCGCGATTCGCCGATGGCCGCGGCGAGATTGTCCACGCCGACCGGGCCGCCGTCGAACTTGTCGATCACCGCTTCGAGCAGCTTGCGGTCCATCAGGTCCAGGCCGACGCTGTCCACGTCCAGCATCAGCAGTGCGGCGTCGGCGACCTCGCGCGTGATTTCGCCATTCGCCTTCACCTGCGCATAGTCGCGGCAGCGGCGCAGCAGGCGGTTGGCGATGCGCGGCGTGCCGCGCGAACGACGGGCGATCTCGAGACTGCCGGCGTCGTCGATGGCGCATTCGAGCAGGCGGGCCGAGCGGCGCACGATGAGGGCCAGTTCGTCGGCCGAATAGAATTCGAGCCGGGCGACGATGCCGAAGCGGTCGCGCAGCGGGTTGGTGAGCATGCCTGCGCGCGTGGTGGCACCGACCAGCGTGAAGGGCGGCAGGTCGAGCTTGATCGAGCGCGCCGCCGGGCCTTCGCCGATCATGATGTCGATCTGGAAATCCTCCAGCGCCGGGTAGAGGATTTCCTCCACCACCGGGCTGAGGCGGTGGATTTCGTCGATGAACAGCACGTCGTTCGGTTCGAGATTGCTCAGGATGGCGGCCAGATCGCCGGCGCGCTCCAGCACCGGGCCCGAGGTCTGGCGCAGATTGACGCCCATCTCCGCGGCGACGATGTGGGCCAGCGTGGTCTTGCCGAGGCCGGGCGGGCCGAACAGCAGCACGTGGTCCAGCGGCTCGCTGCGACCGCGGGCGGCAGCGACGAAAATGTCGAGTTGGTCGCGGATCTTCTGCTGGCCGATGTATTCGCCGAGCCGCTTCGGCCGCAGCGCGCGTTCCAGCGCGTCTTCCTGGGGGCTGGCGGGCACCGCGGACACGATGCGTTCGCCGGTGGGCAGGGCGTCGGTGTGGATGGCCATGGGTCTGTAGTCCCTAGATTTCGTCGGGATGTATCCAGCGCCACTCGCCCGGCGCCAGATCGGCCGGCAGTTCGAGCCTGCCGACCGCGACCCGGTGCAGCGCCTCGCAGCGGTTGCCGGCGGCGGCCACCATGCGCTTGACCTGGTGATAACGGCCTTCGCCTATCGTGATGGACAGCTGGTTCGCATCGAGCCGTTCGACGGCATGCGCTGCCACCGATACGCCGGGCGCGTCGTTCAGTTCGACGCCGCCGCGCAGCGCGGCGAGCTGGGCGTCGTCCACCGGGTGCTTGGTGGTCGCGACATAGCGCTTCAGTACGCCGTGCCTGGGCGAAGTGAGCTTGTGGATGAACTGGCCGTCGTCAGTGAGCAGCAAGAGGCCGGTGGTGTCCTCGTCGAGCCGGCCGACGCACTGTACCGCGCGCACCACCAGCGGCGAGGGCAGCAGCGTGAACACCGCCGGGTGGTGCTTGGGCTTCTGCGAGCACTCGTAGCCGGCCGGTTTGTGCAGCATCACGTAGGCCTTCTCGTGATAGCGCCAGGGCTGGTCGTCGACCGCGAAGTCCAGATCGGCGGTGTCGAGGTCGGCGAAGGGGTCATCGACCGTCTCGCCGCGCACGGTCACGCGTTCCAGGCGCACCAGCGCGCGGCATTCACGGCGGGTGCCGAAACCCTGGCTTTGCAGCATGCGTTCGAGCTGCATCAACGGCCTCCGCAATAGGGGTTGTACTTGCGTTCCTCGCCGAAGGTGGACATCGGCCCGTGGCCCGGAATGAAGCGGATGTCGTCGCCGAGCGGGAACAGCTTTTCGCGGATCGAGCGGATCAGGTCGGCGTGGTTGCCGCGCGGAAAGTCGGTGCGGCCGATCGAGCCGGCGAACAGGACGTCGCCGACCTGGGCCAGACGGCCGGCGCGGTCGACGAACACCACGTGGCCCGGCGTGTGGCCGGGGCAATGCACGACGTCCAGTGTCACATTGCCCACCGTCACGGTGTCGCCATCGGCCAGCCAGCGCGTCGGTACGAAGGGGCGACAGGGCGGAAAGCCGAACATCTGCGCCTGCACCGGGAAGCCGTCTATCCAGAACCGGTCGTCCGGATGCGGGCCTTCGATCGGCAGAGCCAGCTGTTCGGCCAGATCCTGCGTGGCGCCCGCGTGGTCGAGGTGGCCGTGGGTGATCAGTATCTTTTCCAGCGCGATGCCGTGGCGCTTCACCTCGGCCAGCACGCGGTCGAGATCGCCGCCCGGGTCGACGACGGCGCCTTTCATCGTCTCGTCGCACCACAGCAGGGTGCAGTTCTGGGCGAACGGCGTGACCGGAATGATGGCGTGCTGGAGCATGGGGCAGGAAGTTGCGCGAAAACGACATTGTACGTGGCGCGGGTGCGCCTTCCGACACGGCAACTCATCCTCTGCGGCAGACAGAACCCCCGGTGCCGGGTTAGGGTTGACCGGACGCACCACTCTCCGAGGCAGCGCATCGTGATCGATCTTCATTTCTGGCCGACGCCAAACGGTTACAAGGTATTGATTTTTCTTGAAGAAGCCAATATCGAACACCGCATCGTGCCGGTCAATATCAGTGCGGGAGAACAATTCCGCCCCGAGTTCCTGGCCATTTCGCCGAACAACCGGATGCCGGCCATCGTCGACCACGCGCCGGCCGACGGCGGCGCTCCGCTTTCGGTATTCGAGTCGGGCGCCATCCTGCTGTATCTGGCCGAGAAGACGGGGAAGTTCATCCCGGGCGATCTGCGCGGGCGCATACAGGCGCTGGAGTGGCTGTTCTGGCAGGTCGGGGGCTTGGGGCCGATGGCCGGCCAGAATCATCATTTCGTGCAGTACGCGCCTGAGCCCATTGCCTATGCGATCAAGCGCTATGTCGATGAAACCGGCCGTCTGTACGGCGTGCTCAACAAGCATCTGTCCAACCGGGCCTTCATCGCCGGAGACGATTACAGCGTCGCAGACATGGCCGCCTATCCCTGGGTGGTATTGCACAAGCGCCAGCAGATGGACCTGGACAACTTCCCCCATCTGAAGCGCTGGCACGATTCGATACGAGCCCGCACCGCGACTGTTCGGGCATACGAGCGCGGCGCGCAAGTGAGCGACAAGCCGGTGGTGGATGAACAGTCGCGCAAACTGCTGTTCGGCCAGAACGCCGACACGGTGGCGAAGCAATAAGGCTGTGCTAGGCTCTGCAAGCCGTTGTTAACCTCGTCAGTGTTCCTTCGGGAGAAAGACAATGAGTGCCGAAAAGCTGATCCACGACGCTGCCGACCAGTGCGACTGGGATCCCGACATGGTGGTCAGTGTGCTTGCCGATTTCATCGACGAGTTCTGTGACCCGGACGATTTCAAGGCCTTCCTCGAAGCGCGCGTGGCCGAAGAGGCCGACGACGCCTACGAGGAGGACGAAGACGAGGACGAGGGTGTGAGCGACGACGAGTACTGAGTATCGTCGCAACTCACGCCCGGCGCGTCAGATCGCCGTCGAGGTAGTACCAGAGGCCGTTTTCGCGCACGAAGCGGCTGTTCTCGTGAAGCCTGTGCGCGCGTCCGGCCAGCTTGCTGCGGGCGACGAATTCGACAGTGCCGTGGTTCGCGTCCTGTTGTGCGATGCGTTTCACCTCCAGCCCCAACCATTTCAGTCCGGGTTCGGGCGGCGGCAGCGTGGCCGGTCGCGTGCTCGGATGCCAGGTCGCCAGCAGGTAGTCAGGCAGATCGAGAACGAAAGCGCTGTAGCGCGAGCGCATCAGCGCTTCCGGAGTCGGCGCGGCTTCGCCCGAGTGAAAGCGCGCGCAGCAGTCGGCCTTGAGGCGACCGCTGCCACACACACACGCCTCCATCAGTAACGGCTGACCCGCGTATTGCCGCTGGAGCCGACCAGTTTGACGCGATCTCCGGTCTCGAACTTTTCGTCGCCCTCCTGCACCACGGCGATGATGTTTCCGTTCTCCAGCCGTATCGTCAGTTCGTGACCGGTGCGACGGGTGATGCCTTCTTCCAGCAAGGCACCGGCCACGCCACCGACAACGGCACCGGCGATTGCACCGGCCGTCGATCCGCGTCCACCGGCCAGTCCGCCGATTGCGGCGCCCGATGCGGTTCCGATGTGCGACTGGGTGCCTTCGATATTGACGACGCGTACCGATTCGATCACGCCGAAGCGCACCGACATTTCGCGGCGCGCCTGATCGCGCGAATAGGTGTCGCCGGACAGACTGGACTGGCAACCGGCCAGAATGAGGCCGGCCAGCATCAGCGCAGGAAGCGCCAAGCGGTTCATTTCACTTCTCCATATCGTCGCTGCCGGCGGATGCCGGCCAGGGCTGTCATTAAACGCGCTTGCGGCTGGCGGCCGGGCGGTGAATCGTGAGCAGTTGTTTCCCGTACGGCGTACTCAGAAATCGAGCGGACTGCCGAACGATGCGCGGAAGCGACGCTCGATTTCGGTCCGCGTCGGCGCGTGGTTCTGACCGCCCCGGCTGGCGATCTTGATGGATCCCATGACCGAGGCCAGGCGCGCCGAAGACACGATATCCGCGCCACGCGACAGTCCGTACAGCAAGCCTCCCCGGTAGGCATCGCCGCAGCCGGTCGGGTCCAGCAGTTCGTCTGCCGGCACGCACGCCACGTCGCTCATCGTGCCATCGTGGTACACCCGCGAGCCTTCTCCGCCAAGCGTCACGATGAAGGCGCTGACTCGCTCGGCGACCTGTGCTTCGCTCAGCCCGGTTCGCTCGCACAGCATGCGTGCTTCGTAGTCGTTGACGGTGCACCAGGTCGCCAGTTCAAGGAAATCAAGCAGATCGGCACCGTCGAACATCGGCAGACCCTGGCCCGGATCGAACACGAAGGGAATGCCGGCATCGGCAAACTGTCGCGCGTGCGTCAACATGCCGTCGCGGCCGTCCGGTGCGACGATGCCCAGCTTGACGTCCTGTGCGTCGCTGACCCGGTTCTCATGCGAAAAGCTCATCGCGCCGGGGTGGAAGGCCGTGATCTGGTTGTCGTCCAGATCGGTGGTGATGAAGCACTGTGCGGTGAAGGCTTCGTCGATCCGTCGCACGTGGCCGACCGGAATGCCAAGTGCCTCGAAACGCTCCAGATAGGGGTCGGCATCCCGCCCGACCGTGGCCATCATGAGCGGCTCGCCACCCAGCAGTTTCAGGTTGTAGGCGATGTTGCCCGCGCAGCCACCGAACTCGCGCCGCATTTCAGGGACGAGAAAGGACACGTTCAGGATGTGGATCTGGTCCGGCAGGATGTGGTGCCTGAAACGGTCCGGAAAGACCATGATGTTGTCGTAGGCGATCGAGCCGCAGATGAGTACGGACATGGGGCGAGGACGGAAACGGGAAAACGCGAGTATACGGCGCCTGCCCCGGGCGCAGGCCTTCGTTTCAGAAACCGCCGTCGCGGGCCAGACGCAAGGCTTCGGCGCTTCCGACTGCATCGCGCAGACGGTGGGCGAAAGTGTCCGCGACGCTCGCCCAGTCCAGCCTCTCGACGCTGGCGCGCGCACCTGCAGCCATGCGTGTGCGCAAGGCGTCGTCCGTCGCGGCACGCATGACCTGGGCAACGAAGGCGGCCTCGTCGCCGGGCGCGGCCAGCAGGCCATTGCGCCCCGATTCAATGAGTTCGGCCGCCGCCGCCTGCGCGTACGACACCACCGGAAGCCCGCTGGCCAGTGCTTCGGTCAGTACGTTGCCGAACGTTTCGGTCAGGCTGCCGAACACGAAGAGGTCGGCACTCGCGTAGTGCGTTGCCAGATCCTCGCCGCTACGCATGCCGGCAAAAAGATGATCGGGGTGCTGCCGCGCGAGTTGTTCGCGCGCCGGGCCGTCGCCGACCCAGAGCATGCGGGTATTCGGGCGCGTTCCGCGTACCGCCTCGAAGGCGCGAACCACGAGATCGAGGTTTTTTTCGGGCGCGATGCGGCTTACAAAGGCCACCACCAGATCGTCCGGCGCTACGCCCCACGCGGAGCGCAACTCCTGGCTGCGACGGCCGGGCGAGAACAGCGTCGTGTCGACACCGCGCGACACGACCTCGACATTGCGATAGCCGCAATCGATCAGTTGTTCCTGCAAGGCACGGGTGGGCACGAAGGTGGCGTGGCCAAGATTGTGGAAGCGTCGCAGGTAGGCCGCGATCGGTCGCTTGAGCCAGCGGATTCCGTAGTGCGTGCTGTAGGCATCGAAGTTGGTACGGAAATCGCTGGTTACCGGCAGCTTGAGTTTGCGCGCCGCCGCCATGGCGGACCACCCGAGAGGACCTTCGGTGACGAGATGAACCAGATCCGGGCGCTCCAGCGTCCACAGTCTGGCCAGCTTCTGCTTGGCCGGCAGGCCGACGCGAAGGCTGCCGTACTTCGGTATCGGAACGCCGCGTGCCAGCACTTCGCGCAACGGCCCGTCGCGCTGCGGGGCATCTGCTGCGTGCTGGCGCGGGCGGATGAGTTGCACGCGGTGCCCGCGGGTCAACAGCCCATCGACCATGCGCTTCAGGCTCATCGCGACGCCATTCACTTCGGGCGGCCAGGTTTCCGTTACAACGGCGATGCGCAGGGCTTCGTCCGCCGCATGCAGGCGTTCGACGGTGAAAGCGATGTCGGGGCTGGAATCGTCGCGGCGCATACGGGCAGTGTCGATGCCTTGCTATGCAGGCCGGTGACAGTGTGGTGACGCACACGTGACAGTACGGTGCTGCGATCATGGCAGTGTCGAGCGAGATTTCGCCGGCGGGACTCGCTAAACTGCCGACTGCGATGACTCCCGGCTGACCGATGTACCGCCTGCTTGCACCTGCCGTCGCCGTATTGAGCTTGACGGTGCTGTGCCCGTCGCCGGTGTCCGGCGACACGATGCCGATGCAGGTCGCGGCGGAACCGCCGCCGGTGGGCGCGACACCGTTGTCGGCACTCCTTGCATCCCATGCCGGGCGTCCGCTGCTGATCAATTTCTGGGCGTCCTGGTGCGAACCCTGCCGCGCGGAAATGCACGCGTTGCAGATGCTCGCCGACCGCGGAACCGTGGTCCTGACCGTTGCCGTGGCCGACCGCGAAGCCGATGTGCGTGATTTCCTCGACGAGTCGGGCCTTCGCCTCCCCGTCGTACATGACCGCGACCAGCACATCGCGAAGGCGTGGCGCGCGCGCATGCTGCCGTACAGCGTGGTACTGGACAGCCGCCACCGTATCGTCGCCCGCGCGTCGGGTGTGGTCGAATGGAACAGTGCCGCGGTGGATGAACGGCTGAAGCGACTGATGCGTTGAACCGGAGAACCCCCGCTGACCGCTTGCCATATTGCCGGAGGCTCTGCCCATCGGAGATGTCTGCCGTTTGCGTCGCCCGCCCGCAGGTTGAGACCGCGTCGCCGTCGGGGCCACACGACATGTCCTCGGGCCTTGCCAACCCTGCATACAACGCCGATCCACTGAAGTGTTCAGTTCGAATCAACCTCTTCCGGAGTCTGTCATTCATGAAACGTCGTCATTTCATCCGCGCAACTGCGCTCGCCGGTCTTTCCGCCACGCTCCCCCGGGTGCTGCGTGCGGCCGCTACCGGATTCGATCCGTCGCCCGCAGACGGCTGGCGCACGTTCGAAGTCGTGACGCGGGTCAGGCCGATGGCCGGTGACAAGGCTGCGATGGTGTGGATTCCGCTGCCTTCGATCCAGGACGATGCCTGGATCAGGGTTCTGGACAGCGGTTGGCAGGGCAATGCGGCGCGGGCCGGCGTGGCCGAGGATGCCGTCTATGGCGCCCGGATGCTCGTTGCGCAGTGGGATGCAGGGCGGTCGGAGCCCGAGATCGAGCTCAGTGTGCGTTTCGCGACCCGAGACCGCGCGATCGATCTGCGCACGCCAGGGGCTGTTGCACCGCTGGATCCGCAGGCCCACCGTCTGTTCACACAGGCAACTGCCTTGCTCCCGACGGACGGCATCGTGCTGGACACCGCCCGCAAGGTGACGCGCGGTGCCAGAACGGATGTGGAACGGGCGCGGGCGATCTACGAATGGATTTGCGACAACACCGAACGCAATCCGAAAACCCGTGGATGCGGTCTCGGCGATATCCGCAGCATGCTTGAGAGCGGCAATCTGTCGGGCAAGTGTGCTGACCTCAATGCCTTGTACGTCGGACTCGCGCGCGCAGCCGGCTTGCCTGCACGCGACGTCTACGGGATACGGGTGGCGGACTCGAAGTTCGGTTACCGGAGCCTGGGCAAGAGCGGGGACATCAGCAAGGCGCAGCACTGTCGCGCCGAAGTCTGGCTGTCCGGTTTCGGCTGGGTGCCGGTCGATCCGGCCGATGTGCGCAAGGTGGTACTCGAAGAGCGCCCGGGACTGACCTTGAAGGATGAACTCGTGGTGGCGGCGCGGCAGAAGCTGTTCGGTGCGTGGGAGATGAACTGGCTTGCCTACAACGTTGCGCATGACCTCGCGCTGCCAGGGTCGAGCGGCCCGGCGGTGCCATTCCTGATGTATCCGCAAGGGGAAACCGCCGGAGGGCGCTTCGACAGCCTCGACCCGGCGGGCTTCAGTTACAGCATCGCCTCGCGGGAAATCACGGCCTGAGTCACCGGGCTGACCTTGGGGGGCGCCCCTGCAATGCGGCATCGCCGGCACCGGCGCAGCCGCAGGCGCCGCTCCCGACCGGAACGGGCGCTATCCGTGCCCGGCATCCGGGTAGATGATGATGGACAGGAAGCGGATAGGCACCTGGGTCAGCTTCTCCGGGCCGTGCGGCACGTTGCCGTCGAAGGTGAGTGCATCGCCCGGCAGCAGGTCGTAAACCGTCTTGCCATGCCGGTACTCGATGCGGCCCTCCAGCATGTAGATGAATTCGGTGCCCGGGTGCTCGAAAACCGGAAAGGTTTCGCTCTCCTGTTCGATCGTGATGAGGAAGGGTTCGAACAGTTTGGTCGGGCCCTGATGGTAGGACAGCAGGTGGTAGGTGTGACCGCTGCGCGTGCCACGCCGGGCCACTTCCATGCTCTCGCCAGCCTTGATCAGCTGTGCGCCGCCCCCTTCGGTCCCGTAATTCTTGAACAGCGCCGACAGCGAGACGCCGAGCGCGCGTGCAATGCGCGAAAGCGCGTCGAGACTGGTCGCGGTCTGGCCGTTCTCTATGCGCGACAACATGCCGCGGCTGATGTCAGCGCGTTCCGAAATGTCCGCGATGGTCAGACCGTGAGCCCGCCGCAGTTCCCGGATGGTGTTTCCGAGATAGCGTTCGAGTTCACCTTCCATGACGCCGTCTTGACTGCTCATTGATTTTCCGCCTCTGGATCGGGTTTGACGCCGACGATTGCCGCGATTATTTCACATGCCGTGTTTCATAAGAAGAATTTAAGTTGACTTGAAGCGAAAAAGGTTCATGATTAACAAAAAAGTTGCTTTGTTTGAAACACGCTGCGACGCAGCGCGTGCTCCTCCCTCCCGGTCTGGATTACAGGAAAGCTCATGCCCTGGCGCCTATTGCGATTCGGTCTGTCGAAGTCACATCCGGAACCCCGGATGTTCACGGCTCATGACAAGCTCAAACCTTCGTACGATGTGGTCATCATCGGCGGCGGTGGCCACGGTCTGGCCAGTGCTTACTATCTGGCACGCGATCACGGCATCACAAATGTGGCGGTGCTGGAAAAGGGCTATATCGGTGGCGGCAACACGGGCCGCAACACCACCATCATCCGCTCGAACTACCTGACACCGGAAGGCGTGAAGTTCTACGACCGGTCGGTCCAGCTCTATCAGGATCTGTCGACCGAGTTCGATCTCAATCTCTTCTATTCAAACCGCGGTCACTTCACGCTGGCGCACACCGACTCGGCCATGCGCACCATGCGCTGGCGCGCCGAGGTGAACAAGCACTACGGCATCGCGTCCGAAGTCGTGGGTCCGGAAGAGGTGAAGCGGCAGACGCCGCAGATCGATCTGTCCTGTGGCGGGCACGCGCCGATACAGGGCGCGCTCTATCACGCGCCGGGCGCGGTCGCCCGGCACGACGCCGTGGCCTGGGGTTACGGGCGTGGCGCCGACATGCGCGGCGCCGAGATCCACCAGCAGACCGCGGTGACCGGCATCGAGGTCAAGGGCGGCAAGGTGGTCGGCGTGCATACCACCCGCGGGTTCATCTCGACCAGCAAGGTCATCTGTGCCGTCGCCGGCTTCACGCCGCGCATCACCGATATGGTGGGCATACGCACCCCGATCTACATCCACCCGTTGCAGGCCATGGTGAGCGAGCCGATGAAGCCCTGGCTCGACACCATCCTGGTGTCCGGCAGCCTGCACATCTATGTCAGCCAGAGCGCCCGCGGCGAACTGGTGATGGGTGCCTCGCTCGATCCGTACGAAGTGCAATCGACGCGTTCGACGCTGGACTTCCCCGAGGGGCTCGCTGCCCATCTGCTCGACATGTTCCCCTTCCTGTCCCATTGCAAGGTGGTGCGCCAGTGGGCCGGCATGGCCGACATGACGCCGGACTTCGCACCCATCATGGGGATGACGCCGGTCGAAGGTTTCTACCTCGATTCCGGCTGGGGCACCTGGGGCTTCAAGGCGACGCCGGTCTGCGGCAAGACCATGGCGTGGACGGCCGTCAACGACAAGCCGCACGAGCTGATCACCGGCTTCTCGCTCGACCGCTTCCGCAACTACTCGCTGACCGGCGAGAAGGGCGCGGCGAGCGTGGGTCACTGAGGAAGGCGACGACATGAAACTGATGACCTGCCCGCTCAACGGGACCCGACCGATTTCCGAGTTCGTCTACTGGGGCGAGATACGCCCGGTACCCGATGCCGATACGTGCAGCGATGCCGAGTGGGCCGACTACGTGTTCAACCGCAATGGCGCGCCCGGCGTGAAGAAGGAATGGTGGTGCCACACGCCGTCGAACACATGGTTCATCGCCGAGCGCGATACCGAAAAGGACAAGGTGCTGCGCACCTGGCTGCATGGAGAGGACAAGTGATGCGCCTGCCCGCAATGCCCGACGAGTGGCTCGATCGCAACCGCACCGTCCGGTTCCGTTTTGAAGGACGCAGCTTCGAAGGCCTGGCCGGCGACAGCATCGCCAGCGCGCTGTGGGCTGCCGGCCAGCGCA
The DNA here is from genome assembly GCA_964555165.1 of uncultured Methyloversatilis sp. Classification (GTDB taxonomy): domain Bacteria; phylum Pseudomonadota; class Gammaproteobacteria; order Burkholderiales; family Rhodocyclaceae; genus Methyloversatilis. The sequence continues at coordinate 15,992 of CAZKRN010000018.1, read as the reverse complement.
GCCAGGGCCGCAGTTTCAAGTACCACCGGGTGCGCGGCATTCTGTCGGCCGCCAATCACGACGTGAACGTCATGCTGCAGGACGGCCAGAAGCTGAACACCCGCGGCGACGTGGTCGCCGTGCGTGAAGGCATGGACCTGACCGCAGTGAATACATTCGGCGGGCTGGCCAATGACCGGGCCCGTCACCTGGGCATGTTCGCCCGCTTCCTGCCGGTCGGCTTCTACTATAAGGCCTTCCACGACAAACGCCTTTTCCCGATGTGGGAGCGCGTGTTCCGCCGCATCACCGGCCTGGGCGTGGTCGATTTCTCGACGCCGCACATCCGTACCGCAAAGCGCTACGACTTCTGCGACGTGCTGGTGATCGGCGCCGGTCCGTCCGGCCTGTCGGCCGCGCTGTCGGCCGCCGATGCCGGTGCCCGCGTGGTGATCTGTGACGAGAACGCGCGTGCCGGCGGCAGCGGGCTGTATCAACTGGGTGGCGACGCGTCGCGTCGTGCGCACACCCGCGCCCTGCTCGACCGGGTGAAGGGGCACGCCGGCATCATGTTGCTGGAAGGCACGTATGCCGGCGCCTACTACGCCGACCAGTGGGTGCCGCTGATCGACGAACGCCGCATGACCAAGATGCGTGCAAAGGCAGTCATCGTGGCCAGCGGTGCGTTCGAACAGCCGGCGGTGTTCCGCAACAACGACTTGCCGGGCGTGATGAACGGATCGGCCATGCAGCGGCTCATCTACCGCTATGCAGTGAAGCCGGCCAGCACCACTGTGGTGCTGGCCGCCAATGCCGATGGTTATCGCGTTGCGCTCGATCTGCTGGCGGCCGGCGCGAGCGTGCCTGCGCTGCTGGACATGCGCGCCGATGTGCCACCGTCGCCGCTCGCCGACGCGCTGCGCGCCAAGGGGGTCGAAGTGCTCTCCGGTCACGCCGTGCATGAGGCGCATGCCGACGGCAAGGGCGAACTCGCCGGTGTGACGCTGTGCCGCATCGACGGGGCCGGTCGTGTGGTGTCCGGTTCGCAGCGCCGTATTGCCTGCGACGGCGTGGCCATGAGTACCGGCTGGTCGCCGGCCGCAAATCTGCTGTACCAGGCGGGCACGAAGATGCGTTTCGACGATCTGCTGCAGCAGTTCGTGCCTGACCGCCTTCCGGAAGGCGTGTTCGCCTGTGGCCGCGTGAATGGCGTGTTCAATCTTGAGTCGCGCATCCTGGACGGCCAGCGCGCCGGACTGGCCGCGGCGGCGCACGCCGGCATCGGTGCCGCCGTCAGCATCAGCGTGCCGCCGGAGACCGAGTCGCCTTCTTTCGCGTGGCCCATCGTCGCGCACCCGGACGGCAAGAACTTCGTCGATTTCGACGAAGACCTGCAGGTGAAGGACTTCGAGAACGCGGTGCAGGAAGGCTACGACAACATCGAGCTGCTGAAGCGCTTCTCGACCGTAGGCATGGGCCCGAGCCAGGGCAAGCACTCGAACATGACGGCGCTGCGCATCCTGGCCCGCCTGACCGGCAAGACGCCGCAGCAGGTCGGCACCACGACCGCGCGCCCGTTCTTCCACCCGGTGCCGCTGTCGCATCTGGCCGGCCGCGGTTTCAGCCCGCAGCGCCACTCTCCGCTGCACGGCCGTCACGCTGCGCTCGGTGCGGTGTTCATGCAGGCCGGCGCGTGGGAGCGTCCGGAGTACTACGCGGTCGAGGGCAAGTCGCGCATCGACTGCATCCGCGAAGAGGCGCGCCGAGTGCGCACCGCCGTCGCGCTGATCGACGTCGGCACGCTGGGCAAGCTGGAAATCCGCGGTCCGCAGGCGGCCGAATTCCTGAACCGCTGCTACACCGGTCGCTACGACAACATGAAGGTGGGCGCCACGCGCTACGCAGTCATGTGCGACGAGTCCGGCGTACTGAGCGACGAAGGCGTGGTCGCTCGCATCGCCGAGGACGTCTTCTACTTCACCACCACCAGCTCGGGAGCGGCCACCGTCTATCGCGAGCTGTCGCGCCTGAACATCGAGTGGAAGCTCGACTGCGGCCTGATCAACCTGACCGGTTCGTATTCGGCGATGAACCTCGCCGGCCCGGCGTCGCGCAAGGTGCTGGCGCAGCTGACCGACATGGATCTGTCTTCGGCCGCCTTCCCCTATCTGGCTGTGCGCAGCGGCATCGTCGCAGGCATTCCGGTGCGCATGATGCGCGTCGGCTTCGTCGGCGAATGGGGCTACGAAATCCATGTGCCGGCCGAATATGGCCCGACGCTGTGGGATGTGCTGATGAAGGCGGGCGAGCCTTCGGGCATCGGCCCCTTCGGTGTCGAGGCGCAGCGTCTGCTGCGCCTGGAGAAGGGCCACCTCATCGTGAGCCAGGACACCGACGGCCTGACCCATCCTTTCGAGGTCGGCATGGACTGGGCGGTCAAGCTGGACAAGCCCTTCTTCATCGGCAAGCGCTCGCTGCAGATCGTGAAGAAGATGCCGCTCAAGCGGAAGCTGACCGGTTTCCGTCTGGCGGAAAACCACAGCGGCGAGGTACCGAAGGAATGCCATCTGGTCATCCATGACGGAGACATCGTCGGCCGCGTTACCAGCATCGCCTGGAGTCCGCACGTCGGGCGCTACATCGGTCTGGCTTTCCTGCCGCCGGAGATGACCGAGCCGGGCACGCCCTTCTCCATCCGCATCACCGACGGAAGCATGGTCGCCGCAGAGGCTTGCAGCACGCCGTTCTTCGACCCGAAGGACGAACGCCAGAAGGAAATCGAATGAACCCGTCTTTCGCTTCGATGAATCCTGTCCGCATCAGTCCGCTGTTCGATGCGCAGGCGCCGCATGCCGCGACGTGGACCCGGATCGAAACGATGCAGAGCGTCGCGACCTTCGGGTCGGCGGACGCCGCACGTTTGCCGCTGGCTGGCATTGGTGACCTCAGTTTCCGTCGTCGTGCCGGCGTCAAGGGACCCGGTGCAGCCGGCTGGCTGAACGCGCTCGGCATCGCCACGCCTGAGCGGCCCAACAGCTGGCTGCGTCTGGACGACGGCACGCTGGTGCTGCGCATGGGCAATACCGAATACCTGGTCGAGGACGTCGCCGGCGGCACTCGCGCCGCCACGATGCTCGCCACCGCGCCGGTAGCCGGCGTCTATCCGGTACCGCGCTACGACGCCGCGCTGGTGATCGCCGGCCGCAACGCGATCGAACTGACCCGCCAGACCTGCGCCTTCGACTTCGCCGGCCTGTCGCCGAGCGCGCAGCCACTGGCGATGACTTCGATGGTGGGTGTCGGCGTCACGGTGATCGCGCAGGAGAACGCGGAAGGTCGGTATTTCCGCCTGTGGTGCGACGGCACTTACGGCGGCTATCTGTGGACCACCCTGGTCGAGGTGGCCACTGAGCTCGGAGGTGGAGCGGTCGGTCTGGATGCACTCGGGCGGATCGCACAGCCATGACAAGCAAAGAGCGCGTCATCGAAGCTGGCGCAAATCAATCGGATCGGAGCCGTTCGGACAGGGAGGGAAGGCAATGTCACCCAGCGAAGCACAGCAGTTTCTGAAGGACCACGAGGTCAAGTACATCCTGGCGCAGTTCGTGGATATCCACGGGTCGGCCAAGACCAAGTCGGTGCCCACCGAGCACTACAACACCGTGATCACGGACGGCGCCGGCTTTGCCGGATTCGCGATCTGGGGCATGGGCATGACGCCCAATGTCGACGCCGATTACATGGCGGTCGGCGATCCCTCGACGCTGTCGCTGGTGCCCTGGCAGCCGGGCTATGCCCGCATCGCCTGCGACGGCCATACGCACGGCAAGCCGCACGAGTACGACTCGCGCGTGGTGCTGAAGAAGCAGCTGGAACAGATCGCCGCCCGCGGCTGGACCTTCTACACCGGCATGGAGCCGGAGTTCTCGCTGTTGCGCAAGGTCGAAGGCAAGATACTGCCGGCGGATGCCGGCGACACGCTGGCCAAGCCCTGCTACGACTACAAGGGCCTGTCGCGGGCCCGCGTCTTCCTCGAACGGCTGGCCGAAGCGCTGCGCGCGGTCGGCATCGACGTCTACCAGATCGACCATGAAGACGCGAACGGCCAGTTCGAGATCAACTACACCTTTACCGACGCGCTCACGTCCTGCGACCACTACACCTTTTTCAAGATGGGTGCCGCCGAGATCGCCGCCGACCTGGGCCTGATCTGTTCCTTCATGCCCAAGCCCTTCTCGAACCGCCCGGGCAACGGCCTGCATATGCACATGAGCATCGGCGACGGCAAGACGAATCTGTTCGAGGACAGGTCGGACAAGCATGGCCTGGCGCTGTCGAAGCTGGCCTACCACTGGGCGGCGGGCCTGCTCAAGCATGCACCGGCGCTGGCCGCGCTGTGCTGCCCGACGGTGAATTCGTACAAACGCCTGGTGGTCGGCCGCTCGCTGACCGGCGCCACCTGGGCCCCGGCCTACATCTGCTACGGCGGCAACAACCGCAGCGGCATGATCCGCAGCCCCGGCGGCCGCCTGGAGCTGCGTCTGCCGGATGCCTCCTGCAACGCCTACCTGGCGACCGCAGCCGTCATCGCCGCCGGCATGGATGGCGTGATCAACGAGCTCGATCCGGGCGCGCCGAACAACGACAACCTGTACGACTACAGCCAGGCGCAGCTCGACGCCGCCGGCATCCGCGTGCTGCCGCAGAACCTCCACGAGGCATTGCTGGCGCTGGAGAAGGACGAAACGATCCGCAGCGCACTGGGCCCGGTGGTCGACGAGTTCCTGCGTCTGAAGCACATGGAGTGGGTCGAGTACATGCGTCATGTGTCGGACTGGGAAGTGAACAGCTATCTCGAATTCTTCTGATCAATCGCCGGAGAACGGAAATGTGTGGAATCGTTGGATTGCTGGTCAAGACGCCGGCATTGAAGGAGCGCCTGGGCGAACTGATGGTGCCCATGCTGATCGGCATGACCGAGCGTGGTCCGGACTCGGCCGGGCTGGCCGTGTTCGGTGACTCGGTGGGCGAGAACGAGCGCAAGCTGAGCCTTTACTCGGGCCTCACCGACGACGGTGCCGACTTCAACTGGCACGGCCTGACGCATGCGCTGAAGGAACATCTCGACGTCGATGCCCATGTCGACGTCAAGCACAACCACGCCGTGCTGTCATTCGCGGTGTCGCCGGAACTGGTCAAGCGCTGGTTGCGCGAACACCATCCGAAGCTGCACATCCTGAGTACCGGTCGCACCATAGACCTGTACAAGGACATCGGTACCCCGGCCCAGGTGGCCGAGCGCTACGACTTCAAGTCTATGAAGGGTTCGCACCTGGTGGGCCACACCCGCATGGCGACCGAGTCGGCGGTGACGCCGGATCGCGCACACCCCTTCACCGCCGGCGAAGACTTCTGCCTGGTGCACAACGGTTCGCTGTCGAACCCGAACTCGATCCGCCGCAAGCTCACGCCGGCCGGCATCCACTTCGAAACCGACAACGATACCGAGGCGGCCTGCCGCTTCCTCGAATGGCGCCTGCGCGAAGGCGACGACCTCGAAGTCGCGCTGCAGAAGGGCTTCGACGAACTGGACGGCTTCTTCACCTTCCTGATGGGCACGCCGGACAAGCTCGCACTGATCCGCGATCCCTTCGCCTGCAAACCCGCTGTCGTGGCCGAAACCGACGACTACGTCGCGATCGCGTCCGAATTCCGCTCGCTGGCCCACCTGCCCGACGTGAAGAACGCGAACGTGTTCGAACCCGCGCCCGAGGAGATGTACGTATGGAACGCATGACCTTCGATCTGGCCAGCACTTCGCTGACCGGGATGAACACCTTCCTGCACAAGAATCTGGCGGCCGACGACAAGCACCACATCACGGTGCTGAATCCGGACGGCGCACACAACATCGCGGTCGGCCTGAACCAGCCGGTCACGGTCGAGGTGCATGGTCATGCGGGCTACTACGCCGCCGGCATGAACAAGCACGCACGCGTGGTCATCCACGGCAGCGCCGGCACCGGTGTGGCCGAGAACATGATGAGCGGCACCGTGCATGTGAAGGGCTTCGCCTCGAACGGCGCCGGCGCCACGGCGCATGGCGGCCTGCTGGTGATCGACGGCGACGCCGGACTGCGCTGCGGCATCTCGCTCAAGGGCGCGGACATCGTGGTGGGCGGCAGCGTCGGCAGCTTTTCCGGCTTCATGGCCCAGGCCGGCCGCATGGTCATCTGCGGCGACGCCGGCGACGCGCTCGGCGACTCGCTGTACGAAGCGGTCATCTACCTGCGCGGCAGCGTGAAGTCGCTGGGCGCCGATGCACGCTTCGAGGACATGACGGACGCCGACTACGCGACGCTGGCGGAACTGCTGTCCAGGGCCGGCATGGACCATGACCCGAAGTCGTTCAAGCGCATCGCCTCGGCCCGCACGCTGTACCACTGGAATGCCGACGCGAATCAAGAGTACTGAGCCCGCGGCGCCACGAACATAAAGGACACACCATGGACATCAAACCCGTCTCGTTCAAGCGCGTCTCCCGCGAGGAGTCCGCCAGCTTCGACCGCAGCGTCATCGACTACATCCAGAACGCGGCGGCGCACGGCCTGTACGAAATCCGCGGCATGGGCGCCAAGCGCAAGCTGCCGCATTTCGACGACCTCGTCTTCCTCGCCGGTTCGCTGTCGCGTTACCCGCTGGAAGGCTATCGCGAGAAGTGCGTCACCAAGACCATTCTCGGCACCCGCTTCGCCAGGAAGCCGCTCGAACTGGACATCCCGATCACCGTCGCCGGCATGAGCTTCGGCGCGCTGTCGGCCAACGTGAAGGAATCGCTGGGTCGTGCCGCCACCGAAATGGGCACCACCACGACCACTGGTGACGGCGGCATGACGCCGGAAGAGCGCAACTCGTCGAAGACGCTGGTGTATCAGTGCCTGCCGTCGCGTTACGGCTTCAATCCGGACGACGTGCGCCGCGCCGACGCGATCGAAGTGGTGATCGGACAGGGCGCCAAGCCGGGCGGCGGCGGCATGCTGCTGGGCCAGAAGGTGAACCCGCGCGTGGCGAAGATGCGCACGCTGCCGCAGGGCGTCGATCAGCGCTCGGCCTGCCGTCACCCGGACTGGACCGGTCCTGACGATCTGGCGATCAAGATCCAGGAACTGCGCGAACTGACCGACTGGGAAAAGCCGATCTACGTGAAGGTCGGTGCGACCCGCACCTTCAACGACGTCAAGCTGGCCGTTCATGCCGGCGCCGACGTGGTGGTGGTCGACGGCATGCAGGGCGGCACCGCGGCGACGCAGACCTGCTACATCGAGCATATCGGCATCCCGACGCTGGCCGCTGTCCGCCAGGCGGTCGATGCGCTGGAAGACCTGAACATGAAGGGCGAAGTGCAGCTCATCGTGTCCGGCGGCATCCGCAGCGGTGCCGACGTCGCCAAGGCGCTGGCCATGGGTGCCGACGCGGTGGCCATCGGCCAGGGCATCCTGTACGCGCTCGGATGCAACTCGGAAACCTATATCCAGGACGGACAGCACCTGTCGGCACTGGAAGGTTACGACGCGCTCGGCACCCAGCCCGGCTTCTGTCACCACTGCCACACCGGCAAGTGCCCGGTCGGCGTGACCACGCAGGATTCGGTGCTCGAACAGCGCCTGCAGCCGGATGTCGGCGCCCGTCGCGTCAAGAACTACCTGAAGACGCTGAACATGGAGCTGACCACGATCGCCCGTGCCTGCGGCAAGCAGAACGTGCATCACCTGGAGCGCGAAGATCTGGTCGCCCTGACGCTGGAAGCAGCCGCCATGGCGCGCATCCCGCTGGCAGGCACCAGCTGGATTCCGGGTCACAACGGCGGCTGAAGGCGAGAACAGGTGCCAGCGGCAAGGGGCACGAGCCGAGCGCTCTGCCCCTGCCCGGCGGCAGTCCTCGTCGCTGAATCATGTTCCGCGCACCGGGCGGCACGCCGTGCGAACGCGGGTGCGGGTCACTCACATGCCGTGACCCCTGCAAACGCGGCCGCCGATTCGATGCCAGCAGACCTTAGTCCCACACCACGGTATATACCCGGATGTCGGTTTCCGGTTCCGGTGCCAGCCGGTGCATGCCGCGCGGCCAGCCCTTGAGCACGCCGTTGGCCGCAAGTCCATGGACCCAGCCTTCCACTGCGGAGCGCGTCGCTCGGGTGTAGATGTGAATGCTGTCGCCAGCCGGCCAGATGTCTTCGTAACGCTCCGCTTCCTGCCAATCCTCGTGAATGCCGACCAGCACGGTCTGCACATCGGGGCGTTGCGCAATGGCGTGCAGTGCCTCGTAAAGATCCCGCAGCGCGGGGCGGCCCGAGCCGGCCTGATTGGGCGCGATGCTGTCTTCCTGATCGTTGCCGGCAAAGTAGTCGTCCAGTTCGACGACCGGGGGCGCGCGGTCATCCCTGGCCACCGCGTTGCGGATGATGTCCATCAGTCGAGCTTTCATCGAAATCTCCGGAAGGGCGGCAAAGGGCGCCGGGTGTCGGGCCTCAATCCACATTCTCGCCGATGCGCCAGAGCACGCCGGACGGATCGGACAGGCAGAAGTCCCGCATGCGCCAGGGTTGAAGCTCGATCTCGCCCACCCGAACGCCATACTTCAGTGCCACGCCACTGGCATCGACGTGTGCCTTCCACGCGTCTACGTCGCGGACGAGGATGTGCATCATGAAGTTTTCTGCCAGCGCTTCGCTGCAAAAGTCCTGCAGCAGGAAGCTCGCCGCACCCAGGTGGAAGTAGGCCACTCCGCCGCCTTCCGATGCCATCGTGAAGCCGAGGTCACAGTAGAAGCGCTTGGAAAGATCGAAGTCCTTCGCCGGCACAAAAGCCTTGATTTCGGTGATATCGAGTGTCATCGCTTGTCCTCGTTTCCGGTTTGAACGCGAAAGCCGCGCTTGATCGCATGCCGCGCTGTCGCAAGCGCCGACCCTGGGAGGTCTGCGTTGCTCGTTCAGGCAACGAACCATCCTGCGTCATGCATGAGCCATGAACGGCACCCGGCAAGCCGTGCGCCTCATGGTGCTGAAGCCCCTCGGAGCGCCTGTAGACCGAAGTTCTCAGGTTGAATCGAAGTGTAGATGAACCCGCAGACAGGCCGTGCGTGAAGTCGAGTCCGCGTCGTGCCGGTATCGAGAAGAGCGGGGTCGATAGCGACGGGCTTCCCCAATGCATTTAATTGACATCATTAGGTAATGCCGAAGGTCTAACTTCATGCGGCCCGAGATCGCTGACTCATTCCGTTCGAGACGGCCATCAGACTCCGAAGGAGGAATTTCAATGCTGGCCGTTTCCATACGGAATACTGTGCGCGCCGCCTCAAGGTACGGGCTTGCGCTGGCAGGATTGTTGGCAGGCGTATTGACGTCCGCCATGGTGCGTGCAGACGTCGATCAGGCGCGTGTCACAGCGCTGAAGTATCTGGTGCAAACCCAGAACGGTGATGGCCGATGGTCTTCCGCACTCGGCGATCTGGATGTCCAGGCAACCGCAAACGCGTTGCAGGCGCTGCGCCGAGGCGGGCTCCAGAAGTCTCCCAATTACGCGGCCGGACTGTCCTGGCTTGCCAACGCCGACGCAAGCAGCACAGATGCCCGTGTGCGCAAAGTCGTCGCGCTCTCCGACGCCGGGCTTGCGGAGACGGCTCAGTTTCAGGTGGATGCTCTTTACGCCCTCAGGGTTTCGCCAGCGACTGCGAGCTGGGGTGGCTATGACGGGCACACCATCACCTACCTCGATACCGTTCTTGGCCTTTCTGCATTGCGTGCAGCTGACTTCGATTTCGGCTCCAAGCTAAGCGGCTCTGTTGGATCGATCATGTGCACGCTTCTTCCCGGCCGCCTTGCGCCGGCTGTCGGGCAGTCAGCGTGGCCCATGGTGCCGGCCGTTGCCGGGCAGCCTGCATCGTCTGTCCGCCCCTCGCTTGTGGTGACGGCCCTCATGGTCGAGGAACTGATGGCGTTGCGCTCGCAGATCGCGAGCTTCAGGTGCGCGGGGACCGACTACGTTCTCCAGACCATTGCGAATGAAGCCGCGACCTGGCTGCGCCAGCGCCAGAATACAACGGATGCCGGATTCGGCGAACTTCGCCCGAACGGGACACAAGGCGCTTCCAGCATCTTCGTCTCGGCGCTGGTTTATCGGGCGTTCGCCTCACTGCCCTCTCCTCCTCAGCCCGCCACGACCAATCTTCTGAACTACCTGCTGGCGCAACAGAATGCGGATGGAAGCTGGCGAGGCGACGCCTTCCTCACCACGCAGGCCCTGCTGGCCCTCGCGCCAGCGGCAGGATCCCAGGCCCTGGATACCGACAAGGACGGGGTGCCCGATGTAGTGGAGCAGGCTCTTGGCCGGAACACCCTGGTCGCGGACGCAGCCGGTGCGCTCGGCGCACCGACCCAGGCAGACAAGGGCATCACCATGACGTCCTTTGTAGCGCAGGGTGTGGTCGGCGTTCCTTTCTCTTATCTCATCGAATCGCAGGCTGCGCCGGTCGGCATCGTGTCGGGCGCCTTGCCCCCCGGCATTTCCCTCGAATCGGCAACCGGCGCACTGGCGGGTACGCCAACCCGCGGCGGGAGCTGGAGTTTCGAGTTCCAGCGCGAGATCGCAGGTGAACAGCAAACGGTCATCGGGCGCATCGACATCGCGTCAGCCACGGCCGCCGAACCATCGGATGGCGATGTACCTCTTCCGGGGTGGGCGCTGCTTGCCCTCGCAGGTGGCCTGTTCGGCGCCATACAGCGGCGCGCGCGGGCATAGGTCCCCGCACCAGTACAACTCAGACAAATATCCGGAGTCGAGGCCATGCGTTCATCGCACTTGCTGTTTGCGCTCGTTCTTGTTTCTGTGCCGGGCGTGTTGCTGGCTGCCGAAAGCGGGTCCGTCAGCCCGCTGAAGCGCCTAAATGATGACGTTATCCGCACTTCCCGCGAGGCGTTGGCAGCCAGGGCGTTTGCGCCGCAATTGGCGATAGAGCGCTTCCGCAGCGCAACCCTCGAGGACGCTCACGCCGACGCGGAGGGGGATGCATCGATCTCCATCCGAACCGGACCGGGCAGGCTTCAAGCGGCCACCGGATCTCGCCTTGCATCCCGACGTGGCGAGCTCCGATCCCTTCGTGGCGCAAGCCTGGAAGAGCTGTCCGCGATGCGGGCAAAGATGCAAAGCCGCGGTCTCGCCGATGCGGTGGCGTCTCTGGACGAGGTGAGCGATCGTGTTGCCGAGCGCTTCGACAGGCTCGATGCCTTGTTCGAAAAGCTCGAGAACGCGGGTTCCCTGGCCGAGCGCAAGACCGCGCGCCAGGCATTGACCGATGCGCTCCAGTCGTTGCGCGCGCCGGCTACTTTGCCGCCCGCCATTCCGCCGTCGACCTTGAAGGAGGCAAGGCCGGCGGGAGAACCGGGAAGATCGCAACCCAGTACCCGCGTGCCGCAGTATGTGCTCGATGCGCCTGCGGCCACCCATATCGGCATGCGTGACGCGGGTGCCCTCATCAAGGTGGCTCAGCCGGCTGCTGTAGCGGCAGAGGCACTGACCGAGTGTGGCGCAGGGGCTACCGACCTGCAGGAAGACGCGAGCGGTGTTTCGGCCGGCAATGTGAGCCTTTCACCGGAGATTCGGTCACTTGCCGAGTCACTGGGCTATTCGCCGGCGCGCATCCTGCGCTGGATGCACCAGAACATCGCGTTCGAACCCTACTGGGGGGCGCTGAAGGGCGCCGAGACCGTGCTGCACACGCGTCGTGGCAATTCAACGGACCAGGCAAGCCTGCTCATTTCCCTGTTGCGGGCCTCGAATGTGCCCGCCCGGTATGTCAGGGGGTCGGTCGGGCTCTTCGATCGGGTTGCAACGGACACCCCGGACGGGCGAGCGCAGCGCTGGCTTGGCACGGGGACCTACCGCGGATCTCAACGTTATCTTTCCAACGGGGGTATTCCCGCCGCAGTGCTGCTCGACGGGACGACCGCCGTCGGGGTGCGGTTCGACCATGTATGGGTCCAGGCTTGCCTGCCCAACTCGGGCTATCGCGGCTACGCGCTGGAACAGACCGGTTATCGCTGGCTGCCTCTGGATCCCTCGGTCAAGGACAGTGGATACGAGGCTCGAATTGCCGTGGATGTACCGGTGACCGATGCGGCTTTCTACACGCCACTGCTGGCCACCCGCACCGACAAGCTGCCGCAGGAGATTCTGGCGGAGAAAGTCGAAGAGCAAGCTCGCCTGATCGAGCCCGGCAGCGCGCTGGAAGACGTGCTGCCGAAATCCCGTCCCCGTGTCGCACGATTCGACGTCCTGCCCGCCACCTTGCCCTACGAGGTCGCACAGTACAGCGACTGGGCGGGCATCGGTTCGTCCGAAACCGCGGTCATTCCGGATCAGCACCAGACGAAGTTCGACATCCGGCTGCTCAAGACCCTGACCAATCCCTGGTTGTCCGCAACACTTACCTTCCCGCGTGACCTGACCAAGCGGATCACGGTCGCTTATCGGCCCACGGCTGCCACGGCGGCGGCCTGGGCGGCCTGGGCGGGAGACATCGATGTACTTCCCGTCGGGGCGGTGAGGGTGGTGCCGCAGATTCGCGTCGATGGCGTCACGGTTGCCGAAGCCGCAGACAGTGCATCCGAGACTCTGGCATACGGCCACTCCCTGGTCATGATGGTTCGACATGCGGATCGAAGCACCGGCCGATGCGAAAAGGATGACGGGACGACCACGGATGGCCCGGATGCCGGCACCGATCCCGACTATGACCCGGATACGAGCTGCATCAACAAGGCGGTCTACACGTCCATCAAGGCCGGTGCGTATTTCGCCCTGGGGGTGAATGGGCGGCAGCATTCGCAGCACTACTTCGATACCGTGCTGGATCGGCTCAGCGCCACCGTCAATGCCAATCCGACACCAGCGACCCCGGCCAATGCCGCCGGATACGAGTCAACGGTCGGCGACTTCCTGCATCTCGTACTGCAGCGTTACATCAATCAGGTGGACGATGCGGACGTCTTCATGGCGGAAAGCCGGGGCCATCGTTCGACCGGTTTCTACGATCTGGGGCTCACCTCGTCCACACTGGAAACCCGATACATCTTCGACGTTCCGGTCGCCATCTTTCCTGGCGGAGCGTTGATCGATTTCATCGGCGGGCTCTACGGATTCACCAAGGCCGATGCGTCGAACAACGACAGCGCGACCGACATCCAGGCGAGGCGCGATCTGGCGCGATTGTCCATTCATGCCGGCTCCGCCCTGGAACACCATGTCTGGCAGGAGGCCCTGCGAACCGATGCCGTGTCGACGGTGCGAGGCCTGCAGTTCGCGTCTGAATCGGGTATTCCGCTGCGCCGCTTCGACAAGAACAACATCGCGCAGTACGCGACTTCGATGTCCGCAAGCATGCTGCCCTACTTCAATGCCATTGCTGCGGCAGTGGCGGGCTCGGACGGGGGGAGCCATGGCGTCGTCACCGTGCCGTCTTCGACGATTGCCTATCCCGACCCGGCAGACCCGTCAATCAAGTGGCAAGGTGCGGTGTACATGGCCGAAAACCCCGTCACCGGGGACTACGGGGCCATTATTGCCGGATCCATCGTTGCCGGCGGCGGCTATGCGCTGGTGAACCAGACGCCGTTGAACCTGGTGTTCGTCAATCTTCCCGGCGCCCCGAGCACGGTCGCCGACAGCAACGGGGGAACGGGCCTGATCGGAATCTTGCAAGCGGGCGTCAAAGGCTTCAATCGGTTCGTCGCAACAGCAGGCGATCCGGTCAATGTGCTGACCGGCAACTATCTGCACAACGAAACCGATTTCGCGATACGCGCGCGGGGCGGTCTGCCGGTCGTGTTCGAACGCTGGTACAACGCGCAGACACCGGAGGATGGCCCGCTGGGCTTCGGCTGGACGCACTCCTTCAATCACCGTCTGCGCTTCTACGGCGTGGAAGGTGGGCTGGCCAAGGTGGGCTGGATCAACGGCACGGGCGGCGAACAGTTCTATTCGACCTCAAGCCACTCGGGCGGCAACATCGCAGCCGGGGCCGTGCTCACGGCACTGCCCGGCAATTTCGCGAAGCTCACCCGGCTGGCGGACGGCAGCGGTCGCTTCCGCGTCACGGAAACCGGCGGGCTGAGCTACACCTTCGATGCCCCGGCGAGTTTGCCGTCGGCAGTGCAGACGCCTGCCTCTGCGCCCACGGTACGCCTGCTGTCCATTGCCGACCGGTATGGCAATACGCTCACGCTGAACTACACCGGATCCCAGCTCACCGGCGTGAGCGACAGTCTGGGCCGCACCGTACTGACCTTTACCTGGACAGGCAGCCGGATCGCGCAGGTCAGAGACCTTGCCAACCGCAGTGTCGTGTTCGGCTACGAGGACGGCCGCGGCAATCTCACCCGGGTGCAGAACCCGAAGGGTGAGGTCAGCACCTACAGCTACTACACCTCGGCCGACGGCCCCGGTCTCGACCACGCGATGCGTCGCTACACCAGACCTCGCGGCAATGGCATCGAGTTCGAGTACTACGCCAGCGGGCAGGTGTTCCGGCACACGAATTTCGATACCGACGGGACGCTCATTCCCGATTCGGCGCTGAGCTTCCACTACAACCCGTATCGCCGGGAAACCTGGACGGTGGACAGCCGCGGTTCCGAATCGAGATTCGCATTCGACGCGTACGGCAACACGATCGCCCAGTCCATCGGCAATGGCGGCCAGTACCTGTACCGCTATGAGAACGCCACCCACCCGAATCTGCGCACGGCCATGGTCGATCCGTCCGGTCGCGAAACGCGTTACAGCTACACCGCCGAAGGCTATCTGGAAACCGTGACCCTGCCTTCGGGCGCGGTGAGCGAGATGCGCGACTACACGAGCTTCGGCGAAGCACGCCGCATCAAGGATGCGCGCGGCAACTGGACGCTCAGGCACTTCGACGCGAATGGATCGCTGACCGACGAAGTGCGCCTGCGTACGGGGGTCACACCGGTGGCAGGTACTTCGCCGGCACCGGCCGATGTCCTGGCCTGGACCCAGTTCCAGAGCGACGCCTCCGGTAACGTCACCGGCACCAAGCGGCTGCGCAGCTTTGCCGGGGCGAGTCTGGGGCTGTTCGCCAGCGGTACCGGGCCTGTCGTGACCGCCACCTACGATGGCAACCG
Organism: uncultured Methyloversatilis sp.; assembly: GCA_964555165.1. GTDB lineage: Bacteria > Pseudomonadota > Gammaproteobacteria > Burkholderiales > Rhodocyclaceae > Methyloversatilis. The sequence continues at coordinate 817 of CAZKRN010000018.1, read as the reverse complement.
CTTCAATCGCCAGTCGCTCACCCGTACCGGCAACCGTAACGGCCAGCAAGTCAACGAGACCACGCCAACCTTCGGCTATGACGGCCTGGGCCGGATGAGCACAGGTGTCGACGCGCGCTGGTACCCGGTCAGCTTCGAGTACGACGCACTGGACCGGGTACAGCGGACGCTGGACGGCCTGGGCCAGCCGCGCGAATTCACCTTCGATCCGAATGGCAATCTGACCGCTCTCGAGCTGGTGTCGGGGAGCAACCGGTTCGATTCCATGACCGCCGTGTTCGACGGCCAGGACCGCATGGTGCGCAGGCTGGACAACGCGGGCAACCGCACCGCCTGGCGTTACGACGGCGTGGGCAATGTGCTGGAAGTGCAGGGGCCGGACGGCTACCGCATCGGCTTTGCCTACGACTTGGCGAACCGGCCCTATGCCGCCTTCGACGAACAGGGCCGCATGGTGGTGACCAGCCGCGACGTGCTCGGTCGTCCGCTCGCGGTCACCGACCCGGCGGGGGCCACCACCGAATACGACTACCATGACGACGCGCAGGACGGTCGTCTGGCGCGCATCCGGGTGCCGGTCATCCCGGGCCAGGGCAGTGGCCGGGCGGTCGAGTTCGACTATGACGCCGGAGGCATTCCCACGCAGACCCGCCGGATCGGTGCAAGCGGTGCGGCGCGGGCGAGCATGAGCTTTGCCGACGCGTTGAGCCGCATCGTGCGCACGCTGTCGGAGGCGGACGATGGGGGTCAGCGGCTGCAGAGCTGCTACCGCTTCGACGGCTTGTCGAACCTGACGGAGGTGTGGGCGGGCCCGACG
>CAZKRN010000017.1:0-78631 GCA_964555165.1 uncultured Methyloversatilis sp. | reverse complement strand
TTCGGCCGTTCGTTACGCCTCATGACAATTGGTAATTGATTGCCGGGTTAATAATTTGTTTGTGGGCGTTTGCGCTTTACCGCCGTCGCTCTAACCCTGCGTATATGGACTCCCCCCAGAATCAAGGCTGATCAATAGTCTGGCGTAGTCGGGTGAATCACTTGCAGTCGTATATCCGGCATCTGAAGCGGGTTCTGTGTGACCCGTGCCGACATGGAATCTGCGCGGGGATCGCCAATCGCTACAAGCGGCACGCAAGCTGCCGGATGAATCGCCCCGGGTTTCGCGGAGGCCCGTTGGGTTGAGTCAGGCCGGCACGAGGTCGGGCTGACGGGTGACCTGCCGGTCGCGGCATGCCAGATCACGTGCGCTGACGCGGGCGACGCATGACTTCCTCGAATTCCAGCGCTTACCCGGGCTGAAGGTAGAGGACCGGTTTGCGCCATCGCCCTCGGCATGAGTACCGATGCTCCGCACCCCGCCGGCCTTGCCTCGGATCAACCCGCCGCCGGATTGTCGATGCGCCGGGGTGGTCATTCCCGCCGAATGGTGGGAAGCTTTTGCTCAACGACCACACCCGCCGCGATCCCGCGCAGCCGCCTCATGACTTCGCCGCGCACCAGCCACAGCCATCCCCTGCAGATCGCCGAAGTGCGCGCCAGCGCCTCGCATGGCCGCATCGGCATCACCTTCTGCCCGGGCAAGCACGATCGCCACGCCGCCACCGGCGCGTGGGCGCGTGACCTCGCGCTGGATCTGGATGCGATTTCGGCCTGGGGCGCGCGGCTGGTGCTGACTTTGGTGGAGCCGGCCGAACTGGTGGCGCTGCAGGTGCCGGATCTGGGCGCGGAGATCCAGCGCCGGGGCATGGCGTGGCGGCACCTGCCGATTGCCGATTACTCGGTGCCCGGCGAGGCTTTCGAACAGCAGTGGGCCACGCACGGTGCGGAGATTCGGGCGCTGTTGCGCGACGGGGCCGATGTGCTGGTGCATTGCAAGGGCGGCCTGGGCCGGGCCGGCATGATGGCCGCGCGGCTGCTGGTCGAGCTGGGCATGAGCCCGGAAGAGGCGATCCGCGAAGTCCGCCGCGCGCGCAAGGGGGCGATCGAAACGCCCTCGCAGCTGGCCCTGGTGCGTCGCATCGAGGCACTGCCCTGAAGCCGCCGCGTGCGATGGATGCCGACCCGCTCCTGCTCGACACCGCCACCTTGCACCGGGTGGGCGGACAGATGGGCAGCAACCCTGCGGGCATCTACCAGGACGACAGCGGTCGGCGCTATTACGTGAAGTCGCTCGAATCGGCGGCGCTTGCGCGCAACGAGTGGCTGGCCGCCCAGCTCTACCGGCTGGCCGGTGCGCCCACGCTGCGCTATGTGCGCACCAGGGCGCCCGACCGGATCGCAACCGGATTCGTGACGCTCGACAAGAAGCATGTGGCGCACCTCAGCGAAAGCGAGCGCCGGCAGGCGCAGCACTGGCTGGGCGTTCATGCCTGGCTGGCCAACTGGGACGCGGCCGGCTTCGATGGCGACAACCAGGGCGTGCTCGATGGCGTCGTACTGACGCTCGATGTGGGCGGCGCGCTGGACTTCCGCGCGCAGGGTGACCCGAAAGGCAAGGCCTTCGGCACGCAGGTGGACGAACTCGACACGCTGCGCGGCGACCCGCGCAATCCGCACGCGGTGCGCCTGTTCGGCGACATCGACCCGGCGGGCATCCGGCAGGCCATCGAAGTGGTCCTGCGCATCCCCGATGAAGAAATCCGCCGGGTGATCGCGGAAAACGGGGGCAGCGGCGCGCTGGCCGACAAGATGCTGGCGCGCAAGGCCGACATGGCCGGACGCCTGGCGGACTGAGGCCCGGCCCCTGCCCGCCAGGTTGTTCTCGACGCCGACCACAGCCCTTCCCCGGGCCGGATTGTCGCGATTGGCGCGAATGCTTGCGTCGCCAACCCGACAGCGCGGCAGCCCGATCAGAGCCGCTTCAGCCCCTCTTCGTAGCTGATGACCTCATAGGTCTGGGTGTACTTCAATGCACCGTCGACGATGGTGTCCAGCTTTTCAGCCGTATCCATCTTCTTCATCTTCATCTTGTCGAGGTAGAGGAAGTCGATCAGCTCGTTGTAGACCGAGGTGTCGTCGATCGGGAGTACATAGACCGGCACGCCGTCGAATTCGATCTGGTAGCGCGACGCGCGACCGAGGTCGGATACATGGATGAAGTACTTGCCGCCGGCCTTGATATTGGGGACCAGGGCCGCGATCAGCGCCGGCAGATCCTTGAATGACGGCAGCGAACCGGCGAGGAAGGACAGCGTCGCTTCGCCGTTGTCCGCTGCGGCAAAGGCTTCCTTGAGCAGTACTGCGGGTTCGGTGCCCAGCGCGATCTCACCGCGGAAGCCGAAGCGTCCGGGCTGGCGCGTCGGGCCCTTGAGGGCAGGTTTCTGCAGGCGACCTTCGGTTTCAAGGCGCTGGAAAGCGGGGGATTCGAGGGTGTCGGTCATGGTGTGTCCTTTGGGTCCCGCCGGCTGGCGCGAGTGCCATGGCGGGTTGATCTTTCGGGGCGAAAGCGATGGAAGGACAGAGGAAACCGCCGCGATGGTCGCGTCGTCAGGGCGGGTCTCCGGGCAAAGGGGTGCAGCCGGCCCTGCCTTGCGCAGGACGCGATGGAGTCAGCGGTTGATCGACGTGGTTCGGGCAAGGGTGCCCGGACCTGCCGTCGCCATGTACGGCACTCCCCTGCACGGACAAAGCACTTATCGAGCCACGCCGTCCGAAGTCGCCGGTCTGCGCGGGCCGAACGGCGCTAGCGCCCCCAGGCGGTGCCCATGGTCTTGCAAAGGTGCACGTAGTCGTACAGATCGCTGAGCATGAAATGGCGGTTCTGCACATCGCCCATGTGCGCCAGCGTGGCAGCGTCACCCTCCATCCACTGTCGCGCGGTGCGGCGGAACTCCTGCGGCATCGCGAGATTGAAAGGTGACGGTGCGATCAGCAACAGGCAAACCTGCTCGAAAAGCAGCCGGTAGCGCTCGTCTTCGGTGGCCTTGTAGGCATCGCCGAAATCGCGTCCCTGTTCCGGTCCGACGTCTTCACGCAACAGGGCATGCCAGCGCTCGAACAGACGCAGGTAGTCGTCGGCACTCGGGCTCGGTGAGGGGGTGGTCTGGCGAAACATGATGTCTTCGGGGAAATACGGGGAACGCTCCGGAACACGGACGGCATCGATCACCAAGCCATGTTGACGCCGTGGCCGGTGCCGTGCCGGCTGTCGTGCTTGCAAGACCCATGCCGATACGGACCCGGAACGAGGCACATGCCGCGGCCTTCGACAGGCAACCCGGAAGGCCCGCAATGCGGCCGTGCGCCACCCCGCCGGATACGGCCCCGGTCCCGCTACATCGAGTGAAAGCCGATCAGATTGCCTTCGCTGTCGTAGACCAGCGCGAAGGCACCGTGCTCGCCGATCGCTGTCTTCTCCTTGAAGATGCGGCCGCCGTGCCGGGCTGCGCGCTCCGCCTGCACCGCGCAATCCTCGCAACCGAAATAGACCAGCGTGCCACTCCCCCCGGACGGCACACCGTCCATCTTGACCAGCATGCCGCAGGCGCCATAGGTGTTCGCGACGGTTTCCTTGTCCGACGGAAAACTCCACATTTCCATCGTCATGTCCGGAGTGGGCGGAGGCATCCGCTGAAGTTCGACCCCCAGGACCGCCTCGTAGAATGCCTTGGCCCGGGTCATGTCCTGCACATAGATTTCAAACCACGCAACCGGATTCTGCTTCATCTGCTCTTCCCCCTTGAGGACTGGATACCGGACGATGCCGCGACGATGGCGGCGATTCAAGCATGCGATGCCTATCGCGATCTGCCGCGACCCGCATGCAGGCCGCCAAGCGCGATCAGACCGGCCGCAAACATCGCGGAAGCGAACGGCTCGGGAACGGCCGAGGTCACGGCCTGAAAACTGCCCTGGGTGTGTGCATGTTCGAAAACGAGCACGCCACCGCTGGTCAGCACGGCATCCCCTCCGGATTCGTTCCACTGGAGCAGCTCGACCTCGCCGGAAACCGGACCGACCGACCACTGCAGATCGTAGCCAGGAACGCTGAACACGTTGTACAGATCGATGCCCTCCGCGCCGGCACGCGACAGACCGACGAATCCGTTGTTGGCAAAGGTCCGCGTGCCGCTGATGAAATCGAAGCGGCCCACTCCGGCGAGATCAAGCACAGTGGAGCCCGCATTGATGAAGTAGCAGCCGGACCCGCAACTTTCGAGCATGTCGGTGTCCGATGTTTCGGTAATCGTGAATGCGGCATCGGAAAAGGTCATGTCGCCCAGCGTGCCGGATCCGCTTCCGGTATAGATGAAGGAGATCGGCGCTGCGTTCGCGACGAAAGAGAGGCCGGCGAGAAGGCCGGCAATGAGGATGGATGGCTTCATGCTGTCTCCGTGGGGTGGCGAAGGTGTCGGGAAAGTAGAGGGGCCGTGCCATGAAGATGGTATGCACCCCGGGGCGGATCGTGCGTGCGTTCGCTCACGAACTGCATCCTGCCGGCACATCGATGGACAGGCGGACTGCCCGATCGGAAGCGCGTCGCCCGCGTGTCCGCCGCGACAAGGATCCGCATCGCCCTTCCGGCGCGACACAGGCTCCGCGCCGTCGCCCCGTCACCGGAACACGTCTGGCCGGGTGACGCAGATGCCCGGCGCCAACGGGGTTATCCAGCCATATCTCGTCGTCGATGGCGCGGGCAGCTTGAGTGCTGCGCTGCAGTGCCGGATAATCCGCCGATTGCGCAGGGCATCCGGCCCTGCGATGTGCTTTCCGGGCCTTACGCCCCGTCATGACGAGTTATCTGTTCATCCTGCTCGGTACCGCGCTGGTCAATAACGTGGTGTTCGTACGCATCCTCGGCCTGTGCCCCTTCATGGGCGTGTCGAAGAAGCTCGAAACCGCAGTCGGCATGGGTCTGGCCACCATGTTCGTGCTGACGCTGGCCTGTGGTTCGAGCTATCTGATCGACACTTTCCTGCTCAAGCCTTACGGTCTGGGCTACCTCTCCACGCTGAGCTTCATCGTGGTGATCGCCGCCATCGTGCAGCTGACCGAGCTGGTGATCCAGAAGACCAGTCCGCTGCTGCATCAGGTGCTGGGCATCTACCTGCCGCTCATCACCACGAACTGTGCGGTGCTGGGCGTGCCCCTGCTGAATCAGGCTGCGCGCCACAACCTGCTGCAGTCGCTGCTTTTCGGCTTCGGTTCGGCCGCCGGTTTCGTGCTGGCACTGGTGCTGTTCGCCAGCATCCGCGAACGACTGGATGGTGCCGACATTCCGTCCCCCTTCCGCGGCAACGCGATCGCCATGATCACCGCAGGCCTGATGAGCCTCGCCTTCATGGGCTTTGCAGGGCTGGATTCATGATCGACGCGCTGATCGTGATGGTCGGCCTCGCGCTGGCGCTGGGTGCGGCGCTGGGGGCAGCCTCGGTGCTGTTCAGGACCCAGGGCGACCCGCTGGTCGACAAGATCGACGCCATACTGCCGCAGACCCAGTGCGGCCAGTGCGGCTACCCCGGGTGCAAGCCCTACGCCACGGCAATTGCCGGCGGCGAGGCCGACATCAACCAGTGCCCGCCGGGCGGCGACGAAGGGGTGCGCAAGCTGGCCGATCTGCTGGGTCGCGAATACAAGCCGCTGAACGCCGAGCACGGTGTCGAGAAGCCGAAGTCGGTGGCGGTCATCGACGAAGCCACCTGCATCGGCTGCACGCTGTGCATACAGGCCTGCCCGGTAGACGCCATCGTCGGCGCCGCCAAACAGATGCACACCATCGTCGCCGACCTGTGCACCGGCTGTGAGCTGTGCGTGCCGCCCTGCCCGGCCGACTGCATAGACATGGTGCCGATCGCCGAGACCGTGGAAACCTGGAAGTGGCGCTACCCGGTGTTCGAGCTGAAGCCGGCGGCAGCCACGCCGGACAGGGAAGCCGCCTGATGCTGGCCAAGCTGTTTTCGTTCAACGGCGGCGTGAAACCGGACCCGAACAAGGGCGCCTCCACGCGCGAGCCGATCGCCCGCCTGCCGCTGCCGCCGCAACTGGTCATTCCGCTGCACCAGCACATCGGCGGTACGCCGCGTCCGCTGGTAAAGGTCGGCGAGCATGTGCTGCACGGCCAGCGCATCGGTGCGGCCGACGGCAATGTATCGAGCGCGGTGCACGCGCCCACCTCGGGCACCGTGATCGCGATCGAAGCGCGACTCATGCCGCACGCTTCCGGCCTGTCGTCCCTGGCGGTCGTGATCGAACCGGATGGACAGGACCGCCACTGCGAGCGCGAACCCTTCGACTGGCATGCCGCCTCGCCCGGCGAGGTGCGCGATTTCCTGCGCGACGCCGGTGTGGTCGGACTCGGCGGCGCGGTTTTCCCCAGCCACCTCAAGCTTGCTCCGGGCAAGGGCGGACGTACCGACACGCTGGTGATCAACGGCGCCGAATGCGAGCCCTTCATCACGTGCGACGACATGCTGATGCGCAGCGAGGCCGCGGACATCCTTCGCGGTGCGCAGATCATGAAGCACCTTCTGGGTGCCCGGCAGGTACTGGTGGGTATAGAGGACAACAAGCCGGAAGCCGCCGCCGCACTGAAAACGGCCGCCGCCGTGCTGGGCGACGGCGCGATCGAGGTGGTGGTGGTGCCGACGCGCTATCCGGCCGGTGGCGCCAAACAGCTCATCCGCGTGCTCACCGGCATCGAGGTGCCGCACGGCAGCCGCTCGACCGATTTCGGCGTGCAGTGCTTCAACGTCGCCACCGCACTGGCGGTCTGGAACGCGCTTCAGTACGGCGAACCACTGACCCGACGCATCGTCACGGTGGCCGGCAACGTCGAACGACCGCGCAATTTCGATGTCGCCATCGGAACGCCTGTGGGTTTCGTGTTCGCGCATGCGGGTCTGAAGCCGGACACCGACAAGCTCATCATGGGCGGCCCGATGATGGGCATTCCGCTGCCCGGTGTCGACGCACCGGTGGTGAAGGCGACCAACTGCCTGCTGGCATCTTCGGCAGCCTTGTTCCCGCCGCCGGAACCGGAACTGCCTTGCATACGCTGCGGCGAATGCGCGCGCGCCTGCCCGGCGGACCTGCAGCCGTTCGAGCTTTACTGGCACTCGCGCGCACGCAACTTCGGCCGCGCGCAGGAATACCACCTGTTCGACTGCATCGAGTGCGGCTGCTGTGCCTACGTCTGTCCGTCGCATATTCCGCTGGTCGATTACTACCGCTACGCCAAGAGCGAGATCTGGGCACGAGAGCGCGACAAGGACGCCGCCGATTCGGCACGCGAGCGCTTCGAGTTCCGCAACTGGCGCGCCGAGCGGGAGAAGGAAGAAAAGGCGGCAAAGCTGGCGGCGCGCAGCGCGGCTGCGAAGCCTGCCGGACAGTCGGCGGACGCTCCGGCAGCGGCCGCCCGGCCGCCGGCCGACGACCCGAAGAAGGCATTGATCGAAGCCGCCATGGCTCGTGCCAAGGCACAGAAGGAAGCGGTTGCCGCAAAGAACACCGAGGCGCTGACGCCGGCCCAGCAGGCGCAGATCGAAGCCGCCGAAGCGCGGCGCAGGCTGGCGGCGGAGATGACGGCCGCCGGCACCCCCCCGAGCGGCCCGGGCCCGACAGACGGGCCCGCGGGCTGACCCCCACCGCGGCCGACCACGACGGAACACGATGTACAACTCGCCCTATCTTCGCCGCAACACCAGTGTGCGGCGAGTCATGACCACGGTGCTGCTGGCCATGCTGCCCGCCATTGCGGTACAGAGCTGGCTGTTCGGCGGCGCGCTGCTGGTACAGATCGCGCTGGCCAGCGTCACCGCACTGCTGTGCGAAGCGCTGATGCTGTCGTTGCGCCGCCGGCCGCTGGGGCCGGCACTGACCGACATGAGCGCCCTGGTCACCGCCTGGCTGATCGCCGTCTGCCTGCCGCCGCTGCTGCCCTGGTGGGCCACCGTGCTCGGCACTGCCTTCGCTCTCGTGATCGGCAAGCATCTGTACGGCGGTCTGGGCCAGAATCCGTTCAATCCGGCCATGCTGGCCTATGCCCTTCTGATCGTGAGCTTTCCGGCGCTGATGGCACAGTGGCCGGGTCTGAACGTCGGTGATTTCGCAGCACAGATGGAATGGGTGTTCGGCAGTGTCCGCGCCGCCGACGGCATGACCGGCGCCACACCGATGGACGCACTGCGTACCGGGCTGCTCACGGGCGGCGACACTGCCGCAGTGATGCAATCGACCGCCTTCGGCCACGTGGCCGGCGCCGGCTGGGAATGGGTGGCGCTGGCCTGGGGTGCCGGCGGCGCGCTGCTGCTGGCCTTGCGCATCGTCACCTGGCACGTGCCGGTCGCCTTCCTGCTCACGATTTCGCTGGTGGCCGGCCTCGCCTCGCTGATCGACCCGGCGCGGTTCGCCAGCCCGGCCTTCCACCTGCTGGCCGGCGGCACCATGCTGGGTGCCTTCTTCATCGCCACCGACCCGGTTTCGGGTGCTACCACGCCGCGCGGCAAGCTCATCTTCGCCGCTGGCGTTGCGCTGATCGCCTGGCTGATACGTGCCTTCGGCGCTTACCCGGACGGCATCGCCTTTGCCGTGCTGCTGATGAACATCTGCGTGCCGCTGATCGACATGAAGACTCAGCCCCCGGTGTTCGGCCACAAGAAGGGGGACGCACCGTGAGCGACGAGGCACGGACGCCGGCGAGCGACGCGGCACTGGCCGCCGCCGAACTCGCCACGGAAGCGCCGGCGCCGACCGCGCTCGGCAGCGCGATGCGCTCAGCCGCGCTGCTCGGTGCGTTCGCGCTCGTATTCACCGCGCTGATGGCCCTCACCCACCGGGCCACCGAGGCGCCGATACGCGCTTCGGTCGAAGCACGCCGGCTGGATCTGATCGGCCAGGTGCTGCCGCGTGCCGACTACGACAACGCGCTGCTGGAGGACACGGTCACACTGCCCGCACTGCCCGCTCTGGGGATCGACGGTCCGGTCACGGTGCACCGCGCGCGCCGCGCCGGCCAGCCGGTCGCACTGGTGTTCGAAGCGCAGGCGCCGGACGGCTACAGCGGTGCCATCCGCCTGCTGCTGGCGCTGCGTGCCGATGGCACGCTGGCCGGCGTGCGCGTGATCGCACACAAGGAAACGCCCGGTCTGGGCGACTACATCGACCCGGCCAAGGACCGCTCTACGCCGAAGTGGATTACCCAGTTCGAGGGCCGCGCGAGTGCCGGCGCCGCAACATGGACAGTACGCAAGGACGGTGGCGACTTCGCAAGCCTGACCGGCGCCACCCTTTCGCCGCGCGCAACGATCCGTGCCGCCGGCCGGGCCGTTGCGACCATCGCACCCGTGCGCGACGCGCTGTTTGCGTTGCCGTCCGGCGCCCCGGCGGACAAGGTATTCGAATGACCGGACACGCTGCACACCTGCCCGTGCGGGCGCACACTTGCTTGCGCTCGCAGGCCGACCGGAGCGGTCTATCGTCTGCCGTGCCGCGACCGGCGCCGGTTCCGAAACCGCGGCCGACACCTCGGGGAAACCGACATGAACGCTGAAGAACGCGCCGTCTATGGCGACATCGGCCGCAAGGGCCTGTGGGAAAACAATACTGCGCTGGTGCAGTTGCTCGGTCTGTGCCCGTTGCTGGCCGTCAGCAATTCGCTGGTCAATGCGGTGAGCCTGTCGCTGGCGACCGTGCTGGTCATGGCGCTGGCCAGTGGCGCAGTGGCCGCGCTGCGCACGCTCATTCCGCACGAGATCCGCATCCCGGTGTTCATCCTGATCATCGCCGCACTGGTGACCTGTCTCGATCTGGCATTCAACGCCTGGCTGCACGACCTGTATCTGGTGCTGGGCATCTTCATTCCGCTCATCGTCACGAACTGCATCGTGCTGGCGCGGGTGGAAGCCTTTGCCGCGAAGAACTCGCCGCTGGCCGCGGCCTGGGACGGCGCGGCCATGGGTGCCGGCCTGCTCTGGGTGCTGGCACTGCTCGGCGGCATGCGCGAATTGGTCGGCACCGGCACGCTGTTCGCAGGCATCGACACGATCATTCCAGGCGCCCGCGAAATCCGCGTGTTCGGCGAGGAATACCGCGGTCTGCTGATGGCCATCCTGCCGCCGGGTGCCTTCATCTTCCTCGGTCTGCTGATCGCCGCGCGCAATGCCTGGGTGGCCGCGGTACAGGCGCGGACACCCCCGCAGCACGCACCGGCGCAAGCCGCCTCGACCTGATGGCAGGGCGCACCAGCCGGCTCACGCGGGCCGAGATTCAGACCCTGTTCGAGCGCTGGCGCGCGGCCAACCCGCAGCCGAAGAGCGATCTCGAATACGGCACGCCCTTCCAGTTGCTGGTCGCCGTCGTGCTGTCGGCGCAGGCGACCGACAAGGGCGTAAACGTGGCCACGCGCAAGCTCTTTCCGGTGGCTCCGACGCCCGAAGCCATGGTCAGCCTTGGCGTGGCCGGCGTCGAGGACTGCATCAGGACGATAGGTCTGTTCCGCGCCAAGGCGAAGAATGTGGTCGCGCTGTCGCAGTTCTTGCTGGAAAGGCACGGCGGCGAGGTACCGAATGACCGGGCCGCGCTGGAAGCCCTGCCCGGCGTGGGACGCAAGACCGCCAACGTGGTGCTCAACATCGTGTTCGGCGAACCGACCATGGCGGTCGATACCCATATCTTCCGCATTTCCAACCGCATCGGTCTGGCCCCTGGCAAGGATGTGCTGGCGGTCGAGCAGGCGCTGCTCAAGGTGATCCCGAAGGGGTTCATGCTGCATGCCCACCACTGGCTCATCCTGCACGGACGCTACGTGTGCACGGCGCGCAAGCCGCTGTGCGCGCGCTGCGGCATCCTCGATCTGTGCCGCTACAAGGACAAGACGGTCGCGACCTGACGGCGTGCGCCCGGACACGGCCATCGCTAGCCTCGTCATCCGCCGCACCATCGCGGGCAGGAACCGGTCGCGCCGGCCGAGCACGCGAAGTCCGAGCGCTCTCACCCGCGGGGCGAGCGATGCAAACCGGAGACCGCTCCGGCGGGCAGCGCCTTGAACATCATGGGAAGCGGTCAGCCCCGGTATTCGGGTTCAACGGCGACACACCTCAAGGCGCGGACGGTGCGCCACTCAGGAACTGCGCCTCGAACACGTCTGCCGGCACCGGCCTGCTGAACATATACCCCTGCCAGGCATCGCACTCCCGCTCTTTCAGGAAGGCGTGCTGCTCGGGCGTCTCGACGCCTTCGGCGACGACCCGCAGCTTGAGCGTGTGCGCCATGGCAATGATGGTGGCGGCGATTTCCATGTCGTTGCGGTCCTGCGGAATATCGCGCACGAAACTCTGATCGATCTTGAGCACATCGATCGGGAAACGCTTCAGATAGGCGAGGGAGGAATAGCCGGTGCCGAAATCGTCGATGGACAGCGCGACACCCAGCGCCTTCAGCGCCCGCAGTCGTGCTTCGGTGCGATCGAGGTCCTCGGCCAGCATGGATTCGGTCAGCTCCAGTTCCAGCCGGCCGGCCTGCAGTTCGAACTGCTCGATCAGGGCCGCGACGTGGGGCACGACATCGCAGTGCTGAAGCTGGCGCGCCGAGAGGTTTACGGCAATGCTCAGATCGTGACCGGCCTCCTGCCAGGCTCGCGCCTGGGCGCAGGCCGTATGCAGCACCCATTCGCCGATCGGCACGATGAGACCTGTTTCCTCGGCCACCGGAATGAAACGCGCCGGCGACACCAGGCCTTCCTCCGGATCGATCCAGCGTATCAGCGCTTCGGCGCCCAGCACACGCCCGCTGACCATATCGATCTGCGGCTGATAGTGCAGCAGGAACTCGCCGTTCTCGAGCGCGCGGCGCAAGCGGGTGTCCAGGTGCAGCCTGTCCTGGGCCGCGCGGCTCATCGCCTCGGCATAGAAGCGGAACGCGCCGCGGCCTGCCTCCTTCGCCTGGTACATCGCGACGTCCGAATGCTGGACCAGTTCGGTCACCGTACTGCCGTCCTCGGGATAGACCGCGATGCCGATGCTGGCTCCGATATAGATGTCGCGACCCTGTGTCAGGCGGAACGGCTCGCGCATCAGTTCGAGCAGCGTCTGTGCAACCAGTGCCGCATCTTCCGGCGCGGGCAGGCTTTCGATCAGTAGCACGAATTCGTCGCCACCGAGCCGCGCCAGCGTGTCGGCCTCGCGCAGGCGCGCACGCAGGCGGTTGGCAATCATGACGAGCAGTTCGTCGCCGACCGGATGACCCAGGCTGTCGTTGACGTTCTTGAAACGGTCGAGATCGATGAACAGCAACGCGACATGTTCGCGCTGACGCTCCGCCCGCTCGATGGCATGCTGCACGCGGGACTGCAACAACAGCCGGTTGGGCAGGTCGGTCAGCGGATCGTGATGGGCAAGGTGGTCAAGCTTGGCTTCCGAACGCTTGAGCTGGCTGATGTCAGTCATGACCGAAACATAGTGACTGGCCGCACCGGCTTCGTCGCGCACTGTACTGATGGTGAGCAGTTGCTGGTACAGCTCGCCGCTCTTGCGACGGTTCCACACCTCGCCTTTCCAGTATCCGCTCTCCAGCAGCGACGCCCACATCGTCTTGTAGAACGCGTTGTCGTGGCGCCCGGACTGCAGGATGCGCGGATTCTGTCCGCGTGCTTCCTCCTCGCTGTAGCCCGTGATCTCGGTAAAGGCCCGATTGACCGCGACGATGTTCGCGTCGAGGTCGGTGATGAATACGCCGTCGCGCGTGCTCTCGAACACGGCCGCGGCCTGACGCAAGGCAACGGCGGCACGCACTTTCTGGACCGCCAGCGCTGTGATGCGGCTGAATTCGAGGATGAGCGACAGTTGCCCGGCATCGGGCAGGCCGGGAGCATCCTGATACACCGCAAAGGTGCCGAGCACGCGCCCGTCGTCGCGCCTGAACGGCACCGACCAGCAGGAGCGGAAGTTGCCGATTTCGACCAGCGGGCGGTAGTCCGCCCAGTACGGGTGATCGAGCACATCGGATACCAGCACGGTCTCTCCCGACCAGACAGCAGTCCCGCAGGAGCCGACCCCCTCGCCTGGAACAAGGCCGTCGACCGCCCGGTTGTAGGCATCCGGCAACGAGGGTGCGGCACCGGTGCGCAGGCAGCCAAGATGGTCGTCAAGCAGCAGGATGGACACGCGCATGTCCGGCTCTATGGCCTGCATGCGCAGCGCGATCGCGTCCAGTATCGAGTCCAGCGGAGCGACCTGCACCAGCCGGTCAAGTACTTCGGCGCGCGCCTCGCTGACCAGCGCTGCGCGCTTGTCCGTCGTGATGTCGGTCCATGAGCCGACGATATCGATGGTCGCGGAATCGGTATCGCCCACCGTGCGCAATTCGTCGCGCACCCAGATGTCGCGGCCGTTCCTGCAGCGGAACCGGTACTCGTGACTGAGGTGCCCGCTGGAGAATACGGCGGGAAAGCGTGCGAGGGCCGCTTCGCGGTCCTGCGGGTGGAGATGTTCCGCCCACCAGCCATCGGCGACCGCCTCGGCGATCGGGTAGCCGAGGATGCGCGTGATGTTCTCGCTGGCCCACGTGGTGCGCAGGCGTCCGTCTTCCCGGCGCAGGCTGTAGACGATGGTGGGACTGGATGCCAGCAGCAGGGCCATGCGCTGGTTGGTGTCGTGCAACCGCGCCTGCTCGCGTTCGAGTTCGGCACGGCGGTGCACTTTTTCAAGTGTCGAGGGCAGTTCGTACAGCCACCCCTCGTGCTGCACGATGTAGTCGTCCACGCCGAGGTGCAGCGCGCCGGAGGCCAGTTCCTCGCTGTCGCGTCCGGCGGTCATCACGACAGGCAACTGGAGCAGACACTCGAGCCGGATGTGCCGGACCAGCTCCAGCGCAGTGGAGGGCTGCATGCCCGCATCGAGCAGCAGCACGTCGACGGCCGCATCTTCACCGGGCAGCGACAGACGCGCGATCACTTCGCGCGCCTCGCAGACCGAATCGAAACGGATGTGCGGCGCATGCCGAACGAGGTGACGGCGCATCGGCTCCAGTTCGCTGCCGGCACCTGCCGACAGGACCCGGATCGGGCGGTCGCGGCGCGCCTTCATCTTGCTCTGGCGCTTCACCGCGGCTTCAAGTACGCGCGGCAGACGTTCGAGATACTGGTCCCGCTTGATGAGATAGTCGTCGGCGCCTGCCTTGAGCGCGGCGATGGCCGCATTTCCGTCACCGGAACCGGTGAGCACGACGACCGCAAGCGGCAGCCCCTGCTCGCGCACGTAGGCAAGAAGTTCCAGTCCGGTTCCGTCGGGCAACTTCAGATCGGTGAGCAGCACGTCGAAGTGGCCTTCGACGAGCATGCGGCGCGCCTGCGCCAGCGAGGTCGCCACACCGAGGTCTATGTCGCGACCGCTGCGCGCCAGCGCGCGCTGCGTCAGGTCTGCGTCGAAGTCGGAGTCTTCGGTGTAAAGGACGCGCATCACATGGGACGCTGATTCAGTTCGCACCAGTAGCGTTCGATCTGGCCCGCCGCTTCGACGAACAGATCGAAATCCACCGGTTTGACGATGAATGAATTGACACCGAGCGCGTAGGCGTCGTGCAGATCGCGGTCTTCCGACGACGAACTGAGCACCACCACCGGAATGCGTCGATAGGTCGGATGCACCTTCAGCGTCCGCAACACCTCGATGCCATTGACGCGCGGCAGATTGATGTCGAGCAGGATGAGCGACGGGGGCGTCTCGCCCGAGTCCCAGCGGGCGATCAGCGCCAGCGCTTCCTCGCCGTCACGGGCAATGCTGATCGGGTTGTTCAACTGGCTGCGCGCGAAGGCACGACAGGTCAGGTCGATGTCGACCGGATTGTCCTCCACCAGCAGGATGGGCAGTACGCACGATTGTTGCTGATTGACGGCTGAATTCATGCGGGAAACTCCAGATTGAAGCAGGCCCCCTCGCCCGGAGCGCTCTCGGCCCAGACGCGCCCGCCCATTCGTTGCATGGCCTTGCGCACCAGTGCCAGGCCCACACCGGTACCGGCGAACTCGTCGCTACGGTGCAGACGCTGGAATATCTCGAAAATCCGTTCGTGGTACTTCATGTCGAAACCGATGCCATTGTCGCGTATCGACATCAGGATGCGGTCGCCATTCTTGCACGCCGACAGCGTGATGACCGGAGGTTTCGCATCGCGGCTGAACTTGAGTGCATTGTCGAGCAGGTTGCGCAGCACCAGATCGGCACCCTGACGATCGGCGCGTACGATCAGCGCCGGAATCTCACCGACGACCTGCGCCGATGCCGCCTGCATCTCGTCGGCGCGACGGGCCAGAACACTGTGCGTCAGTTCGCCCAGGTCAACGCGGCTCGCTTCAAGGGTGCGGCGCTCCATGCGCGAATAGGCGAGCAGATCCTCGATCAGCGCATGCATCTGCGCCGCGCCGTTGCGGATGTTGCCGATGAAGCGTATCGCCTGCTCGTCCAGCTTGCTCCCGTAGTCCTCCAGAAGGATGCGGCTGTAGCCGTCGATGCCGCGCAAAGGCGCCTTCAGATCGTGCGATACGGCGTAGGAGAACGATTCCAGTTCCTTCATCGCCGCGGAGAGCGCCTCGGTGCGCTCTATCACGCGTTGCTCCAGTTCGGCGTTCAACTCGCGCAACTGGTCCTGGGTATCGCGCAGCTCCGTGATGTCGCGCGCCATGCCAAGCACGCCGATCAGGTTTCCCGATTCGCTGCGCATGGGCACCTTGACCGTCTGTACGCGGACGCTGCAGCCGGTCGCCGTCGACACGACCTGCGACTCGTACACACCGCGTCGGCCCGAGCGCATCGTCATTTCGTCCTCCTTGCGGAAAACGTCGGCCTGGTCCGGCGGGAAGAGGTCGTGATCGGTCTTCCCGATGAGCGTGTCCTCGCTCTGCCCGAAGAACTGTTCCAGCATGCGGTTGCAGGACAGATAGCGCCCGTCGGCCGCTTTCACCCACACATAGTCGGGCAGGACAGAGAACAGCGTCTGCAGGTAGGTGCGCTCCTTCTCAACGGCTTCTTCGGCTGCGCGACGGGCCGTCACGTCAACCTCCATGCAGACGAAGATGGGTACGCCGTCGCTGCCGGGAATGCTGAAGGCGCTGGCCTCGACCTGACAGGGCGTGCCACCGCGCCGGCGCAACGTGTATTCGAGCGGGCCGACACAGACTTTCTCGAGTTCGATGCGCGACAGCATCGCCACGAAGGCCTGCGCCTCGTCCGCACCCATCATCAGCTCGCCCACATCGCGCCCCATTGCCTGGTCGGCCGACCAGCCGTACAGCGTGGTCGAGGCGTGATTCCAGTACAGCACGCGACCTCTGCGGTCGTACCACTGCACCGCCACATTGGGTGCGTATTCGAGCGTGGCGCGCAGCCTTTCCTCCGACGATCGCAAGGCCCGCTCCGCCATGACCACATGGGATACATCCAGCAGCGTGCCTGCATACCTGACGACACGTCCGTCATCGTCCGTCACCGCTTGCACGCTGGGCTGGAGGTGGCGTACCGGCCCGGATTCGGGCGAAGTACGGTAGACGCCCACCGGCACCTCGCCCGCCCCCCGGGCAAGCATATCCATCACCCCGGCCATCCGCTCGCGGTCCTCGGGATGCACCCGCTTCAGATAGGCCTCGACGTCCGGAACACCTTCGGCCGGATCAAGCCGGAACAGCGCAAACATCTGCTCCGACCACCACCCCCGCCCGGTGGCCCGGTGGAACTCCCAGCTCCCGAGGCCGGCGATGCGCTCGGCGGCGTTCAGCCGGTTCCGCTCCAGCTTCAGGGCGAGATCGGCCTGCACCCTGGCCGTGATGTCCTGTACGACCGCAATGTGGTGATCGGGCTCCCGATCCGGCGTCCACAAAGGTGTCACGCTCAACGTCACATGCACGGTGTGGCCGTGGCGATGCAGCAAGCGCACGTCCGCCGTGTACTCGCGCAGATCGCCACGACGAAGCGCCGCCATGCGTTCGCGGTCGTCTGCAAGGTCATCCGGATGCGTGATCATGACCGGCGCCATCGTCATCAGATCGTGGCGTTCGTAGCCGGTGATTTCGCAGAACTTGGCGTTGACCTCGATGAAACGACCCGCTTGGCTGTCGATGCGTGCAACACCCACGCCGGCCTGTTCGAACATGGCACGCATGCGCATTTCGCTGTCGCGCAACGCCGCGTGCTGGGCCTGAAGCTTCTCGGCCATGTCGTTGAAGGCGTGCGATATGCGGCTCAGCTCGTCGCGGCCGCCCAGGTTGACCCGCGTATCCAGCCGGCCGAGGCCGACCGCATGCGCCGCGTCGGCAAGCGTCTGGGCTCGCCGGAACCAGGCCAGGTGGAGGAACAGCGCCAGCAAAAGCGCCGACAGCACGATGGTGATCGCGTCGCGCCACAGTTCGAGCCGACTCGCGTGCAAACGCTGTGCGAGCGGCCGCTCGATATCCGAACGCACGAGCAGGCGGTGGCCCGCCCCGAGTACGAGAGCCGCCTGCAATGCACGGCCATCTTCAACGGATTCAACGGTCAGAGAGCGGTCCGGCGCGATCCTCAGGCCGAGCAGAGCTTCGCCGACCGGGCCCGACTCCGGCTCGGTCAACGAGCGCCCGACCTCGGCGCGTGCGAGCGAGCCGACGATGCGGCCACCGGGCGCCACCAGATAGGCATGCGTCAGATTGGGTCTCAGGCCCAGTTCAGCCACCGCCCGGCGCAATTGCGGCAGATTGTCGTTGGCAAGGTGAAAGTCGAACGCGGACTGTTCGACCCCCAGACGCTCGGTCAGCGCCTCCGATTGTTCGAACAGGACCAGCGCACGGTATTCGCGCACTTGCAGCAGGTAATTGATCAGGCTGACCAGCAGCGCGAGTGCCATGAGCGCCAGGGGCACCAGCGTGCGCAAGGAGAGCGCCGACGCTTTCACCGCCGCGCCTCCCTGTTCGCCGCTGCCGCCAGCGCAGCCGGCTCGGGTGCGAACAAGCGCGTCCACTCGGGTTCCAGCATCATGCGACGACCCGACTTGAGATCGGCCGACAACTGATCGAGTCCGAGCACCGGCACGTCCGGAACCGCACGCAGCATCTCGGCGCTCTGTTGCAGACTGAACAGACGTATCCGGGACAGCGCGGTCAGATACTCCGCGACGCTCAGATCGGCGCCCGGAGCCAGCGCACGCGCGGATTCGTCGGGATTTGCATGCATCCGGCGGCGCCCCTGTTCGAAGGCCGAAAGGAGTGCCTGTACCTGTTCCGGTCGCTGCGCCAGCGTATCGCCGCGCACGACCAGCACGTCGACCACCTCACCCGGCATTTCGGCACTGTCGTACACGACAACGAATCCCGCTGCAGCAAGCCGGGACACAACGGGTTCGAAAGTGATGACCGCGTCGACCTGCCCCCGGGACAGCGCCATTTCATGATCGGTCAGGGGCATGGTCACCAGGCGGACTTCGTCACGCCTCAGGCCGCCGGCCTCCAGAACACGCCGCAGCATGACGGCGGCGAGTGCGGTGTCCTCCAGTCCGATACGCGCGTTGCGAAGCTGCGACACGTTGTGCACCGCGCTGCCTGCAAGCACCGCATCGGCCCCGCGGGACAGGCTGAGCAGCGCGACGATGCGGATGTCGGTGCCGGCCGCTGCAAGTTCGACCGCCTCTGGAAGCGTCAGCCCCGCCGCGTCGATCAGGCCGTTGCGCAACTGACGGATGCTTTCGCTGCTGGTTTCCAGTTCGATCACGCGCAGATCGCCGGGGTCGAACAGTCCGTGTTCGCGCGCAAGCACCACCGGGTCATATCCCACCCACGGATTGATGCCCAGTCGCAGCGCCTGCGACGGTGGCGCCGAACACGCGTGCACGAACAGGACGGCAGCGCAGGCAAAGAACTGCCGCCACGCGCCAAAGGCGCGATTCCGGATCAGACCTGACTTCGTGTGCGCAAGCATGAAGCAGAATTCCGGCAACGTGATATCCAGAACAAACGGGACGCTGGGGCAGCCGCCGGGTCAATGACCGGGGTGCGTATTCCTGCAACGGCAGCAACTCGCCGGGCTTGAGGAACGAGCGCCCCGCCTTTCACGTCACGACCTTCCGGCTGCGCCGGCACGTCATCCGGACCGGCAACGCCTTCGCCAGGACCGTCACGATTCCTCGTGCCGCCTGCATAGACTGCGCGCCATGTCCAGAGCTGCATCGTAATCGAAAGCCGCGATACTGCGCAGCAAAGCCTCTCCCTCGCTGCCGAGTGACTGCAGTCGCTCGGCCGATGCGCGTGCCAGCACACCGGCTTCGGTGTCGCCGGCGGCCAGCAGCGGGACAAGTCTTGCCAGCAGCGCCTGCTGGCCGGCCGTTGTCACGCGCATCGCCGGCCCGGGCATGCGTTTGCTGCCAATCTCCAGCCATTGCAGCAGGCGGGCATAGAAAGCTCCAGGTTCCACCGGCTTGACGATGAAATCGTCAAGCCCGGCGATGGCACAGGCATTCCGGTCATCGGGAAACGCGTTCGCGGTCAGCGCGATCACCGGCAGATGCTGCAGCCCGGGCAGGTCGCGCAGTCTGCGTGTGGCGTCGAGCCCGTCCATGCGAGGCATCCGCAGATCCATCAATACCAGATCATAGCGAACCGCCAGCGCCTGTTCGACCGCATCGATGCCATCCACCGCCACATCCGCCGTCAGTGCGGCATCCTGCAACAAGCCAAGTGTGACCTCGCGGTTGGTCGGGTCGTCCTCGACCAGCAGGATGCGCGCCGCACCCCAGTCACGCGCCAGACGCATCCGGTCGTCCACGACCTGGCGCTCCGGTGCCGGCCCGTCGTCCGCTTCGATCTGCAGCCGCGCACTGAACCAGAAAACGCTGCCACGCCCGGGTTGGCTGCTCGCGCCGGCCTCGCCGCCCATCAGACGGGCCAGGCGACGCGTGATGGACAGACCCAGGCCGCTGCCTCCGTAGTTGCGCGTCGTCGACGCGTCGCCCTGTTCGAATGGATCGAACAGGCGGGCAAGCTTCGCCGGCTCGATGCCGATACCGGTGTCGCTCACCTCGAACCGCAGAACAATCCCGTCATCGCTGCGCTCGACCACATCGACCCTGAGCGAGACGGAACCGCGCTCGGTGAACTTGAGCGCATTGCTCAGATAGTTGAGCAGGGACTGGCGCAAACGGGTCGCATCGCCACGCAGCACTGCCGGCAGACCGGGGCCACGCTCGCAGCGCAGCACCAGCCCGCGCTCGTCGGCGCGCGGCTGAACCATGGCACACACTTCGTCGAGCAATGTGTCGGTCCTGAAGGGTGCGGACTCAAGCGCGAGCTTCTGCGCCTCGATGCGCGACAGATCGAGGACTTCATCGATGACGTGGCGCAGGTGGGTGGCCGCCGATTCGATCTTGCGCACCAGATCGCGTTCGGTCTCGCCCTGGACCGAGCGCGACAGCAGATGGGTGAGCCCGACGATGGCATTCATCGGCGTGCGCATTTCGTGACTCATGTTGGCCAGGAACAGCGTCTTGGATCGACTGGCCGATTCGGCCGCTTCCTTGGCCACCGCGAGCTCGGCAGTGCGCGTCTGTACCTGCTCTTCCAGGTGCGCGCGATGCGTGTCGAGTTCGTCCTGCATGCGCCGTCGCTCGCTGATGTCCTGTACCGTGCCGCGCAAGCGCACGATGCATCCGTTCTCGCTCACCGGCACGCCCAGTATGCGTATCCACCCCGGGCCTGCACCGGGGCGCTGCGCCGCGAGTTCCAGATCGAACCCTTCCCCTCGATGCAGGGCGGCCGACAGAGCCGCGCGCAGCCGCCGTCCTTCCTCCTCGCCGAGCGGGCCGCAAGCCGTTGCGTCGTTCCGCAGCCAGTCGGTATCGGCACCGCAGATGCGGGTGACTTCGCCGGTGGTGGCCAGACGCCCGCTGCCGACGTCATACGACCAGCCCCCGACATGGGCCAGTTCGCCGATCTCGCGCAGCAGTGTCTCGCGCTCGGCCAGCGCCTGCACGGCAGCCGCCCTTTCGGTCATGTCGGCCAGAATGCAGTGAGTACGGATGAAGTTGCCCCGTGCGTCGATCTCCGCCCTGCCAACCAGCCATACCACCACCTCGCGTCCATCGCGATGCCGCAGACGCAGTTCCCCCTGAGTCCGCAGTTCCTGACTCAGTTGCGCGAAAACGGCCGCCGCCTGCTCACGCCCATCCGGCATCCACACGTCGGAGAAGGGCTTTCCGAGCAACTCGTCGGCGCGATACCCCAGCATGGCGCAGAGCGTCGTATTGACATGAAGGCAACGCCCCAGATCGTCGATCGACTGGTAAGCGACCGGCGAGTGGTCGAACAGATTGCGGAATCGCTCCTCGCTCTCGCGCAGCCGGCGCTCCGCATGCAGGCGTTCGGTCATGTCGCGAGCCACCCCGTACAGGCCGATCACCCTGCCCCCGCCATCGCGCAGCGGTCCCTTGGTGCACAGGAAAACCCGCTCGCCGTCGGCCGTGGGCAGTCTTTCCTCGAAGCGCACCACCTGACCGCCCGCCAGAACGATGCGGTCGTTGTCCATGATGCGGCGCGCAACTTCGGCCGGCAGAAGCGCTTCGTCGGTGCGTCCGAGCATGCTGGCTTCGCTGACGCTGAGAAGGCGACAGAACTCGGGGTTGAACATGAGGTAGCGCCCTTGCGCATCCTTGGCGAACACCGGGTCGGACGAACTGCGAACAATGGCATCGAGCAAGGCCGAGGCACGCGCACGCTCGACCAGCAATGCGTTCTCGCGCGCAAGCGCGTCGACGGTGCGATGCGACAGCCGGCTCAGAAGCACGAACAGGGCTCCCGCAGTCACCGCGACAAACGCCCAGCCCTTGATCAGGCTCGCACGTTCGTAGCCGACCGGATCGTCCATCAGGGCGAACAGCACGACGTCGGACAGCAATATCCACAGTCCTGCGATCCCCGCATAGGCGAAGACCACAGTGCGGACGCCCGCCCGCGCCTCGCCATGTATGTCGGCCGCAACGACGCTCGCCTCGGGCTCAGTCGGGGTCTGCATGGCGTCTGGCGATCCGGATGAATTCGTCGAAACCCGCAACGAAGGCGTCGACGACGTCCGGGTCGAAGTGGCTGCCCCGGTGGCCGACGATGTGCGCTTTCACCTCGTCGAGCGGGAGCGCGGACTTGTATGCCCGACGCGACAGCATCGCGTCGAATACATCGGCGACCGTCATCAGTCGCGCCGACAACGGTATCGCCTCTCCGGACAGTCCATCGGGGTATCCGCTGCCGTCCCAATGTTCGTGATGCCAGTGTGCGACGTCGCACGCAAGGGAGAGGAAGTCCGCGGAGCGCTCTTCGTCGCGGCAGGCCATCTCGATCGCCCGAGCGCCTATGGCAGCATGCGTCATCATCACGGCCCATTCATCCTCATCGAGCGGCCCGCGCTTGCGGAGGATGTGATCCGGAATGCCGACTTTTCCGATGTCATGAAGCGGAGCGGAACGGGTGAGCAGGTCGATGTAGCCGGGCGTCAGCACACCCGCGAAGCGCGGATTCGTACTCAGCTTCTGTGCCAGTACGCGGACGTAAGCCTGCGTGCGTCGTATGTGTTGTCCGGTCTCGATATCGCGTGCTTCGGCCAGATTGGCCAGCGCGCGTATGCCGACCGACTGGATGACCTCGTTCTCTTCCATGCGGCGGACAACTTCGCCTTCGAGCCAGGCGTTCTGGTCGCGCAGCGCTTCGCGCGCCTGCCGGGCTTCAAGCTGCACGCGCACGCGGGCGAGCAGCACGGCCGGGCGTATGGGTTTGGTCACGTAGTCGGCCGCACCCAGAGCAAGACCCGACTCTTCGTCGCCGGCTTCCGCCAGCGCGGTGACGAAAATGACCGGCACATCACGCACGAAAGGCTGTTCGCGCAACGCTCCGAGAACGGCATAGCCGTCCATCCCCGGCATCATCACATCCAGCAGGACAAGCGCCGGGGGATCGCCCTCGCTCGCCAGTCGCAACGCGGTGCGTCCGTTGTTGGCTGCCTTGACCCGATAGCCCGCCGATCGCAGCAGTCCATCAAGCACTTCAAGGTTCTCGGGGCGGTCATCGACGATCAGTATCGTCGTATGCGATGGCGCCGACCGTTCTTGCTGCCACATACTCAAGTATTCGTCGCCTCTGACATGCAGAGAGTGAACCCTTTCTATTGCATCCGGCAATACTTCCATCGGACAGCCACCGAAATTCAGCGATTTTCGCGGCCCGGGTCCCGGGCAGTGGTGCATGACAGATACTTTCGCGGCCAGCGCAGCCGTGCCGAAAACCTCGCTCGTCCGACTTTGCCGGCAGGGCTGGCCGGACGAGCCGCTGGACCGGAAACATGACGGAACGGCTTCCGTCGAGGGCGGGCGTGTTCCCGATGTCGCAGCGCGCCGCGGCCGATGGCGGGTGGACCGTGTCCGACACCGCGGTCCGTCGTGCGGGAATGCCGCTGCCGGCATCGCCGGGCGGAGGACGGTGCGGCGGGAGAGACCCGGCTTGACCGCGGCGGGTGGCAGGCCCGCAACGCCGAGTCAGCGCAGCGCTGCGAGCCCCTTCTGCACCCCCGGTCGCCGGTGCATCCTGTCGCGCCAGGCGCTGACGGCCGGGTAGTCCGCCAGATTCACGCCCGCATAATCGGGGGTATCGAGCCAGCCGAAATTCATGATGTCGGCCACCGAGAATTCGTGACCGGCCAGCCAGGGTACCTGTTGCAGTCGCGCCTCCAGCACCGCCGTGAGACGATTCGACTCCTTGCGATAGCGCTCGATGGCAAAATCCACCGGTTCCGGCGCCGACCGGGCAAACCAGCCTGCCTGGCCGAACATCGGACCAATGCCACCGATCTGGAAGAAGGTGTATTCAAGGGCACGCACCCGTTCGACCGGATCGCGGGGCATCAGCCCGCCGTACTTTCCGGCCAGATAGCAGAGGATGGCGCCGGACTCGAACACCGACAGCGGCTGGCCATCCGGCCCGTCGTCATCGACGATGGCCGGGATGCGACCGTTGGGGTTGATGCGCAGGAATTCGGGTTGCTTCTGTTCCTGCATGCCCAGATTTACACGAACGAGGCGATAGGGAACGCCCAACTCCTCAAGCGCGATGGGAACCTTGACGCCGTTGGGCGTGCTGGCGGTGTAGACATCGATCATGTTGCGCACTCCAGACAGACTTCCGGAAACGCTCCGGGCAGTTGCAGCTTGCGCTGCGCGTCACGCAGGGCTGAACGCAAGCCTTCCTCGACCACCGGGTGATAGAACGGACTGTCCAGCATCTGCTGGACCGTATCGCCCCGCTGCACCGACCACGCAAGCAGGTGTCCCAGGTGCTCGGCGGCCGGGCCCAGCATTTCCGCCCCCAGGAGCCGTCCGCTGTCGCGCTCCGCATAGACCTGCAGTGCCCCCTGATTGCGACCCATGACCCGGCTGCGGCCCTGATCCGCGAACGACACGTCGCCGATCTCGAAGTCGATCCCGGCAACACGCAGTTCGGCGTGCGTGGCACCCACCAGGGCCATCTGCGGCTCGCTGAAGACCACGGCCAGCGGCGCGCGGCGCGGCCGGATGCGCACGTCCGGCCAGCGACCGGCGTTGTCGCCGGCAATGCGCCCTTCGTCAGCGGCCTCGTGCAGCAGCGGCCGGTCGTCGGCGGCGTCGCCCGCCATGAACACGGCGCTGTCGCCGATCCGGCCGGTGCGGCGGTCATACACCGGCACGCCCTGCGGGTCGAGCGGCAGCGCCGTGTGCGCCAGACCCAGCTGGTCCACGTTGGGGCGGCGGCCGGTGGCGGCCAGCAGGAACTCGAAAGACGCCTCCTGCACCTGACCATCCGCCAGCGTCGCGCGCAACACGGCGGCGTCGCCCTCGCGGCGGACGTGCAGCGCGTTCACCCCGAGCGTGAGCGGCAATTCGCTGCCGAACACCTCGCCGGCCAGGGCCTGCAGTGCCGGATGGGTCAGCGGGCCGATGCGGCTGCCACGGCCGAACAGCCTCACCCGCACGCCCAGGCGGTGCAGCGCCTGGGCCAGCTCGAGCCCGACCACGCCGGTACCCACCACCGCCACCGAGCGCGGCAGATCGTTCCAGCTGAACACATCGTCATTGACGATCAGGCGGTCGCCGAGTGCATCCCGCCAGGCCGGCGGCACCGCAGGGCGCGAACCGGTGGCGATGACGATGCGCCCGGCCTGCAGGTGCCTGGGCCCCGCCGGGCCGTCGACCACGAGCGTGTTCGTCCCGACGAAGCGGGCATGCCCCAGCCACCGGTGGGCGTCGGGCCACTGCTCGACGGTGTCGACGACGAAACCGACGAAGCGGTCGCGCTCGCTGCGCACGCGCGCCATCACGGCGCGGCCGTCGATGTCGATGCGCGGCACCTTCACCCCGAAGCGATCGGCATGCCGCGCCGCGTGCGCCGCTTCGGCCGCCGCGATCAGCAGCTTGCTGGGCATGCAACCGACACGCGCGCAGGTGGTGCCATAGACGTGGCTCTCGATGAGCACCACTCGATCGGTGTGACGCTGCGCGGCACGGTAGGCGGCCATGCCTGCGGTGCCGGCGCCGATGATGGCGACGTCGGTGGTGATCGTGCGATCCGTGTCTTTCATGGGCAATCTTTCAAAGACCCAGGGCGCTGAGGCCCGGGTGGTCGTCAGGGCGGCGACCGAGCGGCCAGTGCATCAGCCGCTCGGCCGCCGGGATGGGTTTGTCGTTGATGCTGGCAAAGCGCGCCCGCACGAGGCCGTGGCGGTCGAAGTCCCAGTTCTCGCAGCCATACGAGCGAAACCACTGACCCGCGTCGTCGTGCCACTCATAGGCGATGCGCACGGCGATGCGGCAGCCGTCATGCACCCATAGCTCCTTGAGCAGGCGATAGTCGATTTCGCGCGCCCACTTGCGTTGCAGAAAGGCACGGATGGCCTCCCGCCCTACCGGAAACTCGACACGGTTGCGCCACACGCTGTCGCGGGTGCAGGTCAGAATCACCCGCTGCGGATCGCGCGAATTCCACGCATCCTCGGCCAGGCGCACCTTCATTTTTGCGCTGTCGAGCGTGAAGGGAGGCAGCGGTGCGCGGCTATCGGGTGGCGGTTTCATCGTGTTCCGGCCGGTCCGGAAAATCGGGTGCGGCGATGGGCGTGCCCGGCGGACTCAACAGCGCACCGCGGAGTGCGTCGCGCAGCCGCCGTGGCCGAATGCGTCCGGTCCGTGACTCGCCCGCGCCGCGAATGCAGCGGCGGCGGCCCGGATCGGCTACGGCGTGTCTAGATGTGCAGTTCAAGGGGTTCATCGCCACCGGCGGCCGGCCGGGCGCAGCACAGCAGCGCCTCGCCTTCCCCGGGCGTCCAGGCGGTGGGCGACTCATACGTCACGCGGCCGGCGCGCAGCGGCGTCAGGCACGATCCGCAATGCCCGGCGCGGCAGGCGTAGGGCGGCGACAGGCCCTTGCCTTCGGCGAACTCGAGCAGGCTGCCCTGCGCAGGTGTCCAGACCGCCGTATCGCCGCTGCGCAGGAAGCGCACCGTGGCCTTGGCGGCGGGTGGAGCGGGCGGTGGCGGGACGGCTGCTGTCGCCGTGTCATCCGGACGCCGCTTCAGCGAGGCCGGCCCGAAGGCTTCGGCCTGGATGCGCCGGTCGCGCACGCCGAGTTCGCGCAGTCCGTCATACAGGGCCTGCATGAATCCGGGCGGGCCGCACAGAAAGAACTCGTGGTCATCGAAGGGCAGGATGGACTTGAGCATGTCGATGGTGAGCGGGCCGGTGCGGGTGCCGGGCGCGCCGTCGTCCTGCACGATGTGCAGCTTCAGCGCGCCAGCGGCGCGGGTGGCCAGCGCCTCTAGTTCGGATGCAAAGGCACGCACCTGGCCGTCGCGCGCCACCTGGACCAGGTGCATGGGCCGCGTGCGCCGCAGGCGGAAGCCTTCCGCCACCAGGTGCCGCGCGAACGACACCATCGGCGTGATGCCGACACCGGCACCGATCAGTACCGCGCTGAGGCGCAGCGTGGCGTCGATGGTGAAGTGGCCGCGCGGTGCCAGGGCGTCGATGGTGTCGCCCACCTTCACGTGCTGGTGCAGGAAGCTTGAAGCCACACCCTCGCGCTTGACACTGATGCGCAGGCCTGCATCACCGGGCGCGCCGGACAGCGTGTATGTGCGCTGAAGCGGTGCCGCACCGCCGCCCGGGTGGAGGCGGATGGGCAGGTACTGCCCGGCTTCGAAGGCGGGTTGCGCGAGACCATCGGCGGGCTCGAGATGAAAGGAGCGGATCACGCTGCTCTCATCGACCAGCCCGGTCACGCGGTACGGCCGCCAGATCTGCGCCAGACGCTGCACTTCGAGACGCCGCGCCGCTTCATCCCAGGTACCGGTGATCAGCGAGTTGGGCGACCAGTCGCGAAAGCGCCAGCGCAGCGGCAGCGCGGCGGTCAGGCGCCAGCCGGCTTCGATGTGGAAGCGCCAGGCGCGCTCGGCTCCTTCGAAGGCCCGCAGCTCGGGGCCGTCCCACACCACTTCGGCACGGCCGGTCAGGGTAAGCAGATCGCCGGTGGCAAAGTCGATGAAAATCACGCCGGCCCGCGGGTCAAGCTGCAGGTTGCCCAGCGTCATGAAAAGGAAGTTGCCGGTGAAGTCGGGTACGAGCAGGGTGCGCTCGTCCTCCACGCGCACGAAGCCGCCGCGGCCGCCGCGGTGCGACACGTCGGCGCTGGCGGGGCGTTCGCCATCGGCGGGCGCGCGCGTGGCGACGAACAGGGTGTCGGCCGCGCGCACCATCGACAGCGCGGCGGCGTCCAGATGATCGAGCGCGACCATGTCGCGCGGCGCGTTGTCGGCGGCATCGCGCGCCCACTCGGTTTCACGGCCCTGGATGTACTGCGGACAATTGCCGACCGTCTGCTCGACGGCCACCTTCAACAGCCCGTCGAGAAACGACTCGACATGGCCGTTCATGCGGTTGCGTCGCCGCGTGTGCAGCTCGATGCCCAGGAAGCCCAACGGCGCACCCGGCACCAGGCCCTGCGCCAGCGGGTCACCGGGCACCGGCCGCGCCAGGATCTCCAGGCGCGCAGGCTCGGGCGAGCGCATGAAACCGGGCTCGCCCACCAGCACCGACGCCCAGGGCCGGCCGAGTGCATCGACCGAGCCCACCAGCACGAAGGGCAACTGGGCGTAGAACGCTCGGTGCTGGTCAGGCATGAAGGGGCGAATCACGCGCCGCCCCACGTCCAGAATGCGCTCCTGCACGCCCAATCGGGCTTGCACGGCCTTCTCGCCCGCATGGAACGGGTCGGTGCTGGCGAGACTGTGTATGGATTGGCTCATGTTCGGTGCCCGATCGGTCTGGCTGGGGACAAGCGATTCAGGCTGCGAGGCCGACCGCCGTGCGCTTGAAGGGCACGAACCCGGGCAAGGCTTCGACACGGGCCAGCCAGGCGCGTACCTGCGGATACGCCCCCAGATCGACGTTGCCTTCGGGTGCCGCCGAGACATAGCTGTAGCAGGCGATGTCGGCGAGGGTGGCCTCAGGTCCTGTCAGGAAGGCACGCGTCGACAGTTGCGCGTCCATCACTTTCAGCAACTGGTGGGCGCGGCCGATCACGTCTTCCGGGTTGTACTTGGCGCCGAACACCGTGATCAGTCGGGCGGCGGCGGGACCAAAAGCCACCAGACCGGCCGCCACCGACAACCATGCCTGCACGGCGGCCTGTTGCCTGGCGTCGCGCGGCAGCCAGCGGCGGTCGGCGTCGTAGGTGCCCGCCAGGTAGACGAGGATGGCGTTCGAGTCGAACAGGATGGTGCCGCCGTCATCCAGCACCGGCACCTGACCGAAAGGGTTCATGGCCAGGAACTCGGGCTGCTTGTGCGCGGCCTTCATCAGGTCGACCTCGATCAGTTCGTAGGGCAGGCCCAGCAGCGACAGCGCCAGATGCACGCGGTGCGAGTGGCCCGACAACGGGTGCTGGTAAAGCTTGAGAGTGTGGTTCGGTTTCATGGCGAGCTCCTCGATGGATCGGTTGGGAAAAGTTGTGGAAGGGTGCGGCCCGACGGGCCGCGAGCGTCAGTCCGGGGCCTGCCGTGGCAGCGCCCCCAGACGTGATTCGAGATCGGCGATGCGGGCGTCGCGCTCGTCCAGCGCGCGCTGCACGTCGTCGGCATCCAGCTGCAAGGGGATGTGTTGCGGGCAGTTCCAGTCGAAACCTTCGACGGTCACCACCATCGCGCGCTGCAATCTGGCGCCAACGCCAGGCACCGCCAGCCGGGCGGCCAGCGCCGCGTCATCGGCCAGTGGCCGTACCTCCATCGTGCCCAGCAGCTTGAGGCGAAGGCGATGCGCGTAGTCCACGGCGATCAGCGCCACGCGGGGGTTGCCGGCGAGATTTCCGACGCTGATCAGCTGCCGGTTGCCGGCGTAGTCGGCAAAGGCGATGTGCCGGTCGTCCAGGACATGCACGAATCCCGCGGGACCGCCCCGATGCTGGACATAGGGCCAGCCGGTCTCGGACACCGTGGCCATGAAGACGCTGCGAAGCCGGCCGAGGAAGTCCGCCTCGGCCTGACCCAGCCGGTCATTGAAGGTCGGGGCATCCGACTCGAAGCTGCGTGCATAGCCGGCACGGCTGCCTTCGCGCAGCTGCTCGATCTTCACCTGCGGCGTAAATGCGATCTGGGCAAAGGCGTGGGGCATGGCGGCATCCCGGAATGCGATGCCGGACTATGGCGCGACGCCGCCTCTGCGAGAAGCCGCGCGCAGGCGAAGGGACTGTTGCCGATTCCGGAATGATCGCGGCAGGCCGTTCCCGATCCGTGCGCCTCCGCAAGGGAGGTACGGCGCTAAGCCTGCAATTCGGGCAAGGCGCGCAGACGTTCGATGGCCAGGTCGAGGAAGGCGCGCACGCGTCGCGACGCGTAGCGCCCCTCGCGATGCAGCACATGCACCGGCAATGCGGCGGGCTCGAAGTCGCACAACACCTCTTGCAGCTCGCCGCGGGCCAGCGGCTCGGCCACCTTGTAGAACATCTGCTGCGTGAGTCCGAAGCCCGAAACGGCAGCCGCGACTGCCGACTCGTTGGTGCTTGTGATCAGCCGGGGTTGCATCTTGATGACGCGCGACTTTCCGTCGTGGCTGAAACGCAGTTCATGGCCGGGCGCCACGGCACTCGCGGAGACGACGTTGTGCGACGCCAGGTCGGCCAGCGCGCGCGGCGCGCCATGGCGAACCAGATAGGCCGGGGAAGCGCAGGTCACCACCCGCATGCGGCCGACCGCAATGGCCTGCAAGCTTGAATCGGGCAGTTCCGCGATGCGCACGGCCACATCCACCCCCTCTTCGACCATGTTGACCAGACGGTCGAGGAACCAGCATGTGGCGCTCACCTTCGGGTACTGGTCCAGGTATTCGGTGACGATAGGCGTAATGAACTTGGCGCCGAACCATCCGGGTGCGGTGATGGCGATCCGGCCTTGCGGCGCGCCGTGCTGTCCTGTCGCGGACTCGTCGGCCTCCGCCAGCTCCGCCAGGATGCGGCGGCAATCTTCGGCATAACGTGCGCCCGCTTCGGTGACACGCACCACGCGCGTCGTGCGCATGAGCAGCCGTACCCCCAGCGTCTCTTCCAGTTCGTTGATCGCCCGGGTCACCACCGGAGGTGACACTTTCAACTTGCGGGCAGCGCCGGCGAACCCATTGGCATCGACCACAGCGACGAAAACACTGATGAGGTGATGCTTGTCCATGGCGCCCGTCCTGTTCAAGTGAGCGGATTGTGCGCCAAAGCTGTGTCAGTTGTTGCAGCGTGCAGGCTGGCGCGGTCGCACGCGCAAGCGCTGACCGAGGTGCCGAGGGCATCCGATACCTGCCGGCCAAGGGCCGCAATCGGCAGCGGATGGCGACGCGCAAGAGAGAACGCCCTGCGTTGCCCCGGGGTTGTCTGTCCTTTCACGCCCCCGCGGAGCGGTGCATCAGTCCCGGAGGGGAGCGGTCTTCTGATCAAGGCCGTCTGGCGCACCGGACGAGAAGCTGTCCAAGTGTTGCAGCCGGCCCGCAAGTGGGCTGCTGCGTCGGGACAGCCACTCGCTTCGAAGAAGGGCGTACTGCACAGTGTTCTCATGGATCGGAGTCCCGCAGTTGTCGTTCCTGAAAGTCTTCGGCCGACACTCCCTAGAACTTCTTCTCCGCGCCGGAGATCGGATGCACATAGATGAGCCCTTTCGTTTGTGCCGCCTTGACCTTCCGATCGATCATCTCCCGCAGGCTCAGGTGCCCCTCCAGCACCAAGATCAGATCCTCCCCGTCGATAAACAGCGTCTGAATCTCTTTACCCATGACGAGGCTGCGAATGACCTCGGGACTGAAGCCATTCACTGAAATGAACAGGCCGCGTCCGTACAGCTTGCCCGCCACCTTGCCGGCGAACTGATAAACCGGCTCGTTGCTCGCCGACCTTTCCTGCCACTTGGCCTCGATGAGGTAGTGCTCTCCGTCGAACTTCACTGCGCCATCGACCTGTTCCCCGTTCACGCGGAACGCTTCCGTGGTTTCCAGGCCCGAAAGGCGGGAAAGCTCGGCAAGGATGCGTTCCAGCGCGTAGCCGCGCTGCTGTCGCGACGTTTTGTTCGCGACCAGGTCGAGATACTCGCCGCGCAGTTGCTCCAGCGAAGCCGTGGGCTGCTGGCGGACCGCTTCCTGGGCGGCCCGTCGCTCGCGATCGGCTTTGATCTTGGCGTCCCGAATCTCCTGCAGCTGGCTCAGGTGTTCGAGGTTCCGAGTTGCCGCGGCGCGATCCAACTTGCGGAGTTTGTCAAAGTAGTACGGGTCGAAATGCGACCAGGTCAATAGCGATTGCAGCATCGCGCGAAACGGACCGAGACCGTTGTCGGGGCGTGCCGCGAGCGCTTTGAACAGCGCATCGACGACTTCATGACGCTTGAGCGCGTTCTCGCCTTCGATCTGCAGCCTGCCAACTTCGGCTTTGGTGCATCCGTGCTTCTCGAAGAAGCCGACGATTTCCTTACGCGGCCAGAACAGCGACAAGATGCAATCCTTCATGCATCCCTTGATGTCCGCTGGAAAACCCATATCACGCCCTCCCCACTAAGCGATCCGGCCAAGGAGTTGCTCGATCACATCGCTGGCTTGGCGCTGGCGTAACACTCTCGCCTCACGCTGCTCCGGCTCGTCCGCCTCACCCAACTCGAACTTGGCGACCGACACGGGGCCATCCTTGCGGTAGCCCTCCGTCTTCTCATCCCCCGCGAAACGGCCGCGCAGGATCGTCAGCGACGCCTCGATGACCGCGCCGTGTTTGCCGCCGCGCTCCTTGCGGAAGGCCTCGGCGGCGGCGTCCATTCCCTCGGGTGCGTGCTCAATGCAATAGATCAGGTCGTGTGCATCCTTGCGTTCGAAGCGCTGATCGAACGCAAAGGACTTCAGGCAGGTGAAGCTGACGAGATTCGCATGCTTGATCTTTTCGGTCGCGATCCCGTTGCCGCCCAACAGCTCGGCCTGGATTTCAGTGACCTGGTGCAAGTCGAACACAATCGAGGAATGCGGGATGTTCAGGGCTGAGATCGTGCCTTCCGTCGGCAGCGGCTGAACCTTGCCGCCGGCGATGTCCGGTGCGTCTGCCAAGAGCTCCAGCACCATCAGCGCACCATGTTCGGTGCGGGTTTGCCATCGCCAGGATAGCTTCTGCTGCTTCTCATTCTCCGCGCGCTCGAAGCCCATCTTCTTGAGGTTGTCCTCCAGCGTGTGGTACGCGTCCGTGTCGGCCAGAATTTGCAGGTCGATCACGATGTCCACGTCCAGGGTACCGGCGTGCGCCGGAACCGCGGGCGGCCGCGCGGCGACGAGATATCGCGGTGTAAGTCCGCCGACCAGGTAGACCGAATCCTTCCAGGGCCCCAAGCCGCGAAGCAGCGTGACGAGGACGCGTTCGCAGTCCACCGTGTACTGGTCGCTGTAGCCGTCGAGCGTTGCAGGCTTGGCCATCAGAAGCCGATCCTTTCCTTGCGAAAATGCTCGGCCATTTCTTTGGAGCGGCCTTCGCCACGCAGCAGGTCGAGATAAATCTGAATCGGGCTGGCCAGCCACAGGTCGCCGACCTTCTCGCGAAACAACAGTTCGCCCGGTGAGTCGACTTCGATGATCGCCAGATTGGCACCTTCGTTGACGAACCGTGCGCCCAGGTCGCCGATCGCGGCGTCGGCATCGGCGCCGATCAACATCCGTGTGCGTACCTGGGAGACATTGGAAAGGAACGGCGCATAGCGCTGCGCGGCGGCCTCGTGGCTGACCGCATACTGGACGCCATGCGCGTCGAAGGCCTCGGCGATCCGCATCGGCAACGTGTCCGCCTTCGTGGCCGGCACGTAGTACCGCTTCACGGTCGGCGGCCGGATGGAAGTGAGCTGCTTGGCCCACGCATCCAGCAAGGCTGCGGGCTCGCGAAGGTGGCGCTCCTTGCTCGGCCCTTGCCCGCGCGACTCCAGCCAGTCGAAACGCTCAAGCTCGGTCAGCACCTGCGAGGCGGTAGCTGGCGATACCATCGCCTGTTGCGCCAATTCCTTGACGCCGAACCAGTCCTGGTGCCGTACCAGCAGGGCGTGCAGCACCTGCGCGCGCCGTCCGGAAAACAACGCGCGAACCGACTTCGCCAGGGTCTTGGGTGGTGGCTTGTCGATGTAGAGGTACGCGCCTGGCGCCGGCAGGAACAGGCTGCCGCCGCTGTCGTAGTAGCCGACGCGCTCGCTTCTGAGCAGTTCCTTTGCCCCGGGGGAGATGGATTCGGCGACCAGAAGCGACAAGGTCTCTTCCCCCTGTCCTCGGGACCGTCCGCCGCTTGCTTCCCGAAACTGCCAGATCACCTGACGGACATCCCGGGGAAAGACAGCTTTCTTGGCTTCGATGAGCAGGACGAAGGACTTGCCTGCGACGTGCAGGTCGACCTGGGCGTCATGGCCGCGGTCGCCGTGCTTGCCTGACTCCCAATGCTCGACGTCGGCATCCACCTCCGGAAGCTCCCGCAGGGCATCGACGAAGCGGGCGATCAACTGTCGTTCGGTCACGGGGGATTCAAGCATTACGGTGCGAAGGCCTCGTTTACTGTCCAGTAAATATGGCCATCGTAGTGAATATTTGGCCTGCTCACAATATTTACTGCGCAGCAAATAACCGCGGTGGGGCAATAGCGAGCCTTCGCGCTGGGTGGTCATCTTCTCTCGGCGTCCCGCCGCGCGGCTCGCGGGTTACGCCCATCGCTTCTGCGAAATCGCGGCCACCGGAGCTTGCGCGCTGCGCTTTCCTCCTGGGGACTCGCTCTTCCGCGGGGGCAGCGCGAAGACCTGGGGCGGCCTCAATGCCACCGTCTTTCCTGAATTCACCGCACGCGACAGTCAGGAACACGCTGACGGGGGGCGTCGAGGAAGTCGGCGCCGGGTCGATTCTGGAGTCTGTCTGCACCTCATGGGACGACAAAAAGACAAAGGCCCTTAAAAAATCAAGGGCCTCTGGCGGTTGGCGGGTCGTTGTGGGTCCTTGTGAAACGCGATCGGATCACTCCCACTCGATCATTTCCGAGGGCTGTAAACCCGCGTAAACCCTGGCTTTTCGTTTGACCATAAGAACGTCTACCGTCATGTCTACCGTCAGAGAACGAGTGCTTGTGCGAGATGGTCGCTCCAGCCCACGGAGGACTGTTATCAATGCGATCCGGGCCGAGGGGCTGCAGGGGGGAGGTTGAAGCCTCAGAGCGCGTCGAACACCTTGATTATATAAGCGACTGCCGCTCATGCCGATGTGCGTGAGTCCGTACAGGATGTCAGACGCACTATCTCTAACTATGCCGCAAGTCTGACAGCACACCGCTCTCGCCTCCCGGCCACCAGCTACCCCTAGGAACGCCCGCAGGTTGCTCTTAGCAAATATTAGGCACCTGACAGGTCGTCAGGGCCCAGGTAAGTGAGGTCGATCCTGCCGACGTCCTGAGACACCTGCGCGCGCATTAGCCCCGCTCTACCGGGATTAAGCGCGGCCTGCACTGTGCCCAGCGGCGTGCCGTCAGCCGAGAGAACGCATGCCTGACCGCCCCAGTGATGGACTTGGACGGGCGTGTCCGGCGGCGGCGGTGCGCCGAGCCACGCCACGTTCGCCCAGTACCGCCGGTCGGCCCAGGTGCGGTTCTCGCGCGGGGTGAAACTTTGCGCGAACTCCATCCACATCGCCTTCGTCTCAGCGGTCGGCCAATCGGGCTGGGCGCTGTAGGCGGCGACAGCTTCCGAATTGAGCCATTGTCGAAGCTCCTGGCCCGTCTGGAAGATCGCGCCGGTGTCGGCCACGGCCTTGATGGCAGCAAGCCTCGAGTTGAACCCCGCCTGGATGAGGATCGAGGCCGAACGGTTTAGCGTCCCAGTTTCGACAGCTGGGACGGCTAGGCCAAGCTCATAGTTATCGAGCAGGAAGCCGCCGATGGTGTCGCTGTTGGCGGCCGCACGAACGCGGATGGCCTCCATCGCCCAAGGCAGGCGATAGACGAGTCCCCCTTCGATGAACTGCAGCGTCTCCGACTCCTGACCGGCGGCGATGTCAGCAAGAGGCTGGCCGAGAAGCCAGGTACGCAGGATGTCGCGCCAGTTGATGGGCATGGGGTCGGGCGTGAAGGGATAGAAACCGAAGACGAGCTCGGCAATGCTCGTGATCGCCACGATCGCCGCCTCGGCATCACCGTCGAGAATGCCGCCATTAGCCTGAACCAGGAGAAGGTTGGCGTCCGCAGCGATGGCGTCGAGTGCATTCCCGGTCGTCAACCCGACGCCGGCGAGAAAATAGCCTCGTCGGCGCGCTGTGGTCGACTGGTTCCAGATGAGTCGGCTGCGTGAGACGAGGCCCGCCTTGAGGACCTGCTGCACCTGCTCGTTCTGCCGTAGCAGGCGGCGGTGCCAGAGAGAGGACTGCAGGATGTCATCCAGCGCGGCCTCGACCTCCTCGTCCGGGGTGTCGTTCTCGCCAATGAGGCTGAGGATCGCCGTGTCGAGCGTCGCCACGTGCTGCTCCCAGTCGGTCAGGGCACGCTCGCGATCCTCCGGCTTCTCGTTCGCGACCTCGGGAAAGGTCCACGCTGCCGCAGTGTTGACCACATACTCGACGAGCTGATTCAGGTCGCCGCCGATCCGGGCGCGCATACGGGACAGCAGCGCCGCAACCAGCTGCACCAGCCCGCTCTCCATATTGCGCGCGCCGAGATCGTTGATGAGGGCTTCCCAGTTGCGCCGCTTCTTCGCGATGTCGTCGAACATGGGGAAGAGCACGATGCCTTCGACGTCGACATAGGCCCGTCCGGCTCGCCCGATAACGTTCTTGAACTCGGAGATCTCGATCCGCTCGCCGAAGCGATGGAGCGAGTGCATGACCACGGCCGTGGCCGATAGGTTGAGCCCCTGCGCGAGCGTCGGCGACGAGATGGTGACCTTGAGGACGTTGTCGCGCAGCAGGCGCTCGACCTCCTTGCGATAGGCAGTTGGCAAGGCGCCATGGTGCAATGCGACGCCGAGGCGCAGGCATTTGAGGATGGCGCTGTCCGGCCCGAGCCATTCCTCGCCGAGGGTGATCGCGGTGCTGAGGACGGCAGGGTCGGCCTCGAGCAACGAACGAAGCGCGCCTCGCTCATGGAGATCGACGATTACGTCTGCGAACGGCTCGACGCTGCGCCGCTCGGGGCAGAAGATGAGGACCGTCTGCCCATCCTCGACCAGCCGCCAAGCCGTCGCGAGGCAGAGCTCGCGCTGATCGCACGGGAAGAGCTTGGTTCGACGACGCTTTGGCGGCACCCAGTTCGGAGGCGCGGCCCCTACGAGGAACCGCTGGACCCATGGCCGCTCGTCGCCAACTCGCAGGTTCAGGCGCGCGCTGGGCGTTGACCAGACGACGTCGCCGAACCGCAGTCGGGTCGGCCGCCAATCGTGCTTGATCAAGCCGCCTGGGTGATCCCGCCGCAGCCATCCGGCGAAGTCATCAAGCTGATCCCCATCGGGCAAGATCGCCGAGAGGCACACGATCCGACGTTCGTGCGCGTCCGCGCGACGAAGCAGTCGCTGGATCTGTACCTCGTAGCGAACTTCGCGCTCGTTGAGGCCGATCATGTGACCTTCGTCGAAGACGAGCAAGCCGACGTCATCGAGGAGGGACGGATCGTTGCGGAGCGCGAAATCGAGCTTTTCCGGCGTCGCGACAACGATGTGACGTTCCCGGATCGCATCCTCATCAAAGCCGCTCACCCCGACGCTGCCGTAGAGCGCCGAGATCGTCTTCCCCAGCGGACCGAAGGTCCTCTGCAGGGTCGTCTCGGTCTGCGCCGACAGCGCGCGCAGCGGCGTGATGAAGACCACCCGTTTGCCGCCAGCCAGGCAGCGCAAGATACACAGTTCGGCAATGCGTGTCTTGCCGGCGCTGGTGGGCAGCGAAACCACAAGGTTATCGGATTGGTCGGCCGCGCGAGTTGCCGCTTCGATCTGGGACGGCCACAGGTCTACTTCGGCCTTCGGGCGTCGTTGAAGCAGTGCGATGAACAGCTCGCGAAGCCGGGGCCAGTCGGCCGCTTCGCCACCAGCCGGCTGGAGCGGCACCTTCTCGTGGAAGGTGTTCGACCAGAGGTCCGACAAGAGGTGGATCGCTATGCGATGCGACCACCATTGCGGCAGCATGTTCAACTCGCTGCAGATGGAGAGACCTGTCCGAAGCCGCTCCAGCGCCTGGTCGAGCAGTGGCTGCTCGCCGCGTTCCAGCGCGAGAAGGAACAGGGACATGGCCGCCATGAAGACGTCGTTCAGCGCCGTGTCGAGGCTGTCGAAAAGGAACTCGTCGCCGCCATCGGGCAAGTCGGCCACCTCGGCGTGGTCAAGCTTGGTCTGGATGTCGGCCGCTATTCGGGCATCGCTGCCTTCGCCTGAAGCCCGATAGTCGAGCACGTTGGCGCGAAGGGCGCGGAAGTTTCGCCGCATCAACAGGGCGAGTACCCGTTCCTTAGGCGCGAAATTCTCGTCGGCTTCGACAATCGCGAGCAGCGAGTAGGCGCGGGCGGAGAGATGAGCAAGATGATAGCTCGCCGCCGCCATGATGAAGTGAAAGTCGCGATCGACCTCCTGGCGATTGCCCTTGGCGATCACGGCCTCTAGGGCGGTGGCGGCCTGCTCGAAGGCAGTACGTGCCTGTGCGCCGTCGCCGCCGAGCTCACGCAGGCGAAGGCCGAGCCCGAGAAGGGCGTAACCATAGGAGTGCAGGTCGTAGCTGAGCTGCGGCGCAAAGGCCGGCGCGTCGGGCGGAAGCTCGCCGTCGCGCCAGATGATCGCGCGCGCCTGGCCGCGCGCGATGAGACGGCCGCGAAAGCCGGCCGTCGCTGCTTCTGCGATATCGGCCGCGATTGCTTCAGGCGTTGTTGGCATCGGCGATCACTCGATCATAGACCGCGCCGATGAAGGCGGCGTGTCCCTCTACACGCAGGCCAATCCCCCACTGATTGATTGGTCCCGGGTAGGCTTGGAGAGAGGCGGTTAGCAGGGCATCCGGCGCGTTGCCGGAAAAGGTGAAAAGCAGATGCCGGACGTTCTGCGCCGGGATCCCGTGCTTGAGCAGCGCATCATCGATCGCGTCGGCGAGCGGCAAATTGCCCAGCTCGAGAAGGCGCGCCGAGATGAAGGACAGCGCGTGGGCGGACGGCAGCCCGCCATCCTTGTCCAGGCCGGCCCGGGCTTCGGTGAGGACTTGAGCGGTCAGCGTGGCGCGGCTCTTCGCCTCCGTCTTCAGGAACTGTAGGCGCTGGGTCTGAGCGTCTTGGAGGATGCCGATCACGTCGTCGCCGCGCATCGCCATGTTGCGATGGTCTTTCCAGCGCAGGCGCTTGATCGGAGCGCGATAGCCGCCGCTGTGCGCATCGATCCATTCCGTCGCGTAGATCTCGCCCAGATCGCCGGAGCGGATTGCCTTTGTGGTCGGGAGCTTGCCTTGGATGAGCGCGGCCGCGGCCGGCTTGCCGAGACGGGCGAGCGCGCGCGCCACCTGTTCTTCCGACGCATAGTGCCCAGGCACGATGGCCGCCGTCACCTGAATCCCCGTCGGAAGGCTCGCAGCCTGCCCGGTCATTACCCTGCGGAAGTGCGGCCCGACTGGCTCGTCGTCCGAAAGGCACCAATCGTTGAAATGCGCCACGCTCTTCCTCCCGGTCAGTGAGGAAAGCTTTCGCGAACACGAATAAAAGTCAAGCCGGTTTCAGCGGCTCGGCGAACCTTGCGTTCGAGGACTTGGGTGGTCGCTGACAGTTTCTTAGATGGCATGGTCTTCGGCCGACACTCCCTAGAACTTCTTCTCCGCGCCGGAGATCGGATGCACGTAGATGAGGCCCTTGGTCTGCGCGGCCTTGACCTTCCGATCGATCATCTCCCGCAGGCTCAGGTGCCCCTCCAGCACCAAGATCAGATCCTCCCCGTCGATAAACAGCGTCTGAATCTCTTTACCCATGACGAGGCTGCGAATGACCTCGGGACTGAAGCCATTCACTGAAATGAACAGGCCGCGTCCGTACAGCTTGCCCGCCACCTTGCCGGCGAACTGATAAACCGGCTCGTTGCTCGCCGACCTTTCCTGCCACTTGGCCTCGATGAGGTAGTGCTCTCCGTCGAACTTCACTGCGCCATCGACCTGTTCCCCGTTCACGCGGAACGCTTCCGTGGTTTCCAGGCCCGAAAGGCGGGAAAGCTCGGCAAGGATGCGTTCCAGCGCGTAGCCGCGCTGCTGTCGCGACGTTTTGTTCGCGACCAGGTCGAGATACTCGCCGCGCAGTTGCTCCAGCGAAGCCGTGGGCTGCTGGCGGACCGCTTCCTGGGCGGCCCGTCGCTCGCGATCGGCTTTGATCTTGGCGTCCCGAATCTCCTGCAGCTGGCTCAGGTGTTCGAGGTTCCGAGTTGCCGCGGCGCGATCCAACTTGCGGAGTTTGTCAAAGTAGTACGGGTCGAAATGCGACCAGGTCAATAGCGATTGCAGCATCGCGCGAAACGGACCGAGACCGTTGTCGGGGCGTGCCGCGAGCGCTTTGAACAGCGCATCGACGACTTCATGACGCTTGAGCGCGTTCTCGCCTTCGATCTGCAGCCTGCCAACTTCGGCTTTGGTGCATCCGTGCTTCTCGAAGAAGCCGACGATTTCCTTACGCGGCCAGAACAGCGACAAGATGCAATCCTTCATGCATCCCTTGATGTCCGCTGGAAAACCCATATCACGCCCTCCCCACTAAGCGATCCGGCCAAGGAGTTGCTCGATCACATCGCTGGCTTGGCGCTGGCGTAACACTCTCGCCTCACGCTGCTCCGGCTCGTCCGCCTCACCCAACTCGAACTTGGCGACCGACACGGGGCCATCCTTGCGGTAGCCCTCCGTCTTCTCATCCCCCGCGAAACGGCCGCGCAGGATCGTCAGCGACGCCTCGATGACCGCGCCGTGTTTGCCGCCGCGCTCCTTGCGGAAGGCCTCGGCGGCGGCGTCCATTCCCTCGGGTGCGTGCTCAATGCAATAGATCAGGTCGTGTGCATCCTTGCGTTCGAAGCGCTGATCGAACGCAAAGGACTTCAGGCAGGTGAAGCTGACGAGATTCGCATGCTTGATCTTTTCGGTCGCGATCCCGTTGCCGCCCAACAGCTCGGCCTGGATTTCAGTGACCTGGTGCAAGTCGAACACAATCGAGGAATGCGGGATGTTCAGGGCTGAGATCGTGCCTTCCGTCGGCAGCGGCTGAACCTTGCCGCCGGCGATGTCCGGTGCGTCTGCCAAGAGCTCCAGCACCATCAGCGCACCATGTTCGGTGCGGGTTTGCCATCGCCAGGATAGCTTCTGCTGCTTCTCATTCTCCGCGCGCTCGAAGCC
The DNA here is from genome assembly GCA_964555165.1 of uncultured Methyloversatilis sp. Classification (GTDB taxonomy): domain Bacteria; phylum Pseudomonadota; class Gammaproteobacteria; order Burkholderiales; family Rhodocyclaceae; genus Methyloversatilis. The sequence goes on along the minus strand of CAZKRN010000017.1, from coordinate 37,676 downwards.
CATCTTCTTGAGGTTGTCCTCCAGCGTGTGGTACGCGTCCGTGTCGGCCAGAATTTGCAGGTCGATCACGATGTCCACGTCCAGGGTACCGGCGTGCGCCGGAACCGCGGGCGGCCGCGCGGCGACGAGATATCGCGGTGTAAGTCCGCCGACCAGGTAGACCGAATCCTTCCAGGGCCCCAAGCCGCGAAGCAGCGTGACGAGGACGCGTTCGCAGTCCACCGTGTACTGGTCGCTGTAGCCGTCGAGCGTTGCAGGCTTGGCCATCAGAAGCCGATCCTTTCCTTGCGAAAATGCTCGGCCATTTCTTTGGAGCGGCCTTCGCCACGCAGCAGGTCGAGATAAATCTGAATCGGGCTGGCCAGCCACAGGTCGCCGACCTTCTCGCGAAACAACAGTTCGCCCGGTGAGTCGACTTCGATGATCGCCAGATTGGCACCTTCGTTGACGAACCGTGCGCCCAGGTCGCCGATCGCGGCGTCGGCATCGGCGCCGATCAACATCCGTGTGCGTACCTGGGAGACATTGGAAAGGAACGGCGCATAGCGCTGCGCGGCGGCCTCGTGGCTGACCGCATACTGGACGCCATGCGCGTCGAAGGCCTCGGCGATCCGCATCGGCAACGTGTCCGCCTTCGTGGCCGGCACGTAGTACCGCTTCACGGTCGGCGGCCGGATGGAAGTGAGCTGCTTGGCCCACGCATCCAGCAAGGCTGCGGGCTCGCGAAGGTGGCGCTCCTTGCTCGGCCCTTGCCCGCGCGACTCCAGCCAGTCGAAACGCTCAAGCTCGGTCAGCACCTGCGAGGCGGTAGCTGGCGATACCATCGCCTGTTGCGCCAATTCCTTGACGCCGAACCAGTCCTGGTGCCGTACCAGCAGGGCGTGCAGCACCTGCGCGCGCCGTCCGGAAAACAACGCGCGAACCGACTTCGCCAGGGTCTTGGGTGGTGGCTTGTCGATGTAGAGGTACGCGCCTGGCGCCGGCAGGAACAGGCTGCCGCCGCTGTCGTAGTAGCCGACGCGCTCGCTTCTGAGCAGTTCCTTTGCCCCGGGGGAGATGGATTCGGCGACCAGAAGCGACAAGGTCTCTTCCCCCTGTCCTCGGGACCGTCCGCCGCTTGCTTCCCGAAACTGCCAGATCACCTGACGGACATCCCGGGGAAAGACAGCTTTCTTGGCTTCGATGAGCAGGACGAAGGACTTGCCTGCGACGTGCAGGTCGACCTGGGCGTCATGGCCGCGGTCGCCGTGCTTGCCTGACTCCCAATGCTCGACGTCGGCATCCACCTCCGGAAGCTCCCGCAGGGCATCGACGAAGCGGGCAATCAACTGTCTTTCGGTCAAGGGGGATGCAAGCATTACGGCGCCGAGATCTCGTTTGCTGTCCAGTAAATATAGCCATCGTAGCGAATATTCTGAATAATCGCAATATTTACTGCGCAGCAAATAAGCTTTAGGGCCCTAGCTAGCCTTCGCGCTGGGTGATCATCTTCTCTGGGCGCCTCGGCGTGCCGCCGCCTGGCTCGCGGGCTACCGCTGCTTCTGCCGAATCGCGGCCACCGGAGTCTGCGCGCTGCGCTTCCCTCCTGGGGATTCGCTCTTCCGGTGGGGTCAGCGCGAAGACCTGGGGCGGCCTCATTGCCACCGTCTTTCCTGAATTCACCGCCCGCGACAGTCAGGAGCGCGCGGACGGGCGGCATCGAGGAGCTAAGCGCCGGGTTGGTACGGCCCGCAGCGCAGCGAGGACACCCGATCTCACTGCACTACCCTGGCGTCCGGCCACTAAGAATTCGCACTCAATATGGCGGAGACCACATATGGAGAGTTCGTGTCGAGCTCCCCCAAACACCGGGATGGTCGCATTGCGCTCGAATCATGCACGTCAGGCACGCCTTCTGAGAGTATGACGAGCGCGGCAAGACCCGGCCTGCAAAAATGTCCTCCCGCCTCTTGACCAAGGCAACCACTTGCTCGTCAGTCATCAATTGGACGCGATGCACGGTCGGCAAGGCTCGCCTCGTCGGCGCTTTCACCATTACATACGCGTAGGGCACTACGGCCTGGTGCGTCTGACCCATCACCGCCACCCTCTGCGCCGACAACTGGATCACGTCCGACAGGCAGGGCTGGTTGATCCAGCGCGTCTTGAGCTCCACCAACACGAGCAGACCAGAAGGTAGGCAGTATGCCCGGTCAATTTTCGCCACCACGCCAACGGGCTTGGAAGTCCGGAACAGTCTTTCCATGTAGACCAGCTCGGCATCCCGCAGCGCGTCCGGTCGTGAGGCTCGCTCAGCCAGTGCAGCATCGGTTGCAACCGACCGCCGCCACGCTATAACCAGCGCAAGGCATACGACGACCAAGCCGCCAAGGACGGCCCATCCTAGCGCCGACATTTGCCTCCTCCGCGCAAGCCTGGCCACCATCGAAGGCACGCCGCCATCGCACCCAAGACCACGCTTACCGGAGCCTGCAAGGCAGGCCATCGGCGCAGGCATTTGCAGATGCCAGGCGCCACTCGGTAGTAGAACCAGATTACGCGACGCCCCCAAGCGTTCGAGCGTAGCGCGACGTCCCGAAACCCGCGCAGCACCTGAGTCTGCCAGCCCTCGCCGAACACGCAGGTGGCGATGAAGCAGCGCCCCTTCCGGGCGGCCTGTGCAGAAGCTGCCAGGCCTTCTCGATAGAAGCTGTCACCGACCGGCACATAGGAGCCAGTTGATGATCGGCACAATGGAGCCAGCGCGTGATCGGCACATTGAGGCCAGGGCGTGATCGGCATATTGGAGCCAGTCACGGATCGGCACATAGGCGCCAGCGCCGGATCGGCGTAATGGAGCCAGCGTTGTTCTGACGGACGTCTCGACCTTGAGCGGTCCATCGCTACCCTGCCGGGTTTTGGTTCGGCAGGAGGGAGCCGGTGGCCCGCAGGAGCATCGAGATGTACGAGTACCGCCAGGCCCTGATGCGCATGCGTCAGGGCGACTCCGAGCGCGAGATCGCGCGCGCGAAACTGATGGGACGGGCGAAGGCGGCCCGGTTCCGGGAGCTGGCCGCCGCGCGCGGCTGGCTCGATCCGGCGCACCCGGTGCCGGAGGACGCCGAGATCGCCGCGGCGATCGGGCGCCCGCGCCTGCCGGTGACCGCGCAGTCGTCGATTGGCGCCTACCGGGCGCTGGTCGAGCAGTGGCTCGCGCAGGGGGTGTCGGGCGTGGTGATCCACGCCACGCTCAAGCGCGAGCACGGCTTTAGCGGACACTATTCGAGCGTGCGGCGGCTCGTGGCCGCGATCGAGCGCGAGCGCCCGCCCGAGGCGACGGTGCGCTTGTCGTTCGCGCCGGGCGAGGCGGCGCAGGTCGACTTCGGCGCCGGCCCGCAGCTCGTGGATCCGGCCACCGGCGAGCTGCGCCGCACGTGGGCGTTCGTGATGACGCTCTGTTTCTCGCGGCATCAGTACGTCGAGTTCGTGTGGGACCAGAGCGTGCGCACCTGGCTTGGCTGCCACCGGCGCGCCTTCGAGTGGTTCGGCGCGGTGCCGCAGCGCGTGATCATCGACAACGCCAAGTGCGCGATCACCAAGGCGTGCGCGCACGACCCCGAGGTGCAGCGCGCCTACGCCGAATGCGCCGAAGGCTACGGCTTTCGCATCGACGCCTGCCCGCCCCAGGATCCGCAGAAGAAGGGGATCGTGGAGGCCGGCGTCAAATACGTGAAGGGCAACTTCCTGCCCACACGCAGTTTCCGCGATCTGGCCGATCTGAACGCGCAGGCGCGCGAGTGGGTGTTGCAGGAGGCCGGGCTGCGCATTCACGGCACGACCCGGGTGAAGCCGCTCGAGAGCTTCGCCGTCGAGCGCGCCGTGTTGCGCCCGCTGCCCGCCGTGCCGCCGGACCTCGGCACCTGGCACCAGGTGTCGGTGCATCGCGACTGTCACGTCAGTTTCGAGCGCGCGCTGTACTCGGTGCCGTTCGCCCTGGTCGGCAAGCGTCTGTGGCTGCGCGCGACCGATACCGTGGTGACGGTCTATCAGGACTTCAAACCGGTCGCCACCCACGCCCGCGCCCGTCGTCCCGGCGCGCGGCGCACCGTCACCGATCATCTGCCGCCCTCGGCCCAGCGTTTCTTCGCGCACGACCGCAGCTGGTGTCTGCAGCAGGCCGGGGAGATCGGGACCGCCTGCGCCCAACTCGTCGGGCGGCTGCTGAGCGACCGCATCAGTGAGCGGCTGCGCGCCGCGCAAGGCGTGCTGCAGCTGAAGGAGCGCTTTGGCGCGGCGCGCCTGGAGGCGGCCTGCGCGCGCGCACTCGCCCACGACAGCCCGCACTACCGCACCGTCAAGACCATCCTCGCCGGCGGCCACGATCTGCAGCCGCTCACCGCGGTGAGCACCGAACCGTATGCCGGCCGGGCCCGTTTCGCCCGTGCCACCGCGGCGCTCTTCGCCGACGAGTCGACCTCGCTTCACTGACCGGGCGCGCCTCGCGCCCACTTCACCCAAGGAGTCTGCCACCATGAATCCCGCCACCGAACTGGCGCCGCAACTGAAGCAGCTGCGCCTCTCCGGCATCCTCGATTCGCTCGAGGCCCGCAACCGCCAGGCCATCGACGCCAAGCTCGCCTATACGGAATTCCTCGCGCTGCTGATCCAGGACGAGGTCGCGCGGCGCGAGCAGAAGAAGTTCGCCACGCGGCTGCGCCGGGCGGCCTTCCGCGCAACCAAGACGCTCGAAGGCTTCGAGTTCGACCGGCTGCCCTCGACCAACCGCGCGCTGGTGCATGATCTGGCGACCGGCCGCTACATCGACGAGCGCGCCCCAGTGCTCATCGTCGGCCCCTGCGGCACCGGCAAGAGCCATCTCGCGCAGGCGCTCGGTCACTGCGCGGTGCGTCAGGGGCACGACGTGGTGTTCGCGTCCTGCTCGCAGTTGCTCGCGAGCCTCAATGCGGCGCGCGCCACCGGCGGCTACGAGCGCAAATTGATGCAGCTCGCGCGCGTGCCGGTCCTCATCATCGACGACTTCGGGCTCAAACCGCTGCGCTCGCCCGCCGACGAAGATCTGCACGACCTGATCGCCGAGCGCTACGAGCAGGCCGCCACCGTCGTCACCAGCAACCTCGACTTCACCGAGTGGGATCAGGCCTTCCCCGGCAACCGGTTGCTCGCCTCGGCGACCGTCGATCGCCTGCGGCACAACGCCTATTGCCTGACCCTCGACGGGGCCTCGTACCGCGCCCCGCGCCAGGGTCCGAACCGGGCCAAAACCGCCCTTGCCGGCACCCCGAAAAACAGCCAATCTTGAACCCCCGCAGACGTTCGTCAGAGCCCGTTCCAGCTGGCTCCTATATGCCGATCACCGGTGGCTCCATTGTGCCGGTCAGTGACAGAAGCGCTCATGTTCGACCAGTCCGCGCTCCCGGGCTCGCTGCTGCCGGGCGGTGCGACGGCTGCCCTGCCGATGTTCGAACAGCACCAGCCGTTCGCAACGGCCCATCTGGGCCAGGTCCGAGGCACTGACCATCCAGCCATTCGTCGACCGGCGCGATCGCTTTCCCATGGCCGCCTCACCCGTCGATCGCTGGCGCGAAGATGTCGTTGGTGACCTCGCCACTACCCTCCTCTGCGCTACTGACCGAAGACTGAGGGGGCAAGTCTCGCCCCATCCCGGCGAACACGCCGCTCTGCGCCAACAAGCCGTCGTAGGCCAGCACGCGCAGGCGGTTGACCCGCTTGGTGCCCTTGTGGAAGCGGATCAGGTCGTCGTACAGGCGCGGATGGTCGGCCCGCGCCAGTTCGAAGACGAGACGTATGGGTTTGGGATCCTGCATGGTCTCGGTGCTCATTCTCCTTCTCCCGAAGCGTCCTGGCCCCGCTCCTTCCCGTAGGCGGCCATCACGCTGCGCGCGTGGTTCTGCCCCGCTAGTTGAAAGCCCCGCACATTGGCGAACATCGGTTCCTTCACCTCGTGGATACGGTGCTTCGGGAACGCCGCCTTCACCGCTTTCCGGAACAGGAAGGCGCCCCCGCCGACCAGGATGATGTTCTGCAAGCTGTGGGGCGCCTCGATCCACTGCTTCATGGTCGAGACCGCCTGCTCGGCAACGGTCTCGGCCAGGGGCAGCAGGCGCTTCATGTCGTAGGGCTTCTGGAAGATCACCGGCTGCTTGCCGGTGCGAAGCGCCAGGTCGATGGCGTCGTAGTCGCGGTACGGCGAGCCGATATCCTTGGTGATTTCGGCCGCCAGCAGCCGCAGCACGTCGGACATGCCGCGGTTGAACGAGTAGCTCTGCTTCTGCACGAGCCGCATGCCCCGCGCCACCAGCCAGTCGAAGGTGCGCGAGCCCGGATCGATGATCAGGCTCTGCTCGTGGCCGATCTCCGCCATCTTCTGGTGCTCGGAAGCGTAGTGCACCAGCGCTCCCTGCGGCTGGGCTACGGCCAGGGCCTTGGCCACCGTCACGAACTTGCCGCCACCAATGTCGTGCCGACCGGTCATGGCCTTCTCCAGTGCGGCCTTCTTGACGGCGAAGAGCGCCACCGGCAGGCCGACCACCAGCAAGTCGATGCGGCTCAGCTTCATCATGCTCAAAGCGCCGCGCAGCAGCGCCAGGTACTCAGGCGTCTCGGTGTACTCGTCGTGCAACTGCTTGGCACGGAAGGTATCGGCGGCGAGGCTCACGTCCGGCCCGACCTCGTAGAACAGCGGGCCGATGGGGATGCACACCGTCTTCTTGCGCTCGCTCGCCGGCCACGACGGCGAGTCGTCGCTGGACGGATAGGCGACCGAGGGGAAGCTGGCGCAGCGGATGTCGGTACCGGCCGCGGCCGTAACGAACTTGGTGTTGCCCGATCCGACATCCACCGCTCTGACGATCAATTCCATGACTAGGCTCCGAGGCAGGTTGAGGTCGATCAGCATCGACAGGGCGACCTGATCCCGCCACACGGAATCCCCATTCAATGAGCCCGATTTCGGCATCGGGTCCGGCTCGCTGACAGCGAACCGACGATGCACCGACATTTCGCTGACAACTGAAAGTGCCATCGCCCGGCGGGGCTGCGTGTGTGTCACTACGCTCTCATTCGAAGCACGGATATCAACCCCGTGTGCCAAACAGGCGGCGGTGCACGCCCGCGCGGGACAAGTCCCGATCGGCCCCAGAGGCCAAAGATTTGTTCGTCAAGGGCAGGCCGCGCCTGGTTGTCGTCTTCGCCCGAAAAATAAGCGACCCTCAGATTCCGATTTCAAGTGCCACCCGCAAGCCCCCGGAATTCGGTGGGCATGCCGTCGTCGGCGGTTGACGCCATCGAACGGGAGGAGTCAACTGGGGGCTCCCGTGGCCTCCTGGCCAGCTCCATCGCGGAGCAAAAGGCGTTGCGGTCGTTACCCGCCCTTCAAGCGCCCCGACCCGTCGAGTCGGGGCGGCTGTGGCCTTCGAGGCCTCGCCCCAGAGGAATTTCATTTCGTAGTGCCTGCACCGGCTTGCCAGCTGTCCGCTGGGCGTTCCCTCGAGGACGCGCCGATGCCTTGAGCAAATAGTCCGGACGGCACCCGATGCCGCCCCGCTGTTCCCGTCATCCTTCGAGCCTGCGCATCCTGCGCCGCACACGGCCGTGCTTGCCCCTGATGGGCTCCCCGTGTGTCTTCGCTCGTCAACCTGGCACTGCCCTGGACTTTCGGTCAGGGGCGGCCCCATGCAGGTGGATGACGTTACGAATCGAGGACTGATCCACCACTTGCACCCGGCTCGACCGGCGTCCCGATGTCGTGCCATGCCCCAGAGGCGCGGCGGCATCCCCAAGCCCGCGAGCGCAGAAATGCGTGAGTGGGACGGATCACCGTTTCATTTTTAAGACCGACCGAGCCGATGCCTGCGCTTGCAAGCAGGCCATCGGCAAATCCTTGGGTAGGTGCAGCGCTGTCCGTGGTCAGGCGCTGCACTGAACGGCTGCAACCACGGGCGGGCCTGACGCCGGAATCCGTCTCGCCCGCCATGCCGGGATTCCGTCCATTGTTGTGCTGTGCGCCGCCGGGACGGCCGCACGGCGTTCATTCGAAGGAAAGCCATGTCCACTGCCAATCCCACGCCATCCACCCGTCGCCGCGTTCAAGGCGCTGCCGGGCTGGGCCGTGCCGCCCCGCTGCAGCCCACACGCGATCAGGCCCAGGCCAATCTGCCGCCTGCGGCCATCCTTGCCCGCTACAAGCCCGGCAAGGCCGACCCCATGAAGGTGCTCGAGGTGCTGCTCGGGCTCTTCAACAGCCTGCACACCTCGCTCGACAAGACTGTTTCGCACAAGACCCGCCAGGAGCGCGCCGACTTCCTGCGCCGCTTTTTCCGCGACCTCAAAACGAAGGCCGGCTTCAAGACCCTGCCCGATCCACGCAACCTCGGCGAACGGCACATCCGGGCGATGGTGAAGATCTGGCAGGAAGAAAAGCTCGCGCCGGCCACCATCCAGACCTACCTCAGCTTCCTGCGCGGCCTGGCGATGTGGCTGGGCAAGCCCGGCTTCATCCGCAAACCGGCCGATTACGGGCTGAGTACCGAGGAGTACCAGCGGCACGAATATGCGCAGCGCGACAAGAGCTGGTCGGGCCAGGGTGTCGATATCGACGCGCTGATCGCGCAGGTCTGCGCCTACGACCGCTATGTCGGCGCCTCGCTGCGGCTGATCCAGGCCTTCGGGTTGCGGCGCAAGGAATCGGTGATGATCCGGCCACACCGTTGTGTCGTGCCGTTTGAGGCCACCGGCCTGTCGCCTGACGAACGGCGGGCGGACCACTACCTGCGGATCAAGGAAGGCAGCAAGGGGGGACGGCTACGGTTTGTCGCGCTGGACAGTGCAGCCGGCCTGGCCGCCCTCGACTACGCCCGCGCCGTGGCGGAAGGTGAGGACGCGCACCTGGGCGATCCTCGGCATGACTTGAAGCGCAACCTGCGCCGTTTCGACTATGTGATGGAAAAATACGGCATCACGTCGAGCGAGCGCGGGATCACCGCCCATGGGCTACGCCACGAAGCGTTGATCCGGCGCTTTGGCGATGAAACCGGTGGCGAGGCCCCGCCGGTGCGCGGCGGAGGCCCCCTCCCCCCCGACCTGGACCACGCTGCGCGTCAGGCCGTCGCCAAAATGGCAGGCCACGGGAGGATCAGGGCGTCTGGCGCGTATTTGGGAGCCAGCCCGTCGCGTCACACCCCCCCGACGACGGATGAAGGCCTTGCGGCCGCCTCCCCTCACGAAGCCACCGACGCACCGCCCAGCACGGCTTAGCCACGCCCGCCGCGGCCCAGAGTCATGCTCGGGCGCGGCACTTTCGCGCCCAGGCGTTCACCGGTGGGCGGGAAGCCGTTAGCATCCTTGCGCAAGCAGAGGGAGAGGGATTTATATGATCGGCATCGACAGTAACACTTGGTTGGTCTACGAGGGGGTTAGCAACTATGGTCACGGTGTGTGGCCCACACCGGTGGTGTCCATCGCCACCTTGATTGCCAGCGAGGCCGACTGGGAAACACTGCCGTCCTCGCCCCACCTCGACAACGCCAAGCTTATTTTTCGGGAAGACTCGTTCGATCCGGTTACGCGTGTACGTCGGGGACGCTTGTATGAGTGGCGGGACGGCGCGCTTCAGCAGACCTGGCATTTTCCGCCGCACCCGGCAGAGCCCGTCGATCGCAACAGCATGACGATGGATGGCCGCCTGAGCAGAACGCTCTGTACCTATCGGCCGGCCCAGATCTTTTCTTCGATGCGCCTGAACATCCTGCGCGCGCAATTGATCCTCGGGACGAAATCGGCCCCGACCGTGTGGCGGATCGTATCGGTGGAGACGGTGGCATCTGGCGAGGAGTTGATCACGCTGCGGGCCCGTTCAAGCCTTGGCGCGTTGCCCGAACTCGTCGAGGATCACATCCCCGAAGGTGCCCGGACCGAAGTCTTGGCGAGTTTGGAGCATGTCGCCGATGCCGCCTTCCGGTCCGGCCCGGTGTCCTTGATCGACTTGTGCCGCGCCGCCGCAACCGTCGTCCTCGCGCACTGGCTCGAATCGACCGGAGGTGCTCCCGACAACATTCATCATCTTGACCTGGGCGCCTTGTTGAAGGCATTCGAAAAGCAGCAAGGCAATACCGATGCCCATTCGCCATCCGCTGCCGGTTCGGCCGTTCGCTTGCTGCAACGTTTTCACTCGCGCGGCAAACCCAACGAACAGAAACGTTACAACACCCGACCGCCGACCGAGGAAGACGCCCAACTGGTTCTGAGCGCACTGGGCTTTCTTCTCAGGGAAGTCGGTTGGGCGAGATGAGCATGCAGATACTCCCCTCCTCCTCTGGATGCGGGCGCCGAGCGCCGCATCCGGAGATTTCGCTGCCCGTCTGCGGATTCCAGCTCTTCGTAACCGGCAGTCCGCTCCGAAGTGCGCAGCGATTCGATTCATCTCAGTCATAAAATCCAGCGGCATGACGGAGCAAACGGCGCGAACCACCCCAGCGGTTGTTCGCCTTGCTACAAAGCGGTCGTCCAACGACAAAGCGCAGCTGCGCCGCGTAGCGGCGTCGGCTGGAGCGGATTGTGGGCGGCTCACTTAAGCTATGGAACTGCGTCGCGCCCGTTGCCAAACCACGCCTCGAGCATGTCGAGACGCAACGGCAGGCGCTGCCACGAACACGGTCGAGTGAATCATGTCGGCACCTTCTGCTGACCGAGAATGTGCTCGATTTCCTTCTTCACCAACGCAGGCAGTGAGAAGTTGCGCCACAGATCTTCGTTCTCGACGAGCCATCGAAGCACTTGGGACTCCGTCAGCGAGTCGGCGGTGATGAGTTCCGACACCGCGATGGTCGACGTCCTGGAGAGACCGATGCCGATCAACGAGATCTGCGTCTGCTGGCTCACACCTAGCTCGAGGAATACGTTGAACTGAGGGAGCTGCTCAATGAGGTCCTCGCGCTCGATCTCGCTCAGATGCTGTCGAAGCACGTCGCAGTAACAGCTCAAGCCTCGCGGCGCCTCAAAACGAGCGATCTGCTCGACTTCGCTCATCACACTCCTGATCTCAGCGGCCTCGTCCGAAGGTCTGCTCTTCTTCTTAAGATAGTCGATTCGCTCTTCGATAAGCCGAGCGAGGGGAAAGCCGCGCATCCAGCGCGTGACCAACAAGGCCAGCATGAATGCTCGCCCCCCCTCCGGACCGAGGTTCGGGCACGCGCGTCTGCAGAGTCGTCCGAAGATGCTGGCGTATGCTTTGGCCGCGTCGTTGCTCGAGGGATCGGCAGGTAAGAGCTCCCCGACATCCCCCCTTCGCTCCCGGAAGTACTTGAGGAGATCGTCGAGTGCGAAAGGGCTGATTCCAGGGTTCCGAGCGATTATGTCATGCTCAATGGCAAGCCCGTCCACGGCCTGTTCCACCGCTTCTGCAAGGTGGCTGAGACTATTCGTACTATAACGGCCCGCCCATGGCGCTTCGAGGAGTCCGCCGTAGCGGACGTGAATCCCGGCCAAGTACGAGAAAACGTACTCAAGCTCGGGACGCTTCTTCGCTTTCTCGAGCGGCGCGCGCTCCTCGATAAATTCAACGAGATCTGAGGGTACCGCGAGAACATCGTCGGTCGTGCGTCGAATCGGCTGCCTCGTTCTCTCACGAGGAGGCCCGTCCTCGCCCCACAGGTCCGTCCGATCAGGATCGATGCAGAAGATATTGCCCTGGAATTCCTTTCCCCAACGCCCTGCGCGGCCCGCGAGGTTCCAGAAGTCCTCGGTCGAGAGCGGACGGCCACGCCCCTTGGTCGGCCCCCGCATGAAAACATTGCGGCACGCCATGTTGACACCTTCGATGAGGGTCGACGTACACACGAGGTATTTGATGGTGCCGGCACTGAAGAGTCGCTCGATCTCCTCTCGAATCAGCAAGGGCATGTTGCCGTAGTGGAAGGCCACGCCCCGTCGCAGGCAGGTCGCGAGGGCGAACTTTTTGTGGACGCCGTGCTGCGCCAGTTCGATGAGGGCATGGAGATCCTTCCCGGGCTCACCCTCGACGTCGGTGCCGATCAGATCGAAAAGCTGCCCGGCAATCTTCTCGGCCTCAGCGGCACCGTTCACATAGACGACGTTGCCATGCGAGGTGCCTCCAACAGCATGCGCCACGAACGACAGGCGCTTACTGTCGTTGCTGGGTTTTGAGCTGAGCTCGACCTCTCCGAGCTTGATGCCCTTGTCGTGTACGTAGAGCGTGACGTCCCATAACTTCGGCTTGTGCGGGCGCTGCGACACCCAGAAAAGATTCTGGATGACGGTCACGTCTTCGCTGGTGAAGGACTTTGTCGTGAGCCCTGGACGCGCGTCGGCGAGCAGCAGCTCTGGATTGCTCGTCATCGGACTCGCGAAGAGCACGCGCAGCTCCAAGTTCGCAGCACCCAGGCGCTCGATGACGTCTTGGAGCAGGACGCCGCGCTGCCGGTCCCCCACCTTGTGGGCTTCGTCCACGATAAGCGCGCGCACCGCCAGGTCCGGTTGCGAGGAAAGCAGAATGTGAAGCCGCTCTTGCGTGAAGACAAACACGCGCTTCCGAACGGGCTCGGCACCGTCGTCGGCCTTCAAGACGGGCAACGCCGAGACCGACACTTCATCGAGGCTTTCTTTACCGAACAGGTCCCGAAGATCTCGTTCGACCTGACTGATGAGCGCTCGAGTCGGAACGAGGTACACGACCGTCGCCACCGGAAACGAGCGCATCAACTCGCAGATCCACCGAGCCAAGATGAACGACTTGCCCGCAGAGGTTGGAGCCGACACCGACATCCAGCCCTGATTGCGAGCCTCCTCCCAGAGTTTTCTCTGGAAGCGGTTCACTCGGAGGGGCGTGTCTTCGTAGACCGTGATCGACTGCTCGTACGCGCGCCGGGAATAGTCGAGGCGGGCGACGCCAGGTAGTCGCGTCTGGAACGAAGGACGAAGGAGGTCCCGCTCAACTGCCAGCTCGATTGCTGGGTGATTCGCCAGGGCATCAAGGATCAGCGCAGCAGAGTCACGCTGACCATCGTTCGCCGCGTCGTTGCAGAGGCAGGTCTGCGCAATTCGAAGCGCGGCGGCTTGGCAGGCGCCCTTGTCGGATTGTGCAAGTACACTCGCAGCAAGCAGCAGATACCCCCAGTCATGCGTGAGCCCCTGGTGCTCCTCGCGTCGAGCAAATTGTGTACCGAGCTCATCGCATGCGGCGTCAATCACGACCTTGTGCGCCTGCTGGCGGAAACCCGGCACGTCGAGGAGCCAGCCTCCAAGATCACGCAGCGCCACTGGGAGTCCCCTTCAGCTTCGGCGCTCGCGGCTGGCGAGGCGAGACATTCGACACAGGTGCCGCTCGGCGACCTCTCGTCAGCTTGGCGTCCGTCGCCGCAGGCGGCGCTGCGGGCGCGGGCGTGGGTGCCGCCGTCGCAGCCTGCGTTCCTACTCCGAGCTGATCGCGGAGCAACTGTCGGAATCCCTCGGCCGAGGGGAAAGGGACGAACAGGAAGTGCATCGCGAACGCGTCCAATTTCTCCTCGGCAATTCGCTTCTTGACATGCCCCTTCCACTTGGGGAGCGTCGTGGCGATCTGCTTGGCGAGTACAGCGAGCTCGGCAGTGGACGGGCCCTTGGGGTATGCGTCGCAGTCGAAGCCGACAAGGCAAAGACCACGGAACTCCAACGAGTTGAACTCCTCTGAGTCGGGGTCGAGGAATTTCTTGAGGGCCTTCTCCAGCGCAGAATCATCGAGGTTCGCGTGTCGCTGGAGTAGCTGGAGATCTCGCTGCCCAGCAGCGTACTCGGCGAGCATCGGTGCAACGGACGCGAGGCACTCGCGCACTGCACCGATGACGTCGCCGTAGATTTTCGACTCGCCCCAGTATAGGAGGAGCTTGCCGGTGGCCGAATCGACGCCAGCATGCAGACCATCGGCACCGTGGACGTGCATCCTGGTGTTGGTCTTAAGGTTCATCTTGCAAATGAGCTGCGGCAGACGAAGGATTTTTTCTGCGAGGGCGAACAGCAGAAGCTCTCCTCCCTCTCCGCTCTGCTCAAGGTCCGTGAAGAGTTCCTTGGCATCGTTCGCCAGACGAACGAGCTTCTGCGTGGAGCGCGTTCGCACGTACTCCTCATCCGCTTCACGGATCTGGCTTCGAGGGATCGCGTAGTCGAGGACGTGTTCCGCGACGACCTTCACCAGGTCTTCGATCCGAGGGCGTCCGTTCCCGTCGAGCTTGAGGCAGTGGCAATGAGCAGTGACCTTTGTGCCTTCGATAACGGCGTGACTCTCGACATCGTGGAGAAGCCCCACGAGCGCGGTCGGCACGCCTCGAGCGAGACGCTTCAGAGCCTCCTCGAGCGGCGCCGTCGCCGGTCCCCCGGCCGTAGTGCTCGCCGTGTCGGACGGCACCACGGCAGCCTCCATCCCCTCATCGCTGCCTGCCATCAGCGGCCTCCCGTGTTTACGACGACCCATGGGTCCGTATAACAATTGTTTTTATGACGGCAGAAATAATACACCCATTTCAAGCACTTAACCTCCGCGCGCTGTCAGGCCAAAAACAGTAATAGCGGAGCATGCTGCGCCGGGACGAGGCGGAGCCCGGCGAGGGATGAATGACTGCTATTGGGGCAACCGTGCGAGCGTCAGCTATTGGGGCCGCCAACTGCAAGTGATCACGATTACCAGTCCCGCGTGGTCACGTCGGCGGGCTGCTCGGTCAACATCTCAGGAATAATCATCCCGTCTATGCCGCCTCGACGGCTTCTGCCGTCTCCGGTACATCATCATCAGCCATAGGTACGGCGCCGGATCCTGTGCCATCCGATGCCGCGTCGGCGTGAGGCGGCTCCCGATTCCGCAACACGCCCGGCAACCACGCCACGCCCGCCAGCGCCTGTTCGGCTCCGGACACGGCCGCATCCTTCTTGAGCGCTTGCAGGGGGCTGGCCGCATTCGCCCCTGCCGCTTCGGTCACGACCTCCAGGATGCGCGCCTTGGAGACATGGTTGAAGTAGCTCGGCCCGGTGGCCATCCACCACTTCGTCATGTCCAGCCCGAGCGCCGCCGCGATGCCGTCGGTGCTCAGCTTGTCCGGTTCGGCGCCATAGACGCCCGTCACGCTGGTCGCAATCAGGAAGGTGAGCAAACGGACCACGGTGGCGTTGCTCTGCTGAAGCACCCAAGGCAGGATCGCGTCCACGTCTTCGGGCAGCAGGCTGGCCCAGGCTTGGCGCTCGGCCTCCAACTGCTGCCACGCGGCGCTGGCTTCCATGTCCTCCGCCTCGGTCCGCAGGGTGTCGTGGGTATCGGTGGCGTTGATGGTCAGGGCATCGCCACTGCCATACAGGCGACGGTAGCCGTCGAGCACCAGCTTCGCGGCGAGTTGCGCGGTCAGGGCGGCGATGGCGACATCGGGGCGGCTCAGCAGTTCAGCCTGGATGGCGGCGACACGATGCGCTGTCAGGCTGCGCACGAGACGCTCGGAGTGAACCGGCCGGGTCTTGGCCGCAGGCAGGGAGACCAGCGACTCGCCCCCTGCCCCCTCGGTCGAACCGGCCTCGCGCGCAGCCTGCGCCATGTCGCCGCGATCTTCGGGACGGACCAGCCCGTAGCGCACCGCCGGTGCCGCATTGTCCCCGACATAGACCACGCAGCCCGCCTGCGCCATCAGTTCGGCCGGCCAAACCACCAGCGCCGCCTCGATGGCGTCGACTTGCGCGCCCAACGCCTCGGCCTCCTGCTCTAGCTTGTAGAACTCGTCCTCGTTGCCGTCCTGGTCGGCGAGTTCCTCCATCCTGTGGTGACGCTCGGCGATCTGCGCCTGCAAGCTTTCGAGTTCGGCCGCCTCCTGCTCGGTGGACGGGCGCTTGGCTTTGCGCAGTTCGCCGTACTTGACGTACTCGTCATAGACATAGCGCGTACGGACATCCACCCATTTCCAGCCCTCGGCCAAGACTTGCTTGGCCTTACGCTGGAGCTTCTCGATGGCGAGTTTCTCCAGCAGCGCGGCATCCAGCAGATAGACTTTCTTGTCGTCGTCGCTGAACAGATCGCGGCGCGACGGCCCGCCCGCCTTCTCGTAGGCCTTGACGGTGACGTACTTGGCCACCGGATGGCGGTCGGACTCGATCTCGTCGCGCGTGAGCAACTGCCGCAAGTAGTCGGCATGACGATTCCACGACGGCAGGTTGGCCCACGCCTGTTCCTGCTTCTCGTGGTCGTCGACCGAGGCGAGTACCATCAGGCAGTCCAGGTTGATCTTGTCGTCGCGGAACAGGGCCATCAGCTTGGGCGAGACCGTTGCCAGCTTCATCCGGCGCTTGACTACCAGCGGGGTGACACCGAACGCGGCGGCCACGTCCTCGACCGACTTGCCTTGCCCGATCAGCTTGGCGAACGCGGCGAACTCGTCTGCGGGATGCATCGGAACATGGAAGCAGTTCTCGGCGAGACTGGCGATCAGCGCCTTGTCGGCGGGGACGATCAGCACCGGGACGGGGTAGTTGTCCGCGATGTCGTTCCTGCTCACGAGTAGGGCCAGCGCTTCGAGGCGACGGCCACCGGCGCAGACTTCGTAGCGGCCGCGTGCGCCTTCCACGACCACAAGGTTTTGCAGCACTCCGCTTTCCTTGATAGAGGCCGCGAGCTCAGCGATGCTCAGCTTCGGAGTGCTGCCACCAGCCCGCGCCTGATAGTCCTCCGAGAGGACCAGCTTGTTGAAGGGAACGAAGGTGCGGGGCGACGCCGCGATGATCGCGTCGACTTCGGCTTTGGAAAGTTTCACGAGGCCTCCTGAACGGTTGAATGGGGCACGCCGATGGGCATGTCCATAGGTTCAGAATCTCACCCGCACCCTACCCTTCAAGCCTTCCGTCCCCGCGTCTTGAATCGAAGGGCCCGTCGCGCCTGATCTCGAAATGGCGCCGACAATCCGCCCGTTCCCGCTGGGTATCTCCGACGCCGCTCCCTATGCTGTGGTCCTCCTTTTACGCGGCACAGGTCCTTCATGCGCTCCAGCTCCCAACGACGACATCGCCGGTTGGCCGTTAGGCAACAGATCGTTGCCCTGGAACAGGCGCTGCAACAAGCACAGCACCTGCTCCACCAGGACGACCTCACCCCACTTTTGAACCGTCGCGGATTCCGGCGCGCCTGCGACCAATGGGCCGGCGGCGGTGTGAAGGACGCGTCGGCCTGCTGCGTGATGGTCGATTTGGACGGCTTCAAGGCAATCAACGACCGGCATGGCCATCCGGTGGGCGATGCCGCGCTGATTCATTTCGCCGCCACGCTGCGCCGCCATATGCGTCCGACCGACACCATCGCTCGCTTGGGCGGCGACGAGTTCGCCTTGATCCTCTCGAACTGCAGCGGGAGCGATGCACGAAAGATGCTGGAACGTCTGGGGGACGCGCTCGCCGTCACGCCGCTCCCGGCCTCTGGCAGCACCGTCCTGCGGTTCTCCGCAGGCATTGCCGAGCGCGATGCCAACGAATCGCTGGCGCAGGCCTTGGAGCGCGCCGACGCCGCCTTGCTCGATGCGAAGCGACAGGGCAAGGCGACGGTCAGTCTGGGCGTTCGGCCCGCCCGGTCGGTGGACGGGGCAACTGCGAATGCGTGCGGCCAACAAATCGCTTCAGCATGCACTCCAACCAACGCCGATACCCGGGAAGGCGATTGAGATTCGCGTCTTCGGCCGCGCGACCCACCAGATGCTGATGTAGTCGGCGCCCCCTCGTAGCCATGGTCGGGGCCTGCCTCGTAGTTGGAGGGTGCATCAGGGCTCGCCCTCGGCGTTCGCGTAGCGCAGGCCCATCCATCGCCATCCACAAGCTCCCCGCTCCGCTCGGGTTTCCGCAGGCAAATGGGCGGTCCCGTGCGCAAAACGGCGTGCCGCGCGGCACACTGACCGTGCATCTGGCTTCGGCCAACGCGCGCCTTCGAGCGCTCCGATCCATTCGGCGTTGCGGTCGTCACCCGCCTTCAGAGTACCGGCAGCAATGTCTTGCCGCCGCGAGTCCAGCATCAGGCTGAACCGCCTCGCGTCGCCGTAGCGGATTCATCGCGATCCGCTTGTCATTCCCACCTGGGGAGCATGTCGCCCCGGGTGGGAGGTGTGTTCCCGCATTTCATGGAGAACACACCGATGGCACGTCCTACCGCGCCTTCCCTGTGGCTACCCGGCTTCGACCCGGACGGCCCCGTGCTTCCCGGCCTGCCCCCCGTGGCAAGGCCGACCTTTTCCTTTCCCATAGGCCGGCCCTCTTGCTCCGCCGATGAGGACGTTGCTCCGTCCGATCCAGGGACGAGCGAAGCGTCCCCGGCGCCCATCGCCCCCAGGGCAAGCTGGCGCGTCGTCGCCAGCGTAGCGACGACATCGCGTGTGGTCTGGCCCAGCCTGGGTCGTGCCGACCTCGATGATCTGGGCGGCGCCGTAGCGAAATTCGAAGCCAATCTGGCGGCAATCGACCAGTTGCGGCAGATCGAAGCCGAGAACCGCCCAGCCAGCGCAGAGGAGCGCCAAGTCCTGCTGCGCTACACCGGCTGGGGCGGCCTGCCTGCCAGCTTCAACCTTGAAACCGAGGATCGCGCCTGGGCTGAACGCGCCCGTCGCCTGCAGGCGATGCTTGGCGCCGAGGACTACGAATCGGCGCGCGCCTCCGTCAACAACAGCCACTACACCGAGATCCACGTGATCGAGGCCATCTGGCAGGCGGTGGGGCACTTCGGCTTCACCGGCGGGCGCATTCTGGAGCCCGCCGCCGGCATCGGCCATTTCATCGGCGCCATGCCGCGGAATATGGCTGAGCGCAGCAGCGTCACGGCCGTCGAGATCGACCGGGTTTCCGGCCGCATCCTCAAGGCGCTCTACGCGCCCGGAGGCGTGGACGTGCGGATTGCCCCTTTCGAGAAAACCCCCCTGCCCGACCACTGGTTCGACCTGGTGATCGGCAACGTCCCCTTCGGCAAGTACCAAGTCGCCGACGTGACCAACCGGGCCTATGCCCGTTTCAGCATCCACAACTATTTCTTCGGCCGCGCCCTCGACCTGGTGCGCCCCGGCGGGCTGGTGTGCTTCATCACCAGCAGCCACACGCTGGATGCCCAGTACGACGCGGTGCGCGAGCACATCGCCGCGCAGGCTCACCTGCTGGGTGCCATCCGGCTCCCCAAGAGCGCTTTCGCCGGCATCGCCGCCACCGACGTGCAGACCGACATCCTGTTCCTGCGCAAGCGGCAGCGGGCCGAGGCGGTCGAGGCGGGCTGGCTGAAGCTGGGGGCGGTGCCCGATAGTCTCCGGCATCCCCAGTGCTACGAGCGCCACCTGCCGATCAACGCCTGGTACGCCGAGTGTCCGCAGTTCTGCATCGGTCGCATCCGCCGCGAGAGCAATGGCTACGAGGACGTACCGGTGGCAGTATTCGAGGGGGAGCTGGAAGCGGCGCTGCGCGAGCGCATCGCCTTGCTGCCGGCCGGCGTCTACCAGCCGGTTGTCCCCCCGCCGGCGCCCTTGCGGGCGGTGGTCCCGGCCGAAGCCGGCGCCCGGCCCGGCAGCTATCGCCTCCACCAGGGGCGGGTGCATCGGGTCGAGGCCGGCGAGTTGGTCGATGTCCATGACCGGCTCAACGCCACGCAACGCGCCCGCATCACCGGGATGTGCGCCATCCGCGACCACGCGCGGGCGCTGCTCGACGCACAGCTGGCGGACGAGAGCGACGGCCGCCTGGGCCACCTGCGCGCCATGCTCAATGGGACCTACGACCGCTACGTCGCGAAATACGGTTGCCTGTCCACCCGCGCCAACGCCCTCGCCTTCCGGCGCGACCCGGACTATCCGCTGCTGCTGTCGCTGGAGCATTACGACGAAGAATCCGACACGGCCCGCAAGGCGGCGTTCTTTTCCCGGCGCACGCTCACCCGGGTGGTGGAGCCGAGTACGGCGGGCGAGCCGGCCGAAGCGCTGGCCGCGTCCGTCCAGTGGCGCGGCCGGGTCGATCCGGCCTATATGGCCGGGCTGCTGGCCGCCCCCGAAGCGGCGGTGCTGGCGGCCCTGGCCGAGGCGGGCCATATTTTCCGCGACCCGGCCGACGGGCACTGGAAGACTGCCGACGACTACCTGTCGGGCAACGTGAAAGCGAAGCTCAAGCAGGCGGTGCTGTCCGGCCCGGCCTACCAGCGCAACATCGCCGCGCTGGAACAGGTGCAGCCCGAAGACCTGGCGCCGGCGGCCATCGAGCCGCGTCTGGGTGCGGTGTGGATTCCGGCCCTCGACGTCGAGGGCTTCATCCAGCAGGTCCTGGAACTGAAGGACTGCCAGGTGGCTTATTCGGCCGAGGCCGGCGCCTGGTCGGTGAAGTACGGCGAGTGGGAAGCGCGGCAGAACGTGAAGGTGACGCAGGAATTCGGCACCTCGCGCATGAACGCGATCGAGCTGGTGCAGTGCGCCTTGAACGTCCAGGTGCCGACCGTGCGCGACCGCGATCCCCTGACCGACAAGTACTTCGTCAATCCCGACGAGACGCTGGCGGCGCGGGAGAAGCTGGGCCTGATCAAGGAGCGGTTCGCCGGCTGGGCCTTCGATGACATCGGACGCCGCGAGAAGCTGTGTCGCATCTACAACGACCTGTTCAACGCCACGCGGCCGCGCCGCTTCGACGGCGCGCATCTGAAGCTGCCGGGGTTCTCCCGCTGCTTCGAGCTGCATCCGCACCAGTTGGATTCGGTGTGGCGCATCGTGCAGTCCGGCAACACCGGGCTCTTCCACGTGGTCGGCGCCGGCAAGACGGCGGTGTGCGTCATTGCAGGCATGGAGCTGCGCCGGCTGGGCTTCGTCAACAAGCCCTGCCATGTGGTCCCCAACCACATGCTCGCCCAATACACGGCCGAATTCGTCCGGCTCTACCCGAACGCGTCGGTGCTGATGGCGAGCAAGGAAGACCTGGAAGGCGACCGTCGGCGCGAGTTGGTGTCGCGCATCGCCACGGGCGATTGGGACGCGGTGGTCATCACGCACTCGAGCTTCGAGCGCATCCGGATGTC
This sequence comes from uncultured Methyloversatilis sp., assembly GCA_964555165.1. Classification (GTDB taxonomy): domain Bacteria; phylum Pseudomonadota; class Gammaproteobacteria; order Burkholderiales; family Rhodocyclaceae; genus Methyloversatilis. The sequence goes on along the minus strand of CAZKRN010000017.1, from coordinate 16,630 downwards.
GCCGCAATTCACCGAGCGTTTCATCAAGGAGATCATTCATGAAATAGAGATGGCAATCCGCGCCGAGAAGGCCAACGACCGGTCCAACCGGATCGTCAAGCAACTCGAGGCGATGAAGAAGATCTGGGCGGCGCGGCTGGAGAAGCTGCTGGCCGACCAGAAGAAGGACGACCTGCTGACCTGGGAACTGCTGGGCATCGACGCCCTGTTCGTGGACGAAGCCCACCTGCACAAGAACCTCTACCGGTTCACCAAGATGACGCGGGTGGCGGGCCTGCCGCTGACGAGTTCCGAGCGCGCCTTCGATCTGTTCCTGAAGACGCGCTACACGATGCAGCTCCATGGGCACGCGCAACGCGGCGTGGTGTTCGCCACCGCGACGCCGGTGGCCAATACGATGGCCGAGATCCACACCATGATGCGCTACCTGCAGCCCAACCGGCTGGAGGAACTCGGGCTGCAGCAGTTCGACGCCTGGGCCGCCACCTTCGGCGAGAGCGTCACGGCGCTGGAGATCGCCCCGGACGGCAGCGGCTATCGCATGCACACGCGCTTCGCGCGCTTCATCAACGTGCCCGAGCTGATGGCGGTGTTCGGCGAAGTGGCCGACATCCGCACGGCGGAGATGCTGGACTTGCCGGTGCCGAAGCTGCGCGGCGGCAAGCCACGCATCGTCGCCTGCCCGGCGAGCCCGTCGTTGAAGGCCTTCGTGCAGACCCTGGTGTTGCGGGCGGAAGCCATCCGCAACGGCGAGGTCGATCCGAAGGACGACAACATGCTGGCGATCACCACCGACGGCCGCAAGGCCGCGCTGGATTTCCGGCTGGTGGCGCCGCTGGCGCGCTTCGACGAAAACGGCAAGGTGGCCGCCTGCGTGCGGGAGGTTTACGCCATCTGGCAACGCACGGCGGACTTCCGCGGCAGCCAGCTGGTGTTCTGCGACCTGTCGTCCCCCAAGGGCGGCAAGGGGTTCAGCGTCTATGACGACCTGCGGGCGCGGCTCATCGCGGCCGGAATCCCCGAGAAGGAGATCGCCTTCGTCCATGACGCCGAAACGGATGCCCAGAAGGCAACACTGTTCAAGGCAGTGCGCGAGGGCCGGGTGCGGGTCCTGCTGGGCTCCACCGCCAAGATGGGCGTCGGCACCAACGTGCAGACACGCCTGGTGGCCCTGCATCACCTCGATGCGCCGTGGCGTCCGTGCGACGTCGAACAGCGCGAGGGGCGCATCCTGCGCCAGGGCAATGAGTGCGAGGAGGTGGAGATCTTCCGGTATGTGACGGAAGGCAGTTTCGACAGCTACATGTGGCAAACGCTGGAGACCAAGGTGCGCTTCATCGCCCAGGTGATGAAGGGCGACAAGGGCATCCGGTCCTTGGAGGACGTGGAACTGGCGGCGCTGTCCTATGCCGAAGTGAAGGCCCTGGCGTCGGGCAATCCGCTGGTGATCGAGAAGGCCGGCGTGGACGCGGAGGTGGCCAAGCTCTCGACGCTGTTCTCGGTGTGGCGCAACCAGCGCTACGCCAACGAAAGCGAAGTGGGCCGGCTGCCAATGACGATCGAGGCGCTGGAGAAGAAGATCGCGCTGTACGCGCAGGATGCAGCCCGGATCGAGCCGCAGACCGTGCAAGGCATCGCCATGGAGCTGGCGGGGCGCAGGATCGTGGGCCCCGATGCGGTGGGCGAAGCGCTACGCGGATTGGTGAAGACCGCCAAGGAGGAAGTGCGCACGGCCAGCCGGATGATCGAACGGATCGTCGGCCGGTTTGGCGGCTTCGACCTCGGCATCCTCACGGCCCGCGGCGAGGAGACGCCCCATCTCTATCTGGCAGGGCACTGCCTGTACAACGCCGAGCCTTATCAAATGGGCCCGGCGCTGGTGGCCGCCCTGTTGGCCGCGCTGGAATCGGTGGGCAAGCATCACACCGATGCCATAGCGCAGTTGGCGACCCGCCGCAAACGGCTGGAGGACCTGCGGCTGGAACTGGCCCGGCCCTTCGAGCACGAAGGCCGCCTGACCGACCTGCTGGTCCGGCAGCGCGAGTTGCTCCGGCAACTCGACCTGGACAAGGACGAAGCGGGTAGCGCCAGCGTCGATGCCGAAGATGTGCGGCAATCTGCATAAGTGGAGTTCACCCCCATGGCCGAACGGCTGTGGGGTTTTTTGTTTGGTGCAGGCGGCGATGTATCCAGGACGCATACCTGTGTGGGAATATGCGAGATTGGCCATTGCTTCAGGTGATGCAGGAGAATCAGGTGACTGCTTGGCAGATCGACAGGCTCGGTGCCTCGCCTGAACAGGCGGGGCCCGACGCTTCCGAGGTACCGCTGAAGTGGGCGCACGATGCCCGGACCGGCGAGCCGCGCTATATCCACGACGACGAGGTCGTCGAGCACCAATGCACCTGCGTCTGTCCTGCCTGCCAGTTGAACTTGACGCCGGTCATGCCCGGGCAAGCAATGCGCGTCCGCCCCACGGCGCATTTCCGACACCCGCCCGGCGCCCAGAAGGATGCCTGCACCATCGTCGCTGCGCGCTTGGCCGCGACCCATCTTCTCCACGAACAGGGATTCATTGATCTTCCACGGCGAACCATATCGCGGACCGCGACGGGATTCAGCGGCCAGGGTTATGAAGTTTGGGTCGAAGCGCCGGCCGAACGGAGAATGATCAAGAATGCGCGGCTGCGAGACCACGCGACGGCGGAACTCACGTTGGACGACGGCCGTACCCTGCTCGTCGACCTCACCGGCAGACGGGATGCCGCCGACGGACCCGACGGGCGGGCCATGGTCACGATTTCGCTTTCGGACCCGGATCTTGCCATGCTCAGTCCCGAGGACATCCGTGCCCGCTTGCGAATCCTGCCCGACATCCGTTGGTGCTCCCATTGGCAGGATCGAACACTGGCCGCCCGGGGCGATGAAGAAGCGGCCCGGGCAGCGCACGACGCCCTGGATGAATGGGATGCGACCGACGAGGCCGATTTCCGGTCCCGCCTGACATCCGACCTCGACGAAGCCACTGCACAGCGCTGGCGACGCGAAACGCTGCTGCATCGCGAGGTCAAGGCCATCCTGGAGCGCGCGCGCCGGATCGCGACACCAGGCCTCGAGGTTTCTGCCCGGCGGGAACCTCCCGACGAGTTCCTCGGCGAGTGGGAGACCGACACGCTTCGCATGACCTGGTTTTCCCCGCCGAGAAAGCTGGAACTCACCGATGTGCAACTCGAGCAACGTCTGGGCCGAATCGTTCCGGATGTCATCGCCACGTTGGACGGAAGCAAGATCTCCACGGTAGGCATCACCGACACTTGGGTGAGCAATGATTTCGAGGAAGAGATCGAGGACACGTTCAACTCGCCCTGGCCATCCACCGTGCTTGTGGAAGTCACGGTCACCCATGGCATCGACGCCGAGAAGTTGCAGCGCATTCGCCAACTCGACATCGCCACGCTGGAAATCGACTTGAGCAAACTCGGCGGACGTCTGACCCGGGAGGCCTTGAGCGATCTCGTGGTCAACCAGACGCTCGGCAAACGTTGGGTGCATCACCCGATCTTTTCGATCAAGCAGCAGCGACTCGACGCGGCGCTCGATGCACATCCCGTGACACGCCGCTACAAAGAACGCCTGTTTGAATTGATGCGTCCTCATTGGCTCGCCCTGCCCGTGTCGGACTGGACGGTCCGCTACCTGGAGGCCGTGACCACATTCCACGATGCCAACGTGCGGATCAGGAAAGCCCGACGACACCATGGCGACGGTCCGGAACCGACGCTCCTTGGCGTGCACAGCGATGAATGGGCGCAGATCATGGAAGCCGCATCGGCGTTGTCGGCTCATGGCCTGCCGGGAGCCGACGATCCTTTCCTGCTGGACGACTCCGGCCTGATCGCTCGGCTGCTGTCCATCCAGCACAATAGAGGCGTTGGGTACGAAGTACGCACCGGCTACCAAGTGCTCAATGCCATCATGCAAAGCGGGAAGCACAACAAGCGCTGGGACTCGCTATATGCCATCGCTGCTAAGGCCTATGAACTCGAAACACACTTCACTGGAGAGCAAGCCAGCAGATACAAGGCGTGGCGTCAGACGCTCATCGACCGCATCAATGCCGGCGACGAGGACTACCTGCGCCCAACCACTTTCGACACACTGCTCAGCGCCCTCTTCCCCAAGATGGCCGAGGGTATCGGCCGGGGTTACGGCAGCCTTGCGGAGCAGATATAGAAGGCACGCCACCTCGGCAACGCAACGTCTCTGAAGTCCCGGCGCTTGCGGGTGGCAACCCGTGTCGCGGGCTTGAGCGTCATTGATCCTGCCGCGATACTGCAGGAGCTTTCTGTGGACATCGCGTCTGCACAGCCTTCATCGGTGGCTTCGGCCACCCTGAAGTCCAGCTTTGCTGGCGTCGCAGTCGTTACCTGCCTCGTGGATCCCCGGCTTCGGTCGGGTCCGGCCATGTCTTTGGCCGAGTGTCCGGTTCAGCCGTCTGGCTGAACGCTGTCTCCCGCCGCGCGACCTTCGGGCCGCCCGGCATCGAGCGAAGGCCCCGTTCGCAAGAACCGTGGGCCTTCATCCTGTGCGTGCCGCCTGGCATGTCGCCGAGCCGCTCTGCCGTCCACGGCCGAGCATCCCGAACGGGGAACTCCGAGTTCCCCGCCAGGGAAGGGTGTTCCCTTTCATTTCCGAAGGAGAACACCATGTTCGCAATCCCCGTCACCAGAGCGTCGCGCCCGGTCGCCGTGTTGCTGGGCGGTTCGGGCCATGCCCGGCCGGCCCCGCGCACACAGGCCGTGCCGGCGTTGTTGAGGCCGCGGCCCATCGCTCCCGAGCGGTCCGGCCGGGCGTCCGAGTTCCGTGCGGCAGGCGGTTGATCATGTCGATCGGCCTCTACCGCCGGCGCATTGCCGCCACCGTGGTCCAACTGGCCAAGGACGACCCGTCCCTGGTCAAGGAGGTGATCGCCCGCTTGCGAGAGTCGGGCGAGATCGAAGCCGACGATCTGGTCTACCTGGACCGGATCGCCGACCGTTGGATGAGGATTGCCGAGGCAAATGGCAACAAGGCCGCGTCAGCGCACCCGCGTCAAACGCGCGGGTAGCTTGATGCCCCTGGCTTTCGCCATTGCCACGGCGATCTTCTCCAATAGATCGGGACGTTCATCGTTCAGCGTACCGGTCCACCGGGTCAATGCCTGTTCGATGTCATCCCGTGTTCGCGCCCCGTCGAAGTCGAGACCGAGTTTTCGGTAGGCATCGACTTCGTCGGGCGTGAACCGTAGCGCGTCGCCTGCACGAAGCATGATGTGTGGGCCCTCATGGGATGTGAGCGTTCAGCTTAGCAGCGCCGCATGTCCGTGCAACCCCGGGGAGTCCACCGCCTCCCCGAACGGGGACAGGTGTTCCCTCTGTTCGTCTTTGGAGAAAACACCATGTCCCTTGAGAAGCCCCGTCCTCGCTCCCGGCGCACCGGCATCGAAACCGAGGAAGAGCGTGCCTGGGTCGGCTTCTATCGGCGCGTCGGCCGTGATCCGGCCATTGCGACTGAAGTCATGGCCCAGCTCGAGTCCGATCCGGAAATGAAGCGTACCCATCTGGCGTTGTACCTATGCTGCAAGGAGTCGCTGCGTCGGCACAAGGCGCGTCAGGCACGCCACCAACGGATCGGCCAGTTCGTCCGTTGGCTGTGCCACGGCGTGTTGGTACAGCCCTGGCGCAGCCTGCAGGCGGGTCTGCGGCACGGCCGCGACGTCGCTGTCGAATGCCTGCCTGAAGTGGCCAAGGAACCGGCCGTGGCCCAGGTGCACCGCCTGGCCGGAGAGGCCGAGTTCGCGACGGCACACGCGGCTTTCGAGCAGCAGGCCACCTCGCCGGCGGCCGATACGGCAGCAGCGTCCGCCGAAACCCAGGGCTCGTCCGGCACCAAGGCATCGCGCGCCGCCTGACCCGAGAAGCGCCGGGCCATCACCGGCCCGTCGTGTGATGCGGCAAGCCCGTCGCCGCATCCGGATCGTCGAACGCCCACGCCCGCTGTTCACCCAGCGGTGCGTGCGGTGCTCGCTCCGACCCCACCCCCATCTGCACGCCCGCGATTGCCAGCGAGGCGACCGCGCCTGACACCGAGACCCGCCGATGCGCGATCCGCGCCCCGTCGAGTCCCAATCCGCCCGCCGATCTGCCCTTGGCATGCCGGCCCCGTTTTTCCAGCAATGAAAGGAAGCCATTGATGATCACCATCACCGCCATCCTGAACGCCATCGAAGCGCACGCTGAGCGCGCCATCGTCCCGGAGCTTCGCCTCATCAAGAAGGAGGTCGAGAAACTGCGCCCGTCCCTCTACCCGGATGACCAGGAGCACGCGGACGCCTTGCTGCTCAAGCTGGACCGCCTGCTGTCCGACCAGGTCGTCCTCACCGATGACATAGTCGTTGAACAAGCCTTCTGGCCGGCAGTGCAAGCGGCCTGAATCAACAGTTTCGGTACACCAGCCGCTGTCCGGCGCAGCGAACCACCCAACGTCCGTGGGGCTCACATCCTGCGGGTGTCGGGTTCCACGCCATTTCGAAAAAAAGGAACCCGAAATGAAGAAGGTGAGCATCAATGCGGAGCAGCAACGCTACGTGATCGAGTGCGGCGAGGGCTACAACTGCCTCGGCTTTGCCAACGCCCGCGATCACGCCAACCAGATCGCCCACAAGCTGGACCGGCCCGACCTGGCGTTCGCGGAGGGCGATTACGCCACGATCGCCGGTTACGAAAAGTACTGCAACGCCGTCGAGGCCTGGAGCCGGTCCCCGCTGAAGCGCACGACCTACTTCGATCCCGGCACCGATGCGAAGGCCGCCAAGGTCCTGGAATCCTGTCGTACCCATGAGCGCAAGGTCCGACTGATCCTCGGCGACACCCGCACTGGTGAACCCTGGCTCGAAGAGCATGATGTTGTCGGCCGAATCAGCCGCTCGACCGGGAGCCTGAAGGTCCCCTTGCTGATCGAGGCCGGAGAATGCGGCGGTGCCGCCATCCTGTGCGCCTGCCTCCTCGCCATCATCGATTGGAGGTCGGGCGATTTCCTCTACCGTCACGCCGCATACCGGGAAGCCGACCTGAGCATCCAGCCTTCGGGCAATGCCGACCGGCCCTGGGACGTTCTGCGGCGCAGTGAGGTCGTCGCCAGTTTCGGGGACATCGGTCAGGCCGGCGCGTACCTCGCTTTCATGCGCGGCGCGACCATCGAGCCGCGCCTCTTCCAGTGATTCCGATGACGTTGATCGACAAGGCGACGTCTCCCCGACAGCACCGCCGGGGAGACGGTGGCCCGCCGAAGACCTGCCACGCTACGCCGCCAGGCGGCACTGCGCGTATTCGCGGTCGATGAGCCAGTGCAGGAACCGGGTTTCCTGGGAGACGCCCCAGTAGTGCGCCTTGCACCGGGCAATGTAGGCATCCAGGTCGTCGAGCGTGCGGATGTCCACCGGCTCGATGTCGGTGATCTTCCGAAAGCGCTCGATCTCCCGGCGAGTGAGTCGAATTTGCGAGCCGAGGCGGATCATGGTCGTTCTGCAAGAGGGGTTGAGTCCCCATCTTGACCAAATCGTCCAAGCCTGTCGCGGGTTTTGCGGCAGAGATGCAAGAAATTTGTCTGGCGCCGGTGGGCTGACATTCCAGTGGCACTGGAGTGCGATCTGGCACTTTTTCGCGCCCCGTCTCGCCGCTCTCGGAGAGCGGTCGCAGTCCACCACCTGTCCACCACCCAAGCGCCATGCACAAGCCCACAGGATTCCAGCCGGTTGAACATGGCATCCCCTCCTCTCCCTTGAGCCCATCCGCCCGATACCGGAGACTGATCGGGCATACATGCATTCCATCGTCGGATGGAATCCGGCCCTTGGCCGGCGTCGCAGTCGATACCTGCCTCATTCATCGTGCCGGCCAATGTCATCCATTCGTCCGCACATTCATCCCAAGCGGGGACCTCGTCCCCCTCGGGATCGGCGTTTCCGCTTTTCTTTCGTGGAGAACGCCATGAATCTCTCTGCTTTGTGCCGCGCCGATCTGGTCAGCGAATTGCTCTCGCCCCTGGTATGCGCATCGGGCGCCACCCCCTTGCATGTCAGCGATGCCGTGGCCCAGATGGGCATGCTCGGCACTGCCGACACCGTGTTGGCCCATCGCCTGAACGTCGCCCGAGAACTGCTGCTGCGCGAACTGCGAGAGCAGATGCGCAACGGTCCGCTGATGACTTCGCCGCAGATCCTGCGCGACTGGCTGCGCCTGTACTGCGCGAAGCTGGAAAACGAAGTGTTCCTGGTACTCTACCTGGACGCCCAACATCGCCTGATCGAGGCCGAGGAGCTGTTCCGTGGCACCCTGACCCAGACCAGTGTCTATCCCAGGGAAGTGGTCAAGGGAGCGCTCGCTCGCAATGCCGCCGCCCTGGCCGTCGCCCACAACCACCCCTCGGGGGAAGCCGAGCCGTCGCGGGCCGATGAAATGCTGACACAGACGCTGAAGTCGGCACTGAGCCTGGTGGACGTGCGGGTCATCGACCATTTTGTCGTGGCCGGGGACCGCGTGATCTCGTTCGCGGAATGTGGGTTGATATAGCGCCATGCGCCGCCCGCATACCGCTCCGTGTCCGACCCTGAGCAGCACACTCGCCTCCGCCACAGGGGCGAGCTCCTTCCTCTGCCAGGTGAAAGGACCATCATGCCGGTGAAAACCCGTTCACATTGCCCCCACTGCGCAGGTGACGGCGTGCTGTTGGGTACGCTGGGGCGCCTGCGCTGGTTCCGTTGTCGCGACTGCGGCATGAACTTCAGTCGTCAGACTGGCACGCGTCCCAAGACCAAGTCGACATCTCATCAAGAGGAAGGAGAACCGCATGGAAACGCCCGCCGTGGAAAGCTTGCGAGCGCAGGCCGAATCGCTGGCCTCGTTATCGATCTCGCATCTGAGCCCAAGCACCCGCCTGAAACTGGCCGATGACGAGCTGTCGGTCAACGCTTATCCGACCGACAGCGGTGGCGTCATCTACGTCGGTGCCCCCTGTTACCGGATCCCGGCCGAAGCCGATTTGGCCGCGATTTTCACGGTCGCTGAGCAAGCCGGTATTGCCTGGCTGAAGTTCGATAGCGAAGCGGCCGTGATCGACGGTCTGCCGATCTTTGATTTGCAGGAGCCCGAGGCGTGAGTCGTCAATTCAGCTCTTACAATGGGGCCACACGTTAGTTGCGGCGGCCGGCATCGTCCGGCCACCGCTATGCCAGCAGCGCTTTAAGCCGTTCCAAGCCCGACTTGATGTCATCGGCAAGGCGTAAGGCCTCCGGGCTGCCTTCCGTTGCTTGCTGCGCCGCCCAGCTGCAAAACTCCGCCATCAAAGAAGCCTTCTCTCCGGTGATTTTCGACTGGCGAAGGCCATCCTCAATAAGAGGGATTAAGCCGGCCGCTGCGCGCAGCCTGTTCAATGCAGGCGTGGATTCGGGGATTTTCGACATGCAGACATTTTAGCGGCGGGGCGCCCGACAAGCCACGGCAATCGATGGCGGCCAAACGGCGGAAGCTCTGTCATTCCGACCGCGGGCATCCTGTATCCAACTACGCTCCAATCGGGACTTCGTGCGGCTCTCTGTGTAGATCCATATCGATCACGGCATCCGCCATGGCGGTCAGTTCCGGCGTCTGGGACACGAAAAACTCCCGCTGGTAACCCCCCAGCCGCAGCACCTCCCGCTTCATCGCCATGAACATGCGCTTGCGCTCGGGGTCCAGCGGCCCATCGGCCTCGTCCGAGAACAGCGCACCGTAGCGGCGCCCGGTATGCTGGGCAAGGTACAGCGCCACCGCCCGGATCAGGCACTCGTTGATCCAGACCCGTTCGCCGCCGCTCATCAGGCCGACGCTCTTGCTCTCGCCCGACTCGCCGTCATGCACCACGATGTCGAAGCCCTCCTTCTGTTCGCCTTTTCCCGTCTCCACCAGCGTCTGGATCGACACCGTGAAGCGGGGACCGTAGCAAGCGAGCAGGAGGTCATTGGCGAGTGCCGACAAGGCCGGACCGGCATCATCGATGGCTAGCGCGATCAGCCCATCGTTGCTCATGCACTTGGCGAACAGGTTCCAGTTGCCCAACTCGGTTTCGACCTGAGCGATGCGGCTGGTCACTCGTGCCTGGCGGCCGGCCAGGGCCGTTGCCTGCTGGATCAGAACACCCAGGGTTTCGGCATCCCGCACTGCGTTCAGATGGGCCTGCTCGGCGGCAGTGACCGACTGTGCCGCCTGTTCCATCCTCGTCTGCGCATCGATCAGGCGTTGCTCGTCATAAGGTGCAGGCAAGGCTGCAAGCGCCTGCTTGAGCCGGTCCAGCGTAGCGCGATAGTGTTTGGCCTGCTGTTCGTGCTGGTAGGCGATCGCCTGCCGTGCCGCGCCGATCTGCTGGCGCTCGGCTGCCTCCTCCGGCGTCTCCACCGGCCGATCAGCCGCGGCATCGGGGCCCGGCGCCGTCCCCAGTTCCGTCAACTCCTGGTCGATCTCAGCCAGCGTAGTCCGGGCCAACGCCATTTCGCCGGCCTGGGCGGCCAGCAGCGCAAACCGCGAGGCACGCGCCCGGGCACGCTCGGCCCGGTGCTCGGCTCGAGCCAATGCCTGCGGCGCAGCGGCGAGGGCCTGATGCTGTTCGCGCAAGGCGTCCAGTTCTTTCTGTACCGTCGACTTCTCGCGCCCCAGGCGCTGGATCGTCCCCTCGGCGCTGGGCATCAGGGCATGGGCTTCCCGCGCATCGCCCAGGAGCTTGCATTGCCCCTGCAGATCGGTACCCGCACACGGCACCTCGCCGGTCAGTCCGAAGCGCCGCCCCAACTCCTCGGCCTTGAGCACCGCCTGCCCGGCCTCGCGCTCGATCCCGGACAATTTCTGCTCGGCCATCCGCGCCGCTACCTCGCACTGGGTCAGGCCATGAACCTGCTCTCGCCAAGTTGCGACCTGCGCCGATCTTAGCGAGGAGAGCCGCTCAGCCAGCGGTAGACGGCGCTCTCCATGCCGCACGGCTTGCGCCCCCGCCAGCAAGGTGAGGCACTGCCGGCGCTGGTTCTGCAAGACCTGCCGGCGGTTGCGCTCCTGACCGAGACGCTGGGCGATACGCTGCTCCAGCCGTTCCAGCCGCTGTTGCTCGCCCCGATCCTGTGCCTGCGAGGCTTCGATGACCTCTTTGCCGGTCTGGATCACGGCTTGGCATTCGCCCTGAAGTTGTCGCCGGCGCGCTTCCACGCCTTGCGCCTGCTCTCGCTCGGCGATCAACTGAGCATGCCGGGTTCGCGCCGACTCCTGCTCGGCGTGGGTCGCCTGTCGGATCGACAGGCTTTGCGCGATGCGAGCCTGGGCGCCGTCGAGCCGCCGCTGTTCGCCCTCGATCCGCTGCGCTTCCTCGTCCAGCGAGGCCTGTTCCTGCCGGATCGCCGCGAGGCCCGTCTTGAGGAGACGCGCCGTCTCGGCTGCTTTCTGGCCGAGGGCCCGGATCTCCTCCTGCCCGAGCAGATCGGCCATCAGGGTCTTGATCTCGGCATTGCGGTAGGTGCTCAACTGCCGCTTGCCCTGTGCCGAGAACACCGAGGTGAAGAAGGTGTCGGCGCTACCGCAGATGCTCTCGACGCAGCGGGTATAGGTGTCCACCTTGCCGTCGGACACGGTGCCGTCGTCGAGCGCCATGGGCTTCCACGCACCATCGTAGGCGAGCATGAACAGGAAGGCTTCGGTCTTGCGCCGGCCGTTGAGCCGGACCACGACCTGCGAGCGGTAACTACGGCCGTCGTGCGCCCAGATCAGGTCTTTCTCGTTCTCGGGCAGACAGACGTGGTCGTAGTAGGAGAAGCCGCCTGGACCCGCTGCCCCGGCCCGTGAGGGCATCGTGAGATACGGGTGCATGTTGTCCATCACGGTGGTCTTGCCACGCCCGTTGGCGCCGACGATGGCGACCAGTTCGGCGCCATCGGCCATTCGCTCGAAATCCAGGGTCAGGACATCGCGTCCCAGGCCATCGCGGATGCCGCGAAAGCCTTTGAGAGTGAGGGAAAGAGGTTGCATGGTGTTACTCCACTGAGAGATGACGACAACCTAGTCTCCTCCCGCCCTGCCCCGCTTCAACCGGCTCCGGCGGCCCCTGCCCCCGCAAGGACCACTTTGGTCCCGGTGGCATCGCTGATTACAATGCAATCAAAATATATGATCAGCTCGGGGACAGCGTGAAGCTCACACAACTGCGGATCTGCAATTTCCAATCCTTCGGCCCGACGCCAACCGTTATCGACTTGGCAGCCATGAGCTTTCTGCTCGGTCCCAATGGGGCCGGCAAGACGGCTGTACTGCAGGCACTCGCCCGTCTCTTCGGTTTAGACCCAACGTTGCGGCGGATACGGCGAAGCGATTTTCACGTCACCTCGGCCGACCTTGCTGATGGCGACCTCGGATTACTGACGCTGTGGATCGAAGCGCAATTCGAGTTTCCCGAACTCATGGCGCCAAAGGGCAAACATGCCACCATACCCGGCCATTTCGCGCACATGCAACTGGAGTCCGCCGACGGGGTTCCCCGGATAAGGTTCCGCTTGGCCGCCGAGATGGACGAGGATGGAGATATCGAAGAGACCATGCACTATGTGCTTCAGGTCGACGACGACGGCGTTCCGACCAAAACGGTAGCGGTGCAGAAGCATGACCGCAATGCAATCCAGGTACATTACCTTCCCGCCCGACGAGATCCAACCGACCATATCTCCTACGCGGCCAACTCGCTATTGGGCCGTGCTTTGCGCGCTGCCAACTGGCAGGCCGAACGAGATGAAATCGCCGGTCTCACCCAGGACATCAGCGAGGCATTGGCCGGAAATGCGGCGGTCGGCGGCCTCGGAGAACAGCTGTCCGCCCAATGGCAAGTCCTGCACAAGGGAAGCTATTACGCGAGCCCCTGCGTTTCGTTCGAGCGCAACGAGATCGACAACCTGCTGCGCCATCTGACGGTAGGATTCACGCCGGGACATGGCGAGCCGATGGTCGACTTTTCGCGCCTGAGCGACGGTCAGCAATCCTTGCTCTATGTCTCGCTGGTGCTGTCCATCCAGGAAATCGGCCGCCAAGTACTGGACGGCAAGCTCGATGCATTCGACGTCGATAAGCTCAGGCCCGCCGTCTTCACCCTGGTGGCGATGGAAGAGCCCGAGAACAGTCTGTCGCCCCATTACCTCGGCCGGGTGATCAAGGCATTGACCGCCTTCGCGGGCCACCACGACGCACAAGCCCTCGTCGCCACCCACGCGCCGTCGCTGCTAAAACGCGTGCCGCCGGAGAACATCCGCTACCTGCGCCTCAATGGGGACCGGCAGACCGTAGTCAAGTCGATCATCCTGCCGGACGCCACCGATGATGCTCACAAGTTCGTGCGCGAAGCGGTCCAGGCTTTCCCAGAGCTGTATTTTTCCCGGTTGGTCATCCTCGGGGAAGGGGACAGCGAAGAGATCGTCCTGCCGCGTCTGCTGCAGGCCAAAGGGCTCGCCGAAGACGATGCCTCGATCTCCGTCGTACCGTTGGGCGGTCGCCACGTGAACCATTTCTGGCGCCTGCTCCATGGCCTGGACATTCCTCAGGTGACCTTATTGGACCTGGACCTGGGGCGCCATCAGGGCGGCTGGGGACGCGTCCGATATGTCATTCAGCAGTTGCTCAAATTTCCAACCATCAAGAGCGATCTCGCACCCAAGCATCTCGATGGCTTCCCGAAATGGAATGGGGACCAGGAATTGCTGAAGTCCGAAAACGGCCAGGGGTGGCTGAAGTTCTTGGAATCAGCAGGGGTCTTCTTCTCCTCGCCGCTCGATCTCGACTTCGCGATGCTTCGCCAGTTCCCGACCGCATACGAAATCAAAGACGCAGAGCTGGACGATCCTGCTGACGAAACCATTGTTGCGGTGCTCGGCAAGAGCCACGGGGACGCCGGCCAGTACACCGAAGAAGAGCAGCGATACTTCGATGCCTACCATCGTCGCTTCAAACTGGGTAGCAAACCGGCTGTTCATTTGGAGGCGCTAGCAGCGCTGGACGATGCTGTGCTGGACTTCGACATACCCGGCTCCATCGATCGCCTATTGGACCTGGTCAAAGCCAAACTGGCGGAACTGCCGGAATGATCAAGCCCGACCGCTGGCATCCGTCCGACGGCCTGAAGTTGGAACCCAACGCGCTCGCCGCCGCCCGTGAAACCGAGCGCAGTTTGGCGTTGACGGCCGGGCCAGGCGCCGGCAAAACCGAGATGCTCGCACAGCGCGCTGATTTCCTGCTGCGAACCGGAACTTGCCGCTACCCGCAGCGCATCCTCGCGATCTCCTTCAAAGTCGACGCTGCCCGCAACCTCAAGGATCGGGTGCGCCGGCGTTGTGGCTCGGCACTCGCGGCACGGCTGGACAGCCACACTTTTCACGCCTTCGCCAAGCGTCTGATCGACCGCTTCCGTCCGGTACTGACCGGTAGGGACGCACTCGATGCCGACTACTCGGTCGGGTCACCGAGGGTCCAGCGACGCCAGATCGAGTTCGAAGACATGGTGCCCCTGGCCGTCCAGATCCTGCAGGCCAGTGCCGTGGCACGCAACGCTGTACGACAGACCTACAGCCACGTTTTCCTCGACGAATTCCAAGATTGTACCGATACGCAATACCAGCTCATCCGGACTGCTTTCTTCGGCACCGGCATTCCGCTGACCGCGGTCGGCGACACCAAGCAACGAATCATGGGCTGGGCCGGCGCGCTGGAGGGGGTATTCCAGACCTTTGCCGAAGATTTCAATGCCCTTCCCCTCAACCTTTACCAGAACTTTCGTTCGCTGCCACGCCTGCGCCGCATGCAGAACGCCATGGTCAAAGTCATGGACCTCAGTGCCGCAGTAGCCGACGCAGAACTGGCAGGGCCAGGCGGTTTCGTTGACATCCTCGAATTCCAGGACAGTCAGGACGAAGCGGAAGCTCTGGCCGAGATGATTCAGGGATGGATGAATGACGAGGGCCTGCCGCCCTCGGAGATTGCCGTGTTGGTATCCAAGCAACCGAATCTCTATGCTGATCGCTTGATGGCGGAGCTGAGCCGCCGCAATGTCCCGTTCCGCGACGAGCAGAACCTGCAGGATCTGTCTGTCGAACCGGCGGCACGTCTCATCGTCGATTTTCTTGCCGTGGTAGTGAGCGAGCGGGAGCCGGATGCCTACGGTCGGTTGATGGATGCGCTCTTGGCGACAGGGCTGGACGACGATGCTGCCTACGAGCAGCGCGCCCGGTGGAACCGCCATATCGATTGCACCCGCACTCAGGTGCGCCGAGGGGGCTCCGCCATGTACGAGTCCGCCGCCCTGAGCAAGCTCGCAAATGAGTTCCTCAGCCTGCTGGGCCGGGAAGCTATCGCAGCGCTCTCAGCTGACTACGAACGCGGCGGCCGGCTGGACGAAATCATCGCGCAGACGGTAGACCGTATCACTGAACTACTTGCCCTCGATTCGGATGCGGTGGGTGCTTTGTCACGGTTCTCCGAGGACAGCGCCGTGCGGATCATGACAATCCACAAGAGCAAAGGCCTAGAATTCGATAGCGTCATCCTGCTGGGCATTGAGGAACAAGCGTTCTTTGGCAAGCGCGCCGATGAGCGGTCAGCGTTCTTCGTGGGAATCTCCCGCGCAAAGCGACGGCTATACTTGACCGTTGCTGGATACCGCGAAAGACCACGGGCGGCCGTGCGTCGCTGGGATGCAGCCCGATCGCCCGTCGAGGAGTTTCTGGGCTACGCGACGTCGACAACATAAGCTTAGACGCACGCAGCACTCTCCCGCTGGTTCAGAACAATCCAGAGGCGCCGGCTCGCGCTCGTCCTTGGCCATTCCGTTCCAGAGGCCGAACACTCTGCAGATTTGCATCTCCATCGCATGCTAGCCGTGGCATCGTATCTCCGGCCCTACGAAGCAAACCGTCCGCAATCTCCTCTGGGGTCTGCGTTGTGAGCGCCTCAAGGCACGCGAGCAACGGCTCGGTCCGCGCCTCAGTCACCTGCGCCCATACCCGCACCTTGTCCGGCAGGTTCGCCAGTTGCGAGATTCCCACCGCCCGCGTGCGCACCACGGGGACGATCCGCCCCTCCATTTTGATCTGCGCCGCCCCGGTCAGCAGCCGCTCGATCGCCGCCCGGTCGACCTCGTGGCGATCTTCGTCGGCGACGGTCCAGCGCACGCGCACAAACGCGCCGGCGAGGTCCTGCCGCGCGATCGCCGCTCTCAGGGCATCGAGGTCGGGCTTGCCGTCGAACACGATGTCGACGGTTCGGCGCGCGGGCGTGGGCTCCAGCCTGCAGCGCGCCTGATCGGCATCAACGTCCCACAGCAGGAACCCTTTCTCGCCTTCCTCGCCGTAGTGAAAACGACCTATTGAGCCGGGATAGGCGATGCACTGCCGGCCTGCCCTGCTCTCCTGTTCCCATGCCTGATGCCGGTGGATGTGCCCGAGCATGAAGGCCTGCGCCTCGGTGCCGAACAGCGCGCCGGTGGTGAACTCGTGATCGAAGCCGGCCATCGGCACGCCGTGCTCGCTCACGCAGCCGAACACCGT
>CAZKRN010000016.1:0-81298 GCA_964555165.1 uncultured Methyloversatilis sp. | reverse complement strand
GCCAAGCCAGTCTTTAGTCCAGTTAAGGGATACGGAATTCGAGGGCAAGGTCACGTAGCCATCGCCGCAGTCGATTCTCCTCGCATCCTCAAAAAGCTACTGGGCCATAAGGATATTGCGATGACGCTACATTACATCCTGGCCGATAAGGCCATCCAGGCGGAAATTCTCAAGGTGGAGAACGAGCTACGCATCATGCGGGCCAAGGGGCTCATCGAGGACATCCATGCTTCCTTGCACAATCCTGGATCCACGCCCTACGGTGGCCACGGCGGTGGCGCCATGCCTCGTCTCACGAAGATGGTCGCCGAGTATGAGCAGGAGTTGCACCGCCAGGGTAAGGAGTGGGATGCCGAAGACGCATACGAACTGGCGCGCGTCATGACCGTCAATGGCCGCTACTGGCGCATCACGGCACCCGGCGTGATCTGCCTCAAACCCGCCGCTCGCAAATCTGGCCCCTGCACCTGCGATTCCAGCTGTGAAAACCGTGTGGAGGACGAAACCGCCCGGCGGGATGTCCTCGAAGTCATCGAGGTGCTGATCGACCATGGCCGGCGCGCTCTCGCAGAGAACGACCTGATCTTGCTGTCCCGCACAGTTACCGACCTGGACAGGGATCTGCAGCGTTTCGGGGACATCGCTGCCCAGTACAGCAACCATCACGACATTCGTAGCTTCCGGGAGGCGCTTGTATGACCAACCGATACGTGGAGGCTGCACGCAAGCGCGGCGAGGCACGAACAGCCGAGGTGGAACGCAAGGTCAGGACGGCTATGGAAACCATCATGGCCGAAATCCAAGCCAACGATGGCATCTACCCCCATGCCAAAGGCAGGCTGAGCAAGAACGAGTTTGCGCGCCGGGCCGGCATTAGCCTGACAACCTTGTTCACCCCGAAGCAGAAAGCACTCGCTGAGGAGGTTGACCTATGGCTCGAAAAGCTTCGGAAAACCGAGACGATAGGGACGAAACGTGTGCGCCGCGAGTACAAGGAGCGGGCGGCGGACTGGGAGGAACGCTACAACCTGATCGCAGACAACCTCTGCAAGGCCGAGCTGGAAACCCAGGCGGCCGAGGCCGAGCGTGACAAGGCACTCGCCAGGGTGCAGGAACTTGAACAGCAGATTGCCGCCCTGCTCGAACAGTTGCGCCTCGCCGGTGCGTCGAACGTGAAGCCTTTCCCCAAGGGAGGAAAATCCTGATGCCACGCCCTTCTGTGATACCGGGTATCAAGGCTCGCCTTGAGGAATATCTCGACCAAAGAGAGGCCGAATTCCTCGCGCAAGGTGATGCTGCCACGCCGAACCTACCGGTGACGCCGGACGGCAAGGTCAATGTGCGGGCCTTGGCCGAAGCGATTGGCCTCAAGCAAACCCAGGAGAAATATCTTTACGAGCGCAAGGAGCTGACCGACCTCATCAACTGCATCGCCGAGGGGCAGGGGGTGCTGACCATTGGGTCGCGGGTCAACCAGACGGATGCGGACAAGGCGATCAAGGAGCGCTTGATTCGGCAAGCGAAGAGCGTTCAAGAGTCATCCCAGGCGGCGGTGGAAGCCGTGGCTGCACAGCAGGAGCTACTGGAGCGCATCCGCACACTTTCAGCCGAACTGGAGGCATCCAAGGCCGAAGTTGGTCGGCTGCGTGCTCGATTGCAAGCCGTCGAAAGCGGTATCTGGGTAGCAGTGCAATGACCGGCGGCTTTGCCTTCGACTCCGAAGTGACAGTCACGCGCGTGGTCTCCACGCTGGAGTACGGCACGATCTTCGTCGGAGAAACCCCTGTCGGCGAGAAGGTGCGCGTGCGTTACCTCGGGCGCCGTGAGATGCCCGTCGTGGGTGATACCTTCACCATTAAGGGGCAATGGGCAACCTTCACCGACAAGTTTCGTCGTGTCCACCGCCAGGTCGAAACCAAGGTGATGAAGCGCAGGGCGGTACTTGGAGACCTGCTGGCACCCTTCCTCCAGCGCGTCCCCAACGTCGGCCCGCAGAGGGCGGAGCGCTTGATGCGACGCTACGGTCATGATCTCATCGAGGTCCTGGACGACCCTGCGCGCATGGCCGAGGTCGCCGAGGTACTGGAGTCGGGCAAGCCGGCGCTCGCAGCACGTATTGCCGCGCAACTGTTCTCTGCCATGGCCGAGAAGTCGGCGGCCGACCAGATCAAGCTCGCCGAGGCCAACTTCCTTGTAATGCTGGAGAAGGTCGGGCTGCGCGAACCACGTGTCGCCAACCAGCTCTGGCGCTTCTGTGCAGGCATCGACGCCATCGAGCGACTACTGCGCAACCCCTATCTTGCCGCTCATCTTACCTCGTGGAAGGTGGCGGATCGCGTGGGCAAGCTGCTGTTGCGCAAGGATCACCCGGATGCCGATCTCGACAATCATCCCGCACGCTTGCTGGGTGCGCTTGCAAGCGTCTGGCGCGAATTGCTGGCCAATGGAGATAGCGCCGTCACCGAAGCAGTCTTGCGCGAGATGCTAACCAAGCGCGGGGTAGATGCCGACTTGGCGCTTCGCCATGCCGAAGGGATCGGTAATCTCAGGCGTGGCGGCCAGCTCCTCCGCGCGCCAGGAGCCGCTTGGATTGAGGACGAGGTCGCAAGGATGCTCCGGATCATCGAGGCGACCCCGGCCAGCCTGGTCATCCCTGACGAACAGCGACTCGACCAATTGATCCGCGATGCCGAGATGGCATGCGAACTGCACCTGACCGTCGAGCAGGCCGGCGCGTTGCGCCGGCTCATCTGCTTGCCGCTTGGAGTGCTGCAAGGCGGTGCCGGCGTCGGCAAGACCACAGTGATGAAGGTGCTGGCCTACATTTGGGAGCGCCAACGTGGCAACGTGGTGTTTGGCGCCTTGGCAGGCAAGGCAGCGCTGCAGCTTTCGCGCGGGGCTTCGACCCACGACGCGCCTCGTCTGGCGCATACGTTGGCACGGCTGATCGGCATGCTGGAGCAGCAGGCCGCCTACGAGGAAAACCCGCAGAACGGGCGCCGACCCGAGGTGGAATTCAACAGCAGAACCCTACTGGTTATCGATGAGGCGGGCATGATGGATACCCCCACCTTCTACCAGTTGCTCAAGCTCCTGCCCAAGGGGGTGCGCATCCTGCTTGCCGGCGACGACGGTCAGTTGTTCCCCGTGGCGTTTGGAAAGGTATTCCACGACCTTGTCGCAGAGGGTTCGCGTGTGGCAACGCTGACCAAGGTGCTGCGCCAGGCAGAGGACAGCGCAATTCCTCTGGTTGCACGGCAGATCAGGAGTGGCAATGCCCCGGTCCTGCCGGCCTGGAATGGGGAAGCCAAGGGCGTGTTCCTGATCGATTCGCAACGCCTGGCCAGGTTGGCGCGCACGGATGACTTCATGCTGATCGCAGCTCGCCGGCAGACCGTTGACGAATGGAACCACTGCGAGGCCATGAAGCGGCGGAATGATGCCACGCCAACCCGTCGGCTCGGGCCCCTTGCCACCGTGGCGGTGGGTGACCCGATCATTATTACGCAGAATAGGTACAAGCATGGTCTCTTCAATGGGCTGCTCGGAACGGTAATCGACATCGCCGGCGAGCGGGTCCAGATCCACTTCGACGGCGAAAACAGCCCGAGTGACTTGCCGGAGGAAGCGGAGGCAGATGTTGATCTGGCCTATGCTATTACCTGCCACAAGGCCCAGGGAAGCGCCGCCGCCACGGTTGTTCTGATGGCGGATGATGGTGCGCTGGTGACCCGGGAATGGCTGTACACGGGCATCACACGGGGCCGCGAATTGGTCCTGCTCAATGTCGAGGATCAGGAGCGGCTTGTCGAGGCGGTGGCCCGGCGAGCCGAGAGGACGACTGCATTTGCTTTGTGAAAAGCGGAGGCGGGGTCAAGGGTCGTGGAATAAATGGGAGGGACCCGCATAGCGGGAGGGCACCCGTTTATGCCGCGAAAGCCCTTGACGACGACGAAGCGACCACGCTATTGGCTGCTGGGGTGGGTTGCTTCTTTAACCCACCCCGGTTGCCACGCGGCGAGCGCGGGGTTTGGGGCGGAGCCCCGAATTGGGCCCAACGCTGAATCATCGTTCTGAGTTTGCCAGGCTCGGATGGGGCTTACGCAGAACGCAGCTTCTCCAGCACCTCCCAGCGCTCCAGCAAATCCAGAAGTTCGACCTCAATCGTATCGAGCCGAGCTTTCAATTCCGACACGATTTGCGGCGTTTCGCGGTAGAGGGTGGGGTCGGCGAGTCGTTCGTTCAGCTCGGCCTGCTCCAGCTCCAAAGCCTCGATGCGTTCCGGGATCGCCTCAAGTTCACGACCTTCCTTGTAGGAGAGTTTGGTTCTGGGTTTATCCGTTTTCGCGGCCGCCACAGGTGCTTCTTTCGGCTTTTCAACCTTAGCCTTGGATGGAGCGGCTTGTCGGGCGCGATAGTCCTGCCAGTCGGCATAACCGCCGGCAATTCCAAGCCATCGACCTTCGCCCTCGTAGCACAAGGACTGCGTGGCCACGTTGTCCAGAAAGGCACGGTCGTGCGATACGAGGATGACGGTGCCAGCGTAGTCTTGCAGCAATTGTTCCAACAGTTCGAGCGTATCGATGTCGAGGTCGTTGGTGGGTTCGTCCAGCACCAGAAGGTTGGCGGGCCGGGCGAAAAGCCGGGCCAGGAGCAAGCGGTTACGCTCGCCTCCAGACAGGGCAGAAACCTTGGCCCTCGCACGCTCGCTCGGAAACAGGAATCCTTCCAGATAGCTCACAATATGTTGGCGGTGACCGGCAATCTCCACGTAATCAGAGCCCGGTGAAATAGTGTCGATCAGGGTCTTCTCGTCGTCGAGTTGGTTACGGAACTGGTCGAAGTAGGCCACCTCCAGTTGGGTGCCCTGGTTAATACGGCCAAAGTCGGCCTTGAGTTCGCCGAGGATAAGGCGGATAAGCGTGGTCTTGCCGCAGCCGTTCGGGCCGATGAGGCCAAGTTTGTCGCCACGCATGACGGTAAGCGAGAGGTCCTTGATCAGGCAGCGACCACCGAAACCATGGCTCACCCCTTCCAACTCGGCGACCAGTTTGCCGGAACGCTCGCCAGCATCGAGTACGAAGCCTACCTGGCCCACGCGCTCCAGGCGCGCGGCGCGCTGTCGCCGTAGGTCCTCAAGCCGCCGTACGCGCCCCTCGTTTCGGGTACGGCGCGCCTCGATGCCCTTGCGTATCCAGGCTTCCTCCTGCTTCCAAAACTTGTCGAACTTGCGATTGTGAGTTGCTTCGACCTCGATCTGTTCTGCCTTCTTCTGCTGGTAGGCGCTGAAGTTGCCCTGATACTCGCGCAACTGTCCGCGATCCAACTCGATGATGCGGTTGGCGACATTATCGAGAAAACGGCGGTCGTGGGTGATGAAGAACAGCGCACCGGTGAAGCCGTTTAGCAGTTCTTCGAGCCAGGAGATCGCCTCGAAATCGAGGTGGTTGGTGGGCTCATCGAGCAGCAGGAGTTCCGGCTCCCCAACCAAGGCTCGGGCCAGTGCCACGCGCTTCTTCTGACCGCCGGAGAGAGCATCAACCTGCGTGTCGGAGGGCAAATCGAGACGACCCAGCGTCTCCTCCACCCGGCTGTTGAGACGCCAGGCATCGGCTGCTTCCAGTTCGTGGCTGAGCCGATCCAGTTCGGCGAGGTCAGCCGCCTCGGCGGAATGGCCGACACGGTGGGACACGGCGTGGTATTCGGCGAGCAATCGGTGGGCATCGCCGACGCCCTCAGCCACTGCCTCGAACACCGTGTGACCAGGCTTGAATACGGGCTCCTGCGGGACGTACGCCAGTTGCAGGCCAGGCTGGCGCCAAACATCTCCCGCATCTGCATGAATCTCGCCTGCAATAATCCGCAGCATGCTTGATTTTCCTGTTCCATTACGACCAATTAACCCGATTCGTTCCCCCTTTTCCATAACCAATGACGCACCATCCAGCAGCGGCCAGTGACCAAAAGCCAACTCCAATTTGCTCAAAGTAATAAGAGGCATAAATGTCTATCCCGGCTACGCTGCCAAAACAATGCAAGGGCTGGATTTTACAGGCCATCATGTGCCTCATCCCAATGCCAGGGCCGTCGCACTCGGAAGTCATAACGGTTTGATCCCGAGCATGGCCATCCGTATATCGTCGTCCCAGGCCGCACGCTTGCGCTTTCGTCGCAGGCTGGCCTTGGCGGTGTCGGAGGTGTCGGCACGAATCAGGTTGAGCACCATCTTTTTGAGCAGCGAGAGGTTCTGCGGCGCAGGAGTAAGCGGGGTCAGACCCAGGGCTTCCGCACTCGGATGTCATTTCAATGAATCGCATGTCACGTGGGTTAATTGGGCTGGAACACCTACCAAAATTGCCACTTCGCATAGAAATCCGGGAAAACTTGATTCGGGCCAGTTGAAACTTGATGTGGAGTTCGCAGAGTGAAGCTGTTTGCGCGGGAAAGTTGCTCAAAATTTAGGCAATCTGCCATGAAAACCCATCTATGACATCCGAGTGCGACGGCCCTGATCCCAATGCCGGCCTGCTCAGCCAGCACTTACGAGATGACGTCCTCCCGGAATTCCGGCCGGAATCCGCGTGAAAGTAGGCTTTTCTTTGAGTGTGCCCTCGTAAAAACGGGTGGCCGCTAAGGAAAACGCTGACCATGTAGGGCGGCAGTTGGAAAGCCTTCACCCTAGTGCAACTGACTCCGTTTAGCGCTTAGCCTGTCCGTTGCGCACATCGTCAGTGTCAGTATGCGAATGAGATAACCCGTTAAGTATCCCGCAATCCCGGGCCTGCCGGGAGGCCCCGCACGATCCGCGCAACGCCCGCAGTTGTTGTTGGAGATGCTGTAGCTCGTCGATGCGGGCGGCAACGTCGCTGATATGGGTATCCAACAGTGTATTGACCGCTTCGCAATTGGCCTCGGGCGCGTCGTGAAAACCCAGCAGGACGCGAATTTCGTCGAGGGTCATCCCCAGCGACCGACAGCGACGGATGAAGGACAGCCGCTCGGCATGCTGCTCGGTATAGAGACGAAAGTTCCCGTCAGAACGGACTGGTGCAGGCAGCAGACCTTCCTGTTCGTAGTAGCGGATCGTTTGGATGGGACAACCTGTCCGCTTCGCCAATTCCCCGATTTTGACGCTCGGCTGCATGCGGTTCTCCTCAAAAGACCTTGACTCTATAGTAACTAGAGGATGTGAAATTGAGAAATGTCCAGACAAGCCCCCGAGTTCCCGCCATGAACGCATGCGCCTCCAAAACCTGCGGCTGCACAGCACAACCGGAAACGATGGCTGCCCCGGCACCGACGATTGCCGACGGGGCACGCACGATCCTCGCCATTGCCAAAATGGATTGCCCCACCGAGGAAGCCCTGATTCGTAGCAAGCTGGCCGGTATCGAAGGGATCGGCGCGCTCGACTTCAACCTCATACAGCGCACCTTGACGCTGACCCATACGCCGGAAGCCCTGGCTCCTGCCATCGATGCAATCCGTTCCCTGGGCATGGAAGCGGTCGTGCAAAGCGGTCCTGGTGGCCATGCAGAACCAAGTCCCTCCGAGAAGACCCGCTGGTGGCCGCTCGCCCTGTCGGGCCTGTTGGCGACGACCGCCGAGGTTGTGCATTGGTTCGACGGCGGCGACCATACGGCAGAAGCGATCTTGGCCGTTCTTGCCATCCTGATCGGCGGCCTGCCCACCTACAAGAAAGGTTGGATCGCCCTCCGGAACCGCAATCTCAACATGAATGCCCTCATGTCCCTTGCGGTGACAGGCGCATTCCTGATCGGCCAGTGGCCCGAGGGAGCCATGGTGATGTTCCTCTTCGCCTTGGCTGAAGTTATCGAGGCCAAGTCACTCGACCGGGCACGCCACGCGATCCGGGGCCTGATGGCGCTCGCCCCGGAGACGGCAACCGTCCGCCAGGCCGAGGGCCAATGGATCGAGGTGGCAGCCGGCGCGGTTCCCCTGGATGCCCGGGTGCGCGTGCGCCCTGGGGAGCGCATTGCGCTCGATGGGGTCGTGGTGGCAGGTGCTTCTACGCTCAACCAAGCGCCCATCACGGGCGAAAGCCTGCCGGTCGAGAAGTCCGCAGGCGACCCGGTATTCGCCGGTACCATCAACCTGAGCGGGTCATTCGAGTACCGCGTAACCGCCACGTCCACGAATTCGACGCTCGCCCGGATCATCCATGCGGTCGAGGCAGCCCAGGGCTCGCGGGCGCCGACACAACGCTTTGTCGATCAGTTCGCCCGCGTCTATACGCCAGCCGTATTCGTGGTGGCCCTTGGTATGGCCATCGTGCCGCCCCTCGTACATGGCCTGCCGTGGTTCGATGCCCTTTACCGGGCGCTGGTGCTGCTGGTTATCGCCTGCCCCTGCGCCTTGGTCATTTCGACGCCGGTGACCATCGTCAGTGGGCTGGCGACCGCCGCCCGCCACGGCATCCTCGTCAAAGGCGGGGCCTATCTGGAGGCGGGGCGCCGACTGACGGCGCTGGCTATCGACAAGACTGGGACGCTGACCCACGGCCGACCCGAACAGACCGACTTCGAGCGTCTGGCCGATGGCGATGACGGGGCGGTCCGCAGCCTTGCGGCCAGCCTCGCCGGCCGCTCCGACCACCCGGTCTCCCTGGCCATTGCCCAGGCGGCAAATGAGGCCGGCATTCCCGTCCGGGAAGTGGAGGACTTCGCCGCCATTCCGGGACGGGGTGTCCGAGGACAAATCGAGGGGCGGCTGTACCAATTGGGCAACCACCGCCTCATTGAGGAATTGAAACTCTGTTCGCCGGTGCTAGAGAACCGGCTCGATGCTCTGGAGCGCCAGGGCAAGACGGTCGTGTTGCTGGCGGATGAAACGCAAGTGCTGGCGATATTCGCCGTTGCCGACACGGTGCGGGGTTGGAGCCGCCAGGCGGTCGCCGAACTGCACAGTCTCGGCGTAAAGGTCGTCATGCTCACCGGCGACAATCCCCATACGGCCGAAGCCATCGCAGCCCAGGTCGGCATCACGGATGCCAGGGGCAACCAGTTGCCCGAGGACAAGCTCGCCGCCATCGATTCCCTGCGCTCGCCCGCCGGCCAAGTTGGCATGGTCGGCGACGGTATCAACGACGCCCCGGCGCTCGCTCGCGCCGACATCGGCTTCGCCATGGGGGCCGCCGGCACCGACACCGCCATCGAGACGGCCGACGTGGCGCTGATGGACGACGACCTGCGCAAGATCGCACTGTTCATTCGCTTCTCGCGTCGGACGGCCTCCGTCCTGCGGCAGAACATCGCGCTCGCCCTGGGGATCAAGGCCATTTTCATCGGTCTGGTCTTCATCGGCCAAGCGACCATGTGGATGGCGGTGTTTGCGGACATGGGCGCGAGCCTCTTGGTGGTGGCCAACGGTTTGCGGTTGCTGAGGAAATGAAATTTTCCGCGGCATGTCTCATGACAGCGAAGGAATTCCATGGCACGTCCCATTCGGGACTGCCGTGTGTGTAACCCGCGTTAAGGAGAAACGACCATGAAGAAGACGATGTTAACCGTTGCGACGTCCGCTGCCCTGTTTGCCGCCATCCCTGCTCAGGCACAACCAGCAGGTTCTCCCGACCGAGGTGCTGCCACGAAGCCGGCGGCGCCCAGTCCGGCGGAATTCGACAAGCAGATGGCCCAGGTCCAGGAGAACATGAAGAAGATGCAGGAGCAGATGGACAAGATCCGCCAGACCCAGGATCCGCAGGAGCGGCAGAAGCTGCTCCAGGAGCACTGGACCACCATGCAGAACAACATGCAGATGATGCACAGCATGGGGCCGGGGACGATGGGCTGTTGCATGGGCGGGGGGCACATGATGGGCGGCCACATGATGATGGGTGGGCCGATGATGGGATGGCAAGACTATTCGAAGCTTACCCCGGAGCAGATGAAGCAGCGCCAGTACATGATGGACCGGTACATGGGCATGCAGCAGATGATGATGGACCACATGATGCAGCACCAGCAGTACATGTGGATGCGCTGACAGGGCGTCCTGTCCCCTAAATTGACGGCGCTTCGCCAAATAGGAATAATTTTCAACCATGAGTCGCCGTTCCCGCTTCCGCTCCTTGCTTGCGATGCTGCTGGCCTTTTGCCTGGTCAGCGCCTCGCTTTGGAGCGTCAGCGCGGAGGCGGTGGCGGATGCCTTGTCCGAGGACATCCGCATCATCGACATCGGTAGCGCAGCCAAACATGCGCCAGCCGACAAACACTGCAACCAGGGCTGCCATGCTCAGTCCCTGCTCATGGCGCTCAACTGCGCCGTCGCTTCTGCGAGCCTTCCCTTCGTCGGGGACGTTCCTCAAACCGATTGTCGGGTGATCGTCCCGTCCCACCCGCAGGACGGCCCCTTCCGTCCCCCTCGCCACGCCTCTCAAGCCTGATTCGCTGAACCTCCTCGACGGCCGGCAGCGGCCGTCGTCACCCTGCTTGAAAGGTTTGTCTCATGTTGCTCGGCATTTGCGCCGGGGTGCGCATCAGAATGCGCGGCCTCGGCATTTTGGCGGGAGTTTTCCTTGCCATGGGGGCCGCTCAGGCTGCCGGCCCCTTGACCCTCGACGAGGCCCGGCGCCTCGCGGAAGCCGCCAACCCGGCGTTGCGGGCCGCCCGGGCCAGTCTCGACGCGGCAGAGGGCCAAGTCCGGGATGCTTCCGGCCTCCTCTACAACAATCCCCAGATCGTCACCGACCAGACCCGCCGCCGCGCCGCCCAGTCCGGCCAGACGGATGCTCACTTCCACGAGCAGTCCGTCGGCCTCGCCCAGACTTTCGAAATCGCCGGTCAGGCCGGCTACCGCCGTGAAGCAGCCGAGCGGGAACTGGCCGCCACCCAGGCCGGCATCGAGGAGATGCGGCGTCATGTCGCTGCCGAGGTCGAGCAACGGTTCACCCGGGTGCTGGTGCTACAACGGCGCATCGACACCGAGCGCGAAGCCCTGGCCGCCGTCGAGGAAGCTGCCACGGCGGTACGCAAACGGGTGGCCGCCGGCGAGGACAGCCGGCTCGACGGCAACCTCGCCACCGTCGAAGCCGAACGCGGCCGCAACCAGCTCGCCGCCCTGTCGGAACAATTGCTGCAGGCCCGCGCCGAACTGGCCGCGGTGTTGCAGTTGCCCGCCGACCGCCTGCCCGAAGCCAGTGGGGAATTGAGCGCGACAGCGCCGGCGTATACGCTGGAATCGCTTCTCGCGGCCGCCGCCGGGCGAGCGCAATTGCGGGCTCTCGGACAGCGCGAACAGGCGGCCCGCAGCCGCCTCGACCTGGAACGGGCGGCCGTTTTTCCCGACGTGACCGTCGGTCTGTCTGCCGGGCAGGAAGCGCCCTACGACGCCCGCGAGCACTTCACCCGCCTTACCGTCTCCGTGCCCTTGCCGCTGTTCCGGCGCAACGCCGCCGGCATTGGCCGGGCGACAACCGAACTGTCCCAGGCCCAGATCGAACGCCAGAGTGCGTTGCGCGACGTGGATGCCCAGGTGCGCACCCTCTGGCAACGCCTGAGTAGTCTGCAGGCGCGGGTCAAACGCCTCACCGACTCGGTGCTGCCGGCCCTTAACGACAACCGGCGCCTATCCACGACCGCCTATCGGGCCGGCGAGGTCGGCCTGCTGCAGTTGCTGCTCGTCAATCGCCAGGTCCTGGACGCCCGCCGCGACTATCTCGACGCTCTGGGCGAATTCGTCCAGACCCGCATCGCCCTGGAGCAGGCGGCCGGCTGGCCTTCCATACCCTCAGATCGACCGCTGAAGCTTCCGCTGGAGCAAGCCCGATGACCAGAATCTCCCTCCTGACGGCCTCCGTGGCCATCGTATTCGTCCTTGCCGGCTGTAGCCAACACGAACCCTCGACCGAAACCAAGCCGGCGGCCGAGAATGCCGCACCCTCTGCAAGCAAGGCCAGCGATGAGTCCAAGGAAGCCGCCGAGGCGCCGGAATCCGGCCCGATCCAATTGGGCGACGAAGACATCAACGCGGCCGGCATTCGCACCGAGACCATCGAGGAAGCGACGGTCCATGAGCGGATTCCCTTGACCGCCACCATCCAGGCCAACCAGGAGCGGCTCGCCCATGTCGCGCCCCGGGTGCCCGGCCGCATCGTCGCGCTCGGCGCCAAGCTGGGCGACCGGGTCAAGGCCGGACAGGCGCTGGCCAGCCTCGACAGCATCGAGCTGGGCGAAGCGCATTCGACCTATCTGCAGGCCGACAGCCAGTGGCGGCTGGCCCAGGCCGACTTCGAGCGGGCCGAGAAGCTCTATGGCGAGCAGATCGTGCCGCAAAAGGACTATCTGCGCAGCCGCGCCGACTACGAGAAGGCCCGTGCCAACCTGCAGGCAGCGACGGACAAGCTGCGCCTGATGGGCGTGACGCCGGCCAAGTCGGACAAGGCCGTCTCGGTGTTCCCGGTGACGGCGCCCTTCGCCGGTACCGTGATCGAGAAACAGGCCGTACTCGGCGACCTCGCCCCGCCGGACAAAGCCCTGTTTGTCGTGGCCGACCTCTCCACCGTCTGGATCGAGGCCAACCTCTTCGAGAAGGACTTGGGCAAGGTGCGGGTCGGTTCGCCGGCCACTGTCACCGTGGCGGCCTATCCGAACGAATTTTTCAAGGGTCGGCTGACCTACATCAGCAGCGTCATGGACAAGGAGAGCCGCACGGTCAAGGCTCGCGTCGAGGTGCCCAACGCCGATGGCCGGCTCAAGCCCGACATGTTCGCCACGGCGGCCGTGGAGACAGCGGCGGCCGGCAAGGCGCTGACCGTGCCGGCGAGCGCCGTGCTCCCGATCGAGGGCAAGAAGGTGGTGTTCGTCCGCGAAAAGGCGGGCTTCAAGCCGCAGCCCGTCGAACTCGGCGACAACGTGGGCGGCCGCCTGGTGGTCAAGGACGGCCTCGAAGAAGGTGAAGCGGTCGTGGTCGAGGGGGCCTATGCCCTCAAGGCGCGGCTCCTGAAGTCCAAGATCGGCGATCACGACTAGGAGCGCGACATGCTGAACCACATCGTTGCGCTGTCCCTGCGCTACAAGTTGCTGGTGCTGGTGGCCTTCGTCCTGATCGCAGTCCTGGGCGTCCGCGCCTGGCAGCGGGTGCCTCTGGATGCCTTTCCGGATGTCACGCCGGTGCAGGTCAATATCTACACCGAGTCGCCGGGACTTGCCGCCGAGGACGTGGAGAAACTTGTCACCTTTCCCGTCGAATCGGCGGTGGCCGGCCTGCCCAAGGTGGAGGAAATCCGCTCCACCTCGCTCTTCGGTCTGTCCTATGTCAGCGTCTTCTTCAAGGACGACATGGACGTGCAACTTGCCCGCCGACTGGTGAGCGAAAAGCTGGTCGAAGCCAAGTCCCGCCTGCCCGAGGGCTACGGCGAACCCACGCTCGGCCCCAACGCGTCGGGCCTTGGCCAGGTGTTCTGGTACACGCTGGAGGCGATGGACAAGAAGCTCTCCGGCATGGACCTGCGCAGCGCCCAGGACTGGGGCGTGCGCATGATCCTGCGGACCACGCCCGGCGTCGATGACGTGATCTCCTGGGGTGGCGACGAGAAGCAATTCCAGGTGCTGATCGACCCGCGCCGGCTCATCAAGTACGGCCTCGGCTACAAGGAGGTGATGGCCGCGATCACCGCCAACAACCGGCAAGTGGGCGGCCAGTACATCAACCTGCAGCGCGAGCAATATCTGGTGCGCGGCCTCGGGCGGGTCTCGAATGCGGAGGACATCGGCGGCATCCTGGTGGCCCAGCGCGACGGCACGCCCATCTACGTGCGGGACGTGGCCGACATCCGCGAGGCGCCGGCCCTGCGTAGCGGCGCAGTCATCAAGGACGGCAAGGAGGTGGTGCTCGGCATGGCGCTCGCACGCACCGGCGAGAATGCCCAGCAGGTGGTGGAAGCAGTGCGCGCCAAGATCGCCACGGCGATGAAGACGCTGCCCGAGAACATCAAGCTGGAGGTGGCCTACGACCGCACCGAGTTGATCGGCAAGGCCATCGCCATGGCCGACCGCGCCATGTTGGAAGGCGCGGCCCTGGTGATCGCGGTCCTCTTCCTCTTCCTGGGGGAAGTGCGTTCCGCCGTGATCGTCGTGGTCGCCATCCCCATGGCCCGGCTCATCGCCTTCCTGTTCATGGACGAAGCGGGCATGACGGCCAACCTGATGTCCCTGGGCGGACTCATCATCGGCTTGGGCATGACCATCGACGGGCCGGTGGTGCTGGTGGAAAACGCCTTCCGGCTGCTGTCCCACCACGCCGGCAAATCCGTTGACCGGACGGCGGTGGTCCTGGAAGCGGCGCGGGAGGTGATGAATCCCATCGCCTTCGGCGTTCTCATCATCATCGTCGTCTTCCTGCCGCTCTTCGCCCTCACCGGGCTGGAGGGCAAGCTCTTCAAGCCCCTGGCCATCAACATGGTCTTCGCCATGCTCGGCTCCCTGATCCTGACCCTTACCCTGATGCCGGTCCTGGCGGCCCTGGGCCTGCGCCCCAAGCGGGAAGAAGATCCCTGGCTAGTGCGCTGGCTGAAGCCGCGGTTCGAGCCGATCCTGCTCTGGACGCTGGCAAAGAAGAAGACAGTGATGACGGCGACGGGCCTCCTGTTCGTCGCGTCCCTCGCGCTCTTCCCGTTCCTCGGCAAGGAATTCATGCCCAACCTGCAGGAGCAGGGATTCATCTTCCGGGTATCGACCATTCCCTCGACCTCGCTGGAAGAATCCATCGATGTGTCCCAGCGCATTGCCAGCGCCCTGAAAGGCTTTCCTCAGGTCAAGCATTCGCTGGCCATGATCGGCCGTTCCGAGAAGGGCGATACGGCGGACGTGAATTACATGGAAATCCTGGTGGCACTACAGCCCCAGGACGCCTGGCCGGAAAAGGTTTCCTACCCCGAACTCTCCGCCCAGATCAAGGAACGCCTGGAAAAGGAGGTGCCGACCGCCGTGCTGGCGGCGACGCAGCCGATCCAGATGCGGGTGGAGGAACTCATCTCCGGGATACGGGCGCCCTTGGCCCTGAAACTCTACGGCGAGGACCTGGCCACCCTGGACCGCCTGGCGGCCGAGGCCAAGGAAATCGTTGAGAAGGTGCCAGGAGCCAGCGATGTCGCCCTGGAAGCCAATCTCGGCAAGCCGCAGATCGTCATCCGGGTGAATCGCCCGGAAGCGGCCCGCTACGGCATGAATGCCGACGACGTGATGGAGGTGATCCAGGCCGGCATCGGCGGCAAGGCGGTCAGCACCCTGATCGATGGCGTGCGTCGTTACGACATCCAGGTCTGGCTGCCACCGGAATACCGCAATAGCGTCGAAGCCGTGAGTGCCATTCCGATCCGCACCGCCAGCGGCGCCCTGGCGCCGCTCTCGCGGGTGGCGACGGTGGAACTCGCCGAAGGCTATTCCTTCATCCGGCGCGAGCAGTTGCAACGTAACGCCGTGCTGCAACTGGACGTCAAGGGCCGGGATGTCGATGGCTTCGTCACCGAGGCCAATGCCCGCCTGCAGTCCCGGTTGAAGCTCCCCAGTGGCTATTGGCTCGAATGGGGCGGCGCCTTCGAGAACCAGCAGCGGGCCATGGCCAAGTTGGCGGTCATCGTGCCGCTGACCATCGGGCTGATCTTCATCCTCCTCTACACCGCCTTCAACTCGCTGCGCTACGCGACCCTCATCATTGCCAACGTGCCGTTTGCCGCCATCGGCGGAATTCTGTCTCTCTTCGTCAGCGGCCAGTACCTGTCAGTGCCGGCGGCGGTGGGCTTCATTGCCGTCTTCGGCGTCGCCATGCTGAATGGCATCGTGCTGGTCTCGTTCCTCAACGGGCTTCGAGAACAGGGCCTGGGGATTCGTGAAACAGTGGTCCAAGGCGCCGTATTGCGCCTGCGCCCGGTGCTGATGACGGCGATGGTGGAGATTCTCGGCCTGATCCCGTTCCTGGTGGCCACCGGCGTCGGTTCGGAAGTGCTGCGCCCGCTGGCGACGGTCGTGGTCGGCGGGCTTCTCACTTCGACAGCGCTGACCCTGCTGATCCTGCCCCTGGTCTACGAGTGGATGGAACTGCGGCGGCTGGGGACCGGCGTCGCACAGAAACGCGAAACTGTCGCTCTTTCGGAAAGGAATTCGCCATGAAGGAAATCAAGGCTTTCATTCATCCGCATCGCGCCGCTGCGGTCATTGCGGCGCTGCGGGATTCGGGAGTGTGCGATCCGCAGGCCGGGCCGGCGGGATGCCATCTTGCCGTCTCCCAAGTGCAGTGCGTCGGGATGGCCGTGGAGGCCAGCCAGCAGCACTACTCGGTCGAACTGGCGGAACCGGTCATGCTTCAGACCCGGTTGGAACTGGTTTGCGATGACGATGTGGCGGATGCCGTGGTCGAGGTGATCGTTCGCGCCGGGCACACGGGGCAGGCCGGTTCGGGATGGGTACATGTTCGTGCGTTGGAGAAGCGCGTAACCATTGAGTAGGGGCTCCGATGGCGTCCATTGAACGCACCGCCTATCCCCGCTTCAAGCGCAATCCGTCGGCGCGGGAACCGGAAGCGCTCTACACGCCGACCGAGGACGAGATGCGGTTCGCGCGCCTGATCGCGCGCAAGCCGCAGCCGCGCTTCAGGCTGCTCTTGCTGCTCAAGGCTTTCCTGCGACTTGGATATTTCCCGGTGATGGAGGACATCTTGGTCGCCGTCGTTCAGCATGTGCGCGGAGTGACCGGGATCGATGCGTAGACTTCGCCTAGGTTACTTCTAAACGAATGTCTGTCAGGTCGCGCCTACGGCCTAATTGGCTGTGAAAAACCTGCTTTGCTTGCGCGCAATTACCCGTCCATGCACTCTACGGAAGTTACGCATTTTATTTTCCGTATAGTGTGGTGATACTATATTAGCGACGTTTCCTTGTGTGTGGCTGTTTTGGGATACTCATCGAGTGTTCCGCTCCGTATACGCGGAAACTTCCTGTTCCCGCCGCAGCGCGCGCGCGCCAAGGTCGAATCCCTGTCCGGCGGTGAGCGCAACCGGCTGCTGCTGGCCCGCCTGTTCGCGCGGCCGGCCAATGTGCTGGTGCTGGACGAGCCGACCAACGACCTCGACATGGAAACCCTGGACCTGCTCGAACAACTGCTGCAGGACTACGACGGCACGGTGCTGCTGGTGTCGCACGACCGCGCTTTCCTCGATGCCGTGGTGACGCAGACCATCGCGCATGAAGGCGAGGGGCGCTGGCGCGAGTACGTCGGCGGCTACAGCGACTGGATGGCGCAGCGACCGGCCGCAACGGCGGCGACTGCCGCGCGGTCCGTGCCCGCGGCTCGGCCGGCCGGGGGCGACAAGCCGGCCACATCGCCAAAGAGCCGGCTTTCGTACCGGGAGCAAAAGGAGCTGGACGCGCTGCCGGACCGCATTGCCGCAATGGAGGGCGAGCAGGCGACCCTTACCGGGCGGTTGTCCGGCGGCGCGCTTGCCGGTCAGGACGTGGCAGCGGTTTCCGCGCGTCTCGGAGAGCTTGCCGCAGCGATCGACGACGCGATGCTGCGCTGGGAAGAGCTGGAGTCTCGCCGCTGAGTCGTGCCGCGGCGTGCGGGACATGGCGTCGTCCGAGGCCGGCTGAAGCGACCGTCACGGTCCGGGCATACGGCCGGAAGGATCGGCGTGGTCTGCCGGGTTCGGTGGAAGCGAGCCATCCATGGGCAGACCGAGCCGGCCGAGCAGGGTTTCATGGCTGACCCGCAGCAGTTCCTCAATATCCTTGAAGTCGTCAGGCAGTGCCGGGTCGTCCCACCCCTTGGCGCTGTGCCGGGCCAGATTGACCGCGTAGATCACGTTCCGGACGCGCGGCGACGGAACGGCCGCGCCGCCCATCAGCTCGACCAGCAGGGGCGGAAGTCGCCAGGCCTTGGCCAGGGCGAGTTGAAGGTCATGGGATGTGACGTTGAAGATCTGGGTCTGTGCCGCTGCGGTACGCATGGTCGGATTGGCCCGCAGCAAGTCGCGCAACTTCAGCGACAGTTCGGGCGCGAACACCCAGCAGAGGATTTCTGCCACGTCATGCAGCAGCGTCGCAACGGTGATTTCGTCCACGTCGATATCGTGCCGCACGATGGCCCAGTCGCGCGCCCATTCGGCCGCCTTGCGTGCCCGGGCGATGACGCGCATCACGCCGAGCAGCGCCTGCTGATGGGCGTGCAGGTGTTGCTCCAGCGTCGGCATCGACTCGAAGTGAGTGAAGAAGGGCGTGATGCCTATCATCATCAGCGCCCGTTCGATCGTGGTGATGTCGGTGTGCAGGCTGCTGCCGCGCCTGGCCTCGATGAAGGCGAGCACGCGGAGTGTCATCAGCGGGTCGTGCAGGATCACCTGAGCGATGGTGCGCGCGCTGACCGTGTTTTCATGCTCGCGCAGCATGGCCAGATCGCGGGACGTGCGGGCAAGCACCGGGAGCGGTTTGTCGCTCATGCAGGCCACCCATTCGTCAATGGAGGCTTTCGACGCGTCGCGCATGTTCAGGTCCTCATGGAGATGACCCGATAACGGCTCTTCCCGCCCGTTGCTGAAGTGGGTTGCGGGTATGCTTCCGTTCAGATTGCCGGGTCTTCCTCGTCATCATCGTAGACGTCGTCGATGGTCTTGTCGTTGTCGGCATCGCCGTCCGCTTCGGCCACGACAGCCATCGCATTGATCTGCGCTATCTGGTCGAACAGGCTGGGCATCGCGGGGATGTGTTCGCCCGATTTCAACGGACGGTGGCTGTGGCGAAAGCCCAGTGTTTCGGATGTCGGGCGCGGCATGGACATGTCGGGACTCCTGCTACTGTTGGCGGATGTTGATCGCAGCTTCAGGCCAGATTACGACCTCCCGTTTCCGGACTTGAAGGGTTGCTGCGACCCGTGACTGGAGATTTTTCACGCATGCAAGCCATCGAGCGCCCGGATTGCGATCTGTTCTGCCGCGTGATCGACAATTTTGGCGATGCCGGCGTGTGCTGGCGCCTGGCGCGCTGCCTCGCGCGGGACCACGGCTGGCGCGTCCGGCTCTGGATAGACGCGCCGCAGGCCCTGGCATGCCTCAAACCCGAGGGTGTCGCCTACCCGGGAATCGAGGTCGTGCGCTGGACCGATGCCTTTCCCTCATGCCTGCCGGCGTTCTGTGTGATCGAGGCCTTCGCCTGCCATCTTCCACCGCCTTTCGTCGCGGCGATGGCCGATATCGATCCGGCGCCGAGCTGGGTCAATCTTGAGTATCTGAGTGCGGAAGACTGGATCGAGGACTGTCATCGTCGCGTGTCGCGCGACCCGCTGACCGGTCTGGACAAGCTTTTTTTCTTTCCCGGATTCACGTCGCGCACCGGCGGCCTGTTGCGCGAGCGTGACCTGCTGGCCCGGCGCGACCAGTGGGTTGCCGATGCTGTGCTGCGCCAATCGACCTTGACACGCATCGGCTTACAGGTGCAGCCCGATGCTTTGCAGATATCGTTGTTCAGTTACGAAAGCCCGGCGATCGGAACCCTGATCGCTGCGCTGGCCGGTCGTGAGCGGCTGTCGCAACTGTGGGTACCCGAGGGACGGGCGCTCGACGCCGTCTCGGCGACGCTCGGACGTGCTCTCGTCCCTGGCGAGCACTGGCGGTGCGGTGCGCTGCAGATCGGTGCGCTCGCCTTCATGGACCAGGACGACTACGACGCATTGCTGTGGCATTGCGACCTGAACATCGTGCGTGGCGAGGATTCCTTCGTGCGAGCCCAGTGGGCGGCGCGCCCCATGATCTGGCACATCTACCCGCAGGAGGACGACGCCCACCGCGTGAAGCTCGACGCCTTTCTCGACCGCCAACTCGACCGGCTGGCCGAGCGACCCGCCGGTCGCATCCGTGCGGCCCATCATGTCTGGAACGGTCAAGTCGAGATCGGTCAGGAGGACTGGAGCGGTCTGCTCGACGACCTGCCCGCGCTGACCGCGCACGCCCGGAACTGGGCGGCTGCATTGGCCGCCCAGGACGACCTTGCGGGTCAGCTTGTTTTGTTTAATCAGACACCTATATAATGCCGGGTTTGCCGCGACGGGCGTTGCAACAAGGGTTGCAAAGGTTCGGCTGGCGGCCTCAACCCCCCACAGGAACACTGCATGAAAACCGCTCAGGAACTGCGCGCCGGCAACGTCGTGAAAGTCGGCAACGACGCCATGGTCGTGCTCAAGGCCGAATACAACAAGTCGGGCCGCAACGCGGCAGTCGTCAAGATGAAGATGAAGAACCTGCTGACCGGCTCCGGTCAGGAGACCGTCTACAAGGCTGACGACAAGTTCGATGTGGTCATCCTGGAACGTCGCGAAGTCACGTACTCCTATTTCGCCGATCCCATGTACACCTTCATGGACGCCGAGTACAACCAGTACGAAGTCGAAGCCGAAAACATGGGCGACGCGCTCAACTACATCGAAGAGGGTATGGCTTGCGAGGTCGTGTTCTACGAAGGCCGCGCCATCTCTGTCGAACTGCCGAACTCGGTCGTGCGCGAGATCACCTACACCGAACCCGGCGTCAAGGGCGACACCTCCGGCAAGGTGCTCAAGCCGGCCAAGATCAACACGGGTTTCGAAGTGTCGGTGCCGCTGTTCTGCGAAATCGGGGACAAGATCGAAATCGATACCCGTACCGGCGAGTACAAGAATCGCGTGAAGTAAGTGGTGCGGGTGTTCGCCGCATCGCGAAAGTGAACATCCGGGAAGGTCCGGATCGCCCTGGAAGCCCCGCCTCGACGCGGGGCTTTCCGTTTCATGCCGGGAACCTCGGTTGATCGGCGTACGGCGGACCCTGAAAGCCATGGCTGGCGGGGTGCTCGGGCAGGCATGAAGGATTGGGCCGGATGGCTCGACGGATCCCCCGGGGCCGGGCCTCGCCCGGTCCGCTCTCCGGGGCGACCGGAACACTTGGGGTAACCCTGCGTTTTCCTGCGCGGACGGGCGGCACAGCCGGGCGCCCTGCCGGCCGGGCACGCAACGCCACAGTGTTCGTCCGCCGGGAGCGCTCCGCAAACGGCGGACCTCTCCGGCCGGCAGAGCTCCCAGCATCGGGGCAAGAGGTCAACCGAGGTTCTCAGGCAGATGCGTGGATCGACGCGCGGGGCGGCTTGACGTGCGGCGCCGCGGACGGTTTGCGGCCCGAAGCGCAACAGACCACACGCGTGCCCACGGTATACTCCAAGCCAATTCACCCAGGGAGCCGCCATTGATCCGCATCAGCAGCCAGTTCGATAGTGGCGCCATCGAAGTGCTGGACTGTTCGGATCCGTCGGACATCCGGCTCAGACTGCCCGCCGACAACGCCGCGGATTTCCGGCAGTGGTTTCATTTTCGTCTGCAGGGTGCGCGCGGGCAGGCCTGCAGGCTGTGTTTCGAGAACGCGGGCCAGTCGGCATACCCGGCCGGTTGGGACGGCTACCGTGTGGTTGCCTCGTACGACAGGCGCAACTGGTTCCGGCTGTCGCCCGGACAGTACGACGGCCAGCGCTACAGTTTCCGTCTGACGCCGGACTTCGACAGTGTCTATTTCGCTTATTTCGAACCTTACGGCTGGGAGCGGCACCTGACGCTTCTGGGAGCGGCCGATGCCGCTCCGGTGGCCACCGTACAAGATCTGGGCGCGACGCCCGACGGGCGGGATCTGAACCTGATCACTGTCGGTCGCGTTGCACCCGGCAAGCTCAATGTGTGGATCGTTGCGCGCCAGCACCCGGGTGAGACGATGGCGCAGTTCTACGTCGAGGGTTTGCTGGAACGTCTTTACGACACGTCGGATCCGGTGTCGCGCCGACTGCTGGAACGCGCCTGTTTCCATGTCGTGCCCAATATGAATCCCGACGGTTCCGTGCGCGGCAATCTGCGCACCAACGCGCGCGGCACCAATCTGAACCGGTCCTGGCTGGCGCCGGACATGACCGACAGCCCGGAAGTCGCGCTGGTGCGCGAGCACATGATGGCCTCCGGTGTGGACGTGTTCCTCGACATACACGGCGACGAAACATTACCTTACGTCTTCATCGACGGAAACGGCATGGTGCCGGGCTTCACCGAGGCGCACGCTGCGCGGGAGGCGCGTTTCTGCGCGGCACTGCGGGCGGCGAGCCCGGACTTCCAGACCGAGCGGGGCTATGCGCCGGACCGTTTTACCGACGAGTTGCTGACGCTGGCGTCGAAGTGGGTGTTCCACCACTTCGGCTGTCTTTCCCTGACGCTGGAAATGCCGTTCAAGGACAACGC
The DNA here is from genome assembly GCA_964555165.1 of uncultured Methyloversatilis sp. Classification (GTDB taxonomy): domain Bacteria; phylum Pseudomonadota; class Gammaproteobacteria; order Burkholderiales; family Rhodocyclaceae; genus Methyloversatilis. The sequence goes on along the minus strand of CAZKRN010000016.1, from coordinate 59,054 downwards.
TCATCTGCCGGACGGACTGTTCGGCTGGAGCGCCGCGCGCAGCCAGAAGCTCGGAGCGGCAACGCTCCAGGCACTGCTGGCGGTGCTGGGTGGCGAATGAACCTTTCTCTTGCTTGAACGACCCCCAAAACTTTTCGCCGGAAACTCCGCATGAAAATCACCGTAATCGGCACCGGGTATGTAGGCCTGGTCTCCGGGGCCTGCATGGCCGAAATGGGCAACGACGTGCTGTGTCTCGACCTGGACCCGGAGAAGATCCGCATCCTGAAGGAGGGCGGGATACCGATCCACGAACCGGGGCTCGATGCCGTCGTGGCGCGCAATGTGGAAGCGGGGCGCCTGCACTTCACGACTGATGTGGCCGAGGCGGTGCGTTTCGGCACCATACAGTTCATCGCTGTCGGTACACCGCCCGACGAGGATGGCTCGGCCGACCTGCAGTACGTCCTGTCGGCAGCGCGCAACATCGGCCGGCTGATGACCGACTACAAGGTCGTGGTGGACAAGAGCACGGTGCCGGTCGGCACGGCGGACAAGGTGCGCGCGGCCATCGCCGACGAACTTGCCAGGCGCGGACAGGAGATGGAATTCGCGGTGGTGTCCAACCCCGAATTCCTGAAGGAAGGCGCCGCGGTCGAAGATTTCATGCGGCCTGACCGCATCGTGGTCGGCGCCGACGACGAACGAGCCGTTCATCTGATGCGTGCCCTCTACGCGCCGTTCCAGCGCAACCGCGACAAGCTGGTCGTGATGGACGTGCGCAGTGCGGAACTCACGAAGTACGCCGCCAACGCGATGCTGGCCACGCGCATCAGCTTCATGAACGAACTGGCCCTGCTGGCCGACCGCATGGGCGCGGACATCGAAATGGTGCGCCAGGGCATCGGGTCGGACCCGCGCATCGGCTACCACTTCCTGTACGCCGGCTGCGGCTATGGCGGCAGCTGCTTTCCCAAGGACGTGAAGGCGCTGATCCGCACCGCGCGTGAGAACGGGCAGGATCTGAAGGTACTGCAGGCGGTGGAAGACGCCAACGACGTGCAGAAGATGGTGCTGGTGGACAAGATCGTGGCGAAGTTCGGGGAAGACCTGTCGGGCCACCGTTTCGCGCTGTGGGGCCTGGCGTTCAAGCCCAATACCGACGATATGCGGGAGGCGCCGAGCCGCGTGATCATCGGCGAACTGTTCCGGCGTGGCGCCACGGTGGCGGCCTACGACCCGGTGGCGATGGCGGAAACGAAGCGCATCTACGGCGACGAACCGCGGCTCACGCTTGCGGACAAGCCGATGGATGCGCTGCAGGGTGCCGACGCCCTGGTGATCGTCACCGAGTGGAAGGAATTCCGCAGTCCGGATTTCGAGCGCATCAAGTCGGCGTTGAAGCAGGCGCTCATCTTCGACGGCCGAAATCTCTACGAGCCCGAGTTGCCGCGCAGCTTCGGCATCGAGTATTCGGCGATCGGCCGTCGCTGAGCCGGGTGCGATGAAAGTCCTGCTCACCGGGGCCGCCGGTTTCATCGGCATGCATGTCGCGGAACGTCTGCTGGCGCGCGGCGACGAGGTGGTCGGTGTCGACAACCTGAACGATTACTACGACGTCCGATTGAAGGAAGCGCGATTGGCGCGGCTCACCTCGATCGCCGGCTTCCGGTTCGTCCGGATGTCGGTCGAGGACCACGACGGCATGGCGCGACTGTTTGCCGAAGAGCACTTCGACCGCGTCGTCCATCTGGCCGCCCAGGCGGGTGTGCGCTATTCGCTGAAGAATCCGAAGGCGTACATCGACGCCAATATCGTCGGCTTCATGAACGTTCTCGAAGGTTGTCGTCACGCAGGTGTTCGCCATCTGGTGTACGCGAGCAGTTCCAGCGTGTACGGAGGCAACACCAAGATGCCGTTCTCCGAGGCGGACAGCGTCGACCATCCGGTCAGCCTGTACGCGGCGACCAAGAAGGCCAACGAACTGATGGCACACACCTACAGCCATCTGTACGGTCTTCCGACGACCGGTTTGCGTTTCTTTACTGTCTACGGACCTTGGGGCAGGCCCGACATGGCGCTGTTCCTGTTTACCCGGGCGATGATCGAAGGGCGGCCTATCGATGTGTTCAACCACGGCGAAATGCAGCGTGACTTCACTTACATCGATGACATTGTCGAAGGCGTGATCCGCACACTGGACCGGGTTGCCGAACCGGACGCCACCTTCGACGGCGAACACCCCCATCCTGGCCGGTCGCGGGCGCCGTTCCGCGTTTTCAACATCGGCAATCAGGGCCCGGTGAAGCTGCTGGATTTCATCGTCGCCATCGAACAGGCCCTGGGCATGACTGCGCAGAAGAACCTGTTGCCGATGCAACCGGGCGATGTGCCGGCGACCTATGCCGATGTGTCCGAACTTGCCGCCTGGACGGGGTTCTCCCCGAGCATGCCGGTGGTCGACGGTGTGGCGCGTTTCGTTGCCTGGTACCGGGATTTCTACAAGACCTGAGCGTGGATTGCGGCGCGAGACCGACCTGACCGCGAGGCCTTTTCATTGCGCTGCGTCAGGACATTGACGCGCGGAATGCCTAGAGTGAACTCTTTCCGGCGAGCATGCGTGCCTCGCTTTGCCCGCTCGCCGGCCGGAACATCCACAACGAAGGGGATGAATATGTCGCGCGCCGCCAATTCCGATTTCCTGCTTCACGCACTTGAACACGAGTTCATTCCACCGCTCGAACTGGCAGCCTCGCCTGACGAACATCTGATGTCCTGGGAATGCCAGCTCTCAGCTGCCGTGGCCTGGCAGGCGGCTGGCGGCAATGCCGACAACGACGGTGCGACGCCGCGGTCGGTGCCGCCGCGCATCGAACGCCGCCGTCATGCCGAGCTCATCGGTTTCCCGGATCGTCGCGCGGCCTGAGCGGCATTCGGGTCGTTCAGGCGCTCAGCGCCTCCTCGATGTCGGCGGCCAGAAAGCCGCCGCTCTGGTGCGCCCACAGTCGCGCGTACAGGCCGCCCCGCGCCAGCAGGCTGCGGTGGTCCCCTTCTTCGACGATACGGCCGCGTTCCATCACGATGAGGCGGTCCATCGCCGCGATGGTGGACAGCCGGTGCGCGATCGCGACGACGGTCTTGCCCTCCATCAGCCGGTAAAGACTGTCCTGGATGGCCGCCTCCACTTCCGAATCGAGCGCACTGGTCGCCTCGTCCAGCAGCAGGATGGGGGCGTCCTTCAGCATGACGCGCGCGATGGCGATGCGCTGGCGCTGCCCGCCGGACAGTTTCACGCCTCGTTCGCCGACGTGGGCGTCATAGCCGCAGCGGCCTTTGGGGTCCGCCAGTCCCATGATGAAATCGTGTGCCTCGGCGCGTCTGGCGGCGGCGATCATGTCTTCGTCGCTCGCGTCCGGTCGGCCGTACAGGATGTTGTCGCGCACTGCGCGATGGAGCAGCGAGGTGTCCTGGGTCACCATGCCGATCTGTGCACGCAGGCTGTCCTGGGTCGCGTTTGCGATGTCCTGGCCGTCGATCAGGATGCGCCCGGCCGGCAGGTCGTGGAAGCGCAGCAGCAGATTGATCAGTGTCGACTTGCCGGCGCCGGAGCGGCCGACCACGCCGATCTTCTCGCCCGGCCGGATGTGCAGGCTGAGCCGGTCGATCACTGCGCCGCCCGCCTCGCTTCGCGGCTTCTCGTAGTTGAAGCTGACATCCTCGATGCGGATGTCGCCGCGCGTCACGCGAAGCGGAAGGGCGTCCGGGCGGTCCACCACGGCGTGCGGGCGCGACAGCGTATTGATACCGTCGCGTACCGTGCCTACCTGCTCGAACAATGAAGCCAGTTCCCACATGACCCAGTGCGAAATGCCGTTCAGTCGCAGTGCCATGGCGGTGGCCGCAGCGACCGCGCCGATGCCGACCTGGGCGTGGGTCCACAGCCACAGCGTCATGCCGGCGGTCGAGGCGATCAGACCCATGCTCAGCATGTGGTTCACCACCTCGAAACCCGTTACCAGACGGAATTGCGCATTGACCGGACGCATGAATTCGCGCATCGCCTCACGGGCGTAGCCGGCTTCGCGCGAGGTGTGCGAGAACAGCTTGACCGTGGCGATATTCGTATAGGCGTCGGTAATGCGCCCGGTCATCAGGGAGCGCGCATCGGCCTGCGACTGCGCGACCTTGCCCAGGCGCGGTACGAAATACACCATCGCGGCGGCGTACAGCGTGAGCCATCCGCCGAAGGGCAGCAGCAGTTTCAGATCGAAACCGCCGACCACGCTCACCATGGTGACGAAGTAGATGACGATGAATACCAGGATGTCGGCCACGATCATCCAGGTGTCCCGCACGGCCAGGGCGGTCTGCATGACCTTGGCGGCGACCCGGCCCGCGAATTCGTCCTGATAGAAGCTCATGCTCTGGCCCAGCATGTGGCGGTGGAAGTTCCAGCGCAGCCGCATCGGGAAAGCACCGGCCAGCGCCTGGTGCTTGAGCAGTGTCTGCAGCGCGATGACCAGCGGGCTCGCGAGCAGGATGAGCGCGAGCAGTGCCAGCGTATCGCCCTCCTGATCCCACAGCTTTGCAGGCTCGATCTTGCCCAGCCAGTCAACGATGTCGCCCAGCATGGCGAACAGCAGTGCCTCGAACACGCCGATGGCGGCGGTGCACAGGGTCATCGCCGCAATGAAACCGCGCATGCCGGCGGAGCATGACCACAGGAAAGCAAACAACCCGTTCGGCGGTAGCGGTGGAGCGCCGTCGGGGTAGGGGTCGATGCGGTTTTCGAAGTACTTGAACAAGGGATTCTCCGCGTGCTGCCGGTGACCGCTGAACGGGCGACCGGAAACCCTACAGGACCAGCACGCGGTCCGGCAGTTCGTTGTGTCCGTCACCGTCGGCCGGAAAATGGCGCACCAGTTCATCGGTGATCGCAGCGACCGCGTCCAGCGCGCCCTGCTGGAAGTCGCCACGCCGGAAATGCGCCTCCAGCACGTGGCACAAGGCGGCCCAGCGCTCGTCCGGCACGCGGGCGCGCACGCCACGATCCACCACGATCTCGATGTCGTGATCGGCCATCAGAAGATAGATGAGCACACCGCTGTTGTGTTCGGTGTCCCAGATGCGCAGTGCCGAGAACAGTTCGAGCGCGCGCGCCCGGCCCGTCTGGCCCTGCAGCACGGCGAGCGGGTGCAGTGCGTGCTCGACCACGAAGCGCAGTTCGCCGGCATGACGAACCTCGCTTGCCTCGATCGCCAGTTCGATCGCCTCCAGCGCTGCCGGCGGCAGTTTTCGGCGGGTAAGCCACGATGAAGCGAACAAGTGTCTGAAAACGCGTGCTGTCATGTCACCATCGTCCCGAGGCACCGCCTCCGCCGAAGCCGCCCCCACCGCCGCCGAAGCCGCCCCCACCCCCGCCTCCGTGACCGAAGCCTCCGCCGCCAAGTCCACCCATGCCGCGACCGCCGCCAAACAGCGTCAGCAGCATCGCGACAATGCCTGCAATCAGGGCGATGGACAGCACGCCGGCCACGATCCAGGCGACGAAACCGACCACGCCACCGGTGACCAGCGCACCGGTCACTCTGCCCAGCATGACGCGCAGCACGCCGCCCACACCGAGCATCACTACGAACAGCACAGGTGCCCAGGACGCAAGGTTGTCGTAGACGCCGGCCGACGATGTGCGTGTCGGTTCGGGCAGAGGCTCGCCATCGATCACCCTGGTCATCCGGTCGACGCCGGCGCGGATGCCGCCTGCGAAATCGCCGTTCCGCAGGTGAGGCACGATCACATCGGACACGATGCGTTTGGCGGCGATATCCGTCAGCACGCCTTCCAGCCCGTAGCCGACCTCGATGCGCAGCGCGCGGTCATCCTTGGCCACAAGCAAGAGCGCGCCGTCATCGATACCCTTGCGGCCCAGTTTCCACGCTTCGGCCACGCGCAGAGCGTACTGCTCGAGCGTCTCCGGCGCCGTGGTCGGCACGACGAGTACCGCGATCTGGCTGCCTTTGCGCAGTTCGAAGTCCTGCAGCGTGCGCTCCAGCGCCGCGATGTCGGCACCGCTCAGCGTGGCAGTCTGGTCGCTCACGCGCGCGACCGGAGGCACCGCGAGCTGTGCGAAGGCGCTCGTGGCAACGAGGAGCAGCGCGCCAATGCCGGCGCGCACGGAACGCATCCAGTTCATCGACTTACTGCGCCGGCCTCGGTGCCGCTCCGCCAAAATCGACCTTGGGAGCGCGCGAGATCTCGGCCTCGTTCTCGACGGTGAAGCCGGGCTTCACGGTGTGACCGAACATCATCGCAGTCAGATTGCTCGGGAAGGAACGTACGGTCACGTTGTACTCCTGCACCGCCTTGATGTAGCGGTTGCGGGCAACGGCGATGCGGTTCTCGGTACCTTCGAGCTGCGCCTGCAGGTCGCGGAAATTGGCGTCCGACTTCAGGTCCGGGTAGTTCTCGGTCACCACCAGCAGGCGCGACAGCGCGCCTGAAAGCGCGCCTTGTGCGGCCTGGAACTTCTCGAAGGCCTGAGGATCGTTCAGCAGCTCGGGCGTTGCCTGGATGGCGCCTACGCGCGACCGTGCTTCGGTCACCCGGGTGAGCACCTCTTTCTCCTGTTCGGCGAAGCCCTTGACCGTATTGACCAGATTGTGGATCAGGTCGGCGCGTCGCTGATACTGGTTCAGCACCTCCGCCCAGGCCGCCTTGACCTGTTCGTCTCCGGACTGCAGCGTGTTGTAGCCGCAGCCTGACAGCAGCGTCACGGTGAGAAGAGCCAAAAACGACATCCACAACTTGCGCATTTCCTGCCTCCATTGTCCGTGGGAACGGATCGAACATGGGGGCGTCCGCCCCCGATGCAAGAAGGATACAGGCTGGATGTGACGAAGCCGCCAACAAGTCCTTGCCGCGTGTTTCACTGCTTGCGGCGGCTTCCGGGTACCCGCACAGCGCCCGTGGCCTGCCGTTCGCGCGGCGCGGCCGGTCGAGCACATCCACCAAGGTGGCGCCCGCTTCGATCGCGGCAGGGCCGGACAAGGGATGCGGAACGGCGAATCGATGCGACTGCCCGCGCCGCCTCCCGGGGCTCAATCCACCGCGGTCAGCGCGGTCTGGCTGAAGCCGGCGTCCACGTAGGTGACTTCGCCGGTCACGCCGCTGGCCAGATCGGACAGCAGGAAGGCGGCGACATTGCCCACTTCCTGGATGGTCACATTGCGCCGCAGCGGCGCATTCTTTTCGTTGTAGGCCAGCAGCTTGCCGAAGTTGCCGATGCCGGAGGCGGCCAGCGTCTTGATCGGGCCTGCCGACACGGCGTTGGCGCGGATGCCCTGCGGACCGAGGCTGGCGGCGAGATAGCGCACGGATGCTTCCAGACTGGCCTTGGCCAGGCCCATCACGTTGTAATTGGGCAACGCGCGCACGGCACCCAGATAGGACAAGGTCAGTACCGAGCCATTGCGACCCAGCATCATCGGCCGTGCCGCCTTGGCCAGCGCAGGGAAGCTGTAGGCGCTCACCTCGTGCGCGGTGCGGAAGGCTTCGCGCGACAGACCGTCGAGGAAGTCGCCGTCCAGCGCTTCGCCAGGCGCAAACGCGATGGAGTGCACCAGTCCGTCCAGACCGTCCCACCTTCTAGCCAGTTCGTCGAACAGGCCGGTGATCTGCTCGTCCTCGCTGACATCGCAGGGCAGCACGATGTCGGAACCGAATTCGGCCGCCATCTTTGACACACGGTCGATGAAACGGTCGCTCACATAGGTGAAGGCCAGTTCCGCGCCTTCGCGGCGACAGGCCTGGGCAATGCCGTAGGCGATGGAACGGTTGGACAGCAGTCCGGTAATGAGAATTTTCTTGCCGGCGAGAAAGCCCATGTGCGTCTCCAGAATTCCGGCTGCGGGCCGGTTGGGGGAGGGCGGATTATATGGGATGCCGGCTCCTGCGCCATGCTGCCGGCACCGTTCGCCGAGCCGTGGCAACATGACGCATCCGTCCTGCGACCGCTTGCCCATGCGCCCATCCATCCCCCTCTCCGCTCATGACGACCGCTGGCAACTGTGGTTCGATGGCTGTGCGCTGCCCAATCCGGGGCGACTCGGTCTCGGTGCGCTGCTCCTCTCGCCGGAGGGGCGGCGCATCGAACTGTCGCTGGCCGGCAGCCGTCACGGGTGCAGCAACGAAGCTGAACTCGAAGCGCTGGGGGCGGCGCTCGACCGCGCGCATGCCGAGGGTGCCCGCCGGCTGACGGTGACCGGCGACAGCGATTTCGTCGTGCGCCACCTGCGTGGAGAGCGGCAGACCGGTGTCGAGCCGCTGCGGCGCCTCGTCCGCACTGTCTCCGCGTCCATGGCGCGTTTCGATGCGGTGGATCTGACCTGGGTGCCGCGTCACCGCAATCGCGACGCCGACCGTCTCTCGCGAGCCGCGCTCGGTCTGCCGGACAAGCCGGCACCCGTGCCGGGACGCGGGCGTCGCCGCTCCGGCTAAGCCAGGACAAGGGTGGCCACCGTGGCATACGCCGGTATGCCGACCAGCAGGTTGAGCGGAAAGGTGATGCCCAGGCTCAGGCCGAAGTAAAGCGCCGGGTTGGCTTCAGGTACTGCCGTGCGCAGCACGGCCGGTACGACGATGTAGGACGCGCTCGCCGACAACACCATCAGCAGCGTTGCGTCGCCAGCCGGCATCGACAGCATCATGGCCAGCAGCAGCGCGATCGACGCATGCAGGAGCGGACCGGCGACCGCGTAGGCGAGAAACCAGTGCGAAGCCTCGCGCGCCAGCCGGAAGTTGCGTGCCACCATCAGGCCCATGTCGAGCAGGAAGAAAGCCAGCATGCCTTTGAACAGGTCGCCGGTGAAAGGCTGCATGACGGCGTTTCCGGACTCGCCGCTGAAGTAGCCGATCACCATCGCGCCGATGAGCAGCAACTGCGCGCCATCGGTGAAGGACTCGTGCAGGATGCGGCCGATGCCCGCGCCGGGCGATGCCGGACCCGTCATCGCCGCCGCGCCACCACCGCACGCGGCCATTGCGGGCGCGCCCACCGCTTGTCGCGCTGCGGTCGCGAGCAGAACCGCCATGATGATGGCCGGCGACTCCATCAGCACCATGGCGGCCGTCATGTGGCCGCCGAAGACAATGCCCGCGTTGTCCAGATGCTGTGTGGCGGTGACGAAGGTGACCGCACTGACTGAACCGTAGGATGCCGCCACCGCTGCCGCGTCGAAGCGCGACGCCACCTTGCGCAGCACCCTGTAGCCCAGCGCTGGCACCAGGAAAGCCATGAAGACCGCGGCGGCGAGGCCGGTCGCCACGTCGGGATCCAGGCCGGACTGTGCCAGCGCGAAGCCGCCCTTCAGACCGAGCGCCATCAGCAGGTAGAGCGAGAGGAACTTCCTGATCGGCTCCGGGATTTCGAGGTTGGAACGCAGCGCGCCGGCGAGAACACCGAATACGAAGAACAGGATGGCGGGGTCGAGCAGGGTGTGCATGAGGGCGATCTCCTTTCGCCCCGATGCTAGGGTGCTCAAGTCATCGGGTAAAATCGATTTTTGTGTTTTGCATCATAGATAAAAGACTATGAATATAACCTTCAGGCAATTGCGCCTGTTCCTTGCTCTGGCCGAAACCGGCAGCGTGAGCGGCGCGGCGAGGGCTTTGCACGTGACCCAGCCCACCGCCTCCATGCAGTTGAAGGACATGAACGAGGCAGTCGGGTTGCCACTGTACGAGGTGGTGGCGAAGAAGGTGTATCTGACCGACATCGGTCACGAACTGGCCAATACCGCTCGCGCGATCGCCCGGGCGTGGGACACCTTCGAACAGGAAGCGGACGGCGCCAAGGGCCTCACGCGCGGCAAGCTCAGGGTGGCGGTGGTGAGCACCGCCCAGTACTTCATGCCGCGTCTGCTCGGCAGCTTCTGCGCGCTGCATCCGGCCATCGACATATCGCTTGAGGTGCTCAACCGCGACGGCGTGGTGCAGCGCTTGCGCGAGAACATGGACGACCTCTACATCATGTCCATGCCGCCGGCCGAGATGGATCTGAGCGACGACATCTTCATGACCAATCCCATCGTTGTCGTGGCGCCCGCTGGCGACGTTCTGGCCGGGAAAGATGCGCTCGCTCTCGAGGCGCTGCGCGACCGTCGCTTCATTCTGCGCGAACGCGGGTCCGGCACGCGCATGGCAGCCGACCAGCACTTCCGCAGCCACCGTTTCCGGCCGGACATCCGCCTGGAACTGGGAAGCAACGAGGCGATCAAGGAGGCGGTGGCCGGTGGCCTCGGCATCGCCGTACTGTCACGCCACGCGCTGCACGGCCTGAACGGGGAGCATGGCGTGGGCGTGATCGATGTGCAGGGTTTTCCCGTGCTGTCGAACTGGCACATCGTGCATCCGGCCGGCAAGAAGCTGTCGCCACTGGCGCGCGCGTTCAAGGCTCATCTGCTGCAGATGCAGGCCTGATCGGGCTGACCACCGATACCGTGTGCCGCGTCTTCGCCGGCTTCAGGCGTGCGACGCGAGTGCTCTGGCCCGGAACGACAACATGACCGACAGTGCCAGCAGACTCCATGGCAACAGATGGCCGAGCAGTCCATCGCTGCAGAGGCGCGAGAACCGCCAGGCGATGGCAAGAAAGCCCGCGCCGGGAACGAGCAGCGACCGGCCGGCCATTCGGGCAGCGCTACCCTGGAGCGGTTCGGGCCCGAAGAGGAACTGACCGGCCTCCGGGCCGCTCAGCGGCTCCGGACGGGCGGTGACCCGTGCCGACATTCCGAACCGGACCAGGAAGCCTGCGCACGGAGCGACGAGAACAAGCAGGATCAAGGCATGCAGCCAGGTCGGCAGATCGTCGTCCGAAGGGAAGGGCGATTGGCGCATCGTCAATGTCGGGTCGGTGTCGGCGGGCGGTCTTGCGTTCCGAAGAGGTGTCCCGATTCCACCTCGGCAATGTCACGGCACGTGGAGCGCGATCGGCTCGACACCCCTTGTCGTGCGGCGTGCTGCCGGACAAGCCGGTTCCGTCCGCCGGAATGGTCCACTCTTTGCGCACCGTGTCGGCTGGTTTGCCGGGGCGATGGCGTTCAGGAGCCCCGTCAGACGAAGGCCGCGGTCCGCGTGCAGAGGTGTGGTGTGCGACTTGCTTTTTCCGCCCATCTGCCTTCCGAATCCGCCAGACCGGCCATTTCCGTCATGTTTGTTCCAATCGGCCCGACACGTGCAGCGAGCACCGGGGCATTCATCGATCGGGCGCCGGGCCGCATGGACCGCCCTGGCCAGGAGTTCGCCCATGCGTGATCAGGCCTCGACCGTGGATACGGAAGAATGGGTCATCTGGAACGGGGGAGCCGGTCTGCTGCTGATGGCGGCGACCGGCCGCATCGAAGTCGTCGAAGGAAGCCGGGTGGCCTGGCTGGCAAAACCCTTCGACATGGTCGGTCCGTTCAGTCTCGAAGAACTCGAAACCCGCGGCCGCATCGACTTCGCCGCGTGCATCGTCATGTCGCGTCAGCGGTGGCAGGAAGACCAGGCCGCTTTGCGTCGCGAAGCTTATGACAGACGCCGGGAAGCGCAGGCACGCATGGAGGCGGAACAGGCGCGATTCAATGACGGTCGGGGCTGGATGGGGCGTCACGCACCCTCCGACGACCGCCCTCACCGCGCAGCGCTGAACCTGCCCATGGACGGAGCGCTCGATCCGGTCCAGATCAAGACGGCCTTTCGCCGGCTCGCCCAGAAGGTTCATCCGGACGCAGGGGGCAGCCATGAGCAGTTCATCCGGATAACGCAGGCCAGAGACGTGCTGCTCGAGCGCGTCTCGTGACTGGAGGCCGCGGCGCACGGACCTGGCTGCGGAGCATCGCGCGCCAGGAAACCGCCGCCGGTTGACGGCTGCCCGGCACCCGTCGACCGGTGAGCCGGCACGTGTGAGGGGATTTCGGGCCGGGTTGGCGTGACCGAGGCGGCATGGCGATCGAAGCGGTGCAGCCGACCTCAACCACGCGCATGAGGCCGCTTCCGCGTACAGGACGCCAGCGCGGCGGACTGCACGGGGCCCTCATGCATCCACCTGCGGCTGGCCTGTGCTGGCGCTCGACAGGCGGCCCGTCGGCCGACCCAGCCATGCGACATACAGTGCCGGTACGAAGGCCAGGGTAAGTCCGGTCGCACCGATCAGGCCGCCCATGATGGCAATGGCCATCGGGCCCCAGAACACGCTGCCGGTCAGGGGCACCATGGCCAGCACGGCAGCCGCGGCGGTGAGCACGACCGGCCGCGCACGGCGCACGGTCGCTTCGACCACGGCGTCGGCCAGTGACTGTCCGGCGGCAATGTCGCGATCGATCTGGTCGACCAGGATGACCGCATTGCGCATGATCATTCCCCCCAGCGCGATCACGCCGAGCAGGGCGACAAAACCGAAAGGTGCATCGAACGCGAGCAGCGCCGGCACCACGCCGATCAGGCCCAGCGGTGCTGTCATGAACACCATGAACATGCGCGGGAAGTTCTGCAGCTGCACCATCAGGATGAGCAGCATCACCAGGAACATGAGCGGGAACACGGCGAACAGCGCGCGATTGCTCTTGTCGCTCTCTTCTATGGCGCCACCGGCTTCGATGCGGTAGCCCGCGGGCAGGGCATCGATCACCGGTTGCAGCGAGGGCAGGATCCGCTGCGTGGCATGCGGGCCCTGCACGCCATCGACGACATCGCTGCGCACGGTGATGGCCAGATCGCGGTTGCGCCGCCACAGCACCGGCTCTTCGAACACCGCTTCGAGGCGTGCGATCTGCGACAGAGGTACGGCGACACCGGCAGGGCCGAATATCATCGTGTCCTGCAACCGTTCGAGTACCTGTCGCTCTGCCGGGTCGCCGCGCAGCACGAGGTCAACGAGCTCTTCCCCCCGGTGCAAGCGGGCCACCGTCGCGCCGTCGAGCACGATCTGAAGCTGGCTGGCCACGTCGGTACCGTGCAGACCCAGCTGGCGAGCACGTTCGTGATCGACCACCACTTTCATGCTGCGCACCTGTTCGTTCCAGTCCATCTGGGTGTCGCGCACCAGCGGGCTCTGGCGCACGATATCGCGCACGGTTCCGGCGATCTTCCTCAGTTCAGAGGCATCCGGCCCGAGGACGCGGAACTGAACCGGAAATCCGACCGGCGGACCGAATTCGAAGCGGGTGACACGACCTCTCAGGTCAGGAAACGAACCTTCGTCGGCGAACAGTGCCAGCAGGCGCGCGCGTACCGCCTCGCGGTCCGGAATGCTGGCTGTCTGGATCACGAATTGCGCGAAACCGGGGTTGGGCAGATCGGCGCTGATCGACAGGAAGAAGCGGGGTGCGCCGGCGCCCGTATAGGCGGTGTACTGGCTGATCTGCGGATCGCGCGCCAGTCGCTCTTCAAGCCGGCGTACCTGCGCCTCGGTCGCCAGGAAGCTGGCACCTTCGCGCAGTCTGAGGTCGACGATCAGTTCGGTGCGCGAGGCAGTCGGGAAGAACTGCTGCTGTACCAGACCCATGCCGGCCACTGCCAGTACGAACAGCGTGGCGGTGCCGGCCAGCACCCGGAACGGGTGGACAACGCAGGCGCGCAGGACCGTGCGCAGGCGCCGTTGAAGCGGCCGCGCGTGCGGGTCATCCAGCGGGGTGGCGCGTTCGGGCAGCAGCACCGTGCCCAGATAGGGCGTAAACACCACCGCCACGAACCACGAGGCGATCAGCGCCAGACCCACCACCCAGAAGATGCCGCCCGCGTACTCGCCGGAGATCGACCGCGCGAAGCCGACCGGCATGAATCCGGCCACCGTGACCAGCGTGCCGGTGAGCATCGGAAAGGCGGTCGATGTCCATGCGAAGGTGGCCGCGGCAATGCGGCTCCAGCCCTGTTCGATCTTCACCACCATCATTTCCGCCGCGATGATGGCGTCGTCGACCAGCAGGCCGAGCGCAATGATGAGGGCGCCCAGCGATATGCGATCGAGCGACCAGCCGGCAGCCCACATGACGATGGCGACCATGGCCAGCACCAGCGGCACCGACGCGGCCACCACCACACCGGTACGCCAGCCCAGCGACAGGAAGCACACGGCGAGCACGATGGCCAGCGCCTCCAGGAAGGCGCGTTCGAACTCGCGGACCGACGCCCGCACCACTTGCGGCTGATCGGCTACCTTGGTCAGGCTGACGCCTGCCGGCAGCGCCGCCTGCAGTCCTTCCATGCGCTGGTCGAGGGCGCGGCCGATGTCCAGGATGTTGCCGCTGCGCGCGAATGTGTAGGCCAGGACGAGAGCCGGCTCACCCTGATGGCGCACCGTGTAGGCGGGAGGGTCCTCGACGCCGGCGTGCACGCGCGCGACGTCGCCGAGCCGCAAGGTCCGGCCATCGACTGCGATCGTCAGCGCTTCGATGTCCTGCGGTGTGGTGCGCGGCGCGTCGACGCGGGCAAACACCCGGTCGCCTTCGCCTTCGACCGCACCGGCCGGCGCGACCACGTTCTGACGGTTCAGCACCTCGATCAGTTGCTGCGGATGCAGACGCATGGCGGCGAGCTTGCGCGTGCTGAACTCCACCCAGATGCGTTCGCCCTGGCGGCCGATCACACTGACCTTGGTTACGCCCGCCACGGTCTGCGATCCGCGCTTCAGGTCCTCGGCCAGCATATGCATCGCCGGCCAGTCCAGCCCCGGTGCGCGCAGCGCGTACATGACGCTGATCACGTCGCTGAACTCGTCGTTGAAGAAGGGCCCGAGTACGCCGGGTGGAAATTCGTGCCGCACGTCGCCGATCTTCTTGCGCGCGAGATACCAGGCGCGCTCCAGTTCCGGGCCGGGGGTGCCCCCTTCCATCCAGAAATTGATGCCGCCATAGCCCTGGCGCGCGAAGCTGCGCACGTGGTCGATGCCTTCGATGTCCTGCAGCGCGCGTTCGATGCGGTTGAGCAACTGATCCTGCACCTCCTGCGCGGTGGCGCCCGGCCATGCCGCCACCACCGTCATGGTGGGTACGTTGAAGACGGGGTCTTCCAGGCGACCGAGCCGGCTGGCGGCGAAGGCGCCGCACAGCAGCGTGCCCAGCAGCAGGAAGAGCACCAGAGCGCGGTGCTTGACCGCCCATTCGGAAAGGTTGAAGCGCGTGCTCACCGGACGACTCCCGTGGCGACGGTCAGTCGCGATGCGTCAACCGGCCGCACGCGCACGCCGCTGTCCAGCAGGTGAGCACCGGTGCCGACCACCCGATCGCCCGCAGCGAGTCCGGTCACGCGCACGGCCGAGGTGCGCTGAGCAACGATTTCGACGTCCTGAGGCAACAGCCGCTCCTGTTCCGGCGACAGCTTCCAGACCCAGGTGCGGCCGCCAGTGTTCATCACCGCGCTGACCGGCAGTTCGAAGGTGACGCGCGGCGCCGGCCGTGTCAGGTCGACCTCTACGCTGCGGCCAAGCAGCCAGTCGGCCGGTACCGCCGCGATCGCGTAACGGACCCGGTAGGTGCGCGCCGGGTCGTCGGCCTGCGCCGCGCGTTCGCGCAGGCGCAACGGAATGCCCGGTTGACCGGGGGCGTCATGCAGCCGGGCGGTGGCAACGAGATCCGGCAGTCCGGCAATGAGCGCCTCCGGCACATCCAGCTTCACTTCGATCTCGTCGGTGCGTGCCAGGACGAGTACCGGCTGACCTTCTTCCAGCACCTGTCCGGTTTCCGCCCGCAGCGCCACGACGACACCGTCGAAGGGGGCGATCAGTCCGGTATGGCCGACCCGGTTGCCGGCCAGTTCGCGTGCAACGCCGGCGGCCGCAAGGCGGGCGACCGCCGCTTCGGCACGCGATTTCTGCCGCTCGGTGTCGGCCGCTCCGACCGAACCTTCGGCAAGCAGGCGCTCGAATCGCGCCGCGTCCAGCGCACTCTGGCGCGCCTCGGCTTCGGCCGCGCGCATGTTTTCCCGAGCCGCCTGTTCGGCCAGTCGGTAGTCGCGTGCATCGAGGCGGGCCAGCAGGTCGCCGCGCCTGACCCGGCTGCCCAGATCGACACGTCGTTCGAGCAGGCGTCCGCCGGCCTGGAAGCTCAGTTCGCTCTCGACCCGGGCTTTCAGCGTGCCGCTGAGTACCCTTGCGTCGTTGCCGGAAACCGGCTGCACGTCGATGACATGGACCGGTCGCGCCGCTTGCGGCAGAGGCGCTTCGGCCTGGCATGCGGCGAGCACGGGGACGATGGCGCAGATCAGTGCGCGCACGGAGGGGTGGTCGCGGTTCATGATGGGGTAGCTCGCGAGGACGGGATGGAGAGGGTGGCCATCGGCGCGCCGGTCAAGGACCATCCGCCGCCCAGAGCCTGGAACAGCCGGACGGTGGCGAGCGCCTGCTGCAGCCGGCTCTCGATGTCGTCCAGTTCGGCGGCGAGGGCGGAGCGCTTCAGGTCCTGCCATTGTGCAGCGGATCGATCTGTCCTTCACCTTGCAGGGTGTCGCCCAGACGCAGTGCCGCCTGCCTTTCGTCCAGCGCACGGGCTGTCGCGGCGCTGCGCTCGCGCGACCGCGCCAGCGAAACCAGGCTGCTTTCGACGTCTTCCAGCGCCTGCAGCGCGGTCTGTTCGTAGCGCAGCGTGGCCGCGCGCTGCCGGGCGCCCTGGCGCTCGACGGCGGCACGCAGCCGGCCGGCGTTGAAGAGGGGCAGGCTGAATGCGATGGCGGCGTTGCCGAAGCGCACGGGCGACAGATCCCGGCCATTGATTTCGAGGTCCTGACGGCCGAGTACCGCCGACAGGAAGAAGCGCGGCCAAAGGTCGGCCTCGCGCTCGCGCAGGCGTGCGGCTTCGGCCAGAAGTTGCCGGCTGGCGATGCGCAGGTCGGGTCGGCGCTGCAACAGGTCAAGAGGCTGTCCCACCGGCAACGCATCGACCATGGGCAGGTGCGCCGGTGCCGATGGATCGAGACCGGCCAGCTGCGTCCCGGGCGCCTCACCCAGCAAGCCGGCTATCCGGTGCGCGCTGACGGCGATCAGGGCATGCAGAGCCGGGAGATCGGACTGCAGCGAAGCCGACGCGGCCGCCGCAAGCCGCACGTCGAGACGGCTGGCCTGACCGTCGCCGGCACGGCGGCTGACGATGCGCTCCGCGTCGCGTTCCACCTGCAGCAGGCGCTCGAGTACGTCGGCGCGCAGACGCGCGCCCTGCCAGATCAGGAACTGGCGAGCCAGTTCCACGCGTAGCTGCCAGCGCGCAAGGTTCACCGCTTCTTCGGCGGCTTCCGTGTCCAGCGCGGTCGCATCGGCCGCAGCGCGGGCCGCACCGGCCAGATCGATCTCCCAGCCGGTTTCGAGGGCTCCGCGATAGGCGCGCACATCGGGCTGGCCGAGGGTGTAGGGCGCGGGCAGTCCGCTGCGGGCTTCGGATGCCGAGCCTGCGACAGCGATCGCGGGCAGCAGGCGCGATGCCGCCTGGACGCTGCCGGCCCGTGCCTCGGCCACGCGTTCCATGGCGATCCGCACGTCGAAATTGCCGCGCCCGGCCCGCTCGAGCAAGGCGTCGAGTTCGGGTGCGCCCAGCGCTTGCCACCATTGCGCGTCGTCGAAGTGGCCGGTTTGCGAGCCGTCCGCCTGACTGAAGCGATGGATTCGCCCGGCGACCGGATCGGGCATGACAGGCGGTGAGGCAGCGCAGGCCGCAAGCAGTGCGATCGGCGGCAGCAGGCAGAGTGAGCGGAAGGTCATGGCCCGGATCCGGAATCAAGTGAAGTTGACGGCGTCTACATCATCGGTTTGGATGTTGACGGTGTCAACTCCGTTGTCAGCCGATACCGGATGATCCGTTTCGGGGATAGCAAGATGAGTGCGCGACGAAGCGCGGGCGACCGGGCACCGGCTCGCCTTTCCCGGTGTCACGAAGGTCGGGGCCCGTTTGGCAGGGCGTGCTAACCTTGCGCGCCCCGACCGGGTCTCAAACCATGTCACCCCGCAAAGCGAACGTTGGCCGTCCTGTCGTGAACGATCTGCGCGATGCCTGCATCGAAGCGGCACGGGAGGCCATTGCCGCGCACGGGGTCGAACAGCTCAGCCTGCGCGACGTTGCAAGGCGCCTGGGGGTGTCGCATCAGGCGCCCTATCGGCACTACCCGAGTCGCGACCACCTGCTGGCGGAAGTCGTTCGTCGTTGTTTCAACCAGTTCGCACGTCATCTGGATGCGCGCGTGCGCAGCGACGATCCGAAGCAGGAACTGGCTGCACTGGGAATGCAGTATCTGAGCTTCGCGGCCTTGCATCCGCTCGAGTACCGTCTCATGTTCGGCACGCCATGGCCGCAGGCAGCGGATCACCCGGATCTGATCCGCGATGCCACACATGCTTTCGACATCCTGCGCGGCGTACTGCGGAGGGTGTCCGGCGAGCAGGCCGGACGGGATGCGATCGATCTCGACGCGCTCTACATCTGGTCGACAATGCACGGCCTCGCCGGCGTGCTGAATGGCAACTGCATCGCGCAGCTCGAACTGTCGGATCATGTGCGGGAGCACGCCTCCGCGCATGTCATGAACATGATCGAATGCGCGATGGTCGGGCGCTCCCTGCAACATGGGCCGCGCCCGGACAACGACGGCCGTTGAACCGGCACTGCCGGTCAGAATGCGGCTTCCACCGCCCTTAGATCGAACACCAGCACTTCGGCGTCCTTGCCTGCAGCGAGCGTGACCGCCTCGGCGTGGCGCAGCTTGAGACCGTCGCCGGCGCCGAGTGCCACGCCGTTGACCACGATTTCGCCGCGGGCGACATGCACATAGGCGTGGCGGTCGCCCTGCAAGGGCAGGGTGGCTGTCTCGTCACCGTCGAACAGGCCAGCGTAGACACGCGCGTCCTGACGGATGCGGATGCTGCCCTCGGCGCCGTCCGGTGTAACGATGGGGCGCAGACGGCCGCGCTTCTCTTCTGCGGCGAAGTGGATCTGCTGGTAGCCCGGCGGCGTGCCGTGTTCGTCCGGCAGTATCCAGATCTGCAGGAACTTCACCTGCTCGGTCTGCGAGCCATTGAATTCGCTGTGCGCGATGCCGCGGCCGGCGCTGATCATCTGCACGTCGCCCGGGCGGATCTGCGAGCCGTTGCCCATGGTGTCCTTGTGCTCCAGCACGCCGTCGAGCACGTAGGAGAAGATTTCCATGTCGCGGTGCGGGTGCATGCCGAAGCCGGCGCCGGGGGCGACGGTGTCGTCGTTGATTACCCGCAGGTCGGAAAAGCCGCGCTGCGCCGGGTTGTCGTAGTGGGCGAACGAGAAGGTATGGCGCGAACTGAGCCAGCCGTGTTCGGCGACGCCGCGCTGGTCGGCGGGGCGGGTTTCGATGCTCGGGCGGGTGCTGACGATGGGGGTGTTCATGGCGATTTCCTTCGTAGCGGGGTGCCGCGCGGCGGCACCCCTTCGGTCATGGGCGGGTCGGTTTCAGGCGGTGCGGCGGGCATCGAGCGACAGGGCGCCGCCGCCGAAGGCGACGATCTGCAGCAGGCCGCCGGCGATGGCGACGTTCTTGAAGAAGTGGATGAACTGGTTCTGGTCGGCCAGGTTGAAGTGGAAGCCGAAGGCGGTCACCAGGCTGAACGCGGCGATCGCGGCGGCGACCCAGCGAGTGCGGTAGCCGACGACGAGGGCTGCGGCCAGACCGATTTCGACGAACAGCGCGCCGGCGTAGGCCAGTTCCGGGAAGGGCAGGCCGACCGAGGCGATGTAGCCGATGGTGCCTTCCGCCTGTGTGAGCTTGCTGAAGCCGGCGAGCAGGAAGAGAGCGGCGAGCAGCACGCGGCCGGCAGCGGCGGCGATCTGGCGGGCGTCCGCGGTGCGGGTGTGCGCAAGGTGGGAGGCGTGGATCGTCAAGGTGTTCATGGTCTGTCCTTTCTAGGGTGTCTGGGGTTGTTTGCCGGTGCGCGTCCTGATGCCGCAACCGATGGCTGAACTGTACTGTCGCCGCAGTGATTGAAAAATCAGCCTGGAGTGGAAATACTGTCGCTATTGAGTTGACAGTAAGGGCAGTGGATGAGCCAGCTTGAGGACATGCAGATTTTCGTCAGCACCGTGGATGCGCAGAGCTTCACCGCCGCGGCCGAACGGCTCGGGCTGTCGAAGCAGCTGATCAGCCGCCGCATCATGGCGCTCGAAGAGAGGCTGGGTGCCCGTCTGCTCGTGCGCACCACACGCCGGCTCAGCATCACCGACACCGGGCGCGGTTTCTACGAGCGCGCGGTGAAAATCCTGCAGGACGTCGACGAGGCGGAACAGCTCGTCGCCAATCAGAACGCGGCGCCGCGCGGCACGCTGCGGCTGACCGCGCCGATGTCCTTCGGCACGCTGCACCTGGGGCCGGCGATCGCGCGCTTCATGGCGACCTGGCCGGAGGTGACGGTGGAACTCGACCTCAGCGACCGCTTCGTCGACGTCGTGGGCGAGGGCTACGACATGGCGGTGCGCATTGGCCAGCTCGGCGATTCGTCGCTGATTGCGAGGGCCATCGCGCCGACCGGTCTCGTGGTCTGCGCCAGCCCCGTCTACCTGGAACAGCACGGGCGGCCGCAGACGCCGTACGACCTGAAGGGCCACCCGTGCCTGCTGTACGGTCATTCACGCAGCGTCGAGTGGTCCTTTCTCGACGGGGGCCGGCCGCTGGCGCTGCCAGTCAGCGGCCGGCTGCGCGCAAACAACGGCGAACTGGCGTGCGACGCGGCCGTCGCAGGTCTGGGCTTTGCGCAACTGCCGACCTTCATCGTCGGCGAGGCATTGCGCGCCGGCACTCTGGTCAGCGTGCTCGACGAATACGCGCCCGCGCCGCTGACCATCTATGCGGTGTATCCGCAGCACCGCCAGCAATCGCGCACGGTCAAGGTGTTCGCAGAGTTCCTGCGCGACACCTTCGGCAAGCCCCGCTTCTCCTGAGCAGCCGCGGATATCCGGGCGACAAGCTTGGGTGGCCGGAAATTTCGCTTGAAAAAAGAACGACCGTTCGTATCATTATCGTATGGGCAAGGGAGAACACACACGCACGGTCATTCTCGAAGCGGCGCTGGCGCAGGCCAGCGAGAGCGGTTTCGAGTCGCTGACCATCGGTTCGCTGGCCGAACGCACCGGGCTGTCGAAAAGCGGGCTGTTTGCGCATTTCGGCTCGCGCGAGGAACTGCAGTGCGCGGCCATCGATGCCGCGGCGCAGCTGTTCGCCGACACGGTGATGAAACCGGCCTTTGCCGTACCGCGCGGGGTGCCGCGGCTGTGGGCGATGTTCGAGGGCTGGCTGGGCTGGACGCAGCGCGGCGGTCTGGCGCACGGCTGCCCTATCCACGCCGCGTCGGTCGAGTACGACGACCGGCCGGGGCCGATGCGCGACCGGCTGGTCGGGCACTACCGCGCGCTGCAGCAGGCGCTGGACAAGGCAGTGCGCATCGCCGTCGACGCCGGTCACCTGCGCGCCGATCTCGACATCGAGCAGTTCGCTTTCGACATGTTCGGCATCGTGCTCGGCTACTACCACGCCGCCCGACTGATGGACGACGCACGCGCCGGCGAGCGCGCGCGCGCCGCCTTTGCCCGCCTGCTCGCCGATTTCGCCGCTCCGGGAGCACTGCCATGAGTTCGATCGCCCTCCATCCGCCGCTGCGCGTGCGCCGCGCAGCCAGTTCGTCGCTGGCGCCGGTGCTGCGCCACTACTTCCGCTTCGCCAGTCGCGTGGCACCCGAACTGGCACGCCGGCAGGCCGAGCGCCTGTTCACGACGCCGCCCCGGCCGCGCAGCCTGGCGCCTGCCGTACTGCCGGCACGGCGCGAAACGGTGAGCGCAGGGCGACACGACCTTGCGGTGTGGAGCGCTGGTCCGGCCGGCGCGCCGGCGGTGCTGCTGGCCCATGGCTGGGGTGGACGCGGAGCGCAGATGGGAACACTGGCGGCGTCGTTGCTTGCAGCCGGTCGGCGCGTCGTGTGGTTCGACCAGCCGGGCCACGGCGACAGCGGGCATGGCCGTGTCGGCCTGCCGGATTTCGTGCAGGCGCTGCACGCGCTGGTGGCGACGCACGGACCTTTCGATGGCGCGGTCGGCCACTCGCTGGGCGGAGCGGCGATCGGTCTGGCACTGCGCGAGCGGGCCGGTTTCGGGCGCGCGGTGTTCATCGGCGCGCCGGCGTCGATGCGCGAGCACACGCTGCGTTTTTCCGCGCTGATCGGCATTTCGCCGCGCGTGCGCGAGGCGATGCGCCGTCGCATCGAGCACCGCTACAACGTCCGTTTCGACGACATCGACCGCATCGACGCGCTCGGTGACGTAAACGTGCCGGCGCTGTTCGTGCACGACGTCGACGACGCGCAGGTGCCCTTCGAGCACGCGCTGCGCCTGTCGGCCGCGATGCCGCAGGCACGGCTGCTGCGTACCTGGGGGCTGGGCCACAACCGTGTGCTCAAGGACTCCGCTACCGTGGCTGCGGTCACCGGCTTCATATGCGGCGACGAGGCACTGCCCGAGGTGCTTCCCGCCTTGCCGCAGCCAGCGCCGATCTACTGAGTTCGTACCGCGATACGAGGTCTTCTTTAGAGAATCAAAGTTGTATCATGTGAAACTTTTCTCCGGGTGCCGGTCGCACCGGGCGCCTTCACACAGGACAACCAAGGAGACACAACATGTCGGAACGCATCGTCTTTCGCAGCGGTGAAGCACTGGTCGCTGGCGGCCCGCCGGGCACGGCGGCCGAGCCCGAAGTCATCATCGGCGAACTGGACGGCCCGGTCGGCACCGCGCTGGCGACGCTGACCGGCGACCAGGTGAAAGGCCACACCCGTGTGTTCGCCATCCTGAACACCGACATCCAGGTGCGGCCGCTGACGCTGATGGTCAGCAAGGTGACCGTCAAGGACGAGCGCTACACCAACATCCTGATGGGCACCGTGCAGGCCGCCATCGCCAACGGCGTGCTCGACGCGGTGCGCGCCGGCGACATCCCGAAGGAAAAGGCCAACGACCTGGGCATCATCGTGTCGGTCTGGCTGAACCCGCTGGTGTCGACCGCCAAGGACCTGGACCACAGGATCCTGTTCGACATTCATCGCCAGGCCATGGCCAAGGCGATCAGGAAGGCGATGAACAATCAGCCGGACATCGACTGGCTGCTCGAAAACCAGGAAAAGATCGTGCACAAGTACTACCAGATGGGACTTGACGGCAAGATCTGAGCGCCGGACGCGAAGGCCCCGCTGGGCGGCGCCGGCAAGGCCGGTTGCGGCGACCTGCGGCATGGCCGCACGCCTCAGGCCCTCTTACCACCAGGCGTTGATCGACAAGCTGCCGAAACGCCGCCAGTAGCCACCGCCGCCGCCTGGCGAGCCGGCTTCGCTGTCCGACAGGCCGGCCGCCGCACGCAACTGCCAGCCAGGGCCGAGATCGTAGGCCACCCAGCCTTCGACGAGATAGTTGTTGCCGGAGGCGTGTGAGCCGGAACCGTCGACCTCGTTGTAGCGACCGATCGCCGCTTTCGCGTAATAGGTCCAGCGCAGGCGTTCCCGATAGAGCGCTGCAAACAGTCGGTTCTCGAAATAGCGGTCGGGGTTGTAGTAACCGCGGTTGAAGAGACGGTCGTCCCATGGACGGGAGTCGGTGAACACATTCCCTTCCATGCCGAGAACGATACGGGTGGGCTGGAGTTGCACTGCGCGTCCGGCACGCCAGGTCAGCCTGACGCGGTCGTTGCCATCGTCGAAACCGAGGAAAGCCAGCGAGGAGGCGAACTCCCAGCGGGGTGTCGGGGTGTACTGCAGGCCGACCGAGGTCGAGGTATAGGTCACCCGGTTGCGCAGTGCGCCTATCGTGTTGATCAGGCCGTTGCCGACTTCGGCATCGATGCGCCAGAGGTCGGCCGGATCGTAGCGCGCGCGCAAACGCCAGGCCAGCGACTGCCAGCCGTCGTAGTCGCGCACGCCCAGGCCGACCGAGGGACGCAGCGTGCCGCGCGGGGAGTCGATCTCGCCGATGCGCCAGGAATAGCTGGCCAGGACTTCGGTGCCGCTGACGGACTTGCGCGCCGCCGGCTGCGAGTCGATCACCCTTTGCGCGTTCGCGGCAACGCGGCCGATCAGCGCGCTGCCTTCGGGTGTACTCAGCAGACTGTTCAGCCTTGCGCTGTCGTTCGCCGCGACCGCAGCGCGGATGTCCCGGCCCAGTGCGCTGTCCAGATCTCCGCGCAGCTCGTTCAGGCCGGGAACCGACGACACGCGCTGATTCGAGAGCTTCCCGGTCAGCGCATCGTAGACCTCTGTGGCCGTACGCGCCGCGGCGGCGGCATTGCCGCCGTTCAGGTCGGACACCACAAAGCCAAGGCTGCGGGCCGTGTCGCTGTAAATGCTCTGCAAGGGCTGATCGTAACCGTGCAGGCTGGCGCCGCTGACGTTGACCTCGAAGGTGTCGGTCGGTGAAAGGCGCAGCCCCACAGTCGCCGATGGCGCGACGATGGACAGCCGGTCGGCGTCCTCCGAATAGTCCAGCGTCGCCGAGGCATAGTTCAGCACTTCGCGCCGGATGCGCCAGTCGCGCAGCCAGCGCGCGTTCGGGTCTTCGAGCGGTTCCAGCAGCGGCATGGCCTTGTCGGCGTAGCCGGCCCAGTACAGTGCACGCGCGTGCGAAACGCGACGTCCTTCGTCGTCCTTGCCGTCCGCTGGCGTCGGGATGCGCTCGAATTCGCCCGCCGCGGCGCGGTGGCGCCCGCTGAAATTCAGCACCTGGGCCAGGCCCTGGCGTGCCTCGACGTCGTCCGGCTGGTCGACGAGCAGTCTGCGGTACTCGGCTTCCGCGTCGTCGTAGCGCTCCGACCACAACAACGCGCGCGCCAGACCTCGACGAGCCGGCCGATCGTCCGGGCTGGCCTGCAGCAGCTTCCCCCATGCTTCGGCGGCGCAGGGGTGGCGGTCCAGCGCGGCGCAGGACTGGGCCAGTCCGCGCCAGCTCTCCGGCAGGTCGAGACGGGCGGCATGCGCTTCGGCAAAGAGGCCGCGCGCGCCCTGCGCGTCACCGCTCCACAAGGTCTGCCAGGCAAGCGCGACGAGCCACTCACGTCTGCGCTCGGGCGCCTGTTCGATCGCCTTCGTCCATGCGGCGGCCGATTCGCTGTTGCGGTCCAGCCGGCCAAGCAGGCGGGCACGTTGGGCCCAGGCGTCGGCATCGCGTGTGCGCACCGCGTCAAGCTGATCCAGCGTGGAAAGTGCCGCCACACTGTCCCCCCGTGCGATCTCGGCCGCCTGCCGCATGCGCAGCGCCTCGATCAGTCCGCGGCGACTGTCCGCCGTCTCCTCCGGCGTGGCCCACTGGGTCATGCGTTCGCGGAACAGTTCCGCCGCCCGGTCGTAGCGGCCGGCCCACAGCGATTGCCAGGCGAGCGAGGAAAGAATGTCGTTGCGCCGCTGCGGCGCGACCTTCAGCACCTGTTCGTACAGGTCGGCGGCCATCGCGTTGTGGTCGGCATAGCCCTCGACGCGCGCCACCTCGATCAGCAGATCGCTGTCCAGCGGAAACTGCGCGACCAGGGGGCGCAGAAGTTCGAGCGCCGCTCCGAATTGCTGTTGCGCGGCCAGCATCCGTGCCTGTTCGCGCTGCGGATGCACCGCCAGTGAGGGCAGACTGGACAAACCCAGCAGCAGACCCAGCAGGGCAACGATCGGCAGTCGTGCGTTCATGCCGCGCAATGTATCAGGCCTCGGGTCCGGTACGGGGTGTATTCCAGCGTACCGGCAGGCGCGACGGTTTCGCGAAAAGGTGATGCAGGGACAGGCAGGTGGTGATGGCGAGAAAGGCCCAGTAGATGAGCGGGTAGAACACCGCGTACGGAAAGTAATGCCAGATGCCCCGGTCGTACCGGGTATCGATCAGCGTGCCCAGCGCCAGCTGGAGCACGCACAACGTGGCGATCGCCATGCCCCAGAGATTGGGGAAGGGCGAGGCGCCTATGGGCGGAACGCCGGCCGCCCACGACAGCAGCCACAGCGTGGTCATGCCGATGAACACCACCGCCCAGAGTATCGACAGCACGGATTCGATGAACATCGGCCACATGCGCCGATAGCGCCATTGCCTGAGTACGTCGGAATGCCGGCGCAGCACCTGCATCAGACCACGCGCCCAGCGCAATCGCTGCCGGAACAGCGCCTTGAAGCCGGTGGGCACTGTCATCCACACGACCGCGTGAGGTTCGTAGCGGATGTCGAAGAAGCGGCGCTGCAGCTTCCAGGTGAGATCGATGTCCTCGGTCGGCATGTCCGGCGAAAAGCCATCCACCGCAAACAGCGCGCTCTTGCGGAACGCGGCCACCACACCGGACACGGTGACGATGCGACCCCAGATGCGCTGCGAGCGACGCAGCAGGCTCACGATGGAGGTGAACTCGATGGCCTGCAGCCGTGCCAGGAAGGTGTCGACATTGCGTACTCGCGGATTGCCGGTGACCGCGGCGACGCGGGCACCGCGGAAGTGCGGCACCATGCGCCAGAGAATGTCCGGCTCGGGTTCGGCATCGGCGTCGATGATGAGCACGATGTCGCCGCGCACCATCGGAAGCGCGTCGTTCAGTGCCATCGCCTTACCCTCGTTCACCCGCTTGTCGATCAGTCTTACCCGGCCGGACTGCACGAAGGGCAGCACGCGCTGCACCGTGTGGTCGCTGGAACCGTCATTGACGACCACGATTTCATAGTCCGGATAGTCGACATTGCAGGCAGCAACAAGTGAGCGCGCGATCACTGCCTGCTCGTTGTGAGCCGGGATCAATATCGTCACGGCCGGTGCCCACTCGCCGTCGTGCGCAGGCATCTCGTCTTCGCCGCGTTCCCAGCGCAACACGAAGAACAGCGAGGTGGTGATCCACACCAGGCTGGACACGATGGGGTATGCCGCAAAGAAGAACAGCGCCGCCGTGTAGGCGCCGGTGTGCTGGAGTGCGGCAACCAGCTCGGGAAGCGCTGCCACGTGCTAGCCCTTGGCGAAGATGCGCTCCAGCGTCGGCGGCTGTTCGGTTCGACGTTGCAGCGTTCGATACACCTTGCGTTCGTCGACCACGCCGATCACCGTGATGCGCGCCTGCATGAGCAGAGGCCAGTCGGCCATTACATCGCGGCCATTCCAGTCGCGCTCGTAACGCATCTCGGCCTCGACAGTGTGAGTACGCGGACCCTTGGCACGGAAGATGGCGAGGTTGTGCAATATCCAGTACAGCGTCACTGACGGGCACACAACCAGAGTGGTCAGTACCAGCCAGGCCAGTATTCCGTAGTCGGGAAGATCGAAGGCGACACGGGTCCAGAGCCAGACGAAAACCGACCAGCCAGCGGCGACGCCGACCAGATGGAGCAATCGTCGTCCGGTTCCCGGGAGTGGTTCCCGCCGCATCAACGGCGTCGGCGCGCCATCGCGCCGACCAGCGCGAGTCCGCCGGCCAGCATGGCCCAGGCAGCGGGTTCCGGCACCGCCAGAGGCGTGGTGACCAGGGCTTCGGTCGGCACCAGTGTCCAGTCGCCGGAGCCGCCGCGCGACCAGCGCAGGTCGACAACCCCCGCTTCGAGCCGGTTATAGACGCCCAGTTCGAAGCGGTACAGGCCGGCTTCGAGCATCAGGTCATCGGCAAAACCCTCGCGGTCGCGCGGGTTCACGCCATCCTGTTCGATGCTGACGGAATTGCCTTCCGAGCCGTAGAGCTTGAAGAAGAAACCGTCGTCATAGAGCACGGAAAAATTGTAGGCATCGGCTTCCGTGATGCGGATGTAGCCGGTGAACTGCGCCAGCCAGTTGGTCTGGAGTTCCGGCTGAGGCATGGCCAGCGTGCTGCCCCACTGCCCGGCGTAGACATCGTTGTACAGCGTATTGCCGAAATTGATCTGGCTGGCCAGCCCGGACCAGGTCGAGAGCACGGGCGCCTGGCCGGCCGGCACGCCGATCAGTGCGTTCCAGTCGGCGATGCCCCAGATACCGGTACCCCAGCCGTAGCTGCCTATCGGACTGCCGCTGCCGTAGCTGAGCGTGTCCTCGTTCCAGAGCACGGTACTGCCCTGCCAGTTGTCGTCCACCTTCACGAACAGTGCGCTGGCGCCAGTGCCGGCTGCATAGCTGCCGGAAAGTGTCGGAGCAAGGTCGATGGCGGCCAGAAGCGGCGAGCTCAGAGCGGCGAGCAGGGCGCTCGCGCAGATGTGACGAATGTTCATGATCAGGCAGGGAAAGCGGAAATTGGGGGCGCCGTCGAATCGCATCGAACGGTGAACGCACGTCTAATATAACTTAGGTCATATGACACCACCAGATTGTGTCGCCAGTCACATCGCCGCGAGAGGTTTGTTAAGCCCTGTCACGCCACAAGGGGCTGAGCCCCTTGCCGGTTGGAAGACGGTCAAGCCCCGGGTACGCGGGCGGAAAAGGGTGGCCCTCGCGGCAGCGCCCGCTTGCCGGTCCGCGTCGCGTGCGGCGCGTACTAGCTCGTCCGCATCAGTACCCCGATCGGAGGGGCCCAGCCTTCGCCCGGCGCCTTCTTGCTGGTCACCAGAGTGAGCTGGGCGGGTGCGAACACGTTGGCGTTGTGGGTGACCGGGGTCGTGATCAGGTACTGCGCCCGCGTCGCGCCGAGGAAGCGGCCGACGCGGTCGATGTTGGCGACGTCGAGGTGGGCGAAAGGTTCGTCGATGAACACGAAGCCGCCGGGCCGGGTGTCGTCCATCAGCAGGGCGATCAGCAGGATGAGAGACTTCATCACCTGCTGGCCGCCGGACGCTTCGCCGTCGTTGAGGCCGACCGCCCCCTTGCGGTCGAAGTCGAAGCTCACGCCCAGGCCGGCCTGGGCCAGCGACAGATCATCGTTGTCCAGATGCGGTGTCGGGCAATCGACACCGACACCGGCCAGTTCGCCCAGAGCGCGCAGATTTTTCGCGTACTGCCGTACGGTGGCGCGCAGCTTCGCGATGTAGGCGGCGCGAGCGTCGTCGGTCAGCCGCCGCGCGGTGGCGCAGTAGCCCTGACGGGCGGCGTAGTCCTGCTCGCGTTTGGCCAGGTCGTCGCGCAGGCGTTCGCGCAGCGTCAGCGCAGACGGGTCGGTGATCCAGTCGCCGCGTGCCAGCAGTTCGCGCAGCCGGCCCAGTTCGCGCCGTGCCGCGCGGGCGTCGCCATAGCGTTCGGCGAGCTGCGCCAGTTCCTGCGGGTCCAGCCAGTGCGCCGGCATGCCGCGGCGGCGCGCGCGCAGCGCGATCAGGCGGCGCGCCTGTTCGCTGCGGCGAGGCGTGACCTCGTGGGTGAGGTCGCGAACCCGATGCAGGGTGTCGTCGATCTCGCGCTTGCGCCGGTCGGCTTCGATGTCGATACCGCGCAGCCTCTCGTTCAGGTGTTCGACTTCGCGCCGTGCCCGGTCGCGGGCGCCTTCCGCTGCGGCATTGCGCTCGCGCGCCGCCGCAAGGGCTTGGGCCGCTGCGGCAAATTCGGTGCTGCGTGCGGCCAGCAGGCTGGCCGACTGCAGGCCCAGCAGGCGAGCACGCAAGCCCGCGACCCGGGAGCGCGCGGCGTCGAGTTCCGCACTGAGATCGCGGCGCGCGGCGTCCAGTCCGGCGATGTCGCTGCCCAGCTGGACGATGCGCGCCTGACGCGCCAGTTCTCCGAAATGGAATTCGGTCGGCCGGCCGAGGTGGCGGGCGCCGCGGCGCTCCTTGTGATAACCGTCCCGGGTGATCCATTCGGCGTCGCGCGGCTGGCTGCGCGCGGCTTGCGCGTCATCGACGCGCTGCATGCGGTTCAGCAGATCGGAAAGCCAGCGCGGCACCGCGGCGGCGAAGCGCACCACTTCGGCCAGCGAACCGGCCCGCGGCGGCGGAGCGGTTTCGCGTTCCGCGACGATGAAGTGGCGGAAGCGCGCGTGCTCGCCCTGCGCCCACGCGGCATGGCGGTCGTCCTCGCGCTCCAGCAGGATGAGGTGGCGGTAGGGCCGAAGCACCGCTTCGAGCGCTGCCTGCCAGGCGGTGTCGGTCACCTCGACCACGTCGGACAGCGCGCTGTGCGCAATGCCGGCTTCGTCCAGCCCGGCGCGGAATTCGCTCACTTCGCGGTCGCCCGGAGCGCCGCGGCGTTCGCGTGCGGCGCGCAGCGCCTCGGTCTTTTCCTCGAAGCGCTGTACCAGTGTGCGTTCGTCGGCGGACAGTCTGGCCAGGGCCGATTCGGCCTCGGCGTGCTCCGCTTCCAGCGCGAGCGCGTCGGCACCGTGCTCGCTGGCGACGCGCTCGCGCAGCTTGCGTTCCTCATCGAGCAGGCGTTCGATGTCGCGCAGTGCGTCGTGTGCAGCCAGTTGCGCGGCTTCGGCGTCCTTCTCTCTGTTGCGGGCAAGGTCCAGTGCGCTCCGCGCACCGTTGCGCTCGTCGCTCACGGCCGCAAGGCGGGATGCCAGCGCATCGTGTTCCCGACCGTAGCGGCGAAGGTCTTCACGCAGGCGGACGAGCCCTTCCCGCTCGGCTTCGGTGTCGCGCGTCAGTTCGGCCACCTCCAGTCGCGGCACGATTTCCGTTTCCAGCGCCTGCGCCTCGTCCGAATGCTGTTTCCATTCGAGGTAGTTGTCGGCTTCCATGCGCTTGGCTTCGGCCTGGGTGCGCAGGCGCTCAAGATCAAGGCCGATGCTTTCCAGTTCGCGCTCCGCGCTTTTCTGTTCCTCGCGCGCGGCCTGGTAGTTGTCCAGCACCTCCTTGTCACCGAACACATCGAACACCAGATCGAGCAGGGCGCGTGGCGAGTACTCGCACAGCTTGTCGGTATCGCCCTGTTCCAGTGACAGTACCTTGGCGATGGCCGGTGTAAGGCCACCCCAGGCAAGACGGTTCTGATAGTCGCGCAGGCCGGTCCAGTCGCTGCCCGCTTCCAGCTGTTCGATTGCCACATTGCCGTCGACGATGGCGTAGTCGCGCGTCCAGTCGCCACCGGCACGCTTGATGCGGCAGGCCAGCGTCACTTCGTCGTGGATGCACGGGAAGAAGGGGCGCTTGCCGGTGCCGCCCGGCACATTGGCGACCACGGCGCGTATCCAGGCGAAGTCGCGTTCGGCGCGGCGCACGTAGCGGCGGAAGTCGCGCTTGCCCGAGCAGCGCAACGCGAACAGCGTGCGCAGCGCGTCGAGCAGCGTGGTCTTGCCCGAGCCGTTGGGACCGACGATGGTGATGATCTGGGCGTCGAGCGGCAGCGTGAAGCGGCGCCAGAAGTCCCAGTGCACCAGTTCGAGTTGCTTGATGTGGAACATGGTCGTGGATCGTCAGCGCAGGTGAAAGGGTTGGCACGGGCTCTGCCCGCGATCGGGCCGTCGAAGGCTCGCATGAGACAGCCTTGCGGCCGTCTCGCGGACAGCGCCTCCGCAAGTCGCGCTCATGCCTCGCCGTCCTCGCTCTCCTGAGCCAGTTCGAACGCGTTGGCCGCCGGCAGGCGGTGGCCGGCATCGGCCAGCACGTCGGCCAGTGTGCCGTGGATGACGCGGTCGGCGAGGATGCGGTAATCGAGCAGCACGTCGAGCAGCGGGCCTTCAAGCACCTGGCCGCCGCGCCGTTCGATGAAGCCGAGGCGGGCCAGCTTGCCCAGCGCGAAGTTGAGCTTGGTCTTGCCGCCGAGGCGGTTTCCGAAGTCCGCGGCCAGCGATGCCTCCGACAACGCGCCGGACACGGTTTCGCCGTGCTCGAGCGGCGCTTCGGCGCCGAACATGTCGTCCTGTCCGTCGTCCTGCAGACTGCGGCGGTTGACCTGGCGTTCGCGCTTGGGCAGCACGATGAGCGCCCAGATCACCATCAGCCAGGCCAGTTCGTCGCGGCTGAGGCCGACGTTGGACGCCGCGTATTCGCGGCCCTGGCCGAACACCGGCTCGCGCATGTCGTCGGCCAGGCCGACCGCGATGTGGGCCGCATACGGGTTGTCGAGCAACTGCAGACCGGCCGACGCGAGCCGGTTGTCCAGTGCGTGGCGAAAGCGGTCGTCGACCAGGGCGCGGCGCGCCAGCGCATCGCTGCGCGGAATCGAGCGGTGCGCCAGCAGGCGGGCGGTGAGGGTGCGCAGTTCCGTTTCCATCTTTACTTCCGTCGATTCAGGCTCTGTTCGTCATTCGCGGCGCAACCTCGCCTGCCGTGATGGCGGCGACGTCTTCGTCGGCCACCGGCTGGATGTCTTCGCTGAAGCGCACATCGACCGCCATGCGCAGGAAGTCGGCGATCGGCCCTTCGCCCGCCTCGCGCATGCCGTCGGTGTCCGCCTCGCGCAGCAGTGCGAGCAGCGACATGCGGTAGGAGGCCTGGGCGAAGCTGCCGCCGGGCACGATGTCGGCCAGCGACGATGGTGCGCTCAGCCGCCCGATGCGCTGGCCGAAAAGTTCGAGCAGGCGCAGGTCTTCCATTTGCGGTGCCGCGGCGACCGGAGCATCGTCCGGCGAGGGCAGCGCTGCGATGCCGGCCTCGGACACCGGTTCGTTCGCGGCGGCCGGCTCGGCGCGGTCGAGCAGTTCATGGCCGCCAGCCAGCAGCGTGAGGTCGGGGCAGGGCGTGATCGTGTCGGCACACAGGCTGGCCAGCGCAGCGGCATCCAGACCGCGCAGCCAGCCGGCGACGTCGGACGACGAAATACCCGACGCCCCGAGCGTCACGCGCTGTGCTTCGATCTTGTTCAGCGCCCGCTGGAAGGCTGCATCGACGCGTGCCAGCCGCGACTGCGCCAGACCGATGCGCTGCGCCAGCGTGGCGCGCCCGAACGGAATGTCCTCGTCGGCCAGCAGTTCGCGCAGCAGCACGGTGCCGCGGTCCAGCCAGCGCGCGTTGGCGGCCAGACGCCGGCGCGCCGAAAGTATGCGGAACTCGGAACCGGAGGCGATGGCGTCCTCGAAATGCAGCGTGAGGTCGTTCAGCTTGCCCAGCAGTTGCTGCAGTGCCTCGCCCGTGTCGCCATCGACCGCCTGCAGACCGGCGATCTGGGCGGTCAGGAAGCCCAGTTCGACGTCCTCTTCGCCCGACAGCTCAAGCAGCATGGTGAGTGCGCCACACGCGTTGCGGCCAATGTCGGACAGCAGGTATTCGCCATCCTCGATCAGCAGCAGTGCGTTGTCGCGCAGCCGACGCAGCACCGTTTCAAGCTTGACGGCGTCGACGAACGCAAAACGGGCGCGCAGTGCTTCGGGCGACCAGCGCGGCACGTCGGCGGTGCGGCCGATTTCGCCCAGGACCATCACGCGAAGCAGGACCTCGGCTTCCGAACCGTGAAACAGCGTGCTGAACGCGGCCAGCATGGGTCGTGCGCGCTGCAGGCGACCGAATTCCGGCAGTTCGCTGGCGTCCACTCCGGGCGCCAGCAGTTCGGTGAGATCGGCGCTCAACGGTATAGCTCCAGGGCGGCGATGCGGGCGTCGATGTCTGCCAGTACGGCTTCGTAGGCAGGCGAACCCACGCCACCGTAACGGCGCACGAACTCGGCTTCGGGCATGAACTCCGCCAGCCCGTCGATGGCGGGCAGCAGGTCCTCGCCGGTGATCTTGCTGGCCAGCATGGCGGCAACCTCATCGTTGCCCGCGGCAATGCGTTCGCCCAGTCGGGTGCCGGCACGGTCGGCCATCAGGTCGGTAAAGGAAAAGCCGCTGCCGCCGCGCGCGTCGCGCACTTCCTTGGCCAGACCGACGGCATTTGCCCAATGCGCGCCCGCGTGCGCAGCGATCAGCGCGGACGCCGCGAAATGCTGCCCGAGGTCCGCGCGGCCGCGCAGAGTAAGTGCCAATGGCGGAAGCTTCGGCCAGCTCTCCGCCTCGGGCAGGAGGCTGGCCGCCGAGCGCCCGCTCGTGTGCAGAGCGAGTGCGAGCAGCGCCGAGCGTCGTTCGGCCAGTGCGTCGCCACCGCGCGACCGAGCCAGTGCAAAAAGCGCCTGCACTGCGGCCGGAAGCCGGTCCGTTTCGGACACGTCCCCGCCGGTCGCGCCGCGACGCTGTGCGCGCAGGGCGAGCAGCGTGCCGCGCAAGGCTTCGTGGTAAGCGGCCAGCCGTTCCGCCTCGCCGGGCGGCAGCAGCGTGCGCAAGCCCTCGGCCGCGACCCGGCGGCTCAGTGCGTAGTCGATGCGGACACTGTGCGGCGTGATTTCAACCGTATGCAGGGCCTGTGCGATCAGGTCCGGCGTACCGACGTAGCCGACGCGCCGCAGAAGGACCGATGTCGCCTTCTCCAGAACCGCGCGAGCGAGCGGGGGCGGCAAGGACAGCGCACCGATCTGCATGGTTTCAGGAAGCGGGAGACCGTCGGCGATCACCACCGAGGTTTCCACATTGAGCCAGAACGAGCCGGGCAGTGCGGTCGCGCTGCGCAGGAGCAACTGGCCGTCGCCCAGCGTGGCCTGCGCACGCGTACCCGGCAGGCGTCTCGCGACCGTGTCGACCAAGGCCTTCACCTCGTCCGTGCCGAGCACGATCGCACGGCGCTCGCCGTCGCGCAGCTTGCGCGGATCGAGATCGGCGATCCGCCTCGCCGTGCGGTCGGCAGCCTGCGCCGATACGCCTGCGGGCGTATCGACGATGGACGGCATCCGGTCGAGCATGGCCCAGGCAAGCCCGATGAGCGTCGCGCCACCGAGCGCGACGCACAGCAGTACGGCGCGCACCAGACCACGCACGGTCAGACGCCCTGTTTCAGGCTGGCCTGGATGAAGCCATCGAGATCGCCATCGAGTACCGATTGCGTATTGCCGACTTCATGATTGGTGCGCAGATCCTTGATGCGGCTCTGGTCGAGCACGTAGGAACGGATCTGGTGGCCCCAGCCGATGTCGCTCTTGGTGTCTTCCAGCGCCTGTTGCGCGGCCTGGCGCTTGCGCAGTTCGGCTTCGTACAGCCGGGACTTCAGCATGGCCATCGCCTCGGCGCGATTCTTGTGCTGCGAGCGGTCGTTCTGGCACTGCACGACGATGCCGGTCGGCACGTGAGTGATGCGGATGGCGGAATCGGTCTTGTTGATGTGCTGGCCTCCCGCGCCCGAAGCACGGAAGGTGTCGACACGCAGGTCGGCCGGGTTGATGTCGACCTCGATCGAGTCATCGACTTCCGGGTAGACGAACACGCTGGAAAAGCTGGTGTGGCGGCGCGCGCCGGAATCGAACGGACTTTTGCGCACCAGGCGGTGGATGCCGGTTTCGGTGCGCAGTGTGCCGTAAGCGTACTCGGCGGTCACCTTGATGGTGGCGCTCTTGATGCCCGCCACTTCGCCTTCCGACTCTTCCAGCACCTCGACGCCGAAACCTTTGCGTTCGCAGTACTTCACGTACATGCGCAGCAGCATCGACGCCCAGTCCTGTGCCTCGGTGCCGCCCGCGCCGGCCTGGATTTCCAGGAAGCAGGGGCTGGGATCCTGCGGGTTGTTGAACATGCGGCGGAATTCGAGGCCGGCGACATCGGCTTCGATCTTTTCCTTGTCCGCCTCGATGGCGACCACGGTGTCCTCGTCCGCTTCCTCGCGGGCGAGTTCGAACAGGTCGCGCGTGTCGGCCAGCCGGGCGTCGATCGATTCCAGCGTGCGCACGACCGCCTCCAGCCCGTGCTTTTCCTTGCCCAGTTCCTGCGCGCGCGCAGTGTCGTTCCAGACCGTCGGGTCTTCGAGTGCGCGTTCTACTTCTTCGAGCCGCGATGCCTTGGCATCGTAGTCAAAGATACCTCCGCAGTTCGCCGGCCCGCGATTGCAGGTCGGTCAGATGATTGGCGATGGCGTTGAGGCGTTCTGCTTCCATGATAGGTACCGGCCGAATTGCGTAAAACCGGGCATTCTACCGTCGCGGGCGCCCGGGATGTTTTCCCTTGTCCGGATCGGGCGCCTGCGACACCTTGTAAGGGAGGATTTCCCGTGCCGCGGCAGTGGCCCATTCAGTGGCCGATTCGCGGAAATCCTGAACCGGATGGCGCATTCCGCTCTCTATACTGCGCGACGCTGCAGGTATGGCACACGACAAGAAAACGACGGAGGATTCCCCATGAAGCTCAAATCCGCGATGTGCGGCCTGATTCCGGCTGCGCTGTTCTCGATGATGGCAGGCGCCGGCCTGGTGCAGGCCGCCGGCACCGCCTATGTGAGCAATCAGGATGGCGGCATTTCCATCATCGACCTGGCCAGGATGGAAGTCACCGGCGAGTACGAAGTGGGCGGCAAGGTGCCGCGTGGCCTGGGCGTGACCGATGACGGCAAGACGCTGGTCGTCGCCGTGCGCGAGACCGGCGACATCGCGCTGATCGACACCGCCAGCGGCAAGGTCACCAAGCGGGTCAGGATAGGCAAGAACCCGGAATTCGTGCGGGTGCGCGGCAACTTGGCCTTCGTGTCCTTCGAACCCACGTCCAAGCTGGGCCCGCCGCCCAAGCCGGGTACGGAAAAGAAGGAAGAGAAGAAGGAAGGCGGTCACGGCCACGATGAGGATGACGACGATGACAAGGAACCGGCCAAGGTCGCGGTCGTCGACCTGAACAAGGGCAAGGTGATCCGCAACATCGTCGGCGGCCCGGAAACCGAAGGCATCGAATTCACCGCCGACGGCAAGCGCCTGGTGGTGACCAACGAGGCGGACAACACGCTGACGCTGCACGACATCAAGACCGGCAAGCTCCTGAAGAAAGTCAATGTCGAGAAGTACGGAGCGCGTCCGCGCGGCATCAAGCTGTCGCCGGACGGCAAGACCTTCGTCGCGACGCTTGAATTCGGGAACAACTTCCTGGTGCTCGACGACAAGCTGAACCCGGTCAAGACGGTCGCCACCGGCCAGACACCCTACGGCGTCGCCTTCGACAGCAAGGGCGAGCGCCTGTTTGTCGCTACCGCCCGGGCCAAGGCGCTGGAGGTTTACGACGCGAAGACCTTTGCCAGGATCAAGGATGTGCCGCTGGATGCCGAGCGCTGCTGGCACTTCACTTTCACGCCGGACGAAAAACAGATCCTGGTGGCCTGCGGCCGCTCGGACGCAGTGGTGGTGGTCGACGCGCAAAAGCTTGAGGTCACCGGCCGAATCGAGGACAAGAAGCTGCCCTGGGGGGTGCTGACCTACCCGCGCGCGATGGGCAGCCTGGATCGGAACTGAAACCCGTTCCAGGGCGCGTGGGCGAGCCCGCCTGAAAGGCGGGCTTTTTTTGCGGTGCACTGTCCCGAATCTGCAATACGACGCGCGCAGACTCGCCCGATGATCGTTTTGTCATGAGGCGGACTTGGACGAACGCAGCATGCAGTTGCCGGATGGGCGACGGCTGGCTTGGGCGGAGTATGGTGACCCTTTCGGTTATCCGGTCATCCTGTGTCACGGCGTGCCCGGTTCGCGCCGGCAGGTGCCGCCCTTCGATGCGCTGACCAGTGAGCGGCATGCCCGCCTCATCGTTCCGGATCGCGCCGGTTACGGGCTTTCGGACAACGTTCGCGGATGGGGCCTTGTCCAGTGGCAGCGAGACATGCGTGCGCTGGTCGATCATCTCCGTCTGGGCGACTTTGCCGTCGGCGGTGTTTCCGGCGGTGCGCCCTTTGCCTGTGCGCTGGTGGCTGAATTCGGCGAGCGCGTGTCCCGTCTGGTGCTGGTATCCGGCGTTGCGCCGGGCTACGGATTGCAGATCGGCCCCCCCACCCTGCGGCGTCTTGAACTTCTGGTGGTCCAGATGTCCGTTCGCGCGCCGCGTCTGGCGCGCCTGATGATGGAGCCGCTGGCCGTCGTGGCCGCTTTGTCGCCGCGTACGTGGTTGGCCGCGATATCGCTCATGGTGGGCGAATCGGACCGTGCGGAACTGGCGCGTCGAGACATCCACGACATGTTTTTCGACGACCTTCCGCGCGCCGTGCGCCAGGGCGCCTCTGCAATCGTGCGCGATCTTGCGATCGCCGCCTCGGACTGGCAACTGAGGCTGCACGAGTATCCGGGCGCCGTCGAGATCGTTCAGGGCTGCGACGACCGTATCGTACCTGCCGACTGTGCGAGCCGGCTTGCCTTCCTGTTTCCCCAGGCCAGTGTCCGCTTGCTCACCGGCGAAGGTCACTTCTTCGTGTTCAGCCGCTGGGGCGAAATTCTGGCCGCCTTGATGGCACGACGCTGGAGGCATGAACAACAGGGGTGATCGGGATGTGCCGGGAAACGCCTTAAGGATGACGCGAAAGCGCCGTCGGCAGGCGTCATGTCTGCGGCCGCACACGGCGTGCGGCGGCTGGGTGACACCCGCCTGAAACATTCGGATGCAAGACTTCGTACCGGCGTTCGCTGTTGCGTTCGTGCCGACGCGCCCGGCGGTTCCCGGCCGGGCATCACTCGAACAACGACGGTCTTCAGGCCGCACCGCTCCCCTTCAGCCCATGACAGATCCGCTCGCCAAGGATCAGATCGACATGCAGCTGCTGCTGTTCACGATCGAGACCTCGCTCCGGGTGGTGAAGCGCTTCCAGTTCTTCCTGTGGGCCCAGGGATCGCTGCAGAGCTTCCTGCCGCACGAGACATTGCTGTGTGCATGCGGAGACATCGAGCGCGGCGACTATCGCACCATGGTCCTCTCGCGGTCGGTACTCTCCCCCGAACACGAGGCTCGTCTGATCGATCCCGCCGGAGGTCTTCTGTGCCGGCTGATCGAGGACTGGCGTGCCGGCACGAGAGAGCCGCTTTGCAGCGGTGGCGGGCGCTTGCGCAATGGCGCCGTGCGCGCGCTCGGGCTGGGCAATGTGCTGGCTCACGGGTGCCGCGAGGCACGCGGCGATCAGACGACGTTCTTCGCACTGCTCGGAATGCCGGACGTGCCGGGCGAGCAGGAGGCGCGGCGCATCGAACTGCTGATGCCGAACCTGCATCTGGCGCTGTTGCGCGTGAACGATTTCGAACGGCGCGAGGGCGCCGAGCGCGCCGGTGCGCGCAGTCCCCTGGCCGTGTCCCTCAGTGCGCGCGAACTGCAAGTGCTCGACTGGGTCCGCGAGGGCAAGACCAATCATGAGATCGGTCAGATACTCAACATCAGTCCGCTGACCGTGAAGAATCACATCCAGAAAATCCTGCGCAAGCTCGACGTGACCAACCGCGCCCAGGCTGTGGCGCGGCTTGCGGCGCTGCGCGCGAACGAAAGCGGCCGTCAGGCCGCGGGAGATGCTTAATGAACACCGCACTGCGACTGCTTCCAGTGCTATGGATTGCCTCTGCGGGTGCGCAGGAACTGCCACCCGAGTGGCAGGGCGTCCTCAGCGAACCCGTCCGCCCCCGCATGGCCGTACCCGTCACGCCTGGCGAATACGCCGAGATGCGCCGCGCCGCGGGCGACCCCGCGCCGCGCGACTACCGGAGCGGCGACTACGCGTTGCTGTCCGCGGCACGACGCGGCGACTGGCCAGCCGTGAACCGGATGCTGAAGTCGGGCGCCTCGGCGAATGTACGCGACGTGTGGGGTGACAGCGTTCTGGTGCATGCCGCCGCTGCCGGAGAAACGGAAACCGTACGCGCGCTCATTGCCGCCGGTGCTCACGTCGATCGCAAGGGGGCATCCGGCTTTTCGCCACTCGGAGCGGCTGCTCTCGCCGGGCACCACAAGGTGGTGGCGCTGCTGTTGCGTGCGGGTGCCGATATCGACGCGAAGAGCTCGAACGGGCATGTCCCCTTGATCGACGCGGTCATGCTGGATCGCAGCGAAGTGGTGGCGGAACTGCTGAGAGCCCGCCCGGAATGGCTCGTGTATGACCGCGAACTTGGGCGGCACGCTCTGTCTCTGGCCGCTTCGCTCGGACACGTCCGCGTGATGGATCAGTTGATCGCAGCCGGTTTCGACCCCAATCTCACGGATCGCGGCGGCTTCAACGCCCTGTACTGGGCCGTCTTCCGCAAACAGCGGATGGCAGTGGCCCTCCTGCTGGCGTCCGGTGCCGATCCGGGCGCCATGTCGACCGACATCTACGACTGAAGCGCGCGGGCACCGGCGATGCCGGGTTCATCCTTCACCGGGTGACCGGCGACGGAACACTTTGCCCGTCGCGATCCCGCTTCCGTGTCGCAAAGGGCGCACAGGGCTGCGTGTCCGCGGCTGGCTCCGGTTCGGGGCCGGGTGATACCATTGGGCGCTTTTCCCCGCGTCAGCCCCCGAACCGGTTCCCAAGGTCGAACACATGGTGTCTTCCAGTCAGGTGGCCGAACACGTCCGTTCGGTGCACGCCATCATCAGCCGCCCGCAGCGCCCGTCCGGTCATGAACTGGTCGCACGCTCGTGGCTGCGCTGCTTTCACGAACTGGGTCTGGATCCCGCCGCCGAGGATGCGCCGCCTCCGCTTGCGCCGCAGGCCTGGCGCGAGCGTGGCGACAAGCTGGGCGAAGTGATGGACAGCGCGGTGCCGGAAATGCAGACGCTGCACCGCCAGCTGGACGACCCGAATTCCGCGCTGGTGTTGGCCGACGCCGAAGGCGTCATCGTCAGCATCGTGCGCCATCCGGGCTTTGCGCGGGATGCGTCGCTGCGCGGCCTGGTCGAAGGCGCGCGCTGGAGCGAGGACATCCAGGGAACCAACGGAATCGGTACCGTGCTGGCCGAGCGCCATTCCCTGGTCATCTCCCGCGAGGAGCATTTTTTCGCGCGCCACACCGACATGGTGTGCGCTGGCGCGGCGATCCATGACGGTGTGGGCGAAGTCGCGGCCGTTCTCGCCGTGTGTTCGCTTTCGCCGGGCGGCGCCCGCGCGTTGCGCGCCCTGGTGGAACGCTCGGCGCGCGTGATCGAGCACCGCGCCTTCCGCAGCCGTCATGCCACCGACTTCATCATCCGTTTCCACGCTCACGCAGGCCGCGTGCTTACGGCGGTGGATGGCCTGCTCGCCTTGTCGCCCGAAGGCGAAGTGATCGAAGCCAACCACACGGCGTTCGAGCTTCTGGTGCCGGATGGCGAAACGCTGCTCGGTCGCGAGGTTACCGAGTTCTTCGGCCAGTCCTTGCCGGAACTGCTCTCGCGCACCTTCCGTTCCGGCTTCCATCCGCTCACGCTTTCCATGCCGCAGCACCAGACCTGGCATCTGCTGGCCCAGCAGCCGGCGCGCAACCGGGCGCAAGC
This sequence comes from uncultured Methyloversatilis sp., assembly GCA_964555165.1. Taxonomy (GTDB): domain Bacteria; phylum Pseudomonadota; class Gammaproteobacteria; order Burkholderiales; family Rhodocyclaceae; genus Methyloversatilis. The sequence goes on along the minus strand of CAZKRN010000016.1, from coordinate 18,047 downwards.
CGGCGTGCGCGGCGATTCCGGTTCGGCGGCGCAGGCGCTCGCCGAACTCGATCTGGGCGATCTGCGAATGGCCGGCAATGTGCACAGCGCGATGCGCATTCTCGACCGCGACATCCCGCTGCTCATTTCCGGCGAAACCGGTACCGGCAAGGAGGTGTTCGCGCGTGCTTTCCACGCATCGAGCCAGCGCGCGCGCGGCCCCTTTGTCGCCATCAACTGTGCCTCGCTGCCGGAAACCCTGATCGAATCCGAACTGTTCGGCTACAAGCAGGGCGCCTTCACCGGCGCCAACCGCGACGGGCGTCGCGGCAAGGTGCTGCAGGCGGATGGAGGAACGCTTTTCCTGGACGAAATCGGCGACATGCCGCTTGTTCTGCAGGCACGCCTGCTGCGTGTGCTGGAGGAACGCAAGGTGACGCCGCTGGGGGGTGAAACGCCGGTGCCGGTCGATCTGCAACTGGTGTGCGCCACCCACCGCGATCTGCGCGCCATGGTGCGAGACGGCAGTTTCCGCGAAGACCTCTACTACCGCCTGCGTGGCATGGAGGTCACGCTGCCGGCGTTGCGGGATCGCACGGACCGCCGTGCGCTGATCGAGCGCTGTCTGGCCGAGGAGGGCGCAGGCCGTCATCCTCCCGTGCGCCTTGGCGCCGCCGCCCTGCAGGTGCTGGAACGCTATCGCTGGCCCGGCAACATCCGCCAGCTGCGCTACGTACTGCGCACGCTGGTTGCCATGTGCGACGGCGGCGAGATCACGCTGCGCGACATGCCGTCGGAACTGATGGACCTTCCCGAGCCGCAGCCGCCGGCCGCTTTGGCCACGGCTGCGGGCGACGCGCGTGGTGACACCGCGCCGCCGTCGCAGAACAGCCACCTGAATCCCCTGCAGTCGGCCGAGCGCGATGCGCTTCTGTCGGAACTGCGTCGCCATCGCTGGAACATCGCCGGACTTGCGCGCGAACTGGGCGTGAGCCGCAACACCGTCTATCGCAAGATGAAGAGGCTGGACATCGACACCGACACGCAGGCGGGCGATGGATACTGATCCGCGCTTCGGCGACATTCCGGACGAGGCCGAGGTCCTGCCCGAAGCCCGCATCGCCTGGGGACTCACCGGTTCCGGTCACTTCCTCAAGGAGTCGCTGGAATTTGCCGGCACGCTCGACCGCATCGATCTCTTCATGTCGCGTGCAGGCGAGGAAGTGCTCAACATGTACGGCTATCCGCTGGCCGACATGAAGAGGCGTTACCGCGTGTTCCGCGACAACACCGCCAGCGCGGCACCGGTCGGACTGTTCTACCAGGGGCAGTACCACACTGTGGTGATCGCGCCGGCCACGTCGAACACGGTGGCCAAGTGCGCACTGGGCATCTCCGACACCCTGGTGACCAATATCTTCGCCCAGGCGGGCAAGCTGCGCATTCCGGTCATCGTGTTCGCCTGCGACACCGAGCCCGTGGTGATCACCGAATCGCCGAGCGAGTGGGTGACGCTTTATCCGCGCGCGATTGACCTCGAACACAGCGCACGCCTGTCCGGTTTCGAAGGCGTCACCGTGGTGAAGAGCGTCGAGGAACTGCAGCGTGTGCTCACACAAAGACTGGCATGTCTGAACAAGTCGTCCGCACCGGCGAACGCATCCTCTTCCTGACCGGCCATCTGGCGCTCAGAAGCCTGCACCGGGTGCTGGACGACATGCAGCCGCTGCCCTTCGATGCGCGTGTGCTGGACATCGGCATCAATGTGGCCGGGCTGATGACGGCCGATCTGATACGCCGGCGCCTGCCGGCGGAGCGGGTCGATGCGGACCGCATCGTCGTGCCGGGTCGCTGCCGCGGCGATCTGGATGCGCTGGCGCTGCACTACGGCGTGCCGGTGCAGCGCGGCCCGGACGAGGTGAAGGATCTGCCCATGCACTTCGGACGCAAGGCGAAGAAGCGTCTGCTCGACCGGCACGACGTGCTCATCTTCGCGGAAATCGTCGATGCGCCCCAGGTGGGTGTCGAGCAGGTGCTGGCCACCGCGCGCCGCTACCGGCGCGACGGCGCCGACGTGATCGACATCGGCTGCCTTCCGGATACCGCCTTCCCGCACATGGAGGACTGTATCCGCGCATTGAAGACGGAGGGCTTCCAGGTGAGCATCGATTCCCTGAATACCGACGATCTGCTGCGCGGCGCGCGCGCCGGTGCCGATTACCTGCTCAGCCTGAAAAAAAGCACGTTGTGGGTGGCCGACGAGGTTGACGCCATCCCGGTGCTGATACCGGACACGCCGGGCGATCTCGATTCGCTGCGTGAAGCGGTGGACATCATGTCCGCGCGCGGTAACCCTTTCTACGCCGACCCCATCGTCGAGCCCATCCATTTCGGCTTCGCGTCGTCCATCGTGCGCTACCACGAGTTGCGCCGCACGCATCCGGACATTCCGGTCATGATGGGTGTGGGCAATCTGACCGAACTGACCGACGCCGACACCAGCGGCATCAACGCGCTTCTGTTCGGTATCGTTTCCGAACTGCGCATCGGCGCGGTACTGGCCACCGAAGTAAGCCCGCACGCGCGCCGTGCGGTGAAGGAAGCGGACATCGCGCGGCGCGTCATGTTCGCGGCGCGCGAGGACAACGCGCTGCCGCGTGACTATTCCGACGATCTGATGACCACGCACCAGCGCCGGCCGTTTGCCGAAACGCCGGACGAGATCGCGGACATCGCCTCTTCGGTGCGCGACCCGAACTTCCGTATCCAGGTGAGCGAGCAGGGCATACATATCTACAATCGGGACGGCATGCAGGTGCACACCGACCCGTTCGCACTGTATCCGGGCCTCAACGTGGCCGAAGATGGCGCGCATGCCTTCTACCTCGGCGTCGAACTGGCGCGTGCGCAGATCGCCTGGCAGCTTGGACGCCGCTATGCGCAGGACGAGGAATTGCAGTGGGGTGCGGCGGTCGAGAAGAAGGAGCAGGACCTGATGGCGCACTGTGCGCCCGGGACGACGCTGCAGAGGAAGGCCGCGCGCCGCACGGCGGCGAACGAGGCCACACCTGACACCATGCCGGACGCTGCCGGCAGCACGGATGCGCCGGACAGCGCCGGCGAGAGCGAATCATGATCTGGGAAACCATACTGACCACGGTGGATGTGCAGGGCCGCACCCACATCACGCCGCTGGGCGTGCGCGAGGAGCGCGGCCTGACCGTGCTCGCGCCTTTCCGCCCCTCGGGCACGCTGGACAATGTGCTCGCCACCCGCATCGCGGTGGTGAACTTCACCGATGACGTACGCGTGTTCGCCGGTGCCCTGACCGGACGCCGCGACTGGCCGGTGCAGGCGGCCGGAAAGATCGGCTGCGCCCGCCTCGTGAACACGCTGGCCCACCGCGAGCTCGAACTGGTCGAGATCGAGGAGGACGAAGTCCGTCCGCGCCTGTTCTGCCGCACCGTACACGAGGAAAGCCATGGTGTTTTCCCTGGATTCAACCGCGCACGCTCTGCGGTGATCGAGGCGGCCATCCTGGTGAGCCGGCTGCACATGCTGCCGATGCAAAAGATCGATGCCGAACTGGCCTATCTGAAGATCGCCATCGACAAGACCGCCGGCCCGGCCGAACTCGAAGCCTGGGGCTGGCTGGTCGAGCGTATCGACGCGCACCGCGCCGGAGTGCAGTCTTGATCCGCATGCTGGCCAGTGTGCGCGACCTGGACGAAGCACGTCTCGTGCTCGACGGGGGTGTCGACCTGATAGATCTCAAGCAGCCGGCGGACGGCGCGCTGGGGGCCTTGCCGGCAAGTGTGATCGAGGAGGTCGTGGCCTTCGTGGCCGGCCGCACGCTGACCAGCGCCACAGCCGGGAACATCGAGCCCGATGCCGAGCGGGTGCAGCGTGCCATGGACGGTATTGCCGCCACCGGTGTCGATTTCGTCAAGGCCGGCCTGTTTCCGTATGGCTGGACGCAGGGTGGTCGCGACTATGGCGCCGTACGCACCTGTCTGGCCGGACTGCAGCCCCTTGCCGGAACGCGCCGCATCGCGGTGCTGTTCGCCGATCTTGCTCCGCCGGCTGATCTGGTCGAGGCGGTTGCGGCTGCCGGTTTCGATGGCGTGATGGTCGATACCGCGCTGAAAGCCGGGCTCAGCCTGCCGGACGTCGCGACGGCAAGCTGGCTGACGGCCTTCGTCGGACACGCCCGCGGCCACGGTCTGTTGTGCGGGCTGGCCGGATCCCTGCGCATCGGTCACTTGCCCGGGCTGGTCGAACTGCATCCGGACTATCTCGGCTTTCGCGGTGCGCTGTGTGCGGGACATGTGCGGGCGCAGGCGCTCGATGGTGCCGCGGTCGCGCGAGTTCGGGCGGCGCTGCGGACAGCGCAGCACGCTGCAACCTGAGCGGACGTCATGATTCCGCCGCACGATTTCATGCTCTTTCTTGCTGCCTCGGCGGCACTCGCGGTCGCGCCCGGACCGGACAATCTTTGCGTGCTCGCGCAATCGGCACTGCACGGCGCGCGTGCCGGCATGCTCGTCACGCTGGGACTGTGCACCGGCCTGCTCGCGCACATCGGTGCGGTGGTGCTTGGTCTGGCTGCGCTGTTCCGGACTTCGGCGCTTGCCTTCACCGCACTCAAGCTTCTGGGCGCCGCCTATCTGCTTCATCTTGCCTGGAAGACCTTCTTCGCCGCGCGTGTGGAGCCGGCTCAGGTCACGCAGCCGCGACGCGGTGCTTGGGCGCTTTATCTGCGCGGTGTACTCATGAATGTGAGCAATCCCAAGGTGGCCCTTTTCTTTCTCGCCTTCCTGCCGCAGTTCTCCGACCCGTCGCGGGGGCCGGTGGCCGCCCAGATCGTGCTGCTGGGCTTGAGTTTCATGCTGACCGCGCTGCTTGTCTTCACGGTGATCGCGTTGATGGCCGGACGCATCGGTCGCTGGCTGCAGCGGGCCGGGGCGCAGGGCCTGATGAATCGCGTGGCCGGTACGCTGCTCGCTGTACTGGCTGTCCGCTTGCTGGCGAGCCGGCCCTAGTGCTCGTTGACATGGAATTGCCGGGCGTCCGCCCCGGCGCGGATGCGCCTTGCGGGACAGCGCCGTGCCTGGGCCTCTACGTTGCAAGGCCCCACTGCGAGCACTTGCGTTCTATGGTTTTCCGGGACACCCCCAACTGGCGTGCGGCTTCCGATTTGTTGCCGCCGCAGGCGGCGAGGACATCGAGTATGTGCTTGCGTTCGATTTCTTCCAGTGCAGCGGCGGGTTCGCTGTTGCGGTCAGGTGCCAGGGTGCCGAAAGCGTCGGCCGGGAAGTAGCCCAGGATCAGCGCGCGTTCGACCAGGTTGCGCAATTCGCGGATGTTGCCGGGCCAGTCGTGCGTCGCCATGCGCGAGGAGGTCTCGCGGTCGAGCGGAATCGGGGTTACGCCCAGCCGCGACGAGAGCTGCGACATGAAGTGCGCGACCAGCAGCTTCACGTCCTCGCGCCGTTCGCGCAGTGGCGGAATGGTGATGCGCATTACATCGAGTCGGTAGAACAGATCCTGGCGGAAGCGGCCGGTGCGCACCTCGGTCGCGAGGTCGCGGTTGGTGGCGGCCACCACGCGGATGTCGACCGGGACTTCGCGCGAAGAACCCACCGGGCGGATCATGCGGTCTTCGAGCACGCGCAGCAGCTTGGTCTGCATCGCTGCCGGCAACTCGGAAATTTCATCCAGGAACAGCGTTCCGCCCTGCGCATAGAACAGCAGTCCGGGATTGTTGTCCCGGGCACCCGTGAAGGCACCCTTCACGTGGCCGAACAGCTCGGATTCGATCAGCTCGGCGCTGATCGCGCCGCAATTGACCGGTACGAAAGGCGCGCTGGCCCGTGGGCTCATCTGGTGCAGCGCACGGGCGGCGACTTCCTTGCCGACGCCGGATTCGCCGGTCAGCAGTACGGTACTCGGCATGGCGGCGGCGCGGCGAAGCAGGCCCGCCAGGTCACGGATCGGTTGCGATTCGCCCACCATGCCTTCGACGCCTTCGGTCTGACGCGCGATTTCGCGACGGAGAACGTAGTTCTCGCGCAACAGGCCGGCGCGGTCGAAACAGCGTCCGACCGCGTTCATCATCTGGTCCATGCGGAAGGGTTTCAGGATGAAATCGGACGCACCGGCGCGCAGGGCATTGATCGCGGTTTCGATGTCGGCGAAGGCGGTGATCAGGATGACGTCGCACTGATGACCGTGGTCCCGCAGTTCATTGAGCCATTCCAGCCCGCTGCGTCCGGGGAGTGAAATATCGAGGATGACCAGATCGAAGTGCAGCCGGGCGAACAACTGCTGCGCCTGCTCGACGCTACCCGCGGCCTCGACGAGACCACAGCATGGACTGAGCGCACGCGTGATGAAACTGCGCATGCCTTCTTCGTCATCGACCACCAGTACCGAATACTGCTGCCAGTCACGCGAGGTGCTGGCGCGTATCGCGCTCACCGGAACGTGCTCCGCGCCTGCAGGGGGCAGGAGGGGGCGGCAGCCTGGCTGCACACGGGCCTGTGCTCCCCCGCCCCGGCGCTCACGCCGGGCGTTGCAGCACGACGAGAATATTGCAAGGTGCCTCCTCGACCAGCGATGCGCCGACCGAACCCTTCCACCAGCGCTCCAGTCGCGAAGCGTGATGGGTATGACCGATGACGATCAGATCGACCTTCAGTTCTTCGGCAAGCCGGCTGATTTCGCGCACCGCGTCGCCGGTCACGAGGTGGCCTTCGGCATTCACACCGCGCGCCTTAAGTTGCTCCAGACCTTCCCTGAGCACCTCGGCGAAGCGCTCGTTCTCTTCTTCCTGCGGTACGTCGGCGACGAAGCCTTCGGCGACGAACAGCGTCGCAGCGATCGGCGCGACCGCTAGCAGATGGATGTCCGCATGCAACAGATCATTGATGTCCGCGCATTCCAGCAGTGCGCGACGACCGGACTCGGAACCGTCGTAGGCGAGCAATACCTTGCTGTACATGTAGATCTCCTCGGTTGGAAGAGCGTGTCACCAGAGCTTCCACCATGGATCGTCCTCGCCCGGCTTCTTGAAGCCACGAGCGAGAAAGTCGCTCTGCGGAAAGTTCTTCAGCATGACGCGCTGTGCGTCGTCGCGCAGGTCGGTCAGACCGAGCGAATCGTAAGCCACCATGAGGATGTAGAGCGCTTCCTCTACGGCCGGCGACTCCTGGTAATTGCTCACAGCATATTGCGCGCGGTTGGCTGCTGCCAGAAAAGCGCCGCGCTTGATGTAGTAACGCGCGACATGTACTTCGTGCGAGGCCAGCGAGTTGACCAGGTAGTTCATGCGTATGGTCGCATCCGGCGAGTACTTGCTGTCCGGATAGCGGGTCACCAGTTCCTTCAGTGCGTCGAAGGAATCCCGCAGTCCCTTGGGGTCGCGCTCGGTCATGTCCTGCCGCGAAAGCACGCTCATCACGCCCAGATCCTCGTTGAAGTGGACCAGCCCGCGAAGGTAGTACACGTAGTCGACGTTCGGATGGTTGGGGTGCAGGCGTATGAAGCGGTCGCAGGCCGCGACGGCCTGTACGCGATCTCCCTGACGGTAATAGGCGTAGGCGACCTCGATCTGGGCTTGCTGTGCGTAACGGCCGTAGGGGAACTTCGCCTCCAGCTTCTCGTACAGCTTGATCGCCTGTTCGTAGGATCCTTCGTTCAACAGTTCCTTTGCCTCGCTGTAGAGGCGCTGGGCGGACCAGTTTGCGGTCTCGTCGATCTTATCCGGCAGGAGGCCGCATCCGGCGGCCAGCGCCACCCACAGTATCGCTACACTACGCCACATGACCGCTTTGACCCTGGAAGATACGCAAGACGACGATTATATCGCCGAGCAGGTCGCGAACCCGCCTGAAGTACGGTTGCAGGCAACGGTTCCGGCCGGCGTGCTCGGCGACCGGCTCGACGCAGTGCTCGCCCGCGTCTGGCCGCAATACTCGCGCAGCCGCCTCCAGGGCTGGTTACGCGAAGGCAGGGTGAGCGTGGACGGCGGTCTTTGCGAGGATGCCCGCCGGCGCACCTACGCCGGCGAACGGCTGGAACTTGTTCCCGGCGCCTTGCCGGCCGACGTCGCGCATGCGGCGCAGGACATGCCGCTGCGCGTCGTGTTCGAGGACGACACCCTGATCGTGATCGACAAGCCGGCGGGCATGGTCGTGCATCCGGGCAACGGCGTGCCCGATGGCACGCTGCTCAACGCGCTGCTGTTTCATTGGCCGGAACTGGCGGGCGTGCCGCGTGCCGGCATCGTGCACAGGCTGGACCGGGACACCACCGGCCTGCTGGTGGTAGCGCGCACGCTGGAGGCGCAGACCGATCTTGTCCGGCAGTTGCAGGCGCGCAGCGTGTCGCGTCGCTATTTCGCAGTGGTGGCCGGCGCCGTAACCGCAGACGGTACTGTGGATGCGGCGATCGGCCGGCATCCGGTGCAACGTACCCGCATGGCTGTGCTGACCGCGGGCGGCAAGCCGGCGCGCACGCACTATTCAGTGCGCGAGGGGCTGCGCGACGCCACCCTGGTCGAATGCCGTCTGGAGACCGGGCGTACCCACCAGATCCGCGTACATATGGCGCACATCGGACATGCGCTGCTGGGCGACGAGGTCTATGCGCAGCGCAACGTCGCGGAGCGCTTTTCGCGCCAGGCGCTGCATGCCTGGCGGCTCGGTCTCATCCATCCCGCGAGCGGGACGGAAGTCGGCTGGGAAGTGCCGATGCCGGACGACATGGTGGCCCTGGTCGCCCGTCTGGAGTCCGGTGGGTGAAGCCGCCGCTGATCCTGCCCGACTGGCCGGCGCCGCCCGCGGTGCGCGGCTGCGTAACGACACGTCTTGGCGGTGTGAGTGCCGCGCCTTTCGACAGCTTCAACCTGGCCGTCCACGTCGGTGACGACCCGCGGGCGGTGGCCGCCAATCGCGCACGGCTCGGTGCGCACTTGCCGGCCGAGCCATTGTGGCTGGATCAAGTTCACGGCGTGGAGGTGATGGATGCCGACAGTCAGCGATGCGGCACCGGCGACGCTTCGGTTGCGCGCATCCCCGGGCGTGTCTGTGCCGTACTGACAGCCGACTGTCTGCCCGTGCTGTTCTGTAACCGTTCAGGCACCGTGGTCGCTGCGGCCCATGCCGGCTGGCGTGGCCTGGCTTCCGGCATACTGGAACGCACGATCTGGCGCATGGGGTGTGCGCCGGAGGATATCCTTGCCTGGCTGGGTCCGGCCATCGGCCCGGATGCTTTTGAAGTCGGACCCGAAGTCAGGGCCGCATTTCCCGAACAAGCGCGCGATGCTGCCGCAGCGTTCCGGCCAGGAGATGGCGACCGGCTGCTGGCCGACATCTATCTGCTGGCGCGGCTGGAACTGGCCCGGATCGGCGTGCACGCGGTGTACGGGGGCGGTCTGTGCACGGTGACCCAGTCCGGCCTGTTCTACTCCTACCGGCGCGACGGGCGCTGCGGACGCATGGCCAGTCTGATCTGGATCGCGCCGGCTGACCGCGAAACTGCCGCGGAGCCATCGTATCAAGGATAATAAGAGCCCATTTTCAGTTTCGGATTCCCATGTCTGTCCTCGCCTGGATCGTGCTCGCCTCCTTCGCCGGCGGCGCGATCAGCGTCTGTGCCGCCGCGCTGTTCGGCATGGCCGTGAATCTTCAGCGCATTCCGATGCTCATCAGCTACTCGGTCGGTGCGCTGCTCGGCGCTTCGCTGCTGGGCGTGCTGCCGCAGGCGATCGAAGAGGTGGGCAGTGTCGAACTGGCGACCAGCCTGCTGCTGGCAGGCATCCTCGGATTCTTCCTGCTGGAGAAGCTGGTGCTCTGGCGGCACTGTCACGAGGTGAGCTGCGAAGCGCATGACCCGGCCGAAACAGTCCGGGAATCCGCACACGAACACTGCGACCATGGTCATGCCGATCCGACACATCGTGACCACGAGCGCGGACAGGGCGCCGAACGCAGCCGCGTCGCCTCGCTCATCCTGATTGGCGACGCCTTCCACAATTTCGTCGATGGCGTGCTGATCGCGGCCGCCTTCTCACAGAGCGTTCCGCTCGGCATCGTTACGTCGACCGCCATCGTGGCGCATGAAATTCCGCAGGAAGTCGGCGATTATCTGGTACTTCTGCACTCGGGCATGAGCCGCACGCGCGCACTGGCATTCAATCTCTTGTCCAGCATGGCGACCCTGGTCGGCGCGCTCGGTGCCTATTTCGCGCTGTCGCTGGTCAGTGGCGCCGTGCCTTATCTGCTGTGCATTGCCGCGGCCAGCATGATCTACGTCGCAGTGGCCGATCTGATCCCCGGCCTGCACCGGCGAGCGGAGATCGGCGCAACCATCCAGCAGGTGCTACTGATTTCGCTGGGTGTCGGCAGCATCGTGCTGATCCACCGCTTCGTCGACGGCTTCGCCGGTGGCTGAAGCCTCGTCTTCCCTCTGAGGCCGCCGCGCGGCGGCACGCCGTCTTGCCGGTGTTCCGAATATCCACAGGAAGAGCGCCAGGGGCGCGATGCCATACAGCAGCACGGTCAGCACGGCCGCGACGACGGTCTGTTCGGTGATCGCCATCATCAGCACCACGTAAAGCCACGCAATCGCAATGATGTACATAGTGGGAATCCTTTCCTGTAAAGGGTTCCGTTCGTCCGTGCAACGCACCGGCGGACGGGATTGACAGCTATTTTGTGCAATGCAACAATCCGGCCGTCTCGCAGGTGCGAGTTCTCCGTCGGCGCGCGCTGCTATGCTCGCCAGGCGCGACGGCGACCGGCACGATAGACGCAGATTCCCGGCGACGCCCTCGTGTCGCATCTGAACAAGAATGACTGGGGTTATGTTTGATGAGCAGTGACTCTGCAGCACCCGGAAGATCCGTTCCGCCTCCGACCGAGGCCGCACAGCACGACTGGGCGGCCGTACTGGCCGCCATGGGAAGAAACTTCAGCGAATTCATGGCCCGTCAACAAAGTACGCTGGTGTCGCATGCGCCGCTCAACGGCAGCGTCTTTCCCGCACCGGAAGCAGCCCGTTTTGTGGCGCTGCAGCAGCAGTGGCTGGAAAATCAGCAACGACTCTGGCAGGCATTTGCCCAGCGAGGACCGGAAGACCGCCCGGTGCCGCCTGTGGTTCAACCCGATCCGTCCGACCGACGTTTCCGCTCGCCGGAATGGACCAAGTCCCCGTATTTCGACTATCTGCGGCAGGCCTATCTGCTGAATGCGCAGTTCATGCGCGCATGTGTCGAGGCGACGCCGGTGTCCGACGGTCGCATCAAGGACCGCATGCGCTACCTGTCGAAACAGGTGATCGAGGCCATGTCGCCAGCGAACTTTGCGGCCACGAACCCGGAATTCGTCGAAACCGCGCTGCGTACCGAGGGTGAAAGCATACGCCGTGGTATGGAAAACCTGTTGCGGGATATGCAACAGGGTCACATTTCGATGTCTGCCCCCGGCGCTTTCGAGGTGGGCAGGAATCTTGCGGTGACTGAAGGTTCGGTGGTTTTCGAGAACGCGCTGATACAGCTCATCCAGTACGCACCGAAGACGGAAAAGGTTCATTCGAAGCCGCTGCTGATCGTGCCGCCGTGCATCAACAAGTACTACCTGATGGACCTTCAGCCGGAGAACTCGCTGGTCCGTTTCCTGGTGGAGCAGGGCATTACCGTCTTTCTCATTTCCTGGCGAAATCCCGACCAGGCATTGGCTCACTTCACCTGGGACGACTATCTGCGACTGGGCCCGCTGGCGGCACTCGAGGTCGTGCGCAGCGTCGGCGGCGACCCGCAACCGAACACCATGGGCTTCTGCGTCGGGGGCACCCTGCTGGCATCGGCGATGGGGGTGGCCTGCGGTCGTGGCGAGAGGCCGGCGGCCAGCATGACGCTGTTGACCACACTGCTCGATTTTTCGGATGCCGGAGAGATCGGCTGCCTGGTCGACGAGGGCATGGTGACCATGCGCGAACAGACCATAGGCCGGGGCGGACTGATGCCCGGGCGAGAACTGGCGCAAACCTTCAGCAGCTTGCGTCCCAACGACCTGATCTGGAACTACGTCGTCGGCAACTATCTCAAGGGCGAGACGCCGCCTGCCTTCGACATCCTGCACTGGAACTGCGACAGCACCAATCTGCCTGGCCCTTTCATGGCCTGGTATCTGCGTAATCTTTACCTCGAAAACAACTTGTGTGTGCCGGGCAGACTGGAGATGCTGGGCGTCAAGGTGGACCTCGGCAAAGTGGATATGCCAGCCTATCTGCTGGCTACTTCGGAAGACCACATCGTGCCGTGGACGGGGGCCTATCTGGTGCGCCGACTGCTCGGTGGAGAGACCACTTTCGTGCTGGGTGCCAGTGGTCATGTTGCAGGTGTGATCAACCCGGTATCGAAGGACAAGCGCTCGCACTGGACTGGCGGCAACGAGTCGACCGCCGAAGAATGGCGCGCAAACGCGGCAGAACAGCCAGGCAGCTGGTGGAAGCACTACATCAAGTGGTTGACCGCGAAGTCAGGCAAGAAGGTGGCACCGCCGGCGCAAGCGGGCGATGCGCAGTACAAGGTGATCGAACCGGCTCCCGGACGTTTCGTGAAAGGTGGCGCAACTCATTGAATGCATGGCAGCCTCATGAGGGGGGCTGCGGAAGACTCACCCTCGACAAATAATAGGAGACAAGGAAATGACAAGAGTCGCACTGGTAACAGGCGGAATGGGAGGACTGGGTGAAGCGATCTGCATCAAGCTCGCGGCACTGGGTTTCCGCGTGGTGACCACACACAGTCCTGGCAATACGAAGGCAGCCGAATGGCTGCAGACCATGAACAACATGGGCTACGGCTTCAAGGCCTACCCGTGCGACGTGTCGGATTTCGACTCCTGCAAGGCGTGTGTCGAGACGGTAACGAAGGAAGTCGGTCCGGTGGATGTGCTGGTGAACAATGCCGGCATCACCCGTGACATGACCTTCAAGAAGATGACGAAGGCGGACTGGGATGTGGTGATGAGCACCAACCTCGATTCCTGCTTCAACATGACCAAGCAGGTGATAGACGGCATGACCGAGCGCAAGTGGGGCCGCGTCATCAACGTGTCGTCGGTGAATGGCTCCAAGGGCGCATTCGGCCAGACCAACTACTCGGCCGCCAAGGCCGGCATGCATGGTTTCACCAAGGCGCTGGCGCTGGAAGTCGCGCGTGCCGGTGTCACTGTAAACACGATTTCGCCGGGCTACATCGGCACCAAGATGGTGACCGCGATTCCGCAGGACATCCTGGACACCAAGATACTGCCGCAGATACCTGTATCGCGTCTGGGCAAGCCGGAAGAGATCGCCGGCCTGGTGGCCTATCTGGCGTCGGACGAAGCGGCTTTCGTCACCGGCGCCAACATCGCAATCAACGGCGGCCAGCACATGTCCTGACCGTCGGCGCGGAGGTCCGCGCACACCTTCCACCTCGTCCGGCGGGGGTGGAAGGTATTTCACGCAGCTGGCTGGGAGAGAAGTCATGACGAAACGAGTTGCCCTGGTTACCGGGGGTATGGGCGGTCTGGGTACCGCAATCTGCAAGGCATTGGCCAAGGACGGCTACACCGTCGTGGCGAACTGCCTGCCGGCGTTCCCCCAGAAGGACGAATGGCTGGGCAGGATGCAGGCCGAAGGCTTCGAAATGAAAGCCGCCGAGGGTGACGTGTCCGACTACGACTCCTGCAAGGCGATGATCGAGAAGGTCGAGCAGGACGTCGGCCCGGTTGACGTGGTCGTGAACAACGCCGGTATCACCCGCGACAAGTTCTTTTCCAAGATGGACAAGGCGCAATGGGATGCGGTGCTCACCACCAATCTCGACAGCCTGTTCAATGTGACGCATCACGTTGCCGGCAAGATGGCCGAGCGCGGCTGGGGCCGCATCATCAACATCTCGTCTGTCAACGGCGTCAAGGGTCAGGCCGGCCAGACCAACTACTCGGCTGCGAAAGCCGGTGTGGTCGGCTTCACCAAGGCGCTGGCGGCCGAAATGGCGGCCAAGGGCGTGACCGTGAATGCAATCGCACCCGGCTACATCGGTACCGACATGGTGATGGCCATCCGTGAGGACATCCGTCAGGGCATCATCGATTCCGTGCCGATGAAGCGTCTGGGCAAGCCGGAAGAGATCGGTGCCGCGGTGTCCTACCTGGCGTCCGAGATGGCTGGATACGTGACCGGTGCGACGCTGAACATCAACGGTGGCCTGTATTACCAGTAATTGCGGCAACCGCTGTTTCTGATGTATCGCAAGGCCTTATGTGGCGCTGCCGCATAAGGCCTTTGCTTGCTGTATGATCAAAAGAGAGAGTGGGTGGAATCACCGCCCCGGGGTAGTTCAACGAGCGAGGACACCACACAATGAGCGCTTCCGAAAGCCGCGAGGGAACGAGTTCCACCAACAGGCTGATCAAGAAGTACCCCAACCGCCGGCTTTACGATACCCGCACGAGTTCCTACATCACGCTGTCGGATGTGAAGGAGCTGGTTCTCGAGAACGCGGAGTTCCAGGTGGTGGACGCCAAGACGGGAGAAGACCTGACCCGCAGCATCCTGCTTCAGATCATCATCGAGGAAGAAAGCGAAGGCGTGCCGATGTTCACGTCCGACCTGCTGTCTCAGATGATCCGCTTCTACGGCAACGCCATACAGGGCATGATGGGCAAGTACCTCGAAGGCAACATCAAGGCCTTTACCGACGTGCAGAGCAAGCTCCAGGATCAGGCGCGCGCCATCTATGGCGACAACAACGCGATGAGCAAGGACTTGTGGGCCCAGTTCCTGAATTTCCAGGGCCCGGCCATGCAGAGCATGATGGGCGCCTATATGGAGCAGAGCAAGCGCATGTTCGTGCAGATGCAGGAACAGATCGAACAGCAGACCCGCTCGATGATGTCCGGTTTCAAATTCCCGGGCTTCGGGCCGGGGGGCGAAAAAGGCCCGCTGAACAAGTAAAATAGCGGGTTTTGCAGCGGAGACGCGGCGTGACCCGTACTTCAGACACTGGCAGCACCGCGAAGCCGGCCCCAAGGGTCGGCTTTGTTTCTCTTGGCTGTCCGAAGGCGACTTCGGACTCCGAATCCATACTGACCCGCCTGCGCTCGGAAGGCTACGACATCGTGCCGACCTACGCCGACGCCGATGTGGTGGTCGTCAACACCTGTGGTTTCATCGATGCCGCTGTCGAGGAATCGCTGGACGCGATCGGCGAGGCGCTGGCCGAGAACGGCAAGGTTATCGTCACCGGCTGCATGGGCGCGGAGGGGCCGAAGCGCCAGCAGGTGCTGGTCGCCCATCCGCAGGTACTGGCGGTGACCGGTCCGCACGCGACCGAAGAGGTGATGGACGCCGTCCATCGCCACCTGCCCAAGCCGCACGATCCCTTCTCCGACCTGGTGCCGCCGCAGGGCATACGGCTCACGCCGTCGCACTACGCCTACCTGAAGATTTCCGAGGGCTGCAATCATCGCTGCAGCTTCTGCATCATCCCGTCGATGCGTGGCGATCTGGTGAGCCGGCCGATCGGCGACGTGATGCGCGAAGCCGAGGCGCTGCGTGACGCGGGCGTGCGCGAGCTGCTCATCGTGTCGCAGGACACCAGCGCCTACGGCGTCGATGTGAAGTACCGCACCGGCTTCTGGGGGGGCAAACCGCTGCGCACCAGGCTGTACGATCTCGCCAGCGCACTGGGTGAACTGGACATGTGGGTGCGCATGCATTACGTGTACCCGTATCCGCATGTCGACGACATCATCCCGCTGATGGCCGAGGGCAAGATACTGCCTTACCTCGACGTACCCTTCCAGCACGCCAGCCCGCGTGTGCTGAAGGCGATGAAGCGTCCGGCCAATGCCGAGAACAATCTTGAGCGCATCCGTGCCTGGCGGGAGATCTGTCCGGACATCACGATACGGAGCACTTTCATCGCCGGTTTTCCGGGTGAAACCGAGCAGGAATTTGAGGAGTTGCTCGATTTTCTCGGCGAGGCCCGCCTGGACCGTGTCGGCTGTTTCGCCTACTCGCCGGTCGACGGCGCCAGCGCCAACGATCTGCCGGGTGCCTTGCCGGACGAGGTCCGGGAGGAGCGCCGGCAGCGCCTGATGGAATTCCAGGAAGACATCTCGACCCAGAGGCTGGAGGAAAAGATCGACCGGGAAATGATCGTGCTGGTCGATGAGGTCGACGAGGATGGCGCCGTGGCGCGTTCCGAAGGCGACGCGCCGGACATTGACGGTCTGGTGCATATTCTCGACGGTCAGGATCTCGAAGCCGGCGATTTCGTGCGCGTGCGCATCACCGACTGCGATGTACATGACCTCTACGCGGAAGTGCTGACGGATGAATGACATGAAGGCCTCCTTTCCCATGCCGACACGGCCGGATATGGCCTGTACGGCGGTCCGCCTGCAGGCGGGCTGACATGGAAAGCGGTCGCCGTGACTCCGCCATCGCACGGCTCAAGGCTGCAGTCGGTGACGCGCATGTACTGACGGTTGCTGCCGATCTGTCGCCTTATTGCACGGACTGGCGTGGCCGCTATCACGGGGAGGCGCTGTGTCTGGTGAAGCCGGGAAGCGTCGCCGAACTCGTGCAGGTGGTGCATGTATGCAATGAAGCAGGCATTCCCATGGTGCCCCAGGGCGGCAACACTGGCTTGTGCGGCGGGGCGACTCCGCGCAACGGGCGTTGCGAAGTGCTGGTGAATCTGTCGCGTCTTGACCGAATACGCGCGCTCGACCGGGAAGGTGCCTCGATCACCGCGGAAGCCGGATGTACGCTGTCCGGTGTACAGCAGGCCGCGCATGAAGCGGGCCTGCTTTTTCCGTTGAGCCTTGCGTCGGAGGGGTCCTGCCAGATCGGTGGCAATCTGTCGACCAATGCCGGAGGCGTGCATGTACTGCGTTACGGCAATGCCCGTGACCAGGTGCTCGGGCTGGAAGTCGTGCTGCCCGATGGCCGTCTCTGGAACGGCCTGCGCGCTCTGCGCAAAGACAATACCGGCTACGATCTGAAACAGCTGTTCGTCGGCGCGGAAGGTACGCTGGGCTTTGTCACGGCGGCGGTACTCAAGCTGTCACCGCTCCCCGAGGAGACGGCCCTTGCCTGGGTTGCCGTTGACAGTCCGAAGGACTGTATCGATCTGCTGCGAGCGCTGCAGGCGGCCGCGGGCGAGGTGCTCAACGCTTTCGAACTGGTCGGTCGCGCCGCGCTGTCTTTGGTGCTCAAGCACATTCCCGATGCGCGAGACCCTTTGCCCGTAGCGTCGCCCTGGTACGTGCTGATCGAACTGGCTGGTGGAGCGGCAGGCCTTGCAGGCCGGCTTGAGTCGGTGCTGGCGACCCTGCTCGAACGTGGTCTGGTGCGCGATGCCGTCATTGCGCAGGATCTGGCACAGACGAAAGCCTTGTGGGGACTGCGCGAGCACATCTCCGAGGCGCAGCGCATCGAGGGCTTCAGCGTGAAACACGACATCAGTGTTCCGGTTGCCGCGATTCCTCAGTTCATCGCGACCACCGGCAGCCAGCTCGATGCTGCGCTGCCCGGAGTGCGTGTGATTGTCTTCGGCCACGCTGGCGACGGAAATCTGCACTACAACCTGTCCTTCGAGGATGCGTCGGACAACGCGCGACTGATCGCCGATGCCCGTACTGCGAGCGCGCTCGTCCATGAAGCGGTGATCCGTCTTGGCGGTTCGATATCGGCCGAGCATGGCATCGGACAACTCAAGCGCGATCTGCTGGGCACGTGCAAGAGCGAAGTGGAACTGGACATGATGCGGGCGATCAAGCGCGCCTTCGATCCACGGGGGCTGATGAATCCGGGCAAGGTATTGCCGGAACCGGCTGACTGAATCACGGATTGTGACAAATGGATATTGATTTGTCATGATTTGCGGGTGGTGCGGCACCGCGGAAAAAAATGTCGCCGAAAGTGCTTTACAAACGTCGGTCGGTGTTTATAATGCGCGTCTCTTTCGACGGGGGTATAGCTCAGCTGGGAGAGCGCTTGCA
>CAZKRN010000015.1:32155-83833 GCA_964555165.1 uncultured Methyloversatilis sp. | reverse complement strand
GATCATTGCGCGCTGGATCAGGGAAAGGAAGGCGGTGGCGGTCGGACGCTTACGAATGAAGCGAGATGCCAGTCGGTGGTAACGCAGACGAGAGTCAAGAATGCAGGGCAAGTGAGCCACCCGTGCAAACCCAGCCCTCACGAGAGAGTCTTCGTTCGGGTAGTACACCTGGTAGCTGTAGCGCCTTTCCTCAACATTCATGATATGAAATATATTGTGCTGTAGAACTTATTATGACCCGCAAAAAAAAACGCTCGTCAAGCGAAATGCAATCTGCCGTAAAACGCCCAGATAGCCGATCACGTGCGTGCGCTTGCCGCCGATCTCGACGAAATCCGAACCCGGGCTGATCACTTCGGCCAGCGTGGCTGACTCGTCGAGCTGGGTGCGGAACTGGTCGAAATAGGCGACCTGTATGCGGCTGCCCGTGCGTACGCGTCCTTCGTCCGGCTCCAGCTGGCCGAGGATGAGCTTGAGCAGCGTGGTCTTGCCGGCGCCGTTGGGGCCGATCAGGCCCACCTTGTCGCCACGCACGATGCGGGTCGAGAAGTCGCGCACGATGGGACGATCGCCGAATCGCTTGCTCACGCCCTCGAGTTCCGCCACCAGTTCGCCGGAGGCCTCGCCGCGGTCAAGTCCGATTCGGGCGCGTCCCATCTGTTCCCGCCTGGCCTCGCGCCGGGCGCGCAGTTCGTCCAGCCGCTTCACGCGGAACTGCGCGCGCGTGCGTCGCGCCTCGACGCCTTTGCGTATCCACACCTCCTCCTGCGCCAGCAGCTTGTCGGCGCGCGCCGACTCCAGCGCTTCGGCCGCCAGTTCATCGGCCTTGCGCGCGACGTACTGCGCGTATCGACCCGGGTAGCTGCGCAGCAGGCCGCGGTCCAGTTCGACGATGCGGGTGGCGAAGCTGTCGAGGAAGCGACGGTCGTGGGTAATGACCAGACTGGCGCCACGGAAGTCGTTCAGCAGCGCTTCGAGCCAGGCGATGCCGTCGAGGTCGAGGTGGTTGGTCGGTTCATCCAGCAGCAGCATGTCCGGTTCGGACACCAGCGCACGCGCGAGTGCCACGCGCTTGAGCATGCCACCGGACAGCGATTCCACCGCCGCGTCGCCGGGCAGATTGAGCCGCACCAGCGCCTGTTCGATGCGCTGCTCGAAGCGCCAGGCCTGGTGGTGTTCGAGCGCGTCCTGCAGTTCCGACATGCGGTCCAGCTTGCTTTCGTCGCCGTGGGCGACTGCCTCGGCCACGTCGTGGTAATCGATCAGCAGTTGCGACAGTTCGCCCAGGCCCTGGGCGATCGCGTCGAACACCCGGGCACCGGCTGCGAACTGCGGTTCCTGCGCGACGTAGGCGATCTTCGTTGCGGGTTGGCGCCAGGCGGTACCGTCGTCGAGCGCTGCATCGCCGGCAAGGATTTTCAGCAGGCTGGATTTGCCGGTGCCATTGCGACCGATCAGCGCCAGTCGCTCACCCGGTTCGATCACCAGTGCGGTGTGGTCCAGCAGAGGCAGGTCGCCGAAGGCGAGACAGGCATTGTCGAGAGTGATCAGCGGCATGGCGGGCGGGGCGGAGGGCGACACGGGTGCGGGCGCGCAGTATACGCCCGGCGCTCACCCGGTACTTCCGTGCCGATGACTGTCTTCGAGGGGCATCACCGGGCACGCGACAGCGGCTGAGGCCGGCAGGCGAACAGCACCCCGCCGAGTGCCGCCTGCAGCAGGCCGAACGCGCCATACAGCATGGCCACCGCGACCGCCTGTGCCGCCGGTACGGCGAAGGCGGCCAGCACCGCCACAGCCGCCGCTTCGCGCGTGCCCCAGCCACCGACACTGACCGGCAGCGCCGCCATCAGGAACACCGGTGCTGCCGCGGTCGCCCACGCCGCCAGCGGAAGATCGATGCCAAGCGCACGTCCGCCGCAGGCGAAGGCGGCAACGGAAAGCATCTGCACGACGAACGAAGCACCCATCTGCAGTGCGTACTGGTGCAGCACGCGCGCCCGCCGCAGTCGCGACTGCATGCGCACCAGCGCTGCGCGCACGCGACCGCCGGGTGCAGCGTCGAGCGGTCGCACGACAAGCAGCAACGGTGCCGTGAGCAGCAGCAAGGTCAGCACCGCACTTGGCAGCACGATGTCGCCCGGCGGCAGCGCCTGCCGCAGCGAGGGCGCGGCCAGCGGCGCGGCGGCACTCGCAACGGCCAGCAACACCCACAGACCGCTGATGCGGTCGAGCAGCACCGACAGTCCGGCATCGAGCGCGGGCAAGCCCGATTGTCGCAGCGCCAGCGCACGATAGAGGTCGCCACCGACGACCGCTCCGGGCAGCAACGCGTTCAGCGCCATCGCACGGAAATAGGCGAGCAACGCAAAAGGCCATCCGATGTGCGCCCCCAGCCAGGTCACCAGTGCGCGCCAGCGCAGGGCTGAAGCGACATTGGACAGCAAGGCGGCGGCGAGACCTGCGAACAGCCAGCGTGGATCGGCGCGCAGCAAGCTGCCGGCGAGCGCAGCCGGATCGGCGACGTGAACCACCGCCGCCAGCAAAAGGCCGGCTGCGACCAGACGCAGCACGGCACCCCGCGTCATGGAGAGTCCGGCTCGCGCGCGTGATACTGCGGCCGGCCACGACCTTCGTGATAGATGCGGATGAGCAGTTCGCCGATCAGCCCGGCAACGACCAGCTGCACGCCCATCAGCAGCAGCATGACGCCCGCCATCAGCAGCGGACGGCCACCGATGTCTTCGCCGAACGCCTTGAGCATGGCCATCCAGCCAAGTATGGCGGCGCCCGGCGTGGCGAGCCACAGGCCCACGGCGCCGAAGGCATGCAGTGGCCGCTGCCGGTAACGCATGAAGAACACGATGAGCACCAGATCCAGGATGACGCGGAAGGTGCGGTCTATGCCGTACTTCGACACGCCGCGCGTGCGCGCATGGTGGCGCACCGGCACTTCCGCGATGCGCGCTCCGGCGTCGCGCGCCAGGGACGGAATGAAGCGGTGCAGTTCGCCATACAGCCTGATGCGGTCGATGATGTCGCGCCGATAGGCCTTCAGCGCACAGCCATAATCGTGCAGACGAACGCCGGTCGCGGCCGAAATCAGCTTGTTGGCAATCACCGAAGGCAGGCGCCGCGACAGCGCCTTGTCCTGCCGCTGCTGGCGCCAGCCGGAAATCATGTCGACGTCCGGATCAAGGTCGAGACGGTCGATCATGGCCGGGATATCCAGCGGATCGTTCTGCAGGTCGCCGTCCAGCGTGACGACATAACGGCCACGTACCCGGTCGAAACCGGCCTGAAGCGCGCTCGACTGTCCGTAGTTGCGCACCAGCAGCACTGGCCGCAGCCACGGCCGGTCGGCCACGAAACGGGTCAGCAGCGTACCGCTGCCGTCGCGCGAACCGTCGTCGACCACAATGAGTTCGAAACGCCGCCCGGTCGGCTCAAGCGCCGCGTGGATGCGATCCACCAGTTCCGCCAGGTTGTCGACTTCATTGAATACCGGAACGACCACCGACACGTCCGGCGGCTGGGACGTCGCGGGCACCGGCACGTCCGCCTGGGCGAATTCGAGTACCTGGGGCATGGCAAGTCGTCCGGCTGGAAAAGTTACGATGGTGAAGCACAACGATTAACACCAGGTTAAAGATGCACGGCGACACTGTGACGCCATGAACACCGTCCCCGCCCTGTCCCCGACGCGCCACGCGCCGTATCTGTTGCTGCTGCTCTATTTCGGCGCGCACATCCTGTCACGCACCCTGGTGTCGGACGCGCTGGAACTGGACGAGGCCGAACAGGCACTGTGGAGCCAGCAACTGGCCGCCGGCTACGGCAGCCAGCCGCCTCTGTACACATGGCTTCAATGGGCGGTTTTCAGGATTGCCGGTGTATCCGTGCTGACCCTGTCCTTGCTGAAAAACCTGCTGCTCGCCTCGACCTATGCCTTTGTCTGGCTTGCCGCACGCCGGCTGATGGCGCCGCCACTGGCGGTGCTGGCAGCCGCTTCCATGCTGCTCATTCCGCAGATTGGCTGGGAATCGCAGCGCGACCTGACGCATTCCGTACTGGCCACGGCCGCCGCCGCCGCCACCTTGTATGCAGCGGTCCGGCTGATCGAACGGCCACGCCCTGCGCTCTACCTTGCACTCGGGCTTTGCGCAGCACTGGGCCTGCTCTCCAAATACAGTTTTGCCGTCTATCTGGCCGCGCTCGGTCTGGCGCTTCTGCTGTCGCGCGATACACGCCACGCGCTGCGCAGCCCCTGGCTCATCCTGTCGGCGCTGGTCGCACTGGCGGTCGTCGCGCCGCACGCGCTGTGGCTGCTCGACAACTGGCAACTGGCCAGCGCGCGCACGCTGGAAAAGCTGAACGCCGCACCGGGTCTGGTCAGCGGCATCGCACGCGGCCTGATCAGCCTGAGCGGTGCCACCCTGGCCACGCTGGCCGCTCTGGCGCTCGCCTGTGTCGCCGTGTTCGGCCGCAGTGCGTGGTCGTCCGCGGCGGAGGCATCGCCGCACTGCCGCCTGTGGCGCCGCTACCTCGCCGCACTGGCAGCGCTCATGCTGGCACTGGTCGTATTCGGTGGTGCCACTCATTTCAAGGGCCGCTGGTTGCAGCCGCTGCTGTTCATGGCACCGCTCGCCTTCTTCTGCTGTCGGCCACAACTGGCCGGGCACCCGCACTTGAGCTGGCTGCGCTTCACGCTGACCGGTTTTGCCCTGCTCTATCTGTTCATGGCCAGCGTGCGGCCAGTGTTCGACGGATGGCGCGACCGGCCGGACGAGCTGAACGAGCCGGCAGCGGAACTGGCCAGCGCGCTGCGCGACGCCGGCTACGACGGTCGCGCACCCATCGTGACGCACGACCCTGTACTGGGCGGCGTGCTGCGCGTTCGGTTCCCGCAGGCCCGGGTTGCCGTCTGGAAGACCGACGCCCCGGCGCCGCCGGCGCACAACACACCGCATCTGCTGATCGGCCGCGGCGAGCCGGGGCGGCAACTGTTCGAGCGCTCGGGTACCGGCAGCGCGACCGAACTGAAACTGCACTACCGGCATGCCCGCCCCGACCACCCGCCTATCGAATACCGTTACGCGCTCGTCCGCTGACGCGGCGCGCGGTTACAATCGCGCGCCTGCGGCTCCATAGTTGAATGGATACAACAACCCCCTCCTAAGGGGTAGGTACAGGTTCGATTCCTGTTGGGGCCGCCACGAATCAACGACTTAGCGGCAAACGATTCACCCCTTCCCCGCCTCAGACAGGCCCAATTCCGGTCTGTCACGTCACAGTTCACGACACAGCCCATTTGCATGAGCACATCGACACAAGTGCCGTCGCGCGGTGTGTGCATGCGTCAACGATGCGCGCGCGAGGCCTAAAATTTAGTGCCTCTTCGGAAAAAGGTAACATTGGTAACTCAACGAGCGGACGCCGTCCGAAACGGCTTGCAGAAGCCAAAAACACATATCGAATATAGGTAACTTCTGAGTAATTATCAGGTGATCTAGTTACCCAAACTTGGCGTCACAACATCAAGAAAAAACACGCCTATAAACAAACACTTGGAAAAGGTTACCTTTTCTGTTACCTGAGGTGACCACCAGAAGGTAACCATGTAGGCCTTTACGAATCAAAGGCTTACAACACTTTCAACGGGCTGGTTACCTTGGTTACCTGATAGCGACGCATGTCCCGGATTCGTCGATCTTTCTGCCTGACCGTGCCGCTGCACGCCCTGTGCACCAATGCGCACCCTTTTTCAGGTGGTCAACCTCGCGATAGGCGCCCAGAACGGCGCCACAGAGAGATCTTGCACGTCTGCACGATTTCCATTCGATGAAGCGAGCGGGCGTGGCGGGGTCGCGACCGCGCGCGTCGGGGTCTGGTCGGGCGATCGGTCGCGCGGGGCGCGAAAAACGCACCAAATCGGTGCGGTTTCGGGCAACCGGCGAGGGCGTGAGAGGCCGCAGGCGGCGCGCGGGCGACCGGCTGGGGCGTTCGGGCGGGGAAGAATGGGATGACGGCGCCTGTGCGGCGCCGCGGCCGGGACGGCCTAGAAGTTGGTGAGGATGAGTTCGCTGCTGACGTCGCTACGGGCGGCGCCGCCGACCGTGTAGCGGATGTCCGCTGTACGGACGGTCAGCCCTTCGAAGACGCGGCGCATGTCCGGGTGATCGTTGACGGTGATCAGGACAGCGCCCTTCGCGGATCTCGCCACGCTGGCCATGGCTTCGTACTGCTCGAAGCCGAAGGGCACGCCGTAGCCTTCGGTCTTCCAGTAAGGCGGGTCAAGGAAGGTCAGCGTGCTGCTGCGGTCGTATCGATCGACGCAGGCCTGCCAGTCGAGGTGTTCGATCACGGCTTGTGACAGGCGCAGGTGGGCGGCCGAGAGATCCTCTTCCAGCCGGGTCAGGTTGATCCGCTTCGGGCTGGTGACGCCGGTACCGAAGGTGCGCCCCTCGACCTTGGCGCCGAAGCACATCTTCTGCAGGTAGAAGAATCGCGCGGCGCGCTGGATGTCGGTCAGCGCGCGGACGTCGGTGGCCTGGTGATGCAGGAAGGTCTCCCGGCTCGACAGCGCCCAGCGGAATTGCCGCACGAACTCGTCCAGGTGGTGGGTGACCACCCGGTACAGATTCACGACGTCGCTGTTCAGGTCGTTCAGCACCTCCACCTTGGACGGCGCTTTCATGAAGAAGAGCGCCGCCCCGCCGCAGAACGGCTCGACGTAGCAGGTATGGTCAGGAAACAGCGGCAGGATCTGCTTCGCCAGGCGGCGCTTTCCGCCTATCCACGGGATGATTGGTTTTGCCACGGTGTGTCGCTCCATATGTCGGTCGCTCTTGGCGCTCGATATCGGGGCTCGTGGCCTTCAGGTGATTCATGTGACCGCAGCGCGGGCACTTGATCTGCATATCGATGTACCGGCCTTCGCCGAGTTTCTTGTTGCACTTCGCACAGCGGATGGATTGCACAGCAGCACCTCACGTGACGTGATAGCTTCCGGCCCGCCGTGTGCACGGTGGCGGTGCCTTGGCTGAAAGCAGGCTGTAGCTGCTGGAGGTGGCCGGTCGGGTGTTCCCGCACCCGACTTGTCGCACCGTCTCTCTTTTCGTACCTACTTCAACATCGGCTCCCCCGGTTGCTGGGCCAGCCGGTAGAGCTTGAACTTCACCGCCTCTTCCCCGCACCACTCGTTGATCTGCAGCATGCGAGCCTGCAGGGGCTCAATTTCGTTCAGGAAGAAGACCTCGGCGGCGTCCCGCACATTGCCGAAGCCGCCGGTGCTGGTGGGCAGGATGCTCATGAGCTGGGGCGGCACGCGGTGTGCCGCAAGCAGGTCATCGCGGCTCACGTTCTTGATGTTCAGGAAGTCGTCTTTCGCCGCCACCTCTCCCACCGGTATCAGCTGCAGCCCCTTCTCCTTTCCGTTCGGCGAGTAGATGAACAGATTCCGGAAATTGCCCGGCCCCTTCGCGGCCTTGATCTTGTCCCGCAGCGCGTCGACGTCCTCCTGTTTCTGGGCCGGGTCCGTCCAGTACAGGATGAAGCCCGCATGAGAGCCGTTCAGGTAGTAGCGGCGGCGAAACAGCGTGGCCGATTCGTTCAGCCACGCTGCGCTGAGCGCAGCCAAGTATTCCGGCAGGCCGTAGATCTCCTGATTGATGTCAGGCTGCATCACGTGGCCGAGCGTGCCGCGCGGGAATTCGTATTCCTGCTGATAGCCGCGGACGAAGAAGTAGGACGTCAGATCCGTGCCGCGTCGTACGTACTTCGCGGGCGCAGCCTTCACTTCGATCAGCTTGCCCGTCCGGCTCTGCACCCGCTCCGGGTAGCAGTTTCCGAACACGATGTACTCGTGCGCCAGCCGTTCGAACGACGCCCGTCCCATGAACTTGGTCGGCTCGAAGGTACTCATCAGCACATTGCGCTTGAGCTGCATCGGGCTGGAGTGGTGAGGCGTCGCCCGCTCGCTCCGGGCCAGGCCTTCGAAGCTGATCGGCGTTTCGTACCACTTCCCCATGTTCGCCGCCTCGATGTAGTCGAGGATGTCCCGACCGTCCAGCACCGGCACAGGGTCGCCGAAGCTGAACACCTCAGCCCCGGCCGGTGCCGCCACTTCCGTCGTCTGTTCGCTCATTCGCTCATCTCCATCACGCTCTGATTCACGCCGGTCATGCCCTCCAAGGGCTCGTTGATCAGCGCATGCATCGTTGCCCACGCCAGATCGGCATGGCTGGCCTCTTCCGTGCGGCTGGCCTCGTACGTCATGTGCCGGCCGCTCTCGGTCATCACCTTCCGGATCTGCATGAAGCTGGCTGCGATGTCCGTCCATCCGGCGTCGAACTCCAGGCGCCCGCGGTCAATCACGTTCTGCGCCTTGAGCACCATCTGCACCTTCGCCTGGACGCTGTAGTTGATCGCCTTGGCGTGCGGGAAGAACTTGGACACCAGCTGATAGACAGCAGAGCCGATGCCCGTCACGTCGATGCCGATGTGTTCCACGTTGTAGCTGTCCAGCAGCTTGCGGACTTCCTCTGCCTGCGCCTCGTAGTCGCTGCCGCGAAGCTGCTTGCGGTACAGGATCCTGAACTTGCCGCCCGGCACCATCGGCGGCGCCACCACCACCAGGCCGGCGCCGTCACCGGTGTTGCTCGGGTCGTAGCCCACCCACACCGGCCGATTGCCAAACGGGCGAAGCATCAGCGGCTTGAAGTCGCTCCACGCGTCCCAGCTATCCACGAAGCAGCGCATCATCCGCGCGAGCGGGAAGGCGCTCTCCGCGTCGTCCATAAACTGGCACATCAGCAGGTTCGCGAATGCTTCTGGGCTGTACTCCGACATCAGCTGATCAATGTCGAACAGGTTGCACCCGCCTTCCACCGCGTCCTTCACCGTTACGATCTGCCGCCACTGGTGGTCCGGGCAGAGCACACCGTTTTTCAGCGTGAAGTGGTCGGTATCGAAGCTGACGTGCTGATCCTTCGGCCGACCGCGATTGAAATGTGCGCCGCTCCAGTAGCTGTATGCCTCGTGCGTGACGCTGGACGGCGCCGAGAAGTAGGTGAGCCGCCACTTCTTGTGCATCGCCATCCCGGAGGCGACCTTTCGCAGCTCGTTGAACCGCGACGTCCAGAAGTACTCGTCGAAATACAGGTTCCCGTGATAGCTCTGCGCAGTTCGCGCGTTCGTGCCGAGGAAGTACAGCGTCGCCCCATTGGGCAGCACGATCGGATCACCGCGAAGCTCGACGCCGATCGCATCGCGCACGAACTCGATGATGTACTGCTTGAACACATGCGCCTGCGCCTTCGATGCGGACAGGAAGATCTGATTCCGTCCGGTCTGCACCGCGTCGTCGATCGCCTCCCGGGCGAAGTACCAGGTCGCCCCGATCTGCCGCGACTTCAGAATGTTCCGTATCCGTGCCAGCGCCCCAGCTTCGCGCCACGCATGCTGATAGCCGAATAGCGAATCGACGAAGGCCTCATGCAGCGCTGCCGCCTGGTCATCGTCGATCGCGTTCTTCT
This sequence comes from uncultured Methyloversatilis sp., assembly GCA_964555165.1. Lineage (GTDB taxonomy): Bacteria > Pseudomonadota > Gammaproteobacteria > Burkholderiales > Rhodocyclaceae > Methyloversatilis. The sequence goes on along the minus strand of CAZKRN010000015.1, from coordinate 74,297 downwards.
CCGCTTTCTTGCGCGGGCCGCTGTTCCGGTTCGCCACCTTCGGGTTCAGGTCGGTCTCGTTGCCCCCGGCCTCGTACTTGCGCACCCGCGCCGTGCGCTCGAGCTGCCGTCCCAGCAGGTCGATTTCCTTGAAGTCGCCGCCGCTCTTCTTCTCCTTGGCGATCAGCTGCTGCATGCGCATCTCTATGGACGACTCCACGCGCTGCACCGGCGTCGTGTCGTCCCACTTTTCACGGCGCTTCCAGCTCTGTACCGTATTCGCGCTGAGCCGCAGTTCTTCCGCAATCGCCTGCAGCGTCCAGCCCAACCAGTACAGCGCGCGAGCGCGCCGACGCGGGTTCTCAGCCTGCGCGGCGGCGGATTCAACCGCGGTCTGTTCTGTGCGTGTCGCTGACGTCATGGCCGACACTCTGCCCGCCGCGCGCGCGCGACTCTGCCGCCACGTGTTGTAAGGCCTGTCGCGCACAACCGCGCATCGTTGCCCGCCTCCCGCGGCGCGTCGAACATGGCCGCAACCCAACACGGCGGCAGCGCGAAATGGCGAAAAGCAAATTCTTCCGGGTCATGACCGAAGGCGCGACCAGCGACGGACGCACCATCGACCGCGCGTGGATCGAGCAGATGGCGCGCAACTACGACCCCGCACGCTACGCCGCTCGCATCTGGATGGAGCACACCCGCGGCTGGCTGCCGGACAGCCCCTTCCGTGCCTATGGCGACGTGCTGGCCCTCAAGTCCGAGAAGGTCGAGGGCGGCAAGCTCGCCCTCTACGCCCAGCTCGACCCCACCCCCGACCTCGTCGCCATCAACAAGCAACGGCAGAAGCTCTACAGCTCCGCCGAGGTGGCTGGCAATTTCGCTGACACGGGCGAGGCCTACCTCGTCGGTCTGGCCGTCACCGACAGCCCCGCCAGCCTCGGTACCGAAATGCTGCAGTTCGCTGCCGCCGCGAAGGACAACCCGCTGGCCAGCCGCAAGCAGCACCGCGACAACGTATTCACCGCCGCACAACCCCTGACCCTGGAATTCGAGGACGACGACATGAGCGAAAAGGCAAAAACGCTGCTGAGCAGCCTGATTGAACTGGCGAAGGGCGGCAAGGCTGATGACGCCGTCAAGACCGAAGCCAACAAGACCCCGCCCACCGAGGACTACGCCGCTGCGCTGACCGCACTCGCCGGCGAGATCGGCACCGCGAACAGCGCCGCCAAGACCTTCAACGAACAGACCACCGCTGCCATCGCCGCGCTGACTGCCGAGTTCAAGAAGGGCCGCGACGAAGACAAGTCCACCATCGAAAAGCTCAGCGCCGACCTGAAGAAGGTGACCGACGACTTCGCCGCCTTCAAGGCCGAGGTCGACAAAACACCTGCCGGCGGTAGCCAGCGCCCGCCCGCCAACGGCGGCAACGGCGCGGCCCTGACCGACTGCTGATCGCCTCCCCAGCGACCCGCCCACTGACGAAACGAAGAACGGAGCACGCCACCATGCGCAACGACACCCGGAAGCTGTTCAACGCCTACCTCGACCACCTCGCCACCCTGAACGGCGTCGACAGCACGAAGGAACAATTCGCTGTTGATCCCACCATCCAGCAGCGGCTGGAAGCCAAGGTGCAGGAAAGCAGCACCTTCCTTGGCCGGATCAACATCATTGGCGTCGACGAAATGAGCGGCGCCAAGCTCGGCCTCGGCGTCGGCGGCCCGGTTTCGTCGCGCACCAACACGGCGACCAATGACCGCCTCACCACCGATCCGACCGCGCTGGATGAAACGAAGTACCAGTGCTACCAGACCAACTTCGACACCCACCTCACCTACGCGAAGCTCGACGCCTGGGCCAAGTTCCCGAACTTCCAGACGATGATCCGCGACGCGCTGCTGCAGCGTCAGGCCCTCGATCGCATCATGATCGGCTTCAACGGAACCTCTGCCGCCGCCGCCACCAACATCGTCGCCAACCCGCTTCTGCAGGACGTGAACATCGGCTGGCTGCAGCGCTACCGCGTCGACAAGCCGGCCAGCGTGGTCACCGGCGGCGCTGTCGCGGGCTCCATCCGCGTGGGCAGCGCAGCCGGAGCCGACTACGCCACGCTCGACGCGCTGGTGTACGACATGGTCTCCAACATCATCGAACCGTGGTTCCGTGAAGACCCGGGCCTGGTCGTGGTTGTGGGCCGCGACATGATGGCGGACAAGTACTTCCCGCTCATTAACGCCACCCAGCCCGCCACCGAACAGATCGCCGCTGACCTCATCATCAGTCAGAAGCGCATCGGCGGCCTGCAGGGCGTACAGGTGCCGTTCGTTCCGGCCGGCAAGATGCTGATCAACACGCTGGACAACCTCTCCATCTACTACCAGAACGGCAAGCGCCGCCGCACCATCGTCGACAACGCCAAGCGCGACCGCATCGAGAACTACGAGTCCTCGAACGACGCTTACGTGGTCGAGGACTACGGCCGTGGCGTGCTGGTCGAGAACATCACCTTCAGCTGGACCTAACAGACGGCGGCGGGCTGAAGCCCACCAACATCTCGCACATCCACACAACAGGACCACGACATGGACAGCCCCGCACGCCGTCACCGCCTGCATCACGCCGGTCTGGCTGCCGCAGCCGTAGCCGCCGCCATTGCCGACCCGGCTGCCGGCCTTGCGGTCGACCGCGCCCTCATCAACGAGTACGAACTGCAGCTCGCGCAGCTCGACGAACAACAGCGCCAGCTCAAGCAGGTGAAAGCCCTGGACCGAAAAATCGAACTGAAGGCCAAGTTCCTGCCCGCCTACGATGCCTACGTCTCTGGCGTGCTGCAGGCCGACAAGGGCGGTCAGGACGCCGTGCTCATGACCGTCATGGTCTGGCGCATCGACACCGGCGACTACACCGGCGCCCTGCACATCAGCGAGTACGCCCTGCGCCACAAGCTCGCACTGCCCGACCAGTACAAGCGCGACACCCCCAACCTCATCGCCGAAGAGTTCGCCGACGCAGCCCTGAAGGCACGGGCGGCCGGCAAGCTCTTCGAAGTCAGCGTGCTGTTCGCCGCCCTGCAGCAGACTAGCGCCGAAGACCTGCACGACCAGGTGCGCGCCAAGCTGCACAAGGCCATCGGCTACGTGCTGCGCGACGCTGCCGACATGCAGCCCGAGGGCGCCTCGCTCGAGCAGTTGACCCAAGTGCGCGAGCACCTGGCCAAGGCCTTCCACCTCTTCGACAACGTCGGCGTCAAGAAGGACATCGAGCGCATCGACACCAAGATCAAGGCCCTCACCACGGCCGCACCGCCCGCAGGCGAGGGCACGGCCGACACCCCGAACACGTCCGGCGCCGCTGAGAGCGGCACGGGCTGACCGAGCGGACCCCGCACTGGCGGCGGGCGCGGCACGCGGATAGGGATATCTCCTCCTCTTCCACCGCTACGCCGCGCCCCCACCGCCACCACCGGAGCAACAATCATGAGCACCCAGCCACTGCCGCCCACCAACACCTTCTTCGTCTCGATCGACACGAAGAGTGGCGGCGGCTACATCAAGGGCGTCAAGGTCACCATCGAAGAAGACGTCATCGACCTCGATGAATCGGTGCGCATCGACCTCGCCGACCATCCGCTCTACGTGCAGTTGCAGGGCTACGTCCTGTCCAACCCGCGCTGATCGCCATGAACGGCTTCGTATCCATCGGCGCCACGCCCGCAGACCAGGCCCCCATCACCAGCGGGGCTTTCTGGCCCGAGATCGACCCCGACGCCGCGCTGAAGGACAAGCGCATCGACGGCACCGTCACGCCCGACCGCCTGCGCGCCGCCCTCATCGACGCCGTCGCCACCGTCAACCGCGACCTGTCGGCATGGAAGGCCACACAGATCGAGGCCGGTTACAACACCCTCGCCGAAGTGCCGGCGGAAGAAGTCGACGACGAATCCATCCACGTCCACCGCTACCGCCGCGCCGTGTACAGCCTTGCGGCCGCCGACCTTACCGAGCAGTACCGCAGCTTCGACGCCACCGATGCCGGCCACCAGTACGCCGACAAGCTCGAAACCCCCATCGGCGACCTGCGCCGCGCTGCCTCGTGGGCCATCCGCGACATCCGCGGCGAGTCGCGCACAACGGTGGAGCTGATCTGATGGCCGCGCGCTCGAGCACCACCGTCCGCGCCCTGCAGGGCGACACCGTCGACCTCATGTGCTGGCGCTACTACGGCCGCACCACCGGCGTCACCGAACAAGTGCTCGAGGCCAACCGCGGCCTCGCCCGACTCGGCCCCGTGCTGCCCGCCGGTACCGCCGTCGTCATGCCCGCTGCCACCGAAGCAGCCGAACAACAACAACGCCTGCAGCTCTGGAACTGACCACGGGAAACCACAATGACCGAACCGACCACCGCCCCCATCCTCAAGCTGCTCGGCGCCCTGCTGCCGGGCGCGGTCGGCTCGGCCATCGCCCTGCGCTTCAACACGGCCGACGCCAGCAGCCTCGACCGCGTGCTCGCCTTCCTAGCCGGTGTCGCCCTCGGCCACTACGGCGGCAGCGCGCTCGCCCACCTCTATGGCCTCGACGGCGCCATGGCCGACGCCCTGCGCGTCGCCCTCGGCCTCTTCGGCCTCGCACTCGTCGCCAACGTCATGGCCGAAATGCCCGCCCTGATCGCCGCCGCGCGACGTCGATACCTCGGAGACCCGCCGAAATGATCACGCCCCTCGCCCTGCTGGTCATCGCCTGCCAGCTCATCGTGTTCGCGCTCGCCATCTGGTGCCAGCTCACCCCGCGCCTGCGCACCGGCAGCATCGCCACCGCTGCCCTCGGCTGCCTGGCCATCGCATCGCTGCTCGGCCTGCGCCAACCCACCGACACCGCGCTTCACCTGCTCTTCTGGCTACCGGCCGCCGCGCTACTCATCGTCATCGCCATCCGTGGCCGAGTGCCTGAAAACATGTCGCACATCAAGGATCTGAGGTGGCCCCCACCACGCAACCACCGCCGCAATCCGCGTACCGGAGGCACACCATGAGCGACACCATCCCGCCCTGGCTCGCCGAGGCCCGTCGTCACATCGGCCTGCGCGAAATTCCCGGCCGGCAGCACAACCCGGTCATCCTCGGCTGGCTCAACGCCCTGCGCTCGTGGATCTCCGACGACGAAACCCCGTGGTGCGGCACGTTCGTCGCCCACTGTCTGCGCGTGAGCGGCGCGACCCTACCCAAGCACTGGTACCGCGCCCGCGCGTGGCTCGACTGGGGGCGTGCCATCGACCACCCCGAAGTCGGCTGCATCGTCGTCTTCGAGCGCACCGGCGGCGGCCATGTCGGCTTCATCGTCGGCCGCGACGCACGCGGACGCTTCATGGTGCTGGGCGGCAATCAGGGCAACAGCGTCAGCATCGCCCCCTTCGACATCACCCGGGTCATCGGCTTCCGCTGGCCGGCCGAATTCCAGACGCCACGGCCCGCACCGCTGCCCATGCTGACCAGCAGCGCGGCCAGCTCCAGCAACGAAACCTGAGCACGGCACAGGAGCCCTATATGCCTGACATTGTCCCCAACCTCATCTACGTCTGCGAAGACCAGCTGAAGGTGCTCGGGCGCTCACGCGGAAGCAGCTACGTTCGCCGGCAGATCGCCCACTGGCAGCAGCACTACGGCGCCAACGTCGCCGAGCGCGTCGCCTACGCCCTCAAGGGCAAGTACGACGAAACCCCGCTGCCTGAATTCCCAATGGCTCCCATCCCAGGCCCCCGCCGGAGATACACATGAAAAGGTTCGTCATACCGATTGCCGCCGTGCTGGCGCTTCTCCTGATCGCCTTCATCCTTCGGCCTCACATTTCGACGCTGCTGTCATCCAGTGGCGAGATACCGCCCACCATCGCCCAGCCCGCAGCACCCGCAGCGCAGATCGACGGCGTCGGCTACGAACTCATCGCCATCACCGAGCCCATCAAGGCGCGCCCGGCCGCAGTCAAACCCAAGCTCAAGCTGCCGCCCGCCGTCGTCATCGACAGCTCGCAGCACGTCGTAGACGCCGTCACCGTTCCCGCATCCGACCGGCCTATCACCGTCACGCCCGTGCTCAACGCAACAACCGGCGAAGTCACCACCTATACGGTCGTCGAGCCGCTGCCGTGGATCGACACCACCCAGCGCGGCGACGCCGGCCTCTACCTCGGCATCAAGCGCGGCGACCCCGTGCTGCGCGCCCAGGCGCGTCACCAGCTGCTGCAGATCAAAGCCGTCCGTATCGGCGCGCTGGCCAGCGTCGACCTACCGCTCAACAGCCGGCCCGGCGGCCCCGATATCGACGCCTTCATCGGCGCGGGTGCCTGGGTCAGCTGGTGACCACGTCGCGCAACGCCCGGCAGCAGCTGCACCGCGCCATGGTTTTCGCGGTCGCCCTCTTTCTGTCCGGCCAGCGCGACCGCACAAGCGTCGTCATCCTCACCCTGGCCGCCGAAGTGCGCAGGCTGCGCAGCGACCTCGCCCGTGTGCGCGATCACCGCGCCAGCATCTGGCGCGAACTCATCGAGGAGAAAACCCGCAATGCTCAAGCCCGAATCTCTCCGCCGGCACCTTGAAGCCGCCGACCCGTGGGTCGCCGCACACCCCGACCGCGTGCTCACCTTCGTCGACGAAGGCACCGTGCGCACCACCCTCACACGCGGCCTGAGCTACGAGTACGCCTACACCCTCAACCTCATATTCACCGACTTCGACCAGCACCCGGACACCCTCATCGTGCCCATCCTGCTGTGGCTGCGGCAGTACCAGCCCGAGATGATCCAGAACCCCGACCTCATGCGCGAAGGCTTCCTGTTCGAAGCCGACATCCTCACGCACAAGACCATGGATCTGTCGATCAAGCTGCAGCTCACCGAGCGCGTCATCGTGAGCGAAGTGGAAGGACAACTGCGCGCCACCCACGCCAACGAACCGCCGCTCGACCCCTACGCCGGCGTGGTCGATGACTGGACCATCGTCAACGTTCAGCCCGAAACCGCACCCGGCTGGACGGTGCCGATCCCGACGCCGGTGTAACCATGGTTGCGCCGCTCGACATTCATCGCGACAAGTGCCTCACCGGCCGCGCGCGCGTCCGCGTCGGCTTCCGCCGTCGTCTTGTGCTGCAGGTCGAAGTCACCGTCGCCGTCTATCGGTACTTCAAGCAAGTCGGCGAGCGCACCCGCTGGCGCGATGCGCGGCCTGAAGACGCCATCAGCCGCGCACTCACCCTGGTGCCCTACGAGTGAGCTACACCGCCCCCCTCGACGCCTGGCTGCAGGCACTCATCGCAAGCACGAAGCCTGAAGCGCGCCGCCAGCTCGCGCGCCGCGTGGCGCAGGCTCTGCGGCAGGCTCAGATCGACCGAAACCGCGAGCAGCAGAACCCCGACGGCACGCCCTACGAGCCACGCAAACCACAGCCCGCCGGACTGCGCGAGAAAAAGGGCCGGCTGCGCCGCCGCATGTTCGAGCGCATGGCCACAACCAAGCACATGCGCGCCACCGCCACCGGCAGCGCCGCCACTGTCGAGATCGCCGGACGAGCCGCGCGCATCGCCCGCGTGCATCAATTCGGGCTCGAAGACACGGTCAACCGTCGCGGCCTGCGCGTGCGATACCCCATCCGCGAAATCATTGGCTTCGGCAAGAGCGACATCGACGCCATCACCGGCACCGTGCTCGACCACCTTGACCCGCGTTGATGTTGTCAGGCGCGCCCGCACCACCCGTGCCGGTCGAAAACATCGCGCGCGCGCGGCACGCTACACGTCATGAACAGCGCGCTCTCACCCAACCTCGTCGAACTCGCCCGCCGGCTCGATAACCTCATCCGGCCCGGCACCGTGCATTCGGTCAATCACGCCACGGCCCGGTGCCGTGTGCAGTCTGGCGCGCTGGTCACCGACTGGCTTCCGTGGCTCAGCCCCCGCGCCGGCAGCACACGCGAATGGTCACCGCCCACCATCGGCGAACAGGTCTTGCTGCTCAGCCCCAGCGGCGACCTAGGCGCCGCCTGGGTGCTGCCCGCCGCCTACAGCGATGACCACCCCGCACCCAGCACCAGCGCGCCCGAGCACGTCACCGTGTATCCAGACGGCGCCGTCATGCGCTACAACCACGCAACCGGCGCGCTCACCGTCGCCGGCATCCAGACCGCGGTCATTCAGGCCGACGTGCAGGTCACCATCGACGCCCCGCACACCCACATCACCGGCAGCCTCGCCGTCGACGACCTGCTCACCTACAACAACGGCATCGCGGGCAACGGCGGCGACAACGACAACCTGATCAACGGCACCTTAAGCCACGCCGGAGGCAGCCTGAGCAGCAACGGCATCGTGCTGCACACCCACACCCACAGCGGCGTGCAGGCCGGCGGCAGCAACACAGGCGGGCCGAACGCATGAACGCCACCGGCATGAACGCCCTCACCGGCCGCGCCCTCGGCGGTGCAGACCACGTGCGGCAGAGCATCCGCGACATCCTCACCACGCCAACCGGCAGCCGCGTCATGCGCCGCGACTACGGCTCCGAGCTGCCCGCGCTGGTCGACCAGCCCATGAACAGCGCCACCCTGCTGCGCCTGGCTGCCGCCAGCTACCTCGCCCTCATGCGCTGGGAACCGCGGCTCAAGGTGCAGCGCATCGCCGTGCTGCCCGACGCAGTCAACCACGGCCGCCTCACCATCGACCTGCAGGGCACCTTCGTCAGCGGCGACGGCCGCGCCGCCGAAGTCGCACTCACCCTGCCGCTCACCGCGGCACAGTCCGGAGGCTGACCCATGTCTGCGCTCATCGACATGTCACTTCTGCCGGCGCCGTCCGTCGTCGCCCTGGCTGACTTCGAAGCCATCCTGCTCGCGCGAAAGGCCCGGCTGCTCGCCCTCTACAGCGAAGCTGAACGCCCCTCGATCGCGCTCGCCCTCGCGCTTGAATCCGAGCCCATCGTCAAGCTGCTCGAAGAAACAGCCTATACCGAGCTGCTGCTGCGCGCCCGCATCAACGACGCCGCCCGCGCAGTCATGCTGCCTTGGGCCACCGGTGCAGATCTCGACAACCTCGCCGCCTTCTACGACGTGCCGCGCCTGGTCATCACCCCGGCTGACCCCGACGCCATCCCGCCCGTGCCCGCCGTGCTCGAGTCCGACGCCGACTTCCGCCGCCGCGTCCAGATCGCCCCGGCCGCCATGACCAACGCCGGCACACGCGACAGCTACCTGTTCCACGCCCTGTCGGCGAGCGGCAACGTGAAGAACGCCATCGTCTCCAACCCCGTGCCCGGTCAAGTGCGCGTCACCCTGTTGTCACGAACCGGCGACGGCACCGCCGATGCCGGCCTCATCTCCACCGTCTACGGACGGCTCACCGCCAACGACGTGCGCTGCCTGAACGACAGCGTCGTCGTCGACAGCGCCACCATTACGACGTACACCGTCGAAGCCACCATCAACGTGCTGCCCGGCCCCAGCCCCGCCGCCGTGCTGGAGGCCGCCACCGCCGCCCTGCAAGCCACCGTCTCAGACCTGCACAACCTCGGCCGCGACATCACCCGCAGCGCCCTCTTTGCCGCCCTGCACCGGCCGGGCGCTCAGGGCGTCGAACTCACCGAGCCCGCCGCCGACATCGCGATCGACGACGACGCAGCCGGCTACTGCACCGCCATCACCATCACGCTCGGGAGCATCGGCCTGTGACCAGCCTGTTGCCGCCAAGCACCACGGCCAACGAGCGCAGGCTGTCTTCCGGGCTGTCACTGTCGCCGCTCGAAGTCGCGGCCGACCGCATCGCCGCGCTGTGGGACGCCGACACCTGCCCGGCGTCATGCCTCTCCGCACTCGCATGGGCGCTGCGCGTCGATGAATGGTCCGATGGCTGGCCCGTCGCCGTGCGCCGGCAGGTCTGCCGCGACGCCATCTACCTGCACCGCCGGCGCGGCTCGCGCGCCTCGATCGAGCGCGCATTGCTCGGCCTCGGCCTCGTGAATCCCGCGCTCGGCTACACCGCGCACATCGTCGAGGGCCTCACCGACCTGCGGCACGACGGCGCCAGCAACCACGACGGCACCAAGACCTACGGCGAATCACCGTCGTGGGCCTCGTGGCGTATCGAGCTGAACCGCCCCATCACCATCGCCCAGGCCGCCAGCGCGCGGCGTGTGCTTGAAGCCACCGCGCCCGCCCGCAGCACGCTTGTGGCGCTCGACTTCCGCGACGCCGCATGGCTCTACGACGGCGCGCGCACATACGACGGATCAATCAGCCACGGAGCGGCATGACATGGCAGACCTTATCGAACTCGTGCAGTGGGAAGACGGCATCTACCAGCTTGAAGAGGGCGACGCCGTCCTCGGCGGGCCGGGTGGAATCTCGAACCTGCAGGCCAAACTTCTGGCCAATCGCACGGCCTGGCTTAAAGAGCAGGTCGAAGCCGCCCTTGCTGCAATCTCGGGCATCGGCACTGACCCGGTTCTGCCCACCGGCACCATCGTCCATGTGCCTCGGGCAACTGCGCCGACAGGCTCGATCAAAGCCAATGGCCCATTGCTTTCCCGCGTCACCTACGCGGACCTCTGGGCCTATGCACAGGCGAGCGGGAACATCGTTAGCGAAGCCGCCTGGCCCACCAGACCAGGCAGCTTCAGTACGGGGGACGGCGCCAATACTTTCCGCGCTCCTCTTCTGCTCGGCCTGGTAATTCGCGGCTACCACGACGGCGTCGGCACCTATGAACCAGACGTTGCGCGACCAATCGGCAGCTACCAGTCAGACGAAAACAAATCCCACACCCACGGCATCAAGATGGACGGGTCGGTTTTCGCGCCAGGCACGAGTCCGACATCCAGTGCTCAGATTTTTGCTGGCACCGTTGTTTCCTCCCAGATCTTGTCCGCTGGCGGCACCGAATCCCGCATGCGCAACGTCGCGCTCCTTCCAGTCATCTACTACTGAGGCCCGCCATGCAGATACATCTCTACGACCTCAATGGCGAGTACCTGCGCAGTGTGGCCGCCGACACCGACCCGCTCACACCCGGCGGCTGGCTGATACCCGCCTTTGCCACCGACGACGCCCCCCCCGCTGCCCAGCCGGGCAAGGCTCGCGTCTTCGCTCCCGGCGCTGGCTGGTCTCAGGTCGACGACTGGCGCGGTCAAACCGGCTACACCGCAGCCGGGCATCCCGAGACCATCACCACCCTCGGCCCGCTGGTCGCCCCCGTCGTCACCCGCGACCCGCCGCCCGGCCCGAACTACACGTGGTCCGGCGCGACGTGGCAGCCCGACATCGAGGCCATGCGCGCAGCCAAGATGGTCGAGATCGACATGGCACGCGACGCAGCCATCATCGGTGGCTTCGAGTTCGCGGGCGTCATGTACGACAGCGACCCGAAGAGCATCCAGCGCATCAACGGCGCCGTCACGCTCTCGATGCTCGATCCCAACTTCGAAACAGACTGGATCACCTTCGACAACAGCCTCGTCACGCTCAACGCCACCCAGCTCGCCGGCCTCGGCGTTGCCGCGGGCCTGCACGAAAAAGCGCAGATCTTCAAGGCCCGGCAACTGAAGAATCAGGCGCTCGCCGCCACCACTGTTTCGCAAATCAACGCCGTCACCTGGTAACCGGGCAGCGCCGCGTGTTGTAGGCGCGGCGCGAACAACCCGCACCGCACCCCGACGCCGCGCGCGCGCGGCATGCTGCAAGCGTACAAGCACCGCCGGCCCTCGCCGGCACGGCACAGGAGCCAGACATGCCCGACACCTACCACCACGGCGTCCGCGTCATCGAGATCAACGAGGGCATCCGCCCCATCCGAACCATCGCCACCGCGGTGATCGGCATCGTCGCAACAGCCCCCGGCGCCGACGACGACGTCTTCCCGCTCAACACCCCGGTGCTGGTGACCAGCGTGCTCACCGCCATCGGCAGCGCCGGCACCACGGGCACGCTCGCCAAAGTGCTCGACGCCATCGCCGACCACGGCAACGCCTTTGTCGTCGTCGTTCGCGTCGAGCCCGGCGCAGACGAAGCGGCACTGACCACCAACGTCGTCGGCACTGTCACGGCCGGCGGTCAATACACCGGCCTCAAGGCGCTGCTGGCCGCCGAAGGCAAGGTCGGCGTCCGCCCGCGCATCCTCGCCGCGCCTGGCCTCGACAACGCCGCCGTCGCAGCCGAGCTGGTCACCGTCGCCAAGAAGCTGCGCGCCTTCGCCTACGCAGCCGCCCATGACTGCGACACCAAAGAAGAAGCCGCCACCTACCGCGAAGGCTTCGCCGCGCGCGAACTCATGCTCATCTACGGCGACTTCAAGGCGTGGGACACCGCCACCAGCGCCGAAGCCGCCGCGCTCGCCACCGCTCGCGCAGTCGGCCTGCGCGCCTACATCGACGACACGGTCGGCTGGCACAAGTCGCTGTCCAACGTCGCCGTGCAGGGCGTCACCGGCATGACGAAGGACGTCTACTTCGACCTGCAGGAAACCGCCACCGACGCCAACTACCTCAACGCCGCCGACGTCACCTGCCTCATCCGCCGCGACGGCTTCCGCTTCTGGGGCTCGCGCACCTGCAGCGACGATCCGCTGTTTGCCTTCGAGCCCTACACCCGCACCGCCCAAGTGCTCGCCGACACCATCGCCGAGGCGCACATGTGGGCGGTCGACAAGCCCATGCACCCGCAGCTGGTGCGCGACATCATCGATGGCGTGAACGCCAAGTTCCGCGAGCTGAAGGGCCTCGGCTACATCATCGGCGCCGAGGCTTGGTACAACGAAGAGATCAACGACCCGGTCACGCTGAAGAGCGGAAAGCTCTTCATCGACTACGACTACACGCCCGTCCCGCCGCTGGAAAACCTCATCTTCCAGCAGCGCATCACCGACCGTTACCTCATCGACTTCGCCGCCCAGGTGAATGCCTGAACACCCGCGCCTGCGCGCCCCGCACTGACCGGAGACCATCACCATGGGACTGCCCATCAAGCTCAAGAACTTCAACTTCTTCGACGACGCCAACAGCTACGTCGGCAAGTGCCCCGAAGTCACCCTGCCCAAGCTCACCCGCAAGACCGAGGAGTACCGCGCAGGCGGCATGAACGGCCCGGTCATGATCGACCATGGCATGGATGGTCTGTCGATGGAAATCACCACCGGCTTCATCGAAGAGATCTACCGCGGCTTCGGCTCCACCCGGATATCCGGCCGGCAACTGCGCTGGGTCGGCGCCTATCAGGACGACGACACCGGCACAGTCAAGGCCGTCGAAGTCAGCGCCCGCGGCCGCTTCACCAGCATCGACCCCGGAAACTCGAAGGCCGGCGAAGACGCGGGCATGAAGACCACCATCCCGCTCACCTACTACCGCCTCACCGTCGACGGCCGCGTCGAGATCGAAATCGACTTGCTCAACTTCATCGAATCCATCGACGGCGTCGATCGCCTGGCGGAGCAGCGCCGGGCGATCGGCGTTTGATCGGCCGCTCAATAGGAGATAAAAATGATCACGTCATTGACCAGAACCGGAATGACCGTCGAGCAGCTGCCTGACTGGAGAGAAGAGTCGGGCCGCGCAGCGGTTAATCCACGTCGTCTGAATGGGGTGCAGCAGGTCTGGAATAGCCCGGCATTCCCCGCAGGCACCGCAGTCACGATCCAAAATCAAGTGCCTGCAATGGCCCCGTTTCGCGGGCTCCGCGTAATCCACAAAAACCCCACGGCCACCCCGCAAACACTGCACGATTGTCGCGTCGCCAGCCCCGCCGCTGACGCTGACAACGGGGCCGCGCTGGCGTGGTCGCAGGCCACGTTCAGTGGCAGCGCGTCGCCGGCTCTGCCGGTCGCAACCGGCGCAGAGCCGAACATGACGTATAGCTACGTCCGCTCGGGCTATATCGCACTCAAATCGGCGAACGATGCGCTACCGTTGGCGTTGATACGGTCCAGATTCGAAGCGTCCGGTTGCGCAATGAATCCGCCGGCCGGCCACCTGACTGCGTTCAACGCAGCGTCTGGGATCGGCCGATTTCTTACGGGTTTTTCGCTCGGCGCAGGCGTCGTTGCCGATACGACCGGTATCGCGATGAGTGAGGGGCAGCTGATCTGCCCCACGGCCGTCGAGTTCTACTACGACCTGCCGACAGTCAGTGTGCTGTGGGCGGGCGGATCGACGCTCTGGGGCCAAGGTAGCCAAGGCGATGCGAACGGATTCATGTTCCGCGCGTGCCGCGCGTTGACAAACGGGCGGCGGGTTGTCAGCCCGATCAACACCGCATTCCCTGGTCAGACCGGGGCGGTTTCACACCTGTCGGCGATGCCTGCGCTGCTTGATGTCGTCAAGCCAGGCATTGTTGTGTTGCTACCGGGTTCGGGAAACGACACTGATCTGAGCGAAGCGGGGTTTTCGCTGATGCGCGGTCGATTCGCGGCAGCGCTGGACTCTGCGTGGCGAGCGGGCGCAGCAATCATGGCGGTGACATTGTCACCCTCGTCGGCACTCAACGCAACGCAGGATGCGCTACGACGCGTGCAAAACGAATGGGTGTTGAGCCTGGGGATCGAAGTGGCCGACATTGCGTCGGTGCTGGAAAACCCGGCAAATCGGGCGCAGTTGCTGCCCGCACACGATTCGGGCGACGGCACTCATCTTTCACCGGCAGGTCACGCGGCAGCAGAGCTTGTTGCGCGTGCGTCTATGGCCCGCATTATCGGTATTTGAGTTTCGTTGTATCGCGACTCAGATTGTTAGAACGATACTGACGTCGCAAGACACAAGGACACGCGATGAAGAAAATGATTCTCGAATCACCCATCCCCCGCGGTGACACCCACGTACCAACCATCACCCTGCGCAAGCCCTCTGCCGGCGAACTGCGCGGCATCGCGCTGTCCGACCTGCTACGCATGGATACCGGCGCGGTCATGACCGTGCTGCCGCGCATCACTGACCCGGCGCTCACGCCGCCCGAGGTGTCGAAGATGGACCCCGCCGACCTCATGGCATGCGCCATGGAGATCAGCAGTTTTTTACTGCCGAAGTCGCTGCTGCCGGCGGACTCGTCGGACGCAGCGACGACGGCGACGACATCGGCTGTCCCGGCCGGGTAGAAGACGCCATGGCCGACATCGCCGTGGTGTTCCACTGGCAGTTGTCGGAAATGTGCGCGCTCAGCCTGGCCGAGCTGCTCGCCTGGCGCGAGCGCGCGAGGGTCCGGTCACAGCCGGATCAATGACCACGCGGGGCGGCTTTGGCTGCCCCGCATGCTTTGAGGTGCCACCATGTCATCCGACCGCGCGCTGCGCCTGCAGGTCATTCTCGACGCGATCGACCACGCCACCGCGCCGCTGCAACGCGTGCTGCAGTCGTCGTCCGGCCTCTCGAAGGCCGTGAAAGACGCCCGCGACCGCCTGCGCGAACTCGAGCAACAGCAGAAGCGGCTGGAGAGCTTCCGCACCACAACGCGCGACATGCACGCCACCGCCGGCGCGCTGGAGAAAGCACGCGCCAAGGTGAAGGAACTGGGCGAGGCCATGAAGGCCACCGACGCCCCCACCAAGGCCCAGACCCGCGACTTCGAAGCGGCCCGCCGCGAGGCCGCCCGGCTGAAAGAGGCACACGGCGCGCTCACCGAGCGGCAACAGCGCATGCGTCAAGAGCTCGAGCGCGCCGGCATGCCCACCAGCAAGCTGGTCAGCCACCAGCGCGAACTAAAGTCGCGCATCGAGGCAGCCAACCAGGCGCTGGCGCAGCAGACCGCGAAGCTCAAGCAACACGGCGAGGCCATGGCCCGCAGCCGCGCCGCACACGAGCGGTACAACAAGGCCATGCAGCAGCGCAACGCACTCGCCGGCGCCGGTGCCAGCGGCATGGCGGCCGGCGTAGCCATGGGCCTGCCGATTCTGAATATGGTCAAGGCATACGCTTCGTTCGAAGACGCGATGCTGGGCGTGGCGCGACAGGTCGAAGGCGCTCGCGACGCCAACGGCCGCTACACCCAGACCTACTACGACATGGCCGACGCCATCGTCGCGCTGTCGCGCCGCATCCCGCTCGCCACCACCGAAATCGCAGCGCTCGTCGAGGCCGGTGCACGCATGGGCATTCAGGGCAAGCAGGATCTGCTCACCTACGCCGAGACCGCAGCACAGGCCGCCACCGCCTTCGACGCCGCAGCCGGCGAGATCGGCGAAAACATCGCGAAGATCGCGGACCTCTACAAAGTCCCGATCGCCAACATCAGCGAGTTGGGCGACACCATAAACTGGCTTGATGACCAGTCACGAAGCAAGGGTGCTGGGATTATTGAAGTGATGCAACGCATCGCCGGCATCAGCCAGACAGTGGGCATGAGCTTCCGCGATGCTGCTGCGCTTGGCAGCACTTTCCTCTCCCTCGGCGCCTCGGCCGAAGTGGCGGCGACAGCCAGTAACGCCGTCATCCGTGAGCTGGCCATCGCCGCGAATCAGCCGAAGCGCTTCCAGCAGGCGCTGGCCAGCATCGGCCTGGCGCCCGACGCCGTGCAGAACGGCATGATCAAAGACAGCACCGGCACCATCCTGCGCGTGCTCGAGGCCATCAAAGCCCTGCCTCGCGAGCAGCAGCTAAACGCCGCAGTCGGCTTGTTTGGAAAGGAATATGGCGACGATGTCGCCAAGCTGGCGGAGAACATGGGCGAGTACCGCCGCCAGCTCGGACTTGCCAACGATGAGCAGGCCCGCGGATCGATGGCCCGCGAGGCCGACGCCCGCAACATGACATTGTCCGCCCGCTGGCAGATGACGCTTAACCGCCTGTTCGCCGACAGCGCGCAGGGCGGCAGCGCGCTGAAGGGCGTCATCTTCAGCCTGCTGGACACCGTCGACAGCATGCTCGACGGCCTGAACCGCTGGATGTCGGCCAACCCTGGGCTCACACAGGCGCTCGTCACCGGTGCGGCCGGCCTCGCTGTACTGGTCAGCGGCGTCAGTGCGCTGGCGCTCGGCCTCGCCGCAGTGCTCGGCCCGATCGCGCTGGTGAAGCTGGGCATCGCGCTGATCGCCCCCGTCGTGGTCGCCGCCATCGCCCCCTTCCTGCCGCTCATTGCCGTACTCACCGCCATCGGCGTGGCCGCCTTCACCATCTACAACAACTGGGACCGCATCAAGCAGGCCTTCGTCGACGTGTTCCGCTTCATCGCCGATGGCATCGAGCGCTTCTTCGTGGCGAAGATCAACTGGGTGCTCGAAAAGGTGCGTGCCGCGCAAGAGCTGGCCGCCAAGTTCGGCATCGGCGACGGCCCGTCATCGCCAGCCGCCGCACCCCTCACCGCCGGCAGTGGCGGCAGCGTCACCTACGCCACTAGCGCCCCCATCACCATCACCCAGCAGCCCGGCCAGTCGCCGCAAGATCTGGCCGCCGAGGTACAGCGCGCGCTCGACCAGCGCGAACGCGCCACCGCAGCCCGAGGCCGCAGCCGACTGTCTGACATGGAGTAACGCACATCATGATGCTCGCCCTCGGACTCTTTGTTTTCGAGCTGCGCACCCTGCCGTATCAAGAGATGCAGCGCTCAATGTCGTGGCGCCACGCCGAGCAGTCGCGTGTGGGCGAGCGGCCGGCGCTGCAGTTCACCGGGCCGGATGCCGACACCATCACCCTCACCGGCACGCTGCACCCCGAGCTGACCGGCGGGCGCCTCTCGCTCGACATGCTCGAAACCATGGCCGACCAAGGCGAGCCGCTGCCGCTGGTCGAGGGCTCGGGCTGGATACACGGCATGTTCGTCGTCGAATCGCTGCAGACCACCCGCACCCTGTTCTTCCGTGACGGCGCGGCGCGGCGCATCGACTTCAACGTCGGGCTCAAGCGCGCCGACGTGCCGCTCGAACTCATGATCGACCAGACGCAGACCGTCGCCGATGCCCTGCTCGACAAGGTCGGCAACGTGCTCGGCATCGACCTGGCCGAAGGCCTCGGTGGCCTCACCGACATGGCCGATCTGGTCGGCATCACCCTGCCCGAGCTGCCCGACCTCAACGCGCTGCAACTGCCCGATCTGCCCGACCTCTCGGCCGTGGGCGATCTGGTCAGCGCGGTCGACAACTTCCCCGACCTCTCGCCGCTCGGCCTGCCCAACCTGCGCCAGTTCGAAGACCTGGCCGCCATGCCGGCGCCCGAACTGCGCGACATCCTCGACCTGCTGGTGCGGCAGGCATGACCGGCGCCGCACGTAAGCCCGCCTATCGGCTGCGCGTAGATGGCGCAGACATCACGCCCAGCATCCGCCCGCGCCTGGTGCTGCTCGACATCACCGACAACCGCGGCTTCGAGGCCGACACACTCACGCTCGACCTTGACGACAGCGACGGCCTGCTCGCCCTGCCGCCGCGCGGCGCGCGCGTTGAAGTCTGGATCGGCTGGGAGGGCGAAGCGCTCGAAGACAAAGGCAGCTACATCGTCGACGAGCTGGAGCACAACGGCCCGCCCGACACCCTCACCCTGCGCGCCCGCAGCGCAGATCTGCGCACCGGGCTGAGCACCAAGCGCGAGTGCAGCTACGCCGACGTCACCTGCGGCGACGTCGTGCGCACCATCGCCGCCCGCAACGGCCTGCAGGTCGCCATCGGCGCCGACCTCGACGCACTGGCGATCGAGCACACCGACCAGACCAACGAGAGCGACGTGAACCTGCTCACCCGCATGGCGCGCGACCTCGACGCCATCGCCACCGTCAAGGCCGGCCGGCTGCTCTTCATGCGCGCCGGCCAGGCCACCACCGCCAGCGGTGAGCCGCTGCCCGGCATCATCATCCAGCGATCGAGCGGCGACACCCACCGCTTCGCCGTGGCCGACCGCGCCGGCTACACCGGCGTCGTCGCCCACTACCACGACCTGCGCGCAGCCGAGCGATCAAGCGTGTTCGTCAGCGACGACGCGCCCTACATCCCCGGCGCCGGCAGCGGCCCGGTCGGCGGCGTGAAAACGCTGAGCCACACCTACGTATCGAAGAAGAACGCCGAGCGCGCCGCGCGCGAGGAATGGCAGAAACTGCAGCGCCAAGGCAACCGTCAGGAATACACCGGCGTGCGCGCGCAGTACTGGAAAGACAAGGCCCGCACCAAGAAGGCCGACGTGCTCGCCGGCAAAGACTCACCCAAGCCCGCCGCACCGCCGCCCACCGAGCCCAGCGGCGAAAGCAACAAGGTGCTGCGCCACGTGTACGCCAACCGCACCAACGCGCTGCGCGCAGCCGACGCCGAGTGGAAGCGCCTCAAGCGCGGCATGGCCACCTTCGCCATCACCCTGGCCGAAGGCCGCGCCGACCTCTTCCCCGAACTGCCGGTCACCGTGCGCGGCTTCAAGGCCGAGATCGACAACACCGGCTGGATCATCACCCGCTGCGTGCACAAGGTCAGCAACAGCGGCTTCGTCACGGCGCTGGATCTGGAGATCAAGCCGACTGAGCTGGGCGACGACTGAAGGGCGCTACACGCGCGCCCTGAAGTCATCTTCGGAAATTACCTCAGCGCCGCACCCGGCTGCCTTGTCCAGTTGGTTCTGTCCAGCGAGCGAGCCGGCGACCACCACGTTCAGCGTTTCGCTGAATCGCTGTCTCACCTGCCACCCTGCCGCGTCGGCGATCGATTCCAGTTCATGCCGGCGGGCATCGCGAAAGCCGACGAACATCACCGCCGTCTTCCATTCTCTTCGGGCTCGCGACTCCGGCAGATCGAACTCTGCAAAGCCCTTATCCGGAACCGCATCGAACCACGCTTTCGCATCGAACACCTCACTGGTGTCCATGACGATGATGTGGCTGATTATGCGATCGACGCGAAATGATCGAGGCCGACCGCTCTGTCGGCAGATTCCCTCTATGTAGTCATTCAGGCCGTCCGTCGTTGCGGCGCGTGCGTCGACAGTCCTGACCGTCACGTCGCCGTCGCGGTCCATGTATCTGAATCGGATGGTGGCCGGCAGGTGCTGCGGCTCTTGTGGTTTCGGCAGCGCAGAGCCTTTGGCCTGGTCAGCCTTACGCGCAGCGGTCGCCGCTTTCATCGCTGCGAGCGACCTCACTCGCGCGGCCTCTGCTGCCTCAATCTCATCCGGCGTGGCTGCGCGGGTGGGTGGAGAAGCAGCATCGCGCTGTGGTGCGGCGCGATGCTCGGCCCTCGTTGTCCAGGCAACTACCGTTGTAGCAAGGGTAATGACGAACCCAACCACCGCAGCGAAACCGCCCGACAGCATCGCGAAGAAAACAACGAATGCGGCAATGCAGGCGATCACGCCTGAAAGCAGATTCCTGACGAACCAGTTGCGCCCCTGCCTCGTGCCAGCTTGCGATCCAACTTGCCACAGCGCCACCAGCGTTACGATGGCTGGAAGAAATTCGAACATGGTTGCCCTCTGATGCAATACGACTTTCGTCGTACTCCCTTGGAATGAGCCGTGAAGCCTGTCGGACTTGTAACACCGCTTTGCATTCCATGTGAAGGACGGGCGCTGACACTTGGGGAAGAACTCACACAAGAGGCCAGCCCCATGACGAACACCCAGCGCATCGTTGTTCCGTTCTCTCCACCGGCTGCACGCGAAACGCAGCGCGGGTTTCTACTGCTGGCCGACGCGGCCGAGCGGGGCGAAATCATCGGCGCAGCCTACACGGTGATCACGGCGGACATGGTCACCCGGCAGGGATGGTTCGGGGCGGCCGGCAACAACCTGGCTGTGGCGCACTACGGTGTTCAGCAGCTCGCCCACATGCTGCTGTTTCCTGACGACGAATACCTGCGCTAGATCTGGGTTCTGCGCTTGCGGGCCGCGCTGCTCGCGCTAGGCATACGCCGCTCACCGGGCAGGCGGCCGGGCGGCTCGGGCTCATGTACCGATGACGCCGGGCCGGGCTCCGTGCGCACGGCGTACGGTGTGTTCTCGCTGCCGGTCGCGAGGGCAGCCCCTGCCCAGCCGTGCCATGCATCGACCATGGCACGCAGCATGCGGCGCGCGCGCTCATCCATGCCGCGCACGTCTTCGAGCAGTTGTGATTCATCACGACTGAGTAACTCCGGCGCGCGGTCACCGGTGAGCAGATAGACCACGTCGAAGCCCCGAGCCGCGAGCAGATCCAGCTCGCGGGCGTCAGGACTGGTTTCGCCACGCTCCCATGCCGCCCAAGCCTGCCGGCGCCGGCTCACGATCAGGGCCGCGTCGTCCTGATTGAACCCGAGGCGCCTCCGCTCCGCTTCCAAGCGCTCAGAAAATGTTTGCTCAGTCGAACATCTATCGCTTGACATGTTCGTTGTTTCGTACAATAGTGTGTTCATAGTGTGCTTTAACGTACATCGGAGCATAGACGACATGAGAGCCGCCGCAAAACCCGCCGCCGCTGCGCGCACGCCGAAAGGTAAGGGCACGCAGCCGCGCGTCGCCGTGGTGCTGCAAGCGGACGAAAAAAGACAGCTTTCCGAACTCGCCCGCCGCGAAGGCCGCAGCCTGGCGAACATGGCCCGCACCCTGCTGATCACTGCCATGAGCGAGGCCGCCTGATGACATTCTCGGCCGCCCTCCGCAGCGATGCTTCATGCGATTTCGAGGTGTGCGCATGAGCAGCGTGCTGCGCGCATTCCATGGCACTGTGCACCGCTTTGAGGGCGGCGCCGAGGGCCTGTCCGTGGCGCTGCGTCAGTTTGGCTACCGCGTTTCGGGTGGCGTGCTGCGCAACAAGGCCAACCCCGACTTCGCCGGCAACTCAGCCACGCTGGCTGATGCCGACGCGGTCATGGCTGTCACCCGCGATTACGCAGTGCTTCACGCGCTGTGCGCCAACCACAGCCACGTCGCCATCCATGTCGACCCCGACGTGCAGCCCTGCGACCTCGCCGTGCTCGAAATGGTGACGCACGTCTGGCTGAGCCACGGCCAGGTCGGCGCCGCCATAGACACCGCGCTCGCCGACCAGCACGTCGACCTGTCTGAAATGGCCGACATCGAACAGGCGATCTACCGCCACGAGCAGGCCTTGCACGCGCTGAAGGCGCGGCTCAAGGCACTGGTGCAGCCCTCGCGCTCCCGGAGGCGGTCATGAGCATGCCCTGTCCCGTCTGCGGCCACACCGCGCACATCCGCACCTCGCGCCCGATGTCGGAGATCAGCCGAGAGCAGTACTACCACTGCCAAAACCCGCGCTGCCAGCACATTTTCGTCGGCATGATCAGCATCGTCCGCACGGTCGGCGACAGCCTGCTGCCGAAAGACCAGCAATCCGGCTGGCCCTTCAACTACGCGATCGCACGTAGCAAGAAGCTGCAGCAGCAGCCCCCCGGCGACGACAAGCAGATCGACCTGTTGCCCGAGCCGGAGAACTCCGGCTGACCGCCTGAACTGAACCCAACGAAGCGAACCAACGCACGGCCATTTCGCCGCGCGCAGGGACTCTTTTTGCCTGAAGAACAACAACGACAACGACATGGATTCAAGGCTGCACGCTGAAATCACCGCCCGACTTGATCGGGACTACGCCTTCAAGCCGCGCGATAAGCACCTGCGCGAGGGCGTGTGCCCCGGCTGCGGCAAGAAGACGCTGTGGACGTGGCTGGAATCGCCCTGGGTGCTCACGTGCGACCGCCTGAGCAAGTGCGGCGCCGAGTACCACGTGAAGGAGCTGTACCCCGACCTCTTCGAGCGCTGGACAGAGCGCTACCCCGCCACGCCGGAACACCCGACCGCTGCGGCCGATGCCTACCTGAAGTCCGCGCGCGGCTTCGACCTTGAGCGCATCAAGGGCTGGTATTCGCAAGAGACCTACTACGACGCGAAGCTGAAGGCCGGCAGCTCCACCGTGCGCTTCCCGCTCGCCAGCGGCGGCTACTGGGAGCGCATCATCGACCAGCCCGGCCGCTTCGGCAGCCGCAAGGCTACCTTCCGCGGCAGCTATGCGCACACCTGGTGGTGCCCGCCCGGCATCGACCTCACCGCGCCTGTCGGCCACCGCGAGATCTGGATTGTCGAGGGCATCTTCGATGCCATCGCGCTGCTGCACGTCGGCATCACTGCCGTGTCCGCGCTGTCGTGCAACAACGACTGCGCCGCCAGCCTGGCAGCACTCGCCGAGGCCTGCGCCGCGGCGAAGGTGGATCGGCCGAAGATCGTCTGGGCGCTTGACGCCGACAAGGCCGGCCGCAGCTTCACCCGGAAGTGGGTGAAGGCCTCGCAGGAGGCGGGCTGGACGGCCATCGCCGCGCAGATCCCGCAGTCCGGCCGCGCAAAGCTCGACTGGAACGATATGTTCCAGCGCGAGCGCCTCACGCCGAAAGACATCGACACCTACCTGCACCACGGCGCGCTGCTCACCGCCACCTCTGCCGGCGAAAAGGCGGTGCTCATTTACAAGCGCGGCGGCGGCAGCAGCTTCCCGTTCGAGTTCGGAAACCGGCTGTACTGGTTCAAGCTCGACCTCGACAAGTACAACCAGGCCGCCACCCAGATCGAGGAAGAGGACGGCGAAAAGAAGCTCTCGAAGCAGGAGGTGCGCGACCGCGCGCTCGACAACGCGCACGCCGTCACCGAGATCGCCACCTGCTACCCCCAGGCCCTGTACTACCAGCGCGACAGCGTCACCGACGACAGCTGGTACTACCTGCGCGTGAGCTTCCCGAACGACACGCCGCCGGTGAAGAACACCTTCACCTCGGCGCAGCTGGCCAGCGGCGCGGAGTTCAAGAAGCGGCTGCTGGCGATGGCGCAGGGCGCCATCTACACCGGCACCACCGGCATGCTCGATGCGCTGCTGAAGCAGCAGCTGAAGCACATCACCAGCGTCGAGACCGTCGACTTCATCGGCTACAGCCCCGCGAAAGACCACAAGTGCTACGTCTTCGGCGACGTTGCTGTGGCCAAGGGCACGGTCTACACGCTCAACGACGAGGACTACTTCGAGATCGGCCGGCTCAGCATCAAGAGCCTGAACGGTTCGGTCGGCCTCTCCATCAACACCGACGAATCGGCCTTCACCACCAGCTGGGTCGACGCCATATGGGAGGCATTCGGCGCCAAGGGCATCGTGGCGCTGGCCTATTGGTTCGGCACGCTCTACGCCGAGCAGATCCGTGAGCGGGCCAAGAGCTACCCCTTCCTGGAAGTGGTGGGCGAGCCCGGCGCCGGTAAATCAACGCTCATCGAGTTCCTCTGGAAGCTCTGCGGCCGGCTCGACTACGAAGGCTTCGACCCATCGAAATCCACGCTGGCCGCCCGGGCGCGCAACTTCGCCCAGGTCAGCAACCTGCCCGTGGTGCTCATCGAGGCCGACCGCGAGAAGCGCGGCGGCGACGACGCCAAGAAGGGCGGCTTCGACTGGGACGAACTGAAAACCGCCTACAACGGCCGCAGCCCGCGCGCCCGTGGCGTGAAAGACGGCGGCAACGCCACCTACGAGCCGCCCTTCCGCGGCGCGGTGGTGATCAGCCAGAACGCCAGCGTCAATGCCAGCGAAGCCATCCTGAGCCGCATTGTCCACCTCTACTTCGACCGCAGCGCCCAGACCCCCGAAACCCGCGCCGCCGCCGAAGTGCTCGAGCGCACCGACATCGACCAGGTCAGCGGCTTCATCCTGATGGCCGCACGCCGCGAAGAAGAGGTGCTGCAGGCCTTCGCCGAGTACGTCGCCGACGCCGAGAAGAAGCTCGGCGGCATCACCGAAATCCGCACCGAGCGCATCAAGAAGAACCACGCCCAGATCATGGCGCTGGTGGGCTGCCTGCTGAAGATCGGCATCCTGACCAAGCCCGTGGCCACTGCGGCGTGGAACCTGCTGATCGACTGCGCCAAAGAGCGGCAGGCCGCCATCAGCAGCGACCACCCGATGGTCGAGGAATTCTGGGACATCTACGAATACCTCGAGTCGGACGACGAATTCAGCGACGGCCTGCTCAACCACAGCCGCAACACCGGCGTCATCGCCATCAGCCTGCCGCACTTCGAGCAGGTCTGCGGCGACCGCAAGCTCAAGTTCCCCGCACTGACCGACCTGAAGCGCGTGCTGCCCACCAGCCGCCGCCACAAGTACATCGAGCAGCGCACGGTGAACAGCCGGCTGCATGAGGCGCACAACAAGCGCGTCCTTGCCCATGGCCTGAACAGCCCGACCAAGCCCGCGTCGGTGAAGTGCTGGTGCTTCGAGGCGTGATGACCATGGACCGCATCGACGGCGCCCCCGTCATCACCTCGCCGGCCCTGCGCTACCACGGCAGCAAGTTCCGCCTGGCGCAGTGGGTGATGCAGTTCTTCCCGCCGCACCAGCGCTACACCGAGGCCTTCGGCGGCGCTGCGGGCGTGCTGCTGCAGAAGCCACGGTCGTACGCGGAGATCTACAACGACCTCGACGGCGAGATCGTCAACTTCTTCCGCGTGCTGCGCGACCCGGAGCAATGCGCCCAGCTGCTGCGGGCGCTGCACTTCACCCCCTACGCGCGTGAAGAGTTCGATCTTTCGTGGCAACCGGCGTCCGACCCTGTCGAGCAGGCACGCCGCACAGCTGTGCGCGCCGCGATGGGTTTCGGCAGCGCCGGTGCGACGAAGGGCTCGACCGGCTTCCGTATCGACAGCCGGCGCGCACACGGCACCGCTCAGATGCTGTGGGCACGCTACCCGGATTCGGTCATGGCAGCCGCCGAGCGCATGCGCGGCGTGCTGATCGAGAACCGCCCGGCGATCGAGGTGCTGACGCAGCACGATGGCCCCGACGCGCTGCACTTCGTCGATCCGCCCTACGTGCTCGACACACGGAACATGCGCGCGTCCACGCGCTGCTACCGACACGAGATGAGCGACGACGATCACGCCCTGCTGCTGCGCACCCTGCAGCAACTGGAGGGCGCGGTCGTGCTCTCCGGCTACCCGCATGCGCTCTACGACGAGGCGCTGCGCGACTGGACGCGACACACGACTAGCGCCCGCATTTCGGCCGGCCGTGGCACCGGGCTGCGCACCGAATGCGTGTGGCTCAACCCGCGTTGCGCCGCAGCGCTCGCCGGCATGTCCGGGGGGCTGTTCGCATGACCGCCCGCGCCCCCATCACCCGCGACGAACTCCAGGCCGCCTACGCCACCACCGGCTGGCGCTGCAGCTTCGACGACGCGGTCGCCGCCCCAGACCTTCACGCCCTGCTGTGCCTGGGCGCCCTCATGCGCCGCCGCCGCGCTGCCCGCTGGGCAGGCCTGCGCGCGCGCGTCGAGCTTTCCCACCCCGAGGCATGCGCCTCGACCGCCCGCTGACCCTACCGAGGAGATCGCCATGTCGCTCAGCACCCCCCTGATCAACCCGCACACCCGCCGCCTCATTCGTGCCGCCGCACGCGTGCAGCAGCTGATCGACGGCGGCCGCCTGCTGCTGCGCATCGACCCCGCCCGCCCGGGCGTGGTCGAGGCCTTCGACGAACTGGGCCAGGCCCGAGACGAAGCCGACACGTACCACTTGAGCACCGTCAGCCTGTCGCCCTTCATGCGCCACCAGCTGGAAATCACGTTGAGCCAGCCGCTCAGCCTGCTGGTCGCCCACCTCTACAACCCGCGCTGGTCATCCGACCTTGACGCGCTGCTGTGGTCCGGCGACGCCAAGACCGCGCTGATCACCGTCGAGCTGCTCGAGTGGTACGCCCGCCGCGGCCCGAACGACCCGGTGTTCCAGCGCCTCGGCGCTCGCCTGCATGACGAGCTGCTCGCGGCCGAGGCCGAACGCACCCCTACCGAGCCGGCACCCGCCCCGTCCGTGCTTGATCGCCTTCTGTCGATGTTGCCGCGCCGCGCCGCCAAGGCCGACGACACGCACCTCGGCATCTTCCCGGCCCGCCACGGCTGACCCCACCCCTGCCCCACCCAACTCTGAGGAGAGAACCATGCAGACCATCACCAACCCGGCCCCCGCGACGCCCAGCGTCGAGACCTGGGCCATCGTCGATCTGTTCGGCCACGCACGGATCGCCGGCCGCCTGAGCGAGCACCAGATCGGCGGACAGAGCTTCGTGCGCGTCGACGTGCCCGAAGTGACCGACAAGAGCGGCACCACGCCCGCACACACCCGCCTGTTCGGCGCAGGCGCGATCTACAGCGTGGCCTTCGTCGATGAAGCGACCGCCACGCTGGCAGCGCGCGATATCCGCAGCGAACCGGTTACGGCCTGGTCTCTGCGCAACGCGATCCAGGCACTGCCGCAGGCCGAGCGCGCCCACTTCCTCGGCATCGACATGGCCGCGCCCGGAGCCGACCGCAGCGCGAGCAACTTCACGAACAACGACTGGGAGGCCTGATCATGTTGCGCACCTACAACCTGAGCACGCAGGACTACGAAATGACGGTCGAGATCGACACCGACCGCATGACCGAAGAGCGCCTGCACGAGATCAACAAGTTCTGGGGCGACGCCGACTACCGGCTCGCCGCCTCCAATGGCGACATCACCGCCGCCGTGCTGCGCCAGCTGTTCGACGAAGTGCGCGGCCTGGTGCAGCGCAGCCCGCGCGCGCTGTCCGGCGTGCTGTACGCCTTCGCCTGGGAAGACGCGAAAGGCAAGTACAAGGACGGTGTCGAGGGCTGGCCGGCCATGGACGGCAGCGAGGGCATCCGCATCGTGTCGTGCTGGCTCGAACTGGAGCTGGACGAGACCATCCACGTCGAGGAAGTGCAGCCCGAAGCACGGAGGGCCGCGTGATGGAAGCGCTCTCCACCCTGCCGCCTGAGCAGTTCATGACGTCGATCGACGATCCGGACGCCATGGAGACCGTGTCCATCACCGTGCGCCGGCGCGACCTGCCGCGCCTGTATCAGTTCATGGACCTGGCCACCATCGAAGAAGCCGAGGCGCTGCGCAAGGCGAACATGCGCGTGCAGATCGACTCGCTCGCAGAGCTGGTGAACATCGCCCTCACCCACTGCGGCACCAGCGGCGGCCGCCGCGTCGCCACCCTGCTGGCCAGCATGTACAACGGCGACCGCGTGAAGTTCGACGCGAGCGACCTGCGCTGCATGGACGTGATGCTGTTCGAGCACTGCATGAACACCATCCGGCTCTGCACCGAGAACAACCGCGAGCCGCACCAGTTCTTCGAGAACGGCGGTGCGGTGTTCGAAGAGATCATCCGGCGCTGGGGCTTGGAGAAGCGGAAGGGGGCGCGGTCATGAAGCGGCTCGTGGCCTTCATCGTCAGCCGCAACTGGCTGGTGTTCGCGCTGATCGGCTGGGCTGAGCGCACGCCCTACTCCCACATCCACGGCCCGGACGGCTCGATGTACATGGCGCGCTGGTGGCTGCTGCGCGGCCGCGTGGCGCAGGAACAGTGCCCGTGGTGGCTGCGCTGGCTGCCGCTGGGCGTCCGGATTCACTGGATCCTGCGCCCCGACAGCGACCGCCACCTGCACGACCATCCCTTCGACTACCGCACCGTCATCCTGCGCGGCTGGTACGTCGAAGAGGACGTGTTCGGCGTGCGGCACTTCCGTCGTGCCGGCGACACCGTCAGCGCACGCGCCCAGACCTTCCACCGCATCGCCGAGGTGAGCCCCGGCGGCGTCTGGACGATGTTCATCTGCGGACGGCGCCGGCACACCTGGGGCTTTCTGGTCGATGGGCACAAGGTCGATTACCGGCGCTACCTGCGCTTCGCTGCGGAGGTGAAACCATGACCCGCAAGCGAGGCGCACGCGTGCGTCACCTGGCAGTGCTGCCCGGCCGCGCGCGCAACACGGTGCGGCTGCAGATCGACCACTGGATGGCGCTCGAGGTGCTGGGCACGCCCGCCTTCGAACTGCACCACCTGTGCGAACTGGCGACGCCGGCCCACATGGTGCGAGCCATGGCCAGCACCCCGGAGGACGTGCTGCGCCACGCCGACGCCCTCATCCGAGTGCTGAACGTGGTCATCACCCGCGCCGAGCAGATCGGCCGCATCGAGGTGGCCACCTTCGAACAGGCCGCCATCCGCGCCAGCGCACCGCCGGTCTTCAACGCGCTGGCCGCCGCCAGCAATCTCGACATCGCCCGCGCTGCACTCGCCGTCAAAGCGCTGCAGGAGCGGTACATCAGGGAAGGACAGACACCATGAGCGGTGCTGGAACCAAAATTAGAGAGCGCTACCTTGCTGCCATGGCCCAGATTCAACCTGGCGCCGTGCTTGCCCGCCGCAAGCGGCATTGGACGGTGAAGAAGCTGAAGCGGACGGAAACGGGCGTGGACCTGACGCTGGTCTGCGGTCGCAGGTCGATGATGGTCTACGTGGGGGTATGCATCACCGGGCCCAGTCTCTGGGAATCGGGGCTGAAGCTCGTTTCCTCACCACCTTTGAACCGCGAAATGTTCGGCGCAGCTCGGAGTGGCACATGAAGCGCGACGCCTTCACCAGCGCGCCGCCCGACGTGCGCGAGATCCGGCACTTCCACCTGTTCTGCGGCCTCGGCGGCGGCGCCAAGGGGTTCAATGCGGCGAGCGCCCGGGTCGGCAACATGGTCGGCCGCTTCCGCTGCATCGGCGGCATCGACAACAACGCGCCGTCCATCCGCGACTTCAGCCGGCTGGCCGGCGTGCCGGGCACGGTGCTGGATCTGTTCGACCGCGACCAGTACCGCGCCTTCCACGGCAGCGAGCCGCCGTCCGGCTGGAGTGAAGCCACTACGGCCGACATCCACCGCGCCGCCGGCGGAGAGCGCCCGCACATCGTGTTTCTGAGCGCACCGTGCAAGGGTTTCAGCGGCCTGCTCGCCGAGGGCAAGAGCCGCACCGACAAGTACCAGGCGCTGAACCGACTGACGCTCCGCTGCGTGTGGCTGATGCTGGAGGCCTGGGCCGATGACCCGCCCGAGCTGGTGCTGTTCGAGAACGTCCCGCGCATCGCCACACGCGGCCGCCACCTGCTCGACCAGATCACCGCGCTGCTGCGGCAGTACGGCTACGCCGTCGCCGAAACCACGCACGACTGCGGCCAGCTCGGCGGGCTGGCGCAGAGCCGCAAGCGTTTCCTGCTGGTGGCGCGTCACATGGCCAAGGTGCCGCCCTTCCTGTACGAACCGGCATCGCGCCCGCTGCAGGGCGTGGGCACCGTGCTCGGCCGCATGCCGCTGCCCGGCGATGCTGCCGCCGGTCCGATGCACCGCGTGCCGGCGCTGATGTGGAAGACGTGGGTGCGCCTCGCCTTCGTCGAGGCCGGCAGCGACTGGCGCAGCCTGAACCGCCTGGCGATCGAAGACGGCAAGCTGCGCGACTACCTGATCGTGCCCGAGATGCACAACGGGGCGCTGGGCGTGCGCAGCTGGGCAGATCCTGCCGGTGTGGTGGCCGGTGCCAGCCGGCCGATGAACGGCGCGTTCAGCGTCGCCGATCCGCGCTTCGAGCAGTCGGCGAAGTGGTCGGATGGCCAGGCCTACGGCGTGCGGAATTGGGACGCGCACACCGGCACGGTCAGCGGCAAGACGATGCCCGGGCAGGGCTCCTACTGCGTCGCAGATCCGCGCCACGGCGGCCCGGCTAAGCATTCGAACGAGTTCCGCATCGTGCGTTGGGATGAAGCCAGCCGCGCCGTCACCAGTGCGCACGGTTCGGGCCAGTGCGTGAGCGACCCGCGTCCGGCCGGCGAGGTGTTCGGCAAGTACGCCGTCACTGGCTGGCGCGATCCGGCTGGCACCGTGATCAGCGGCAGCACCACCGGGCAAGGCGCCTACGCAGTAGCCGACCCGCGCCCGGGCATGCAGCGCCAGCGCGGCGACCACTACCTCACCGGCGGCCACTACGGCGTTGTGCCGTGGTCCAGCAGCTGCGGCGCCGTGTCGGCCTCGGCCTGCCACGACAACGGGCCGTGGTCGGTGGCGGACCCGCGCCTGCCGGCGGCAGCCGATCGCCTGGTCGCGGTCATCCGCGCAGAGGACGGCACGTGGCATCGACCATTCACGACGCTGGAGCTGGCCGCGCTGCAGAGCCTGGTCGATCCGGAAGCGATGCTCGAACTCGACGGCCTGAGCGACAGCGACTGGCGCGAGCGCATCGGCAACGCCGTACCGCCCGACGCCGCGCAGGCGATCGCGGGCGAGATGGGCCGCACGCTGCTGCTGGCGTGGTCCGGCGAAACCTTCACCTTGTCATCCGCCCCGATCTGGGTGCAGCCCGCGCTGGCCGCCCTGACGGTGGCGCAGGGAGACCGCAATGTCTGAGCGGACGAACATCGAATGGTGCGACGCCAGCTTCAACCCGTGGATCGGATGCACCAAGGTTTCGCCGGCCTGCGACCACTGCTACGCCGAGCGTGATTTCGACCACCGCCTCCACGTCGTACAGTGGGGCGCCGGCCAGGAGCGGAAGCTCACCGGAGCCGACAACTGGAAGAAGCCGGCGCAGTGGAACAAGCGGGCGTTCTACGAGTGCGAGGTGTGCGGGCTGCGCACTGATAACCCAATGAGAGCGCAGTGCTTCGGTCCGTACCGGTCGCAGCACATGTGGAAGCCCGCCCGCCGCCGCGTGTTCTGCGCCAGCCTCGCGGACGTGTTCGACAACGAGGTTCCGGTCGAATGGCTGGTCAACCTGCTCGACCTGATCCGGAGCACCCCGCACCTCGACTGGCTGCTGCTGAGTAAGCGCATCGGGAACTGGCGAACTCGGATTCTGGCGTGCATCTCGCTCAAGGCCGGAATCTCGCAAGAACTCGCCACCGCTCTTGCCAGTTGGCTTGACGGCGAGCCGCCGGCCAACGCCTGGCTGGGCGCGACGATCTGCAATCAAGCCGAGGCCGACCGCGACATCCCGAAGCTGCTGGCCACGCCGGCGCGCGTGCGGTTCCTGAGCATGGAGCCGCTGCTGGGGCCTGTTGACATAAAGTGGGCATTGCCTGACATCCGCACAGCCTGCTGCCATCGCTGCGGGTTTCGCACGAACCAGGTGGGCGGTGTCTGCCCTAACGATGGAGAGACGCTGCGCGGTGACGTCGGGCTGGACTGGGTGATCGTCGGCGGCGAGAGCGGACCGAAGGCGCGGCCGATGCACCCAGACTGGCCTTGCGACCTGCGCGACCAGTGCGATGCGGCCGTCGTTCCGTTCCTGTTCAAGCAGTGGGGGGAATGGTGCCCTCGCGGCCCGGATTCGCTGGGCTACCCGTCGGTCGAGGGCGTGCCGCGCCTGCGAATGACCGACGCCGGTCACAATGGACAAGACCTCGCATCGCCAGGCGGAAACGATGTGTGGATGAACCGCGCAGGCAAGAAGGTCGCCGGCCGCCTGCTCAACGGCGTCGAGCACAACGGGTTTCCGCAGGTGACGCCATGACCCCCGCCATCGCCATCATCGACCTGCTCGATCAGACAACACGCCCGGGCGCCTTCGGACTGGGCGTCGTGTGCGCGGCCGTGCTGGCTGCACTGGCCCTGCTGTGGAGAGAACTGTGATCGCCTTGTCCATCCGCCAGCCCTGGGCGTGGCTGATCATCGCCGGCCACAAGGACATCGAGAACCGCGACTGGCCGACCAACTACCGCGGAGACTGCCTGATCCACGCCAGCAAGTCGGCGAGGCGCAAGGATGTGGAAATCCTCCGCGAAGTCCTGATCACCGACTTCGGTACCGACTTCGGACTTCCGCCATTTGAAGATCTGCTGAGCGGCGGGCTGTGCGGCATCGTCACCATCACCGGGTGCGTGCAGTCCAGCCCGTCGCCGTGGTTCTCCGGCAACCACGGCTTCGTGCTCGATCGCCCCCGCGCGATCCCCTTCCAGCCCTACAAAGGCCGGCTCGGTTTCTTCAACGTGCCGGAATACGACTGATGCTGATCACGCCTCAGGAAACCTTCCTGAACCTCGAAGAGGCGGCCGAGGCGCTCGGGATGTGTGCGGAGACGCTACGCGAACGCGCAGCTGCCGGCACAATCCCGGGCGCGAAGCCGGGCAAGGAGTGGCGTTTCCGTGCTTCGCGCCTGGCGGCCTACATGGCGTCGATCGAGGGCAGGCGGAAGAAGACGGAGGAGACGGATTGGAACTCTACAAGCGGGGCCAGCGCTGGTACGCGGACTTCACGGTCCGCGGTGAAAGAAATCGAATCGCTACTGGGAAGACCGATCGGCGGGAAGCGAAAGAGTACGCCGAAGAAGCTCTCCGTCGTGCGCTAGAACAGACCCCTGAGCGATCGAAACACACCCTCTTCGACGTTCTGGCCAGCTGGGCGAAGGCCGAGCAGCGCAGCAAGAACGAGCTGAACGCCATCGCGTACATCTTCGCTCACTACCCTGATCGACCAGCCGAGGCCGTCACCGACGCCAGCCTGCGCGAGACCTTCGGCGACAAGACTCCCGCCACGTACAACCGCTACATGAACATCGTCCGCGCCGCCATCCGCCTGGCCGCCGCTGATGGACAGATCCGCAAGCCTCCTAAGATCACGCGCCGCAAGGTCGAGAAGTCACGCATCCGCTTTCTCTCCGCCGACGAATGGACACGCCTGCGCGCCGAGCTGCCCGACCACCTGCGCTCGATGGCTGAATTCACGCTGGCCACCGGCCTTCGGAAGGCCAATGTGCTGGGGCTGGAGTGGTCGCAGATCGACCAGGCGCGTCGCGTCGCATGGATCCACCCCGACCAGGCCAAGGCCGGCCGGGTCATATCGGTACCGCTGAATGATGAAGCGCTGGCCATCCTGCTCGCGCAGCGCGGCAAGCACTCAAGCCGTGTTTTCGTGTGGAACGGCCGTCCCATCACCACCATATCCGCCGGCGCCATCATCGACCCGAAGACCGGACTGAAGAAGTACCGCGGCGCCTGGGGCAAGGCCCTCGCCCGCGCCGGCATCGAGAACTTCCGCTGGCACGACCTGCGACACACCTGGGCCAGCTGGCACGTCATGGCCGACACGCCGCTGCCAGTGCTGAAGGAGCTGGGCGGCTGGGAGTCGATCGAGATGGTTCAGGTCTACGCCCACCTCGCCCCCGACCACGTCGCCAGCTACGCAAGCAACGTGCGCCCTCCCGCGTCACAAACTACGTCACAAGCAGCCTGAAACGACGCCTGTACGCGGCCCTTTACATCCCTCCTAAGGGGTAGGTACAGGTTCGATTCCTGTTGGGGCCACCATCGCACGGCTCGTTCTGTACGCGCAGCGCCTGTGCCCGCGCGGGAACAGGCCCGTTTTCCTGTCCGGCCTCTGCCCGCCCCGCAAACGTCGCGCGGGCATCGCCCGGCCCCCTTGCGGAGGCACACGACACCGTCCAGCAAGCCGGCTCCAGGGGGCATTTCACACAAAACCCATAAAGTTGATGGCGCCGATTCCGTTATGACCAAAGTCGTAGGTCAGTCAACAACAAATCGAACGGAAGAGGCAAGAAAATGGCCGCGGAGTCTGGCGTGAGACGTGACGACATCGCTGTCTGGATCGCGATGGTGGGCAGCACCGCGTGTGCGGTGCTGAGTTTCTTTCCGGCGCCCGACTGGGCCATTCCGGCATTGATCGGACTGGTCATCGGCAGTCTCGCGCTGGCGCAAACCTTGAGTCGACGCGCACGCGCGCGGTTTGCCGCAGCGCAGCGCGCGCGCTTGAGCGAGATCGAGCGTAGCGTCAGCCGTTACGACGATCTGTGCGCCGAGCTTGCGGGCGGCAGCCGCGAGCAGTTCGGGCGACTGCGCGATTCGCTCGCCCGTGCGCAGGACGTGGTTTCCGGCGCCGCTGAAAAGCTGCGCGAAACCAATGCCCGATCCACCCTGCGCGAAATGGCCGAGGAGCTGTGCTCACTGGCGAACGACGAGGAACAGGCGCGCCGGCGTGAGGACATCGAGAGCTTTGCGGTGCGGACACAGGAAGCACTTTCGGGCTTCGTACGTACGGTAGACGCACTGAGCGCAGGCAGCGCCGCGATCGCGGTGCGTTTCGAAGGTGTGCGCACCCAGCTCGAACAGGTGCGCGGTCTGATCGGACAAGTCAACCAGATCAACCGGCAGACCGAACTGCTGGCGCTCAATGCAGCCATCGAGGCCGCCCGCGCCGGCGAAGCCGGCAGGGGCTTCGCCGTGGTGGCCGACGAAGTACGCAAACTGGCGCAGCGCACCGAACATTTCAGCGAGGAGATCGGTACCCTGCTCAGCGATGTGCACGAGGCGATCAGCGAAGCCGGTCAGGCTGTAGCGGCGTCGGCAGCGACCGATGTCGGTTCGGCACGCGAGTCGGAGGCGTGTGCCACGCAGTTGTGGCAGCAGATGTCGGAAATCAACCGCCATGCGGCGGAACAGGCTGCTCGCATGGAGCGACTGTCGGGCGCCATCCACGACGCGGTCATGCAGGGCATGGTCTCCATGCAGTTCGAGGACATGGTCGGCCAGTTGCTCGTCCGTGTGAGCGAACAGACCGATCTGATGGCCGGCTACGTGAACGGCGTATTCGATGCTCATCGCGACCGCGACGAGCGCGATGGCGTCACCCGTGTCGAAAGGCGCAACGAGGTGCTGGCACGGCTGCTTGACGAGGCGCGCGACACCGCGAATGCGTTCAGGGCGGACAGCGGCCCGCGCGGAGCGATGAGCACCGGTGAAATAGAACTGTTCTGATTCCCGCGGTCGCGCGGCTCAATAGCCGCGCCGCGTCTCGACCACGCCGTCGACATCGCGGATCAGCCCGAGCACCTTCTGTATCTGCCCGACCCCGGCGATCTCGACCGTGAAGTTCATGCGCGCCATGCCGGCCTTCGACTGCGTGCTGACTGCGGTCACGTTGATCCGCTCGCGCGACAGCACTTCCGATATGTCTCGCAGCAGGCCCTGGCGGTCGTGCGCCTCGACGTGAATGTCGGCGGCGAAGCGCGCGTCCGGATCACAGCCGGTGACCTCGCCCCATTGCGCATCGATCACCCGCTCCGGATTGCGGGCCACCATGTTGATGTAGTTCGGGCAGTCGCTGCGATGGATGGCCACGCCGCGTCCGCGGGTAACGAAACCGGAGATCGGATCGGGCGGCGCCGGTTTGCAGCAGCGGCCGAGCTGGGTGAGCAGCTTGCCCACGCCCTCGACCAGCACGCCGCGCTCACCGGTGGCGCGCGGTGCACGCGGCCTGATCTCGGGTTCGTCCGGCGGCGCCTCGCCCTTCAGCGCAATGTGGACGGCGCGTGGCCCGACCTCGCCGTGGGCGCAGGCGATGTGCATCGCGTCCACGCTGTTGTAGCCCAGCTTCTGGGACAGCTCTTCCAGACTGGTCTGGCTGGCGCCGTCACGCGCCAGCTCACGCGCCAGCCACGCACGACCCTGGGCCAGGGTCTCGCCTTCCTCGATCTGGGCAAACCAGCGGCGCACCTTGACGCGCGCGTTGTGCGTGGTGATGTAGCCTTGGGACGGCACCAGCCAGTCACGCGACGGACCGCCCTGTTTGGCGGCGATGATCTCCACACGCTGGCCGTTGTCCAGCGCCGTGTTCAACGGCACCAGCTGGCCGTTGACGCGGGCGCCGCGACAGCGGTGACCGAGGTCAGTGTGCAGCCGGTAGGCAAAATCGACCGGCGTGGCGCCAGCCGGAAGGTCGATCACCCGACCCTGCGGCGTCAGCACGTAGATGGTGTCGTCCAGCGCGGCACGGCGGAACTGTTCCACCCATTCCGTGTGGTCGGCGATTTCGTCGCGCCAGGACAGCAATTGCCGCAGCCAGGCGATCTTGTCGTCGTAATCCTTGTCCTGGCCCGACCCTTCCTTGTAACGCCAGTGCGCAGCCACGCCCATTTCGGCGTGACGGTGCATATCCCAGGTCCGTATCTGCACTTCCAGCGAACGGCCGTCCGGGGCGATTACCGCAGTATGCAGGGACTGGTAGTTGTTGCCCTTGGGCTGGGCGATGTAGTCGTCGAACTCGCGCGGCAACGGATGCCACAGCTGGTGCACGACACCGAGCGCGCCGTAGCAGTCGCGCACCGAATCGACCAGCACGCGCAGCGCGCGCACGTCGTAGACCTCGGAAAACTCCAGCTTCTTGGCCCGCATCTTGTTCCAGATGCTGTAGATATGCTTGGGTCGGCCCTGGATTTCGGCCTTGATGCCCGCCGCCTGCAGCTCTGACTTGAGCCTGTCCATCGCGTCGGCGATGAAGGCCTCGCGCTCGACGCGCTTTTCGTCCAGCTGCCGGGCGATGCGCTTGTAGGTGTCGGGTTCGAGGAAACGGAAGGACAGGTCTTCCAGTTCCCACTTGAGCTGCCACACCCCCAGGCGGTTGGCCAGCGGCGCATAGATGTCCAGCGACTCGCGGGCCATGTCCAGGCGCTGCTCGTTGGGGTGTACCGTGAGCCAGCGCAGACTTTGCACGCGCGAGGCCAGCCGCAGCATGACAACACGGATGTCCGCCACCATGGCAAGCACCATCTTGCGCAGCACCTCGGCCTGATTGCCGCCGGGATCGCTGCCGGCCGCGCTCTGGCTGACGTGCGCGCGGGTGATGAGGCGCAGGTTGTCAAGGCGTTGCAGGCCGGCCACCAGTTCGGCCACGGCACTGCCGTAGGCAGCGGCGATCTGCTCCTGCGCATCGGCCCGCACTTCATGCAAGGGGAAAAGAAGTGCAGCCAGTCGCGTTTCGAGGTCCAGACGCAAGGAGGCACATATCAGGGCTTGCCCGAGCACGTGC
This sequence comes from uncultured Methyloversatilis sp., assembly GCA_964555165.1. Classification (GTDB taxonomy): domain Bacteria; phylum Pseudomonadota; class Gammaproteobacteria; order Burkholderiales; family Rhodocyclaceae; genus Methyloversatilis. Next base: position 36,735 of record CAZKRN010000015.1, on the reverse strand, counting down.
TCGCCCATCGGCTCGCCGGTGCCCAGGGTGCGCTCGGCGTACATCGGCATGACCAGATCGTGCGCAGTGCGCAGCGAGGTCGCTTCCGCATCGCCCAGACCGTCAGTCAACAGTTCGAGCGTGGTGTGCGCCGAATCTGCGCTGGAGAGGGAGTGGACGACTGAAACCATGACGCGATTATCGCGGATTACCCCGGATGCCGCTTGCGGCGCAGCAACATCGGCCAGGCTTCATCTGTCGCGATGAATCTTGTAACGTGTCACGGACTATCGCCGTCCGGAGTCTTCCATGCGCCTGCTGCTCGCCATCTTCCTGCCTTTCACGGTGTTTTTCACCATAGGCCGCCCGATCGCAGGCGTGATCTGCCTCATCCTGCAGCTCACCCTGATCGGCTGGTTGCCGGCCGCCCTGTGGGCGGTCTATGCCCTGAGCCAGTACAAGACCGACAAGAAGATCGAAGACGCGCTCGGCCGGCGCTGAGCGCCGGATGGCTCATTTCTGACTGGTCAGCGAAGCGCTCTTTACCGCGAGCGACTGCGTGAAGGTGAGGTCCTTTGAATCGACCGCCTTGGCAAGCAGCTCACCGTCCTCCCGGGGCCGGAACTGGAAGCGGATCTGCGGATTTTCGCTGAGCGCAAAATCGACATCGGCGGTCAGCAGCGTGCGGCCTGCGTAGCTCACCTCGATGCGCCGCACGAAGTGCGCCGGCGTGAAGTGACGCGTCACCTGGTCCATCTGCATGCCGTTCAGGTTCGGATGGCTGATCATCAGGGTAGCGCTGGCCAGCTGTCCGCTTGGGGCGTTGCCGTCCAGTCTGAGCTTCATCCGGCCCAATCTGGCCATGGCGTCTTCCAGATCCTTGCCGGCGGGAGCAGAACAGCCTCCCGATGCGCGCAGAAACCGGCTCGACGCGTGCAGCCTGCCGTCGCTGGTCTCCGCCACGGCACGCACCCACGTGTATTGTTCGACGCGAACCCGCGTTTCGATATCGGCGCGTCCGCTGTCAGGGCCGAGCGTGAACGCCGCGGCCACCGGCGTCGGGTTCCCGTCGATGAGAAGCCACATCCGGGTGATGTGGAGATCGGGGGTCTGGTCGATCCTTGCCCGCAAGCCCACCGGCACTACGGCCGCATCCTCGGCGCGAAACGGGATGTCGAGTTCGATCACGTCGTTCGATTCGACGATTTCACGGCCGGCAAACAGTGTCGCACGCACGCTCCGCCAGACTTCGGTGTCAGGAGACGGTTCGCTCGCGGCCCCCGCGGGCAGCAAGCAAAGTGCGGCACAGACGCCGAGAATGGCGTGAAAGATATTCCGGAACATGGCGGTCTCCTCTGTTGTAGTGAGCCGATTGAACGCGGAGTCCGCCTCGCGATCTGCGACTAAGTCACATTCGCCCCGCTTTTGCGGGATAGCATCCCGAACACAAGAACGTTCGGAGCAGGAGGAGAAGCATGAGCCGTCATGTCGGTACACCAGGGCAATGGCGCGACTGGATTTCGTACTTTCCAGCACTCGTCCGGCTTGAACCGGCGGTGCGCGAGACATTGCTGGACAACAGTTTCGAAGTCCGGCTCAGCGCCGGCGAGACGGGCTTCCGCGAAGGCGATGCCTGCAACAACTTCATCCTGCGCATCGAAGGCTGGTCGCGCATACAGCGTCTGTCCTCCAACGGACGCGAAGTGCTGCTGTACCGGGTCGGCCCCGGCGATTCCTGCGTGCTCACCACTTCCTGCCTGCTCGGCGTGGCGCACTACCCGGCGTCGAGCGTGGCCGAAACGGAACTGCGCGAGGTAGCCATCGCCGGCCCCGCTTTCCGTCGCCTGCTGAACGGCTCCGACGTTTTCCGTCACTTCGTGTTCGAGCACTATGGTCGCCTGCTGTCGGACATGATCGCGTTGCTGGACGAATTGAAGTTCCGTCGCCTCGACGCCAGACTGGCAGATCTCCTTCTCGCACGCACTGCCGATGGCGACGTTCTGGAGGACACGCAGACGCGCATCGCGACCGATCTTGGCAGCACGCGCGAGCCGGTCGGTCGCATACTCAAGCAGTGGGAGCGGCAGGGCTGGATTGCGCTGGCGCGCGGCCGCATAGAAGTGTGCCAACGCGAGGCGCTGACCGCACTGGCGGCCGATATGTAACCCGGCCGGCAGAAATTGCCGGCCTAAAGCGGGTCTATTCCCGGGCTGGCGAGCACCGCCCGCGCGCTAATCTGGGCGCCATGAAAACCTGCCCTGCTCTCCTGTTGCTCTTGCCGACCGGTATCGTCCTTGCCGCCGACGGCGCCGCCGCTCCGGCAGCCAGTCCATCCGGTGGCGCTGCTGCGGTGATACAGATGTTGGGGGCACTCGCCCTGGTACTGGCCGTGCTGTTCGCCGTGTTGTGGCTGCTGCGCCGCATTTCAGGCGGACGACTGACCGGTCCGGCACCGATCCGCAGCATAGGTGGCATAGCCGTTGGCTCACGCGAGCGCGTCCTGTTGCTGGAGATCGGCGAACACTGGCTGGTCGTCGGGGTGGCCCCGGGTTCCGTCAACGGCATCGCCACGCTGCCGCGTGCCGAACTTAAACCGGAAACGGGTGCGGGAGCAGGCGCAGCACCCGACTTCGCTGCGCTGCTGGCGAGACTGAAGGGCGCTCGATCATGACCCGGCGCGCCTTGCCACTGGCCAGCGGACTGCTGCTCGCCCTCGCGAGTGGCGACATGCTGGCACAGACCATGCCCGCGCTGACCAGCACACCGGCAGCGGGCGGCGGCACCAACTGGTCGCTGTCGATACAGACCCTGCTGCTGCTCACCAGCCTGTCGTTCCTGCCCGCCGTAGTTCTGATGATGACGAGTTTCACCCGCATCATCATCGTTCTGTCGCTGATGCGCCAAGCCATCGGAACGCAGAGCAGCCCGCCCAACCAGATATTGATCGGGCTGGCCATGTTCCTCACCTTTTTCATCATGGCGCCGGTGGGCGAGCAGATCTACACCCAGGCGTACATTCCGCTGAGCGAGAACCGCATCGGCTTTGACCAGGCGCTGGACACGGGTGCCAAGCCCTTGAAGACTTTCATGCTGAAACAAGTGCGGGAGCCGGACCTCGAACTGTTCATGCGTCTGTCGAACACTGCGCCCGTGGTCAGCCAGGACGAACTGCCGATGCGCGTGGTGGTGCCGGCCTATGTGACTTCCGAACTGAAGACAGCCTTCCAGATCGGCTTCATCGTGTTCATCCCTTTCATCATCATCGACATGGTGGTGGCGTCGGTACTGATGTCCATGGGCATGATGATGATGTCGCCGGTCATCGTGTCGCTGCCGTTCAAACTCATGCTTTTCGTTCTGGTCGACGGCTGGAACCTGATCCTCGGCACGCTGGTATCCAGCTTCGGGCAGATATGAAGGAAGATCGCACATGACCCCGACCACCGTCGTCGATATCGGCCGCCATGCCGTCGAAATACTGCTCGTCATCTCGGCACCAATGCTGGGAGCGGCTCTGGTCACCGGTTTGATCGTGAGCATCTTCCAGGCCGCCACCCAGGTGAACGAAATGACGCTTTCCTTCATCCCGAAACTGATTGCCGTCTTTCTGGTCATCGTGCTGGCCGGGCCATGGATGATCACGCTGATGACCGACTACATCCGCCGACTCTACTCGTCGATCCCGTCGCTGATCGGCTGACGTGATCGAACTGTCCGCCGCCCAGCTCGACCTCTGGATGGCGGGCTTCCTGTTCCCCCTGGCACGCGTCCTGGGCCTTGTCGCCGCCGCCCCGATACTGAACAACCGCGCGATTCCCGCGCGCATCCGCCTGGGCTTCGGCGCCGCAATGACTCTGGCACTCGTTCCCGGACTTCCACCATCGGGGCTCGTCGCCGGCTCATGGCCGGGCGTGCTCGCCCTGCTTCAACAGATGCTGATCGGCATTGCGCTGGGTTTCTCCATGCGCATCGTATTCGTCGCGATAGACCTCGCGGGCGAACTGATCGGTCTGCAGATGGGTCTCGGCTTCGCGATGTTCTACGATCCGGAGAATGCTGCGCAGTCGCCGGTCATCGCGGAATTCTTCGGCCTGCTGGCCACCCTGGTCTTCCTGTCGATCGACGGACACCTGATGGTACTGGCCGTGCTCGGCAACAGCTTCGAGTGGTGGCCGGTCGGCGCCGACCTGTTCCCGGCCAGTGGCTGGGTCGCCATCGCGCGCTGGGGCAGTACCATCTTCTCGGCCGGTCTGATGCTCGCGCTGCCGGTCATCACCGCACTGCTGGTCGTGAACATTGCGCTGGCCGTGCTGACCCGCGCAGCGCCGACGCTCAATCTGTTCGCGATCGGTTTTCCGGTCACGCTCATTGCCGGCTTCGTCATGCTTCTGCTGTCGCTGCCCTTCTTTTCGCCAGCGCTGCAACAGTTGTTCGAATACGGCCTGCGCACCATAGCCCAACTCGCGATGGGGTGAGTCAGGGGTTTCGTGGCGCACTGCGCCACGCCTGACGAACCGGCGGGCTGTGCAAAGCCCGCCGTGGGACAAGTCAGGGGTTTCGTGGCGCACTGCGCCACGCCTGACGAACCGGCGGGCTGTGCA
>CAZKRN010000015.1:0-32055 GCA_964555165.1 uncultured Methyloversatilis sp. | reverse complement strand
AAGCCCGCCGTGGGACAAGTCAGGGGTTTCGTGGCGCACTGCGCCAGGTCGGGTTGTGTCAGCCGGGCGGGAAGACAATCACAGCAGCACGTCTCGCGATACGCCTGCACGGCGCAATATCTTCCGCAACTGCGCCAGCGCTTCAAGCTGGATCTGACGTACTCGCTCGCGGGTAAGGCCGAGCCGCTCCGCGAGTTCCTCCAGCGTCGCGATCTCGCAGGAATTGATGCCGTAACGGTACTCGATCACCGTGCGCTGCTTTTCACCGAGCTGGGAAATCCAGCCATGCACCAGCGCACCGATTTCGGCGTTCTGTATCTGCACATCGGGGCCTTCCTGGTCGTCGTCGGCCAGTGATTCGCCGATGGACAGTGAAGGATCGATGTCCAGAGGTGCGTCCAGCGAGGCCGTATGTTCATTCAGCGACAGGATGTGCCTTACGTCCTCGACCGGCTTGGCCAGCAATTGAGCGATGTCTTCGGCGCAGCAGTCACCTCCGCTGCGCGATTCCAGGTTGCGCATCGCACGCAACACCTGATTGAGTTCCTTCACGACATGCACCGGCAACCGGATGGTGCGCGACTGGTTCATGATCGCGCGCTCGATGTTCTGTCTGATCCACCAGGTCGCGTAGGTCGAAAAACGGAAACCGCGTTCGGGATCGAACTTCTCGAGTGCATGTATCAGGCCGAGGTTGCCTTCTTCCACCAGATCGAGCAGTGGCATGCCCCGGTTCAGGTAATGCTTGGCAATGTTCACGACCAGACGCAGATTGCGCTCGATCATGATCTGTCGGGCCTCGAAGTCCCCCTGACGGACGCGCCGCGACAGCGCAAGCTCCTCTTCCGGCGTGAGCAGCGGATTGGCGCCGATCTCGTTCAGGTAGAGCTGGGTGGCATCGCCCAGGAATTCCGCTTCCGCCGGTTCGACCACCGCCTCCGGTGTGTCGATGTCGCTGATGACCGCATCTTCCTCGATCGGCTCGACGGGTTCGGCATCCTCAGGCAGCGACAGATCGGACATGGCGGCTATCTCGGTGGCAAGTACTTCAGCGGATCGACGGGTTTGCCCTGACGTCTGATCTCGAAATGCAGCCGGGGCTTCCCGGCCTCGGCATCGGTATCGCCGAGTTCGGCAATCCTTTGTCCGCGTTTCACCATATCGCGTTCCTGGACCAGAATCCTGCTGTTGTGCGCGTAGGCGGACAGATAGGTGTTGTCATGCTTGATGATCACGAGTCTGCCATAACCGCGCATCGCCTCACCCGCGTAGACGACACGTCCGGCCGCTGCAGCCAGTACGGGGTCGCCGGTCTTGCCCGCCACATCGACACCCTTGTTCGTTGCTTCGCCGAATCGGCCAACGATGCGGCCGGTCGCCGGCCAGCTCCATTCGACGCCTTCCTCGTTGCGCGTGGAATCGGGTGGCTGGACCACAGGTGCTGCCGCCGACGGCGCTGTGGCTGGCGACGAGACCGACGCGGAAGGCGCGAGCGCGGCAATCTGTGTGCCCTTGATGCGGGCGAGAGCTTCGTCGGAATAGGCTTCGACGCCGCCGCGCGGCTCGCGCTTGAGGATGGCCGTATTCCCCGTTTCCGGCGCCGATGCCGCGGTCACCTGGGCCGGGGTCGCCGCTGCAGGCGGATTGGCTGGCGCATCCAGCGGTCGCGCCTCGACCGGCCCCGCAGCGACCACCGGACGGGCCTCGACCGTGCCCTCCGGCGGAAGCACTCGCAGTTCCTGGCCAACGCGGATGAGATTGGCGTTTTCCAGCCGGTTCCAGATCACCAGATCGCGCCAGTCCTGGCCGTGTTCGAGCGCGATGCCGTAAAGCGTTTCGCCTCTGGATACGGTATGGAAACCCGTGCGCGCAACGGTCGCAGCGGGAGCGACTGGAGCTGCCGCCGGCTTCGCGGCCGCAGGCACGCTCGTCCGATCCTCGACCGGCGCCGGTCGCGTGCCGGCACACGCTGCCAGGAGCAGGCTCACGACAGACAGCGCACACAAGGTTCTGATCATTCAACCCCCGGCAGAAGCGGCACGAAACGCACCGCATCCAGTCTGGATTCGACGAAGCGGTGCTGCGGATGATGCTCGATAACGCGCAGAGTCTGGTCTCCGGCACCCACGGGAAGAATCAGCCTGCCGCCCTCGGCCAGCTGTTCGAGCAGAGGCATGGGCACCGTGGTCGCCGCTGCGGCGACAATGATTGTATCGAAGGGCGCTTCGGCCACCAGACCGACTGTGCCATCAGCATGTTTCAGCCGTACATTGGGCAGGCGCAACGGGCGCAGGTTGCGCTTGGCCAGTTCAAGCAGCGGCGCGATGCGCTCGACGGCGTAGACATCCTTTGCCAGCCTCGACAGCACTGCCGCCTGGTATCCGCAACCGGCACCCACTTCCAGAGTCTTGCCGAGAGCACGGCCACCGGAGCGCAGAAGCTCGATCATTCGCGCAACGATGAATGGTTGCGAAATGGTCTGCTGGAAGCCCAGAGGCAGGGCGGTGTCCTCGTAGGCCCGGCTGCGCAGGGCCTCTTCGACGAACTGGTGGCGCGGGATGGCCTGCATCGCGCCAAGCACGACCTCGTCGCGTATGCCTGACGAGCGCAGGCGATCCACCATGCGCGCTCTCGCTCGCGTCAGCGTCAGACTTTCATCCTTCGACGTCATGCGTCAAGCCAGTCCCGGATCTGCCCCATCTGCGCGACATGTGTGAGGTCGATCTGCAACGGTGTGATCGACGCATAGCCATCCGCCGTCGCATGGAAATCGGTGCCTTCACCGGCATCCTGAGCCGCCCCGGCGGCACCAACCCAGTAGACGGTCTCGTTGCGTGGGTTGACCGTTCGAACAACCGATTCCGCCTTGTGGCGACGCCCGAGCCGCGTGATCCGCATCCCCTTGAGTTCATCCATCCCCAGGTCGGGGACGTTCACGTTCAGCAACACCGGCGCAGCGAACGGTCGTTCCGTCAGCCGCCGTACCAGATTGCAGGCGATCTGCGCCGCGGTGTCGTAATGCGCACTGCCCTTGCGTGTCATCGAGATCGCGATGGCCGGCACCCCGAGCAGATAGCCCTCCGTCGCCGCCGCCACGGTTCCCGAATAGATGGTGTCGTCGCCCATATTGGCGCCATCGTTGATGCCGGACACGACAATGTCGGGTAGGTGGTCCAGCATGCCCGTGACCGCAAGATGGACGCAGTCGGACGGGGTGCCGTTTACATAATGAAAGCCGTTGCGCGCGCGGCGCAGGATGAGCGGGCGGTCCAGGGTCAGCGAATTGCTGGCCCCGCTGCGGTCCGCTTCGGGAGCCACGACAGTCACTTCACCCACCTCGCCCAGTGCGCGCGCGAGCGCTTCAAGGCCGGGAGCGAAATAACCGTCGTCGTTGGACAACAGGATGCGCATGAGGAAAGTACAGAGCGGTGAGCGGTGGGAACGTCCGGGCCGGAACCGCGCAGCGTACGAAATCGTGGACGTCGCACGGTCATACAACCCTCGCCGGAACCCGCCGAGTCTAGCACGATCCGCTGAGACGCCTGACGCCACTGCTAGCGCCGGAACGGGAATCGCACGGCAAGCCGCTGTGTGCCCCCGCCCGCACCGGCGGGACCTTGAGGTCTCCTGCAGGCGCTCTCATTGCGATCAGTCGCAGCGTCTCCCGATACAGGCAAGCCCCTCAAGCTGCAGCCGGGTCAGCCGGCCCGGGCGACCCGTGACGGGTGAGGGTTGCGCTGCAAACGCGACCGCAGGACCGGGCGACGGCAAGCTTCACTGAGACGACAAGGTGTCCGCTGCCAGCATGGCATCCAGCGCCAGGAAGTCCTCGTCGCCCAGTTGGCCAGCCGCCGCCTTGAGCCGCAACTGCGCCAGCAGCGTGTCGTAGCGCGCTTTCGCCAGATCGCGTCGGGTAGCGAAAAGTTGTTGCTGCGCGTTCAGCACGTCGATATTGATGCGCACGCCGACTTCGTAACCGAGCTTGTTCGATTCCAGCGCCGAGGATGACGAGCGCAGCGCTGCCTGGAGCGCCTGCGTCTGCGACATGCCGTTGACCACGCCCAGCCAGGCCTGGCGCGCCGATTGCGCGGCATTGCGGCGAGCCGCTTCAAGATCGGCCTGCGCTTTGTCCAGCAGGTGGGCCGACTCCTTCACACGCGACTGCTGGCCGAGACCCTGAAAAATCGGCAGCGAGAACTGCAGCCCTATGGTCGAGTTCCTCTGTTCGATGTCGGTCGGCCGGGCGCCCAACACGGACAACGACGAAGTTTCTCCATGCGTGGCCACGATGTCCACGGTGGGCAGATGTCCGGCCTGCTGGCGTTTCACTTCGCGGCGTGCGATCTCCAGTACGGCGCCCTGGCTGGCAACCGCAAGATTTCCGGATTCCGCACTGCCCACCCAGCTCTGCATGTCGTCCGGCTGCGGGCGCGGCGGCGCTGCGTCGACACGCAGGCCGCGCACGCCGGGTGTCAGGCGTCCGGTGATGACGGACAACGCGTAACGCTTCACCTCGATGTCGTTGAAAGCCGCGATCTCCTGCGCACTGGCGAGGTCGTAGCGCGATTGCGCCTCATGCACGTCGGTAACCGTGACCGTGCCGACCTCGAAACTGCGCTCGGCCAGGTCCAGTTGCTCCTTCGCCGCAGTCTTCTGGGCCTGGATCGATGCAAGCACGTCCTGCGCGTACAGCAGATCGAAATACGCCTGGGCCACGCGCAGCATGAGATCCTGACGCGCCAGCGCGAGTTGTGCATCGGCGGCCACTACCTGCAGTTCGCCCTGTTCGTACTGCAGCCAGTTCTGCAAGCGGAACAGCGGCTGCGTGAGCTGCAATGTCCATGCGTGCGAGTTGTACTGCGCGCTGCCGCTGAAGGGTTTGCTGACGGTCGTGTCGTTGTAGAGAGTGTTGCCGCTCAACGTCACGGCAGGGAGCAACCCGGCCAGGGCCTGGGGTTTGCGCTCCGCGCTGGCCTCGCGCTGGGCCCGGGCGGCAAGATACTGGGCATCGTAAGCGAGCGCATTGCGCAAGGCGTCGACCAGATCGGCAGCTAATACAGGAGCGCTGATCATGCAGCCGAGCACGGCGAGGGCGATACGGGACATCGGTTGCTTCATGGCTTTCGGTTCGGGCTGGAAGACACGCACGCAGGGGGTGCAACAGCCCTCATTCTGACCGAGAACGTCGCGGGCATTCACGACTGCGGAGACGAAACTTGATCGGAATCACAGGGGTAGCGATGACGCAACCACACTCGATCAGGCCACAAGTTGAGGTTCGCGGCACCCGTCCTGTCGAGCGCCGGAAAGCAAAAGGCCAATCCGAAGATTGGCCCAAGTGCTTGATTCGATTGGTCGGGGCGGCGGGATTCGAACTCGCTACCCCTTGCACCCCATACAGGTAATTCAGACTCCAACCTCATCCAGAAGAATCCAGAAAACGAACACAAGCAATTGTTTTTTTGTTGTTTTAGTAGATTACACGATCCAGCGCTGTCCATTACAATCCAGCTGAAGCTGCTCAATCTGTTGGGCACTTTGTTGGGCACTTTTTCAGGGGCAGTGAAAATGGCGAAGCTGACGGTCAAGAAACTGGAAAGCCTTACCCCGGCAGACATCGGCACTCGGCTGTCTGACGAGCACTCGCTTTACGGGCTCGTGAAGGCGAAGGGCAACGGCGTTTGCGTAATGTTTCGCTGGCGCTACCGGCACAGCGGCAAGTTGCATGACTTCAGTTGTGGCACCTGGCCGAACATGTCGCTGAAGGACATCCGGGACGCTCATGACAACGCGCAGGAGACCTTGAGGCAGGGAAAGGACCCCAACGAAGACAAACGGCTTGCCCGCCTCGACAAGAGGGCCGCACAAGCCGAAGCGCTTGCGCACGCAAGGGCACGCATCGACGCGGCCGAAGCACTCAGCGCCCGCATCAAGGTAACCGACCTGTTTGAACGCTGGGCGAGCGTGGAACTCATCCGCCGAAAGGATGGCGGCAAGGAAATCCGCCGCATGTTCGCCAAGGACGTGCTGCCGGTCATCGGCGACCTGGCCGTCGAGGATGTGCGGAAGGGCCACGTCACGGCCGTAACCGATGCGCTGCTGGCACGCGGCGTGACACGCATGGCGAAGATGATCTTTTCGCTGGTCCGCCAGATGTTCCGGTTCGCGGTCGACCGCGACATCATCGAGGCAGACCCTACCGCCGCGATACGCAAAGCCAAGATCGGCGGGAAGGATGTTGAACGTGATCGGGTGCTGAGCGAAGACGAAATTCGTAGCCTGCACCGGCAGATCCCTGCTGCAGGGCTGCTACGCTCGACGGAGGCCGCAATCTGGCTGACGCTCGCCACCGGTTGCCGCATCGGCGAGTTGCTGCAGGCTGAGTGGCGGCATGTTCGCCTCGATACCCGCGAATGGCTGATTCCAGCCGACAACAGCAAGAACGGACGTCCCCATACCGTTTTTTTATCCGACTTCGCGATGCGTCAGGTCGAAACCCTGAATTCGATCAATGGCACAAGCCAATGGTGCTTCCCGAACCGAGGCAACAGCGACCACGTCTGCGTCAAGACGGTAACCAAGCAACTTGGCGACCGTCAGCGCAGCGACGCGAGCCCGATGTCGCGTCGCTCACCGCACACCAGCGCACTCACGCTACCAGGCGGCAAGTGGACGCCACACGACCTGCGGCGCACGGCCGCCACGTTGATGACCGCAATGGGCGTCCTGCCAGAGGTTGCCGAAAAGTGCCTAAACCACACAGAAGAAAGTCGGGTCAAGCGCACCTACCAGCGGCACAGCTATGAATCGGAAAAACGCGAAGCTTGGCGCCTGCTTGGCGAACGGCTGGACTTGCTGACACGCGACGGCGACGTCATCACCCTGTCGTCGCGCGCAAATTTGAAAAGATCACTATCCGCTTGAACAACAAGCTACCAAGCAGGATGAGACAACTTACTTTGAAGCGAAACTACCCCTTCAGCACTGCTCGCCAGCAAAGATCAGGACCAGATGGACGAACGACAGGTGCGTCGAAGGCCAATCGCGAGCCCCCTGTCACCGACAACCCGGAGCCCCCGTCACTGGTTAAAATGCCCAAATCATCATGGTTTGCTTGCGCGTAGCGACGAGAGCCTTGTCTACGCTCGACCATGTAGCGCAGTACAAAACACTCGACAAATACGAGTAAGCACACGAGAACCCAGTACCGGGCAAGATGAGTAAAGTCGTTCCATGCAACTTCAGTCACCTATCGGCGCACGATGAGCAGCTCGTGCGCTTGGGCCTGTTGGCAGAGCGCTACTTTCCAGAAGACCCGAATACCTGCTTGCTGAAGCTACGGCAACTGGCCGAACTGCTGGCCCAGCTGGTCGCCTCCAACGTCGGCCTGTTCACCTCGCCAGACGAGAAGCAGGCCGACCTGCTGCGCCGCCTGCAGGACCAGGGCATTGTCCCGCGTGAGGTCGGCAATCTCTTCCACGAGGTTCGGCGCGCCGGCAACGACGCCAACCACCGCCTGGCAGGAGACCACCGTACCGCGCTGCTGGCACTGCGCCTGACCTGGCAACTCGGCGTCTGGTTTCACCGTACGTTCAAAGATGCCGGCTTCAAGTCCGGCCCCTTCCAGCCGCCCGCACCACCGGCAGACCAGAGCAGCGAGCTGCAGGCCGAGCTGGATACGCTGCGCAATGAACTGGCGCAGTACCGAGCGGCCCACCAGGACGCGACCCAGACGCTCGACCAGGTGCAGGCCCAAGCCCATCAGGCTGAGCAGGACCGTGCGTTCTGGGAGTCCATGGCAGCCGAAGCCGAGGCCGCCAAAGCCGAACTGCAACAACGTCTGCAAACCCTGCAGGCACAGGCCGCTGCAGCGCCACCACAAGCCATCGCCAAGTTCGTGGCGGCCGCCAACACGGCGGCAGCAGCCCTGCAGATCAGCGAACGCGACACACGCAAGCTGATCGACGAGCAACTGGCGGCAGCCGGCTGGACGGTGGACTCGGCGCACCTCACCTTCGCCAAAGGCGCCAGGCCTCAGCGCGGCCAGAACCTGGCCATTGCCGAGTGGCCGACGGAGACCGGACCAGCCGACTACGCCCTATTCGCAGGCCTGACGCCGATTGCCATCGTCGAAGCTAAGCGCAAGCACATCGACGTCTCCGGCGCGCTGCAACAAGCCAAACGCTACAGCCGAGGCTTCAAACCCGCGCCCGAAGTTGAACTGCCAGTCACCAAGTTCGGCACACAAGGCGAGTTCCGCATTCCCTTCGTGTTCTCCACCAATGGCCGCCCGTACCTGCGGCAGTTGGCGGAGCAAAGCGGTGTGTGGTTCTGCGACGTGCGTCGGCCCGAGAACCTGGGCCACGTGCTGGACGGCTGGTACACCCCTGAGGGCCTGAGCGCGCTGCTACAGCGCGACGATGCTCGCGCCCACGCCGAGCTGGCCCAATCGCCCTTCGACTACGGCTTTCCGCTCCGGCCCTACCAGCAGCGCGCGATCCTGGCCACCGAGGCCAGCATCCGCGAGGGTCAGCGGGCCATCTTGCTGGCCATGGCCACCGGCACCGGCAAGACCAAGACATGCATCGCGCTGATCTACCGCCTGCTCAAGGCCAAGCGCTTCAGGCGCATCCTGTTCCTCGTCGACCGTTCGGCCCTGGGCGAGCAGGCCGCCAACGCGTTCAAGGACACGCGCATGGAGCGCCTGCAGACCTTTGCCGACATCTTCGGCATCAAGGAACTGGAAGACCAGGCGCCAGACGACGACACAGCCGTGCACCTGGCCACCGTGCAAGGCATGGTGCAGCGCGTGCTGTACCCCAGCGACGGCACCGCGCCGCCGCCCATCGACCAGTACGACTGCATCGTCGTCGACGAGTGCCACCGTGGTTACCTGTTGGACCGGGAGCTGTCCGACACCGAGCTCAGCTTCCGCGGCTACGACGACTACGTCTCCAAGTACCGGCGCGTGCTGGACTACTTCGACGCCGTGAAGGTCGGCCTTACCGCCACGCCAGCGCTGCACACCACGCAGATTTTCGGCGCGCCCGTCTTCACCTACGGCTACCGCGAGGCGGTGGTCGACGGCTACTTGGTGGACTACGAACCGCCGATCCAGGTGCACACCTTGCTCTCAGGCCAGGGGATCGCATGGAAGGCCGGCGAAGAGGTCAAGGTCTACAACACTGGCCGCCAGCAGATCGAACTGTTCAAGACGCCCGACGAGATCAAGCTCAAGGTCGATGACTTCAACCGCAAGGTCATCACGCGGCCCTTCAACGAGGCGGTCTGCACCTACCTCGCGCAGGAGCTCGACCCGGCCTCACGCCGCAAGACGCTCATATTCTGCGTCAGCGACGGCCACGCTGACATGGTGGTGGACTTGCTGAAGACGGCCTTCGCAGCGCAATACGGCGCAGTCGAAGACGATGCCGTCATCAAAATCACGGGCGCGGCCGACAAGCCCTTGCAGCTGATCCGCCGCTATAAGAACGAGCGCCTGCCCAACGTCGCGGTCACCGTCGACCTGCTGACCACGGGCGTGGACGTGCCCGAGATCTGCAACCTGGTGTTCCTGCGCCAGGTGAACAGCCGCATCCTGTTCGACCAGATGCTGGGCCGGGCGACGCGGCTGTGCGACTTCGGCGGCACGGACGTGAAGGATTCGTTCCGCGTGTTCGATGCGGTCCGCATCTTCGAGGCCATCGGCGACATGACAGCCATGAAGCCGGTCGTCGTGAACCCGAAGATCACCTTCACACAGTTGGCGCAGGAACTGGCCACGCTGAAGGATGAATCGGCCACCGAACTGGTGCGCGACCAGTTCCTGGCCAAGCTGCAGGCCAAGAAGCGCCACCTGACCGACAAGAACCGGCAGGACTTCGAAGCCAAAGCGGGCATGCCGGTGCAGGCCTTCGTCCAGAAGCTCAAGGCCATGCCGCTGGCGGATGTGGCGGCCTGGTTCATCCAGAACCCGGACCTGGGCGAGCTGCTTGACCGCCGCAGCGACGGCCCTGAGCGCGAGATGTTCGTGTCAGATCACGCCGACGCCTTCGACCGCGCCGAGCGCGGCTACGGCAAGGGCAAGAAGCCCGACGACTACATCCGCGCCTTCAGCGAGTTCATCAAGACACAGGGCAACCAGATCCCGGCGCTGATGACTGTGCTCACACGGCCTCGCGAGCTGACGCGCGCCCAGCTGCGCGAGCTGGTCTTGGCCCTGGATCGGGCCGGCTTCACTGAAACCAACCTCGCGTCGGCCTGGCGCGAGCTCACGAACCAAGACATCGCCGCCCGCATCGTCGGCTACATCCGCCAGGCGGCCATCGGCGATGCGCTGGTACCCTATGCTGAGCGCGTCGACCGGGCCTTGCAGCATCTGCTGGCGCATCCGCCCGCCGGCAAACCCTGGACCACCCCGCAGCGCGACTGGCTCAAGCGCATCGCTGCGCAAACCAAGGCCAACGTGCTGGTGGACCGCTCGGCCATCGACGACCCTGACCTGATCTTCAAGCGCGAAGGCGGAGGCTTCAACCGGCTGGACAAGGTCTTCAACGGCCAGCTCCAACCCGTGCTCGATGCCTTCAACGACGCGCTGTGGGCCTTACCGCCCGAATCTGCCAACCGCTGACTTATCTCGAACAACAACTCATGTCCAACCACACCGCCGCCCTCGACATCGGCGCCAAGCTCTGGTCGCTGTGCCACGTGCTGCGCGATGACGGCGTTACCTATCACCAGTACCTGAGCGAGCTGACCTACCTGCTGTTCCTAAAGATGATGAAGGAGACGGGGCAGGAGGACCGGCTCAAGGTCTGGAAGCGGCCCAAGAAGTCCGAGCCGCCTGTCGAGCAACCCGGCACCCGTTGGGACGACCTTCTCAACGCCTCGGCGCCTGAACGGCTGGACACCTACAAGGAGATGCTGCTGGACTACGGCCTGCACGGCCGTGGCGCCGTCCAGGAGATCTACGCCAACGCCAACACCTTCATCACCAAGCCGGCCACGCTGAGCAAGCTGGTGACCGACATCGACAGCCTGGACTGGTACAGCGTTGACCGCGACGACCTGGGCGATCTGTACGAAGACCTGTTGGAGCGCAACGCCGGCGAGAAGAAGAGCGGTGCCGGCCAGTACTTCACCCCGCGCCATCTGATCGACAGCATCGTCAGCGTCATGAAGCCGCAGCTGGGCGACGTCATTCAGGACCCGGCCGCCGGCACCTGCGGCTTCCTGATCGCGGCCAACAACTACCTCCGCCAGCACAACGACTTCGACAGCCTCAGCGACGAGGCGCAGCGCAAGTACCGGCATCAGACATTCCACGGCATGGAGTTGGTGCAAGACACGCACCGCCTGGCGCTGATGAACATGCTGCTGCATGGCATCGAAGGCGGCGTGACCTATGGCGACACGCTGAGCGACGACCACAAAGGCCTGCCTCCGGCCACGCTGATCCTAAGCAACCCGCCCTTCGGCACCAAGAAGGGCGGTGGCCTGCCCACGCGCGGTGACCTCACCTTCGAGACCAGCAACAAGCAGTTCGCCTTTCTGCAGCACATCTATCGTGCACTTAAGCCCGGCGGCCGGGCCGCGGTAGTGCTGCCTGACAACGTGCTGTTCGAGAGCAACGTCGGCACCGACATCCGGCGCGACCTGATGGACAAGTGCAACCTGCACACCATCCTGCGCCTGCCCACGGGCATCTTCTATGCGCAGGGTGTTAAGACCAACGTGCTGTTCTTTACCCGCGGCGAGGCGGACAAGGGCAACACCAACGAAGTGTGGGTGTATGACATGCGGGCCAACATGCCCGCCTTCGGCAAGCGCACGCCCTTCACGCGCGACTACTTCCGCACGCCGCCCGCCGCCCCGGCTAGCCAGCCGCGCGACAAGTTCGAAGACGTGTTCGGCAGCGATCCGCGCGTCGGCCCGGCTGCGCTGGCGGCGCGGCAAGACAGCAGCGATGCGGGTCGATGGCGCCGCTTCACGCGCGAGCAAATCGCGCAGCGAGGCGACAACCTGGACATCAGCTGGCTGAAGGACGAGGGTACTGGCGTCAGCAAGACACAAATTGAAGACCCGGCCCATGTTGCCCGCTTGCTTCAGCGCGAACTCTCCGATGCGATGCTTGAGCTGCGTGCCTTGCTTGAGGAACTGGGTGAAGACCCAGATGTTGTGCTCGACGACCTGGTTCTGGAGCCTGCCGCGGCGCCCGGGGTTCATGCATGAGCCAAGAGGCTGAACACCGGGCGGGTCCTCGCGTACCGGTCGAGGGCGACTTGCCACCAGGATGGGCACGCGCTCCTATAGGGAGTCTGTGCTCTTTGGTCAATGGCCGCGCTTTCAAACCGACAGAGTGGCAAGCGCAAGGCGTCCCAATCGTTCGCATCCAGAACCTGAATAACACAGACGCTTCCTACAACCATTTCAATGGGGACTTGGACGAACGTCACCGGTTGGTCGGGGGAGAACTGCTCTTCGCGTGGTCTGGCACACCCGGAACTTCCTTCGGTGCCCACATCTGGAAAGGCGGCGCTGCTGCACTCAACCAACACATTTTTCGCGTTGACTTTGATGGTTCACTGCTTGACAAGCGCTTCTTTAAGTTTGCGATCAACGAGCGCTTGAATGATCTGATCGGCGTCGCTCAGGGCGGAGTCGGACTTCGGCATGTCACGAAGGGGGTATTTGAAGCGACCGATGTCCTCATCCCGCCGCGGCCGGAACAGACCCGCATCGCTGACCAACTCGACACCCTGCTGGCGCGCATCCAAGCCTGCCAGGACCGTCTGGAGGCTATTCCGGCATTGCTCAAGCGGTTTCGGCAGGCGGTGCTGGGCGCGGCGACCAGTGGTTCACTGACAGCGGATTGGCGCGAAGGCCGCGAAACACCTGCTTGGGCCCCCACCAGCATCGGTGACTTGCTCGATGGCAAGCCGAGAAATGGCTACTCGCCCAAGTCTGTTGATTACGAGACATCGGTCCGATCCTTGACGCTTTCAGCGACGACCTCCGGACGCTTCCTGTCGCAACACACAAAGTTCATCGATGAATCGGTTCCAGCGGACTCCTACCTCTGGCTGGAGCCTGGGGATATCCTGATTCAGCGAGCCAATACGCTTGAGTACGTCGGCGTAAGTGCAATCTTCGACGGCCCGCCCCAGTCCTTCATCTATCCCGACCTGATGATGAAGTGCCGCCCAAACAGCCGAGTGGATGGTCGGTTCCTTTACTTTCTACTGAGCGCTGAGCCCACGAGACGGTACTTCCGCGATCACGCCACTGGCACGGCCGGCAACATGCCGAAGATCAACCAGCAAACTGTCATGTCGGCGCCGGTCAAGCTGCCACCGATGGATGAACAAGTCGAGATTGTCCGGCGGGCGAATCGGCTGCTTCATGCACTGAGCCAGCTGGAGCAACGACACACGGTAGCGGCGGCGCATACACGCCGGCTCACTCCCTTGACCCTCGCCAAAGCCTTCCGCGGCCAACTCGTTCCGCAAGACCCCAGCGACGAGCCCGCCAGCGCGCTGCTGGCCCGCATTGCCGCTCAACGCGGCGCGGCCACGGACGGCACCTCGGCCTCCACACCTCGCCGCGGCCGCCCGCCCCGTGCTCCCAAGGAAACCGCCACCATGACCAAGAGCCGCCAGGACGACGATGTGATGGGCCAACCCTACCTCGCCGGGCACCTGCGACGCATCGGCACTCCCGCTACTGCCGAAGCGCTGTTCAAGGCGGCCGAGCTGCCTGTTGCCGACTTCTACAAGCAACTGGCCTGGGAAGTGGCGCAAGGCCACGTGACGGACAACCAGACGACGCTGGAGCCCGGGCATGCGGCTGGATAAGATCAGCATCGATGGCTTCAAGAACCTTCGCGGCCTGGAGCTGGACTTCGATGAGCGCCATCTCACCACGGTGCTCATCGGCCAGAACGGCGCCGGCAAGTCCAACCTCATCGAGGCCATCACCCAGGTCTTCCGGTGGGTGGACCTGCGGCGTAACGAGCCACGCTTTCGCTACCGGGTGACCTACCGGATCGAGCCGCTGGGCTCGGCGGTGCCGAACCCACCCAGCGTGTGCCTGAGCAACTTCCCCGGCGAGCCTGCCATCCGGGTCAACGGGCAGGAGGTCAAGCGCACCGAGTTCGAGAAGCGCAAGACCGAATGGTTTCCGGACCTGGTGTTCGGCTACTACTCCGGCGGCAGCCGCCGGCTGGAAGCGCTGTTCGACAGCCACCAGCGGCGGTACTACGACGACATCAAGCTCGAAGACGACGAGGCGAAGGTCGCCAAGGCGCAAGAAGCCCGGCGCCTCTTCTACTGCCGGCCCATCCACGGCGTGCTGGCGCTGCTGGCACTCTTCGCTTTCCCTGACGCCAAGGTCACCGCCGAGCTCGCTGGCCGCTTGGGCATCACCAGCTTTCACTCGCTGCTGGCGCTGTTCCGCGAGCCCTGGTTCGCCAAGGGCAAGAGGGTCTATGCGGAAACCCTTTGGGGTGCCGCCGGACCGGCAGGCCGCGCTGCACGCCGCTTCAAGGAACTCGCCTTTCACCCGTTTGCACTGGAAGGTAATGCGGTCGACGATTACCGCGACAAGAAGCAGGCCGAGCCGCAATTCGCTGCCTTCCTACCTTCGCTCGACCGGCTTCAGCAGCTAGCCAAGCAGTTCAAGAACGAGCGCGAGATGTTCTACGCTCTGGAGGCGATGGACATCTCCGACCTGGTGCGCGAGATCCAGGTCTGGGTGACGCGCAGCAACGACGCCAGCGGCGACGTGGGCTTTGCCGACCTGTCCGACGGCGAGCGGCAACTGCTGATGGTGCTGGGCCTGATCCGCGTCTCGCGCGGCAAGCGCGCGCTGTTCCTGCTGGACGAGCCCGACACGCATCTCAACCCGCACTGGCAGCACAGCTACCTGAAGCTGATCGAAGACTGGACCGGTATCGCGGCCGAGAAGGAGCGCTGCCACATCGTGCTGACCTCGCACAACCCGCTCACGATTTCAGCGCTGTCGCGGGACGAGGTACGCGTGATTGCGCAGACCGACGATGGCCGCGTGACCGCCGCCGCGCCCTACGCCGATCCGCGTGGCATGGGCTTCACGGCCACACTGACCGAGATCTTCGGCCTGGCGACCAGCCTGGACGTCGAAACCCAGCGCTTGGTGGACGAGCGCAACGAACTGGTGCAGCGTGCCGACCGCAGCGATGTGCAGCAGCGCCGACTGATTGAGCTGAACGACCAGCTCGCCCGGCTCGGCTTCCTGAATGAGGACCGCGAGCCGCTGTACCAGGACTTCCTCCGTGCGTGGCACGACCTGCGCTATGCCGACAGGCCGCCTTTGACGCCTGCCGATGTGGAAGCGCGGCAGCGTGCAATGAAGGAACTGATCAAGCATTTGACCACCGTGGAGGCGAAGCAGTGATCTACGTTCGCCGAGACCCGGCGCTGATTCCCGAGAAGGTCCTGCGCGTCGCCGAACGCGCGCAGGCCGAACTGGAGGCTTTGCCCCCGGAGCAGCGCGCGGCGTACATCGAGAAGAAGTCGCATGTGTGGCGCGGATTCGCGCGCTACCTGGCCAAGATGTCATACGGCAAGTGCTGGTACTCGGAGAGCGACTGCGTCCAGTCGTTCAAGGACGTGGACCACTACCGACCGAAGAAGCAGGCCAAGCGCAGCGACACCGAAGCCGACGAGGGCTACCCTTGGCTCGCGTTTTCGTGGGACAACTTCAGGCTTGCTGCGCAGCGTTCGAACCAGATCAACCGCGATGACGACACCGACGAATCGGTCGGCAAGGGTGCGTGGTTCCCGCTGATGCAAGGCAGCAAGCGGGCCACATGGGACGATCGTTGCGTTGCCGAAGAGCGCCCGGTGCTGCTTGACCCGACCCGGGTGGCGGATGTGAAGCTCATCGAGGTGACAACCACCGGAAAGATGGGTCCGACCAAGCTTTGTCTCGGCGAGTATGAACGAACGCGCGTCAGCAACACGGTCAAGCTCCTTGGCCTAGACCTTCCCGGCCTCGTTTCGGCGCGCCTGCGCACCATGCGGCTTGTACAGGACTTGGTAGATCAACTCCAAAAAGCGTTGGGTACCGCCAATTCGGATGAAGCAGGCTCTGCCTTCATGGCAATAAAAATGCCGATTGATGATCAGTTGAAACTTTTGGAACGTCTGACCGAGCCGAGCGAACCCTATGCGGCTGCGGCACGGGCGCAGCTCCGCTTTCTTGGCTATGGGGACTACTGCCGTCCGTTAGAACTGATGATTTCCTCATAGACGCATGATATTGCCTTGATACTGGCTATGGATTCCTAAGACGAACTACGAACTGAGGATGACCAATTACGACCAACTCGAAGCTGCGTTGCGCGACTGGTTAGATAAGCCGCTGGAGCACCTGCCAGAAGCGCTTGCAGACCGCGTGAAGCGCGATTTTTTTCCGAATGGATGGGACGACCTAACGCCCGCTCAGCGTCTGAGCATCGCAAGGCAGTGCGACGCCCAGAACGATCCAGCTCGGCAAACAGAAAACCTTTACTGGTGGAACTTTGCCCTGCAGATGGACGAGCTCAGCGAACGCATCGCGAAATGGAAATCGACCCCTGCCCCGACGATCAGTGACTTGGCCCAGCAAGAGGTGCAATTGTCGGAAATGCGAGCACAACTGGCTGCAATGACGGCTGAGTTTGAACGCGGCACCTATCCGCCCACGCAAGGCGCTGATTCGACCGCGACTGAGGGGGAGCGGGTTGATCAGTCCGCCGGTTCCGATCACCTTGCCGCCTTCCGCGGCATGGAGAACCTCAAGCCCCACGAGGTGACCATTTCATTCGTTGGGGACAAGTCGCCGGAGGGGCTGTCGGCTAACAATTTGTTGGAGATTGCGGCCCGGGGCGTGCGGCGACGCACCTCTCTCGCTGAGTTCGGCCTGGTGGATCGCCGGAACGGCGCCCTCAATACTCAAGCTGCCATTTTGCTGGGCATGGCGGCAGACAAGTCGCTCAAGCAAGCCGGCGGAGGTATCAGCGCTGCAATGACTCGACTGCGAAATGCCATCCGCAATAATCTCGGCATCACGTCAGATCCGTTCTCCCCCCGCCATCCACGTTCGGGCTGGGAGCCCTTGTTCTCGATATCTGATAAGCGCGGATTGGCCGATACCCGGGCGCGAGAAGACGCGGAACGAAAAACGATGTCACTTGAAGCGTGTCAGGAGCAAGGAATCCAGTTCCCACCCCGTTCGATCGAGCATGATTTCGACGACGAGGACGACGATGCCTCCAGATGGATCAAGAAGGAGGAACCCAGGTCAAGAAACTGAGTTCCTTCGGTTCTGCTGTGGTGACAAATCGAATCTGTCATCACAAGACTGGCCGGTGAAAAAGCCCGTAGCACAAGGGTTTCAGGCCTGCAGGATGACTTGTCATGGGAGAGGTTCGTGCAGCGACGTGCCGCACGAACCTGAGAGGTACGACCATGACCCGTTACATCCAAAGGCTCCCCGAAGTACTCAAACAGCGTGGCCGCTCGCGCAGCGCCCACTACCTCGACATCCAGCAAGGCCTGTTCACCAGCCCGATCAGTATTGGTGCTCGCTCCGTCGGATGGCCGTCCACCGAGGTTGAGGCAATCAACGCTGCACGGATTGCCGGTAAAAGCAGTGAAGACATCCGTGCTCTCGTCCGCGAGCTCGAAGCGGCCCGCAAGAGCGCAGCTGTGCTGCGGTAACGGGGACGGCCATGGACATTCTCACCATTGCTCCCGAAGCCGTGCGCAACAGCGCCGGCGCCCACCACTGCTACGAACAGCATCCTCTGTCGGCAACGTTTCCGCCGATGTCCGACGAAGCTCGCCTGGCATTGCGCGACAGCATCGAAGACATTGGTGTACAGAACCCGGTGGTGCTCTTCGAAGGCAAAGTCCTTGATGGCTGGCACCGGTACTGCGCCGCTCGCGAGCTGGGTGCGAACTGCCCCATGGTGGAACTGCCCGCTGACGTCGATCCCCGTGCCTTCGTCCTGGCTCAAAACCGCGCCCGCCGTCACCTGACCGACAGCCAGGTCGCTTTCGCCGTGGCCGCCGTCTATGAGTGGGCGCCCGCACATCGCCCGCCGGCGGATAAGTCCGTCCCGGGGGCGGACTTCCCGAAGACCGCCCCCGAGTTGGCTGAGATCGCTGGAGTTGGGGTCAGGACCATCGAGCGCGCCAAGGCAGTTGTCCGCGACGGTGCTCCCGAAGTGCAGGCTGCTGTGCAGTCGGGTGAGGTCTCCGTCAAGCGCGCCGCCCAGATCGTGAAACGCCCGAAGCCCGAACAGGCGGCAGCGCTGAAGGCAACTGCTGCCCCAAAAGCGAAGGCCGCAGCGCTCGGGGACGAATTGCAGCAGAAGCCTACGATCGATGCGGAGGACGTCCCGCAGGCCGCCGATCTGGCGCGCGAACTGGCTGAAGCCGTCGCCGACAACGAGAGCATGTCGCGGGTTTTCGAGGCAAACGACCAGGTTGCCGCTGCAATGGCCGAGGCGAAACGCTTCCGCGAGGAGAACCGCGTTCTGAGCGAACGCATTCGTGGCCTGCAGAACGAACTGAACGCTGCGAGGCGTCAGGCGAAGTACTGGCAGCGACGTGCGGAAGGGGGTGCGGCATGAGCCACCTCTTTCACGTTGACACATTGGCAACGTTCCCGCCGCCGCGCCAGTTCCAGGAGACCGCCCACACAGCACTCCGCGAAGGTCTCAAGGCCGGCCACCGGTGCCAGATGATCATGGCACCCACTGGCGCCGGAAAAACCTACCTGGGTCTGCGCATTGCCCACGAGGCGTTGCAGCGTGGCAAGCGTGCGCTGTTCATCTGCGACCGGGTCACGCTGATCGACCAGACGAGCGAGGCAGCCGACCGCTACGGACTGTCCGACCACGGTGTGATTCAGGCCGACCACTGGCGCCGCGACGCACGCATGCCGCTGCAGATTGCCAGTGCGCAGACGCTCGCGCGTCGTGATGTCTGGCCAGCAGCAGATGTCATCGTGATCGACGAAGCGCACACGCAGTTGAGCGCCTGGACTGAGTACATCCCGACCTGCCGTGCGGCCGTCGTGGGCCTGAGCGCTACACCGTTCAGCCCGGGTCTCGGCAACCTGTTCAGCAACCTCATCAATGCCACGACGATGCACGAGCTCACTGAGGCTGGCGTGCTGGTGCCCATGCGCGTGCTCAGCTGCACACGCGCGGATATGGCCGGTGCTGCAACGTCGGGTGGCGAGTGGACCGACAAGGCGGCCGAAGAGCGCGGTATGGACATCGTCGGTGACGTGGTGACCGAGTGGGTGCGCCACGCGGCTGGTCGCAAGACCATCGTGTTCGGCGCGACGATCGCCCACTGCGAAGAGCTCTGCCGTCAGTTTGTCGAAGTAGGTGTGCTGGCGGCAGTCTTCACCTCACGCACATCCGCCGCTGAGCGCGAATCGCTGCTGCGGGAGTACCGGAAGCCCGACAGTGCGCTGCGTGTCCTGATTTCCGTTGAAGCGTTGGCCAAGGGTTTCGACGTGCCCGACGTGACCTGCGTCTCCGACTGCAGGCCGCTGCGCAAGTCGCTGAGCACGGCAATCCAGATGTGGGGTCGCGGCCTGCGTGCGTCCTCCGCAACTGGCAAGACCGACTGCCTGCTGCTCGATCACAGCGGCAACATCGTTCGCTTCCTCGACGACTTCACCGACATCTACTTCAAC
The DNA here is from genome assembly GCA_964555165.1 of uncultured Methyloversatilis sp. Classification (GTDB taxonomy): domain Bacteria; phylum Pseudomonadota; class Gammaproteobacteria; order Burkholderiales; family Rhodocyclaceae; genus Methyloversatilis. The sequence goes on along the minus strand of CAZKRN010000015.1, from coordinate 12,318 downwards.
GGCCTCGATACGCTCGATGCCGGTGAGAAGCTGGACAAGTCGGCACGCAAGGAACCCGAGGAGAAGGTCGCGAAGGCTTGCCCCGCCTGCGGCTACTCGCCATTCGCACGCCGCTGCATGGCGTGCGGACACCAGATCGGGGCAGCTTCGCTCATCGAAGCGCAGCCCGGCGAGATGACCGAGATCCGGATCGGCAAACGCAAGCTCGCCGATGACAGCCGCCATCTGTGGGAACAGCTGGTCAGCTACACGCGCAGCCGCGGGAAGCGCCCGGGCTATGCCGCGCACCTCTTCAAGGATCTGGTCGGCACGTATCCGCCCACTGAGTGGGGCTTCGACCAGACCCCGGACATACCCGTGACGCGAAACGTGATGAATCAGATTCGCCACCGGAACATCGCGTGGGCGAATCGGAGGGCTGCGTAATGGACTTCATCGATTTCGCGCGAATCCACGGTGTGGACGCCCGTGGCGTCATGCCCAGCGATCGCGTCCAGCGTGTGCCCACGGTGGAAAAGCCGCGTAGCAAGAACGGTGCAGTGCTTTGGGATGGCGTGCGCGGCTGGGTCATGGATTGGGCTGGCGGCGGGGAGATCCACTGGTATGGCAGCGACCAGGCACCCGACTGGACCGACGAGCAGCGGCATGAGTGGGCGCGCAAACGCGAGGCGCAGCGGCTCCGAGACGAACAGAGTCGGCAACGTGCTGCCCGGCGCGCCGCCGATCTCCTGGCCCGAACAACGCTGACCGAACACGGCTACCTGCGCCTGAAGGGCTTTCCTGACCAGAAGGGGCTCGTGCTGCCCGACGAGGTGCTGATGGTGCCAATGCGCGATTTGGAGACCAATGACCTGGTCGGGGCGCAGTTGATCAGGTGGGTCGCGGAGGACCGCCGCTGGGACAAACGGATGCTCTCCGGCATGCGTGCGAAGGGTGCGGTGCTGAGGATCGGCGACTGTCGGGCGCGAGAGGTGTGTTTGTGCGAGGGGTTCGCAACGGGCCTGTCGATCGCAGAAGCGGTGCGCGTGCTCCGCTTGAATGCCGCAGTGCTGGTGACCTTCAGTGCAACCAACCTCGTCCACGTGGCGGGCCGGCTCAAGAGTCCCGCCTTGGTCGTGGCGGACAACGACGAGTCCGGTGTCGGCGAGAGTGCGGCCAAGGCCACTGGTCTGCGTTACTGCATGTCGGATCGCGTCGGCGAAGATGCGAACGACTTGCATCAGCGCGCGGGTGTGTTCTCTCTGGCGCAGATGCTGATGGCGGTAAGGAGGCTCGGATGGGCGACATAGCGCGGAAGAAGGGCGACAAGTCGCGCAAGGAAAGCGTCACCTGCCTCGGCCCGTACAACCCGTTGCCGCTGGAGTTCCTGCGGTCTCGGGCCTGCGCGGAACTGTCGCCGCACGCGACGAAACTGCTGCTGGACATCCTCGCGCAGATGGGTCCGAACGGATTCCGAAACGGCGATATCAGCCTCGCCCCCGCAGTGATGGCGAGGCGCGGATGGACAAGCCGTGCGACGCTGGCTGCTGCATGTGCGGAACTCCGGGAAGCTGGCCTGATCGAGCAGACGCGGCAGGGCGGTCGGCTGGATTGCAGCCTCTGGGCTTTCACCCTGTACGCAATCAACTGCGACCGGAAAAAGATGGACGTGGGCGCCGGGCAGTACGAACGGACGGACTGGATGAAGGCTTCGCCGGATGCCGCATCCATCCCGAGTGAAACCAAACCGGCGAAGTGGAAGCGGGCGCGAAAACCCGATGAAAATGGCATGGCTGCTTGTCCCGTGGCGGAACGATCTCCCGAGGAACCGTTCCGCTGCGGAACAAAGTCCGTCATCGGAAGTAGTCAAAACACCGACTTTGGTCCGCCGCGGAACGAAATCAGTCCCATTGGGCCGGATGATCGTTCCGCCACGGGTCACCTTTCTGAAGTAGCCATTCGTAGCAGTGTGGGAGTGACTGAGGGGGTTGTGGGTGGCATCGTCGACGCCGTTAGCCAAGTCGTGGACTCCAGTCATCAGGCGCCGTTCGACAGAACGCTCAAGCGCACCCGTTCGCGTGACCGCATCGACTACACGGATGCGAAGGGCCTTGCGAAGGCGATCGAGCGTCTGCCGGTGCTCAAGTCCGATCTGACCACGCAGGAAATCAACGCCATCCAAGTGGCAATCGGCCAGCGCATCCCGTAGGAGGAAAGGGCGCATTGGCGAGGTGGGTCGATGGCTGCCTTCCGTTGTTACGCTGGCAGGGGACAGAACGACGTCGTATGTGGCAGACTCACGCACGCCGCTGGTGCTCGGCGAAGCGCTACCCGGTCAACTGGTACGCAAGGTACGCACTGAGGTACGCAAAGCGGTACGCAAATCCGGGGTGGTACGCAGAGGTACGCAGCGTGGTTTGCAATCCGGTTCGCACCTGGAGGGTGGTTCGCATGCAAACCTGCGAACCACTCGAACGCTTCAAGGAACGCCGTGCCCTTCACCCCCTACCACTTCGGCGCCGGCGCGCTGGCCAAGTCGATCGCCCCCCGGCACTTCAGCTTCACGGCCTTCGTCGTGTCGAACGTGCTCATCGACGTCGAGCCGCTCGTGCGTATGCTGGGCCTGCTCGACGACACCATCCTGCACGGGCCAACGCACACCTTCCCCGGCGCCGTGGTCATCGCAGCGCTGACACTGCCGGCAGTTCGGCTGTGGGACCGCACTGCGGCTGCGCTACGCCTCACCGGCCTACGCCCGCCGGCCGTGCCAACCTGGATGGTTCTCACCTCGGCGCTCATCGGCACCGTGTCGCACGTCATCCTCGACGGCATGATGCACGCTGACATGGCGGGCTACATGTCGCAATACGAATCGTGGCCGATCCATGAAAGGCCGCCGCGGCAAGTCGAGTACCTGTGTGCTGAACTCGCGTGGTACGCCCTGCTGATCTACATAGCGCGCCTGACTTGGCGGCTCGGCCAATCGATGGTTTCGGCCTGGAAGCGCAGGAGGTCAGTCGCAGAACGGACACGATGGAATGAGTCCGACTGGCCGGAGTTCCTCCGCAATCCCGGTAAAGGGAACGACAGCAAGGATTATCCTGAACCGGACCTGTCTCTGGATATTCATCCATGGGGCAGTCAGCCGCGCCGTATCCCGTCGAAAACACCGCAGCGGTAATCCATCGCCCTCAGTGTAGTTGCGTTGGTCGAGTCCGCGCACCGGGGTCTAAATCCTGGCGCGACTATTCGGCCCAAGTGAGGGGCCATCAGACCTCCATTTGCGGTGTTCAGCGCGACCGACGCGCCGAAGCAGCCATAACTTGGACTGAATTCATAAAGAGCAAAAGACTACCCCTCCGAAACGCGCGTGGGGCTTGGAGATGTGCGGATATTGGCACCAAGTCCGCAAATAAAGAGATCGCTTTAAAGAGTTTTCTTTCCCACACTGAACTCACCATTCATGGAGGAAAGTCATGACGACGACAAAAGCCACCTTCCACGTGCCAGCACCCCTCTGGGATGCGTTCTCCAAGCAGACCGACGACCTGTTTCTCAAACGCGGACCGTTTCTGGACTCGGTAATCGCCGGTGAGCTACAACACTTGGCCGACGATCTCGAAGGACTGAAACTGAGTAAAAGGGCGAATCGCTGGATATTTGAGCAGTTGCACCGGTGCAAGTCCCCAACCGGCCATAAGATGGACGTAAAGCCCGTCAGTATTGCACTTGCAAAGAAGACCACCGATGACCTCAACGAAGTGGTACAGAGACATCACCTGGTGAGGGACGCCTTCCTCTGCCGCCTGCTCATTCTTCTGAGAGCAAAGGACGGACTGCTGCGGTGGCTGCGCATTCCCGGCGACACCGCGCGTACCACTCCGTTCTCCACAAGCCCCATGGAGGCGATGGCGGAGGTGCGCAATGACCCGTTCTTCTATCTGCGGTCTGCGGTGCGCCAAGAGTGGTCGGTCGGCCTCTACCGGGTCGAGTTTCCTGAACAGCTCGCCTGGGCGACGTGCTTTATCGAGGACTCGTACGTACCGGAAACCGGTGCTTACAAGATTCGCGAAAAGGCCTCACGTGAAATGGAGAAACTGTTCGATGAGGATTCTTTGCTCTTCTCCGGAACCAGTAAGCCTAGCCAAGCGGTCCGGAGGGGTAAATGATGGCTCCCTCTGCACTGCACACTTCAGATCGCCGCAAGCTTGATCGCATGTGGCAAAACCTTGGCGGAACAATCAGCCCCATACGTCGAACAGGCGAGAGCCGTTACGCGCATCCGGCTTTTCAATCGACGGTACGAATCAACACCCGTCGAAACGATGTGCCCGCCAAGTTGCTGTCACGGATCAACCAACTCATCGCCAACGAGACCCTTCGGTAGCGCCCGGCGGACGACGTCGAGAGAGCAGCGCCGCGGCAAACACCAATGGTGATCGGGCGGAAGGTTTTGCAGATGTTGGGCACTTTGTTGGGCACTTTTTTTCGCTGCCGGCCAAAAAACAAAAAGGCCAATCCGAAGATTGGCCCAAGTGCTTGATTCGATTGGTCGGGGCGGCGGGATTCGAACTCGCGACCCCTTGCACCCCATGCAAGTGCGCTACCAGGCTGCGCTACGCCCCGACTCAGCCTTCAAGTATAACAGCGGACTTCCGCTCGCGGCGGTTGTGACGCACCAAAAATGTCGGTATCCGGGCGTTCAACTCAACAGATCACGCAATGCTTCGAGTTCGCTGCGCAGCGCGACAAGGTCAATCCCGTCGGTACTGCTGGACGCGGCCTCCACGCCGGCAACACGCGAATCGGAGTCGTCCAGACGGTTGCGCGCACCGCTGATGGTGAATCCCTCTTCATACAGCAACTGCCGTATGCGCCGCACCAGCAACACCTCGTGATGCTGGTAGTAACGTCTGTTGCCGCGCCGCTTGACCGGCTTGAGCTGGGTGAACTCCTGCTCCCAGTAGCGCAACACGTGCGGCTTCACGCCGCACAACTCGCTGACTTCGCCTATCGTGAAATAGCGCTTGGCGGGAATCGCAGGCAGAGCCGCCTGCGCCTCCTTATTCGTCGTTTCCATCGTAGGCAATGCCCTCGACTGCCGACTTCAGCTTCTGACTCGCATGGAAGGTCACGACACGTCGCGCAGTGATCGGAATTTCCTCACCCGTCTTCGGATTGCGCCCGGGACGCTGCGGCTTGTCGCGCAGCTGGAAATTTCCGAAGCCCGACAGCTTCACGCCATCACCGCTCTCCAGTGCATCGCGGATTTCATCAAAGAATGCTTCGACCATATCCTTGGCTTCGCGCTTGTTCAGTCCTACCTGTTCGAACAGCATCTCCGCCAGTTCGGCCTTGGTCAGTGTGGTCATGCGGCTCCCTCTTGCTCCTGTCGCCCTGCCGCCTCAGGCGCGCAGCCTTGCCCCGAACACACGCTGTGCATAGCTCACCAGTTCCTGCACGGCCGCATCCACTTCCACGTCCGCCAAAGTACGTTCAGTATCTTGCATAACTATACGGAAAGCAAAGCTCTTTTCCGCATCTGCGATGCCCCTTCCTTGATACAAATCGAAAAGTGCAATGTCCTGCACGATGGTCGGCGCAACACTGCGCAAACCATCGAGCACCGCCGAGGCAGCCGTAGAGCGCGGCAGCAGAAGAGCGATGTCGCGTCGCACAAGAGGCTGACGGGACAGCGTCCGGTGAGTGGGCATCGGCCGGTCGAGCAGAACGTCGAGATCCAGTTCGAACAGCACCGGCGGACTACCCAGCTCGTAGCGCTGGACCAGTTCCGGATGCAGTTCACCGACGTAGCCGGCATGACAGCCGTGCAGACTGACCGATGCCGACCGTCCAGGGTGCAGCGCCGGATGCCGGGCCACCGCGAAAGTGGCCTGTGCCGGCCACAACAACGCCTCCAGATCGGCCTTCACGTCGAAGAAGTCGATGGCGCGGGTCGGAGACCCCCATTGCTCGGCGTGTACGCCACCCCACGCCAGTGCCGCAACGCGCTGCGTCTGCGCGTAGCCCGGCACCGGCTCCGCCTGCAGATCCTTCGCAAAGCAGCGGCCAATCTCGAACACCCGGACCCGCTCGATCTGCCGGCGGCGATTGGTCATCACGTTGTCCACAAGACCGCCGATCAGCGACGAACGCATGACCGACATCTGGCTGGCAATCGGGTTGGCCAGTGCGACCGGCGCCGGATTGCCGGCGAAGTCGCGCTCCCATGCCGCGTCGACGAAGGCAAAGTTGATCACTTCCTGATAGTCGCGGCCGGCCAGCAGGTGGCGTACAGCGAACGCGCCCCGGCGTGCTTCCGGCAGTTCCGGCATCGCCAGACGACCGGTCGGCGGCAAAGTCGGAATATTGTCGTAACCGTGCAGTCTGGCCAGTTCCTCGATCAGATCGACCTCGATCTCGATGTCGAAACGCCAGCTTGGTGGCTGTACGACGAAATCCGCACCATCGCGCTCGAAGGACAGACCGAGGCGCGCCAGCAGGGACGCGATCTGCGCTTCGCTGAACGACACACCGAGCACACGCGCGGTACGCGCCGGGCGCAGTCGCACGGGGTCGCGAGCCGGCAGGCGGGTGATCTGGTCATCGACAGGTCCGGCCTCGCCACCGCACAGTTCGAGGATGAGTTCGGTCACGCGTTCGACACCGGCCACCGTGTCGGCGAAATCGACGCCGCGCTCGAAACGGTGCGCAGCCTCGCTAGAAAAACCGTACCGGCGAGCGCGCCCCTGGATGGCATCCGGATGCCAGAAGGCGGCTTCGACATACACGTTGCGGGTGACGTCGGTGCAGGAAGTCGACGCTCCGCCCATGATGCCGGCGAAGCTCTCGACGCCGGCGTCGTCCGCGACGACGCCACAGTCGGCGGACAGTTCGATGGTCTGGTCATTGAGCAGCGTCAGCGACTCGCCCGGATTCGCCCAGCGAACCTGCAAGCCACCCCGCACACGATCGAGATCGAACACGTGGTTCGGTCGGTTCATCTCCAGCATGACGTAGTTGGAAATGTCGACCAGCACCGACAGCGAACGCATGCCGGCACGCTCCAGCCTGCGCTTCATCCAGTCCGGCGTCGCAGCACGGGCATTCACGTTGCGGATGACACGTCCGGAAAAACGGCCGCACAGATCGTCATGTTCGATACGTACGGGCAGACGGTCGTCAATCGTGACCTGAGCCACTTTCGCTGCCGGCAGCATGACTGGGGCGCCCGTGAGCGCGGCGACTTCGCGCGCGACACCGGTCATGCCGAAACAGTCGGCACGGTTGGGCGTAAGCTTGATGACGAAGACGTGGTCATCGAGATCGAGATAGGCCCGGATGTCGGTGCCCACCGGCGCATCCGCGGGCAGGGCCAGCAGGCCGGAAGCTTCGTCGGAAATGCCGAGCTCGCGTGCCGAGCAAAGCATGCCGCTGCTCTCGACGCCGCGCAGCTTGGCTTGCTTGATGTCGATGCCCGGCAGCTTCGCACCGACCGTCGCGCAGGGCACCTTCATACCGGCCGCCACATTGGGCGCACCGCACACGATCTGCAGCGGTTCGCCGCCAGCATTCACCTGGCACACGCGCAGACGGTCGGCGTCAGGATGCGGTGCGACCGACAGGACCTCTGCCACCACCACACCCACGAACGGTGCGGCGGCCGGATTCAGTTCCTCGACTTCAAGGCCGGCCATGGTGAGCAGATGAGAAAGCGCAGCGGTGTCGATGTCGGGATTGACGAAGCTGCGCAACCATTTTTCGGAAAATTGCATGTCGATGAACCCTCAGCGGAACTGGCTCAGGAAGCGCACATCGCCGTCATAGAACAGGCGCAGGTCGTTGATCCCGTAGCGGAGCATGGTCAGGCGGTCCGGGCCGAAGCCGAAAGCGAAGCCGGTATGCCGCTCGGCATCAATGCCGCAATGACCCAGCACATTCGGATGGACCATGCCGCAACCCGCGATCTCAAGCCAACGACCAGCCAGCGGGCCGCTCATGAAGGCGACGTCGATCTCGGCGGACGGCTCGGTGAACGGGAAGAAAGACGGGCGGAAACGCACGTCCAGTTGATCGGTTTCGAAGAAGCGGTGGAGGAAATCGCTCACTACGCCCTTCAGGTCGGAAAAGCTTACCGATTCACCCACCCACAGCCCCTCGACCTGGTGGAACATCGGCGAATGCGTCGCATCGGAATCGACGCGATAGACGCGTCCGGGCGCGATGATGCGGATCTCCGGCATCACCGCCGCGTCAGCATGACGAGCGACATGTGCCTGCATGTAACGCACCTGGATCGGGCTGGTGTGGGTGCGCAGCATCACGTCGCTTGCGCCCTCCAGATAGAAGGTGTCGTGCATGGAACGCGCAGGATGGTTTTCCGGTGTGTTCAGCGCTGTGAAGTTGTGAAAGTCGGTTTCGATCTCGGGACCGTCTGCGACGTCGAAGCCGATCCCGCGAAAAAGCGTTTCGATGCGTTCCAGTGTCCGCGACACGGGGTGCAGTCCCCCGCTCTGGATGCCTCGACCGGGCAAAGTCACGTCCAGCGCCTCTTCCGCCAAACGTGCCTCTAGCGCCGCGCGGCGAAGCGCCTCGCGACGGGCTTCCAGTGCCGCTTCAACCTTCTGCTTGGCCACGTTGATGGCTGCGCCCGCTTCCTTGCGGGCATCCGGGTCGAGCTTGCCCAGCCCCTTGAGCAGTTCGGTCAGACTCCCTGCCTTGCCCAGATAGCGTGCTTTGACCTGTTCGAGCGAAGTCGCGTCGGCAGCAGAGAAAAAATCAGATTCAGCTTGTGAAACAAGGGCTTCCAGATTGTTCATCAACGTCTACCCACTTGATTCAGGGACAAAAAAAGGAGGCCAGGCCTCCTTTCTCTGCGTCGTGCACGCTCAGGCGGCAAGCTTGGCCTTGGCCTGGTTCGCGATGGCAGCAAAAGCAGCCTTGTCGAAAACGGCAAGGTCAGCAAGCACCTTGCGATCCACCTGGATCGAAGCCTTGTTCAGACCGTTGATCAGTGTGGAATAGGTCATGCCCAGTTCGCGAGCGGCGGCGTTGATACGCACGATCCACAATGAACGGAACTGACGCTTGCGTTGACGACGATCGCGGTAGGCATACTGCCCCGCCTTCATCACCGCTTCCTTGGCGATGCGGTAGACACTGTTGCGGCGGCCGCGATAACCCTTGGCCTGATCGAGGACTTTCTTGTGACGGGCGCGTGCCGTCACACCACGCTTGACTCTCGGCATCTCTCGGACTCCTTACGCGTAGGGCATCATGTTGCGGACGCGTGCGTCGTCCGTGGCGTGAACCGCCGTCATACCGCGAAGCTGACGCTTCGACTTGGTGGTCTTCTTGGTGAGGATGTGGCGCTTGAACGCCTGCGAGCGCTTGATGCTGCCGCTCGCCCGGACCTTGAAGCGCTTTGAAGCGCCCTTCTTGGTCTTCATCTTGGGCATGACAGAAACTCCATTTATGTCATCTTCACAGGTGGCCGCGAACCCTTCGCTGCACTTTCAGACCCGTGAATACTTGTTGTGCCGACGCAATCGCGTCGGCGACGCGAGGCGGAACGCCTCGCGCATCGCCAGGTTTCATCCCGGCAGATCGGTACAGATCAGACCTTCTTCTTCTGTGGTGCAAGCACCATGATCAGCTGTCGCCCTTCAAGCTTCGGAAACTGCTCGACCACAGCCAACGCTTCGAGATCAGTCTTCACGCGTTCAAGCAGGCGGACACCGAATTCCTGGTGAGCCATTTCGCGGCCACGGAAGCGAAGGGTGACCTTCGCCTTGTCGCCATCCTGCAGAAAACGCGACAGGTTGCGCAGCTTGATCTGGTAATCGCCCTCATCCGTACCCGGACGAAACTTGACTTCCTTGACCTGTATCTGCTTCTGCTTGGCTTTGGCTTCCGCAGCGCGCTTTGCTTCCTGGTACTTGAATTTGCCGAAGTCCATCAGGCGACAGACCGGCGGCTTGGCGAGCGGCGCAATTTCGACCAGATCGAGCCCGGCTTCTTCCGCCATGGCCAATGCCTGGCGTGAAGACATGATTCCGAGCTGTTCGCCCTCATCGCCTACCAGGCGGATTTCAGGGGCATTGACCTCCGAATTGATGCGCTGCGATTTTTGCTGACTGATGCTCGTACTCCCAAGACGAAAAAAATCAAGCCGTGCGATCGATGCCCCGGGTCGCGATTTCATCAGCGAAACGCCGAATCAGGTCGCTCAGAGGCATCTGCCCGAGATCGGAATTTCCGCGGGCACGCACGGCCACCACGTTTGCCGCCTTTTCCTTGTCGCCGACGACGATCTGATAAGGCAGCTTTTGCAAGCTATGTTCGCGGATTTTATAGTTTATTTTCTCGCCGCGCAAATCGCATTCGACTCGCAGACCGGCTGCGCGCAGCGTATCGGCAACGGTTTTGGCGTAATCCGCCTGCGCCTCCGTGATGCTCATCACGACCACCTGAACCGGCGCAAGCCACAGCGGGAAATTGCCGGCATGGTTCTCGATCAGGATGCCGATGAAACGCTCCAGCGACCCGAGCACGGCGCGGTGCAGCATGACCGGACGCTGACGCGAATTGTCCTCGGCAACGTATTCGGCGTGCAGACGTTCCGGCAGCACGAAATCGAGCTGCAGCGTACCGCATTGCCAGGAGCGCCCGATGGCGTCCTTGATGTGGTACTCGATCTTCGGTCCGTAGAAGGCGCCCTCACCCGGCAGTTCCTCCCACTGCATGCCTGAAGCCGACAATGCCTCGCGCAGCCCGGCCTCGGCACGATCCCATACATCGTCCGAACCGGCCCGCTTAGGCGGACGCAATGACAGCTTGACCGCGACGTCGGTGAAGCCGAAGTCGCGGTACACGGCCTGCAGCAGTTCGTTGAAGGCGATTACCTCCGCCGTGATCTGACCTTCGGTACAGAAAATGTGCGCATCGTCCTGCACGAAACCGCGCACGCGCATCAGGCCATGCAGCGCGCCGGACGGCTCGTTGCGATGGCAGGAGCCGAATTCGGCGATACGCAGCGGCAGGTCGCGATAGGAGTGCAACGTGTTGTTGAATATCTGCACGTGGCCGGGGCAGTTCATCGGCTTCACCGCGTAGTCGCGCTTTTCCGATTCCGTGGTGAACATGTTTTCGCGATAGTTCTCCCAGTGACCCGACTTCTCCCACAGCACGCGGTCCATCATCAGCGGCGTCTTTACTTCGCGGTAGCCGGCCTTGTCGAGCGCATTGCGCATGTACTGCTCGATCTGCTGCCACACCACCCAGCCCTTGGGATGCCAGAACACCATGCCGGGCGCCTCTTCCTGCATGTGAAAGAGGTCGAGCTGCTTGGCCAGACGGCGGTGATCGCGCTTTTCCGCCTCTTCCAGCATGTTGAGATAGGCATCCTGCTCGTCCTTCTTCGCCCAGGCGGTGCCATAGATGCGCTGGAGCATCTCGTTCTTCGCGTCACCACGCCAGTAGGCGCCGGCCACCTTCATCAGCTTGAATACCTTGAGTTTTCCGGTGGACGGCACGTGCGGACCACGGCAGAGGTCGATGAAGTCGCCTTCACGATAGAGCGACACATCCTGATCGGCCGGAATCGAGGCAATGATCTCCGCCTTGTAGTATTCGCCGATGGACTTGAAGAATTCGACGGCCTTGTCCCGCTGCCAGACCTCCCGCGACACAGGAATGTCCTTCCTTGCCAGTTCGTTCATCCGCTGTTCGATCGCAAGCAGATCTTCAGGCGTGAACGGACGCTTGTACGAAAAGTCGTAGTAGAAGCCGTTGTCGATCACCGGACCTATGGTCACCTGCGCATCCGGAAACAGTTCTTTCACCGCGTAGGCAAGCAGGTGGGCGGTCGAATGCCGGATCATGTCCAGACCGTCCGCATCCTTGTCGGTCACGATGGCCACTTGCGCATCGTTCTCGATGACGAAGGAGGTATCGACCAGCTTGCCGTCGACACGACCAGCGAGGGCCGCCTTCGCAAGACCTGCGCCGATCGACGCGGCAACCTCGCGCACGGCGACAGCGGATTCGAAACTGCGGACCGAACCATCAGGCAGGGTGATGTTGACCATGGTCTTGCTCCGGGTGATCAGGCGGTAATCGGGGTGTAATGAATGATCCGGGCGAAAAAAAAGTGCGGCCGGGGCCGCACTTTTTTCTGCGCACGTCAGGACGTGCGTCTTTGGCTGCAGGCCTCAGGCAGTGAGTGATACCGGGGTGAAACGAGTTCGCGGTGTCATAACGCTGCCTTTCAAGCCCTGCAGTGTGTGTTGGTAGGCGCGATTGGACTCGAACCAACGACCCCCACCATGTCAAGGTGGT
>CAZKRN010000014.1:0-112149 GCA_964555165.1 uncultured Methyloversatilis sp. | reverse complement strand
CCCAGCGAAGCGATGTCACGCGACAGCACGACGGTAGCATCCAGGTGCTGGAAGGTCGTGGCAGGCGACGGGTCGGTCAAGTCATCCGCAGGCACATACACGGCCTGGATCGACGTGATCGAGCCGACCTTGGTCGAGGTGATGCGCTCCTGCAGACGACCCATTTCGTCGGCCAGCGTCGGCTGATAGCCCACGGCTGACGGCATGCGGCCCAGCAGCGCGGACACTTCGGTACCGGCCAGCGTGTAGCGGTAGATGTTGTCCACGAAGAACAGGATGTCGCGGCCTTCGTCGCGGAACTTCTCGGCCATGGTCAGGCCGGTCAGCGCCACGCGCAGACGGTTGCCCGGCGGCTCGTTCATCTGGCCGAACACCATCGCCACCTTGTCGAGAACCTTCGACTCTTCCATCTCGTGGTAGAAGTCGTTGCCCTCACGGGTGCGCTCACCGACACCGGCGAACACGGAGTAACCACCGTAGCTCTTCGCGATGTTGTTGATGAGTTCCATCATGTTCACGGTCTTGCCCACACCGGCACCGCCGAACAGACCGATCTTGCCGCCCTTGGCGAACGGGCAGATCAGGTCGATCACCTTGATGCCGGTGGGCAGCAGGTCGACCGACGGGCTCAGCTCGTCGAACTTCGGTGCCTTCTGGTGAATGGCACGACGTTCTTCGGTGGCGATGTCGCCTGCTTCGTCGATCGGACGGCCAAGCACGTCCATGATGCGACCCAGCGTGGCGGTGCCGACCGGCACGCTGATCGCCGCGCCGGTACCCTTCACCTTCATGCCGCGGCGCAGACCGTCGCTGGAACCCAGCGCAATCGTACGCACCACGCCATCGCCCAGCTGCTGCTGGACTTCGAACGTCAAACCCGCTTCGGCCGTGTGCGAACCATCGGCTTCGTCGAGCTGCAGCGCTTCAAACACGTGCGGTATCGAATCGCGCGGGAACTGGATATCCACCACGGCGCCGATACATTGAACGATGTTTCCGGTATTCATCGTCTATCCCCAATACAAAAATTCGTTTGCGCGATCAGACTGCCGCGGCGCCGCCGACGATCTCGGACAGTTCCTTGGTAATCGCCGCCTGGCGGGTCTTGTTGTAGACCAGCTGCAGTTCGCCGATGACATTGCCCGCGTTGTCGGACGCGGCCTTCATCGCCACCATACGTGCGCTCTGTTCGGACGCCATGTTCTCGGCGACCGCCTGATACACCAGCGCCTCCACGTAACGAACGAGCAGCTCGTCGATCACCACCTGCGGGTCCGGCTCGTACAGGTAATCCCAGGTGCCTTCCGGCGTACCCAGGCGCTCACCCGTGAGCGGCAGCAGTTGCTCAAGCACCGGTTCCTGCTTCATCGTATTGATGAAGCGCGTGAAGGACAGGAACACCGCGTCGAGTTCGCCGGCCTGGAAGGCGTCGATCATGACCTTGACCGGCCCGATCAGCTTTTCCAGATGCGGCGTGTCACCCAGCTGCGTCACCTGGGAAACCACCTTGGCACCCACACGCTGCATGAAGCCCAGACCCTTGTTGCCGATGGCGGCAACACGGATTTCGGTGGCACCCCTGGCTTCCCATTCCTTCATCGTGCTCAGTGCCAGACGCAGCACGTTGGTGTTCATGCCGCCGCACAGACCCTTGTCGGTCGTGACGACAATGATGCCGACGCGCTTGATCTGACCTGCGGTCGCGAGGAACGGATGCTTGTAGTCGCTGATCGTTGCGGCAGACAGGTTGGCAGCAAGACGGCGGATCGTGTCGGCGTAGGGCCGGGCGGCACGCATCCGGTCCTGCGCCTTGCGCATCTTGGATGCAGCCACCATCTCCATCGCCTTGGTGATCTTCTTCGTGTTTTGCACGCTCTTGATCTTGGTACGGATCTCTTTTCCGCTGGCCATGGTTATCTCCTGTCCGCGCGCTTAAGCCCAGCTCTTCTTGAACTCGGCCACCGCGGCAGCAAGCGTCTTTTCCGATTCACCGTCGAGGTCCTTGGAGGACTCGACCTTGTTCATCAGATCGGAATACTTCTGCTGCAGGAACTGGTGCAGGGCCGATTCAAAAGCGAGCACGCGAGCCACTTCGACGTCGTCGAAATAGCCGTTGTTGGCGGCGTACAGCGAAACACCCATCTGGGCGACCGACAGCGGCGAGTACTGCGGCTGCTTCATCAGTTCGGTCACGCGGCGGCCACGCTCGAGCTGCTTGCGGGTCGCTTCGTCCAGATCCGAAGCGAACTGCGCGAACGCAGCCAGCTCACGGTACTGGGCCAGTGCCAGACGGACACCGCCGCCGAGCTTCTTGATGATCTTGGTCTGGGCCGCACCACCGACGCGGGACACCGACACACCGGCGTTGATGGCCGGGCGGATGCCTGCGTTGAACAGGTCGGTTTCCAGGAAGATCTGGCCGTCGGTAATCGAGATCACGTTGGTCGGAACGAAGGCGGACACGTCGCCAGCCTGCGTTTCGATGATCGGGAGGGCGGTCAGCGAACCGGTCTTGCCCTTGACTTCGCCGTTGGTGAACTTCTCGACGTAGTCGGGATTCACGCGAGCGGCGCGCTCGAGCAGACGGCTGTGCAGGTAGAACACGTCGCCCGGGTAGGCTTCGCGGCCCGGCGGACGGCGCAGCAGCAACGAAATCTGACGGTAAGCCACGGCTTGCTTGGACAGATCGTCATAGACGATCAGCGCGTCTTCGCCGCGGTCACGGAAGTATTCGCCCATCGTGCAACCGGCGTACGGTGCCAGGAACTGCATGGCAGCCGAGTCGGAGGCGGTGGCGGCGACAACGATGGTATAGGCCATCGCACCGTACTCTTCCAGCTTGCGCACCACGTTGGCGATGGTCGAGGCCTTCTGGCCCACCGCAACGTAGATGCAGGTCATGTTCTGACCCTTCTGGTTGATGATCGCGTCGACGGCGACCGCGGTCTTGCCGGTCTGGCGGTCGCCGATGATCAGCTCGCGCTGGCCACGGCCGACCGGTACCATCGAGTCGATCGACTTCAGACCGGTCTGTACCGGCTGCGAAACCGACTGGCGTGCGATCACCCCCGGAGCGACCTTCTCGACCTTGTCGGTCAGCTTGGCGTTGATCGGGCCCTTGCCGTCGATCGGCTGGCCGAGCGAATTCACGACGCGACCGATCAGCTCGGGGCCGACCGGCACTTCGAGAATGCGGCCCGTGCACTTGACGGTCTGGCCTTCGGAGAGGTGTTCGTAATCACCCAGCACCACGGCGCCGACGGAGTCGCGCTCGAGGTTCAGCGCCAGACCAAACGTGTTGCCTTCGAATTCCAGCATTTCACCCTGCTGGACATCGTCCAGGCCGTGCACACGCACGATGCCGTCGGTCACCGAAACCACGGTGCCCTCGGTACGCGCCTGCGACGACAGATGCAGGTTCTGGATCCGGCTCTTGATCAGATCGCTGATTTCAGACGGATTGAGGTTCATCAAAAAACTCCTAGTTCTGTAGCGCAGTAGCCATGGCGGCGAGCTTGCCGCGGACCGAGGCATCGATCACTTCGTCACCGACCGCAACCTTCACACCGCCGATCAGTTCTGGATCCAGCGTGACTTCGGCCTGCAGCTTGCGGCCGAAACGCGGCTCGAGATCGGCCAGCAGGCGCGAAACCGTGGCATCGTCCATCGGGAAGGCGGAACTGATATGGGCGACGGCGCAGCGTTCGTGCTCGTTTTTCAGCTCGGTGAAGAGCCGGGCGATTTCCGGCAGCAGGACCAGCCGACCGTTCTGCGCCAGCACGCGAGCGAAACTGCGATGTTCGTCGCCAAGTTCGCCGGGCACTGCGGTGAGGAAGAGGAAACCACGGTCGGTCGAGGTGCGGGTCGGATCGGCCAGCAACTGCTCGACCTGCGGCTCGGCAGCCGCAGCGGCCATCAGACCGAGGGCATCGGACCAGGCCGCAAGCGAGCCGCCTTCCTTGGCAAGCTGGAACGCGGCTTCGGCGTAGGGTCGCGCGATGGTGACATTCTCAGCCATGGTGTCAGCTCAGTTCCTGCTTCAGGTTGGTGAGCAGATCGGCGTGGACTTGGGCGTTGATCTCGCGACGCAGGATGCGTTCCGCACCTGCGACCGCAAGCTGGGCGACCTGGTCGCGCAGGGCATCCTTCGCCTTCTGCGCAGCAGCAGCAGCTTCGTTCGTCGCTGCTTCGCGGGCCGCGGCGATGATGCGATTCGCTTCCGCGCGTGCATCCTCGACCAGTTTGGCCGCCTGCTTCTCTGCACCGGAACGGAGCTCGGCCGCGGATTCACGCGCTGCGCGCAGTTCCTCGATCGACTTCTTCTCCGCATTGGCCAGATCTGCCTTTGCCTTGTCCGCAGCCGCCAGCCCGTCAGCGATCTTCTTCGCACGTTCGTCGAGCGCCTTGACGATCGGAGGCCACACGAAGCTCTTCGTGAACCACACAAAAGTCAGGAACACGACGATCTGGATGATGAGCGTTGCGTTCAGATTCACGGCAACTTTCCCTTCAATAAATCGGTGTTGGGGCGGATGCCGTTCTTACTTCAGGAAGGTCGAAGTGGCGAACCAGAGGGCGATACCGGTACCGATAATGAAGGCGGCGTCGATCAGGCCGGCCAGCAGGAACATCTTGACCTGCAGCGCGTTCATCAGCTCCGGCTGGCGAGCCGAGGCTTCGAGGTACTTACCGCCCATCAGCGCGATACCGATACATGCGCCGATGGCACCCAGACCGATGATCAGACCGCAGGCAAGGGCGACGAGACCGAACACTTGTTCCATGACAACAACTCCTTAGATTTAGAAAAGAAACGAAAAACAAAACCGACTGCATTGAACCGGATGACTTCTTCTTAGTGACCTTCGTGCGCCTGACCGATGTACACCAGCGTCAGCATCATGAAGATGAATGCCTGGAGCGCGACCACAAGGATGTGGAACACCGCCCACGCGAAACCCGCAACGATGTGGCCGAAGGCGAGCAGGAAGCTCGGCGCGTTGGCACCCGTCCAGGCGGCACCCATCAGCGCGATCAGCATGAAGATGAGTTCGCCGGCAAACATGTTGCCGAACAGACGCATGCCGTGCGACACCGTCTTGGCAAGGAATTCGATGATGTTCATCGCGAAGTTGAAAGGCGCCAGGATGAGCTTGTCGCCGAACGGGGCGGAGATCAGCTCGTGCGCCCAGCCACCGGCACCCTTGATCTTCACGTTGTAGTAGAGGCAGACCAGCAGGACCGCGATCGACATGCCCATGGTGGCGTTGATGTCGGCGGTCGGCACGACACGCATGTAGGCGTGATGCGGATCGTGGCCAGCCGAAGCGTAGATGCCTTCCCAGATGCGCGGCAGAAGGTCCAGCGGCAGGAAGTCCATCGCGTTCATCAGGAAGATCCAGACGAATACGATGAGTGCGAGCGGCGCCACCGTGCGACGGGACTCTTCACTATGGATCAGGCCCTTGGCCTGATCGGCAACCATCTCGACCAGGATTTCGACCGCCGCCTGGAAGCGCCCGGGTACGCCGGATGTCGACTTTGCCGCGGCGCGGTAAAGCACGAACAACGCGAAGACACCGAGAATGACGGAATAGAAAACGGTGTCGAGGTTGACCAGATTCCAGTTGATCAACTCGGCCTGTTTCTCGCCCGTGTTGTTCAGGAAGGTCAGGTGGTGGGCGATGTACTCGCCGGGAGTGGGGCCGTGGTGTGCTGCTTCAGTCGCCAGTTCGGTTCCGGATGCCATGTCAGTGTTTGAGCAGAAAAGCAAAAAAACCAGCCTGCAGCGCTGCAGCCAGACCGCCGAGGAACCAGCCCCAGGAGAGGCCTTCCACGAGGAAGTGGCACAACAGAAGCAGCCCTATCGTCGAGACGACCTTGATCGCCTCGCCGAGGAAGAATTCAAACGGGTACGACATCGTGCCCTGCGCCTCTCGGCGCGCCAGTCGACCAAGGCGTACCGCGAACAGGAGGCTCGGGACCGCGTAACTCAGCCCGCCGAGCAGGGCTGACAGGCCGGCCATCCAGCCTCCCGCGGTCAGCGCCACGCCCGTTACGACCAGTACCAGAGAAAGCTGCAGCATGATTGCCTTCAACATGCAACAGACCTTCCGTGCGACCGAACCAGCCAAAATTCGCGAAACCAGGATCTTCTATAAGACACAAGTGTTCGCACTGCGACGAGCCTGATCCTCACGGCCTCGCGCGCAAAGCCCTTGACGATACATATGCTTACAGCCGGCGTCAAGAAGTTCCCGGATTCTGCCTGTTGCGGCCTCATGTGCGACGGCACAGCAGAAAATAAAACGATCCATGCGCAAAACGGGGACTTGACCATCACGGGAAAATAGTCGATATTTTTCGACATGAAGAACGACTACGCCCAGACCATCCCTGCCGAGTGGCAGCAGTATTCCCGCCTGTTCTCGGCACTCGGCGACCCCGAGCGACAACGCATAGTCCTCGCGTTCGAACCGGGCGAAAGCCTCAATGTGACCGAACTGACGCGCGCGTCGGCCCTGAGCCGGCCGACCGTATCGCACCATCTGAGGCTGTTGTGCGAAGCCGGGGTTCTGGAACGGACCCGCCATGGGCGCGAAATTCACTTCCGGCTGATGGCGGATTCGCTGATCCAGCGACTGCAGACCGTGATCGACTATCTGGACGCCCACCGGTGACTGCTCCCGAACGCGCCGCGGCCTCGCCGCTGGCCCTGGCGCAACGCGCCGGCAGCACCCCCTTCTATGCCATCGACGGCGCTGCCGTGCTCGCCCGCATCGACGCCATGCGCGCCGTCCTGCCGGCGAGCTTGCAGCTGTGCTACGCAGTGAAGGCCAACCCGCTGCCGATGCTGCTGAAGTACATCAGCAAGCGGCTCGACGGCGCCGACGTCAGTTCGGGTGGCGAACTTTCGCGCGCGCTCGATGCCGGCTTTTCCGCGAAGGATATCGGTTTCACGGGTCCCGGAAAGCGCGATGCGGAACTGGCGGCTGCGATCGCGGCCGGTGTGCGCATCTGTGCCGAATCGACAGGCGAGATCGAGCGCATCGCGCGGCTCGCGGAGCGGCAAGGTCGCACTGCCCGCGTGGCACTGCGTGCCAATCCCGCGTTCGAGGTCGCGGGTTCGCGCGTGCGCATGAACGGCGACAGCTTCTTCGGCATCGACAGCGCTCGACTCGGCACCTCCATCGACGCACTACGAGAGCGCGGTCTCGAATTCGGCGGCCTGCATTACTACTGCGCCTCGCGCATGCTGGATGCGAAGGAGATCGTTGCCCTGCATGCGCATTGTTTCGCCGAAGCCATGCGCGTCGCCGAAGAGGCCGGTACGGCACTGCCCTGGCTGAATCTGGGCGGAGGCTTCGGCGTCGCTATCGCCGACGACGAGCAGCCGCTCGATTTCGCGCCGGTGGCGGCCCATATGCACGAACTGTGCGACAGGCTGCGGGTGCGCCACCCTCAAGCCAGGCTGGCGCTCGAACCGGGGCGCTACCTGGTGGCCGAAGCCGGTATCTATGTATGCAGCGTGATCGAACGCAAGACCGTGCGCGACCGCACCTGGCTCATCGTCGACGGCGGCGCGCACCAGCACCTGCACGCAACGCTGCAACCGGACCGTACACAACCGGCCAACTTCCCGATGACCTTGCATTCGCTGACGCCGACCGACGAAGTCGAGCGGGTGAGCATCGCCGGTCCTCTGTGCGCACCTTTCGACGTGCTGGCGCGCGACATCGAACTGCCACGCGCGCAAACAGGCGACCTGCTGGTCGTCCATCGTTCCGGCGCTTACGGCGCCAGCGCCAGTCCGGTCAATTTCCTCGGTCACCCGCCTCCGGCGGAAATCGTCTTCTGATCCTGCGGAGCCTCCATGCTGCGTAAATTCCTCCGTCCGTTGCTCGCACTCGTCTGCCGTCTGGTTTTCCGCATCGCGCCGCCAGCGAGCCTGCCCGGCCGGCACGAGCGACTGCTGGTGGTCGCCAATCACGAATCCTTTCTCGACGGCCTGCTGCTCGGGCTCTTCCTGCCCATTGACCCGGTATTCGTGGTGCACACCGGCGTCGCGCGCAACCCCTTCTTCCGGCTGCTGCTGTCCCTGGTCGACTACCTCGCGGTCGATCCGACCAGTCCGATGGCGATGAAGAAGGTGATCCGCCTGCTCGAAACGGGTCGGCCCGTGGTCATTTTCCCCGAGGGGCGCATCACGACCACCGGCAGCCTGATGAAGGTCTACGACGGCCCGGCGTTCGTCGCCGCCCGGACCGGAGCCACCGTACTGCCGGTGCGCCTGGACGGCGCTTCGCGCAGCTATTTCTCGCGCGTGTCCGGCCGCTATCCCAAGACCCTCTTCCCGCGCATTGCGCTCACCGTGCTGCCGGAAACGAAGATCGCGATGCCGGAGGCCTCGACCGCGAAGGAGCGACGTCGCCGTGCTGGCGAAGCGATGCGCCGGCTGATGCAGGAGATGATTTTCGCCTCGCGCCCGCAGCAGACGCTGTTCGACGCACTGTGCGACGCCGCCGAGATCCACGGCCGGGGCCGCCGGCTGGTCGAGGACATGAAACAGATCGAGTACTCGTATGGCGACCTGCTGAAGATGGCACTCGCACTTGGCCGGGTCGTCGCGCGCATCACACGACCGGACGAGCGGGTCGGCGTGCTGCTGCCCAACCTCGCGCCAACGCTGGGCCTGGTGTTCGGCCTGAACGCGCACCGCCGGGTGCCGGCCATGCTGAACTACACCGCCGGCGTCGACGGCATGCAGGCTGCGTGCACCGCGGCCGAACTGCGCGTCATCGTCACCTCGCGCGCCTTCGTCGAACAGGCCAGGCTCGCTGACAAGCTGTCGGCGCTTCGGGGCGTCGAGCTGCACTACCTGGAAGACCTGCGCGAAACGATCACGCTCGCCGACAAGCTTTGGCTCGTGCTGTGGGCGATGCGCGCGCCACGGCTGGTGGCCGGTACCGTGTCGCCGGAAGCCCCGGCGGTCGTGCTGTTTACTTCCGGCTCGGAAGGCAAGCCCAAGGGCGTCGTGCTGTCGCACCGCGCGCTGCTCGCCAACATCGCGCAGATCCGCGCGGTGATTGACTTTTCGGTCGATGACAAGATCCTGAACGCGCTGCCGCTGTTTCATTCCTTCGGCCTCACCGCCGGCGGACTGCTGCCGCTGCTGACCGGCGCCAACGTGTTCCTCTATCCGTCGCCGCTGCACTACCGCGTCATTCCGGAGCTTGCCTACGACCGCAACTGCACCGTGCTGCTGGGCACCAGCACCTTCCTCGGCAACTACGCGAAGTTCGCCCACCCCTACGACTTCTACCGGCTGCGCTACGTCATCGCCGGCGCCGAGAAGCTGTCGGAATCGGTGCGCAGCGCCTGGTTCGAGAAGTTCGGCCTGCGCATCTTCGAAGGCTATGGCGCGACCGAAACCGCGCCGGTGCTGGCGGTGAACACGCCGATGGCCTGCCGCAGCGGCACTGTCGGCCAGCTGCTGCCCGGCCTGCACGCGAAGCTGATGCCGGTGGCCGGCATCGAGCGCGGCGGGGTGCTGCACGTGAGCGGTCCGAACCTGATGAGTGGCTATCTGAAATGGGACAGGCCGGGCGTGCTTCAGGCGCCTTCGTCGGAAGCCGGCGAAGGCTGGTACGACACCGGCGACGTGATCGAATTCGACGACGACGGCTTCGTGCGCATCGTCGGCCGGGTCAAGCGCTTCGCCAAGGTGGCCGGCGAGATGATCTCGCTGGAAACGGTGGAAAAACTCGCCACCGCAGCAAGCCCGGCCGCGCAGCACGCGGCCTCGACCCAGCCCGACCCCGTGCGCGGCGAAACCATCGTGCTGTTTACCACCGACGCGACACTCGGCCGCGACGCGCTGCAGGCGACCGCCCGCGAGCGCGGTGCGCCGGAAATCGCGGTGCCGCGCAAGATCGTCCTGGTCGACGCGCTACCGCTGCTCGGCACCGGCAAGACGGACTACGTGACACTGAAGCTGATGGCGGAGGCAAGCCGATCATGAACCCGCGCCGTCGACATCTGCTGAAATCCGGATTGCTGCTCGGCGGTGCCGTGGCGGGCGGCTGGGCGCTGAGCACCGCGGCACGCAGCCAGCTGATGAACCCCTGCCTTGCTGCACTACCACCGGAACTGGCTGGTCACGAATTGATCGCACGGACCTTCGAGGGGCTGGACACGGCGCTGCTGCGCGATGTTCATGTACACCTCGCCGGCACCGGCGACTCCGGCCGCGGCATCGAAATGACGCCGCGCATGCTGAGCCCGCTGCACCCGGCCGAATACGTGCAGCGCCTGTTCTATCTGAACGCCGGTTGCGCGCACGAAGACCCGGGCCGCGTCGACGCCAGCTATGTCGACCGTCTGCACAATCTGGTCGAGGCACTGCCGGCTGGATTCAAGCTCATGCTGTTCGCCTTCGAGCGTGCCTACGACGAAGCCGGACGTCACCTGCCCGAGGCCACCGCCTTCCACGTGCCGGGCGCCTACGCGCGCGATGTCGCCCGCGGCAATCCGGACCATTTCGAATGGGTATGCTCAGTCCACCCCTACCGCGACGACGCGGTCGAGGCGCTCGAAGCAGCGGCGCGCGACGGCGCGCGCGCGATCAAGTGGTTGCCGCCGGCCATGGGCATCGACCCCGCCTCGACGCGCTGCGACCGCTTCTACGCAGCGGCCGCCCGCGTCGGCCTGCCGCTGATCAGCCACGCCGGCGAGGAAAAGGCGGTACATGGTGCAGGCGGGCAGGAACTGGGCAACCCGCTGCGGCTGCGCCGCGCGCTTGACCATGGCGTCACGGTCATCGTCGCCCACTGCGCGACAACCGGTCATGACGTCGATCTCGACGCTGGCCGTGGCGCGCCGCTGCGCACCAGTTTCGAACTGTTCGCGCGGCTGATGGGCGAGTACCGCGACGGCCGCCTGTATGGCGACATTTCCGCAATCACGCTGCGCAACCGCGACGTCGAGGTCATACGCACCTTGCTGCGCCGCGGAGACTGGCATGATCGCCTGCTCTACGGTTCGGACTATCCGCTGCCGGGCGTTCTGCCGCTGATTTCGCCCTCATCTCTGGCGCGCGACGGTCTGCTCGACGCAGGCGACGCACCGGTGCTCGATCGGGTGCGCGACCACAATCCGCTGCTGTTCGATTTCATGCTCAAGCGCCTGCTGCACGACGGCCGGCATCGCTTCGCGAACACTGTGTTCGAGGCGGCACGCGCCTTCCCGTCCGCCTGACCCGTTCATTCAACAGACTTCACGACGCATGCGCATTCACGCCGCCCTCCTTACACTGGCGCTCATGACGAGTGCCGCCTCCACGCACGCAGCAGCGCGCGACGCGCTGCGCGACAGCCGGATCGGGCTGCATGCGGGCAACGACTTCCGCAGCACGACGGGTCGCTGCGTCGACTGCGCAGCGCCGCCGCAGGCGCTCTGGCATTTCGCGGACGACTCGATTGCCGTGCCGCTGGCCGACGCGGCCGGCTTCGTCGCCGCGCTGCCGGCGCAGGACGACGTGCGGCAGTGGGCCTACGCGAACGAATGGCAACCGGACGCGCAGAAGCCTGCGCTCGTCTGGCTCGGTTCGCCGCAGATCGCCGGACACGCCCGTCTGGCCGCCGACGGCCGCACGCTCACTTTCACCGAAGGCTCGCACACTGGCTTCGCGCTGGTGCCGAAGCTGCCGTCGAATGTGTCCTGGTTCAATGCCGACACCGTCGCATGGCTGCAGGAACAGACAATGACGGTACGCGGCACGCAGTCGGCCGACACCTTCACCGCGCGCACCCTCTGGCCATCGTCCTTCGATATCGATCTGAACGCGTTGTCGCCCGCGCCGCTCAAGGAGGGCGAAACGCTGGCCACGCTGGTGCGCGCCGACGACGGCGGTGCGCGCACCCCCGCGTCGACGCGCCTGCTGTGGGAGCGCACACCCGGCGCGGCGCAGTCAGCTGCCGGCAAGCCGGTGCTCGCCCTCATGCTCAACGGCGCCCAGGGCGACGATGACGAGGCACACGGCGGCCACTTTGCGATCGCCACCGGCCTGATGGGCACACGCGGCGAGTGGAACGACTGGCTGGTCGCCAACTTCTACAACCTCGACGCGCACAGCGAAAAGGGCATCGTCGCCTCGATGCTGACGATGGACGCCTACCTGACCGACCTCAACAGCGGCCAGAGCTGGTACCGCCCGTCCTGGATGCTGGTCGCCGTGCTGCGCGAGGACCGCGCGGCGCGCCTGTACGACCAGGGTATCGCGCGCGTGTTCAACCACTTCTACCGGCACGATTTCAGCTACCGGCACGCCAGCGCGAACTGCGCCGGCATCAGCCTGGACACGCTGCGCTCGCTCGGCTGGAGCATCCCGACCCTGGGCCCCACTTCCAAGGCGAAGGCCTGGCTCGGCCTGCCCTGGATGACGATCAAGGACCTGAGCGTGAGCAGCGGCCTGCAGGCCTTCGACTACATGATGGCCGAGCGCAGCGGGCTGTTTCCTTTCGTCGCCTTCAACGTCGCCGGCAGCGACCTGCTCGGCCGGCTGACCCGGGGCAAGGTGACGGACCAGGGACTGGAGCGCCTGCTGGCCGACGACGTCGAGGCCATCCTGTTCGTGCGCGTGCCGCAGATTCCGTCCTCGCGCGCCCTCGGCAGCGCGCCGGTGGCGAGCTACGACGAATACATGGCGCGCGTGCCGGCCGACCGCAGCCAGTGGATCGTACGCCCGTCGCCGCCGCGCGCCTTTCCGGACGAACTGCGCGATCCGCATTCGCCGAAGGAGCCGCTGCCGGCGTCGCGTCGCGCGCTGATCGTGTGGCTGGTCGGCGCCGCGGCGGTGATTGCCTTCGTCGTGTTCCGGCTGCTGAGGAGAACGTCATGAGTTCGCAGTTCCACCTGCTGAAGGAGAGGCGCTTCCGCCCCTTCTTCCTGACCCAGCTGCTGGGCGCGCTGAACGACAATGTGTTCAAGACGGCGCTGATCACGCTGCTCACTTTCCGCGCCGGCGGCATCACCGACGTGTCGCCGGCACTGCTGGCCACCGTGCTGCCCGGCGTGTTCATCCTGCCCTATTTCCTGTTCTCCGCCACCTGCGGCCAGATCGCCGACAAGTACGACCGCGCGATGCTGGCGCGGCTGTCCAAGGTGATCGAGATCGCGGTGATGGGCCTGGGCGCCATCGGTTTCGTCGCTGCCAGTCTGCCGGCGCTGGTGCTGGCGCTGTTCCTGATGGGCACGCAATCGACACTTTTCGGACCGGTCAAGTACGCCTACCTGCCGCAGCACCTGCACGACGGCGAACTGGTCGGCGGCAACGGCCTGGTCGAATCGGCCACCTTCGTCGCCATCCTGCTCGGCCAGATACTCGGCGCCTGGCTGGTCGGCGTGACCGACGCCTGGGGTCTGTCGGCCGCCGTGCTTCTGCTTGCGTTCGCCGGCTGGTGGACCAGCCGCGGCATCCCGCACTCGCCCGCGCCGGAGCCGGCCATGCGCATAGACTGGAACCCGGCCAGTTCGACCCGCGACAACCTGCGCTTCGCGGTCGGCAACCGCACGGTGTGGCTGTCGCTGCTCGGCATATCGTGGTTCTGGTTCTACGGCGCGACGCTGCTGGCGCAGTTCCCGGTCTACGCGTCCGACGTGCTGGGCGGCGGCGAGAACGTGTTCATCCTGCTGCTGGCCGTGTTCTCGGTCGGCGTCGGCACGGGTTCGCTGCTGTGCGAAAAGCTGTCCGGCGGCCGTATCGAGATCGGCCTGGTGCCCTTCGGCGCGATCGGCCTCACGCTGTTCGGCATCGATCTGTTCTTCGCCACACCGTCGGCGCCGCTGCCGGGCGACGGCAGCGTGAGCGCCTTCCTGAAGCACGCGGCGCACTGGCACATGCTGATCGACATCGCGCTGCTCGGCGCCGCCGGTGGCCTCTACATCGTGCCGCTGTACGCGCTGATCCAGACCCGCTGCGAGAAAAGCCACGCGGCGCGCGTGATCGCCGCCAACAACATCCTGAACGCCGGCTTCATGGTCGCGTCCGCCGGCGTGAGCCTGCTGCTGTTCGAAGCCGGGCTGAACATCCCCCAGCTCTTCCTGGTGGCCGCGCTGTTCAACGCCGCGGTGGCGACATTCATCTACGCGCTGGTGCCGGAATTCCTGATGCGCTTCATCGTGTGGCTGCTGGTGCACACGGTCTACCGGCTCGACACGAGGGGGCTGGACAACATTCCGGCCGACGGCCCGGCGGTCATCGTGTGCAATCACGTGAGCTTCGTCGACGCGCTGGTGATCACCGCCGCCTGCCCGCGCCCGATACGTTTCGTGATGGACCATCGCATCTTCCGTACGCCGATACTGAGTTTCGTGTTCCGCACCAACCGCTGCATCCCGATCGCGTCGGCCAAGGAAGATCCGGCGCTACTGGAACGCGCCTACGACGAGATCGCGGCGGCGCTCGCGGCCGGCGACCTGATCGGCCTGTTCCCGGAGGGGCAGATCACGGGCACCGGCGAACTGCTGCCCTTCCGCCCGGGCATACGCCGCATCGTCGAACGCACACCGGTTCCGGTGGTGCCGCTGGCACTGCGCGGTCTGTGGGGCAGCTTCTTCTCGCGCAAGGACGGGCCGGCGATGACCCGGCCACTGCGCCGCGGCCTGTTCAACCGCATCGAACTGCTGGGCGGGGAAGCCGTGCCGCCCGAGTCGGCCACCCCGGAGGGGCTGCACGCGAGCGTGGCCGGACTGCGCGGCGAGCGGCGATGAAGCCGGCATCGTCATGCGCGCTATTGTGATGCGACACCGCCGGACGCCATCATATGCAGCGATATCCACTGCACCGGAAACCCCATGAGCTCGCAGTTCCAGCTTTTGAAACAGCCGCGCTTCCGACCATTCTTCCTGACCCAGATGTTCGGGCCGCTGAACGTGAACGCGTTCAAGACCGCCTTCATCACCTTGCTCACTTTCCGCGCCGGCACGATGACCACGCTGGATCCACGCATGCTGGCCACCATGCTGCCTGCCGTGTTCGTGCTGCCCTTCTTCCTGTTCTCGGCCACCTGCGGACAACTGGCCGACCGCCACGACCGTGCGCGGCTCGCGCTGTTCAGCAAGCGTTTCGAGTTCACGATCGCGCTGATCGCCAGCGCCGGTTTCTTGCTGTCGAACTTCTGGCTGCTGGTGGCCGCGCTCTTCCTCAGTGGCGCCCAGACCACGCAGTTCGCACCGGTGAAATACGCCTATCTGCCCCAGCATCTGGAAGAGCACGAACTGACCGGCGGCAACGGCCTGGTGGAAGCGAGCACATTCGTTTGCATCCTGGCCGGCCAGATCGCGGGCGCCTGGCTGGCCAGCACCGGCAACGCCGGGTTGATTGCCTTGACACTGCTGGCGCTGTCCGGGGCCGGCTGGCTCAGCGCGCGCAACATTCCGGCCTCGCCGCCACCCGACCCGGACCTGCGCGTGAGCTGGAATCCCGCAGTTGCCACGGCGGCCATCCTGCGCGTGGCGCGCGACGACCGGAACCTGTGGTGGCTGCTCCTCGCGATTGCCTGGTTCTGGTTCTACGGCGCCACCATGCTGGCGCAGTTTCCGGTCTATACGAAAGGGGTGCTTGGCGGCAGCGAACAGGTCTACATCCTGCTGCTGTGCGTGTTTTCGGTCGGCGTTGGCGTCGGTTCGCTGGTCTGCGAAAAATTGTCGCGCGGGCGCATCGAAGCCGGCCTGGTCACCGTCGGTGCGCTGGCGATGGCACTGCCCGGATTCGATCTCTATCTTGCGACGCCCGCCGCCGCCCTGATCCACGACGGCAACGCCGCCGGCTTCCTGCAGCACGGCCCGCACTGGCGCATGCTCCTCGACATCGCGCTGATCGGTGCGGGCGGCGGCCTTTACGTGGTGCCGCTGTATGCGCTGATGCAGGCGCGCTGCGCTGCGCGCCACACGGCGCGCGTCATTTCGGCCAGCAACATACTGAATGCCGGCCTGATGTTCCTCTCCAGCCTGATCAGTCTGGCCCTGCTCAGGGCGGGTCTCGACATTCCCCAGATCTTCCTCGCACTCGCGCTCGCCACACTGGTGGTCGGCGCGATGCTGGTGCGGCGCATGCCGGCCTTCGGCGTACGCTTCCTTGCCCTGATGCGGGGCCGTGCGCAGCATCGACTGGACGAAGCGCAGTGAGGCAAGGGTGCTGACCGCAGTTCTCGTGCTGCTCGGCCTGGTGGCCGGCGCCGCCCACGGCGGTTTCGAGGCCATGCTGGCGGGTTTGGGCGGACTGGTTGCCGGGCTGTTGCTGTCGGCCCGCGAACAGGCACGTGCCCGCGACATCGATGACCGCCTGCGCCAGCTCGACGACAAGACGCGCTGGCTCTATGAGGCGCTGAAATCGCGGGCAGCGGCACCCGCCACGGCCGCCGGCGAGACGGACGTGCCGGCACCGGCGCACGGCGCGGCATCCGATCCGTCCGCGGGCGCGCCGCCGGCACAAGTACCGACGCCGCCCCCTGCCGCCGCACCGCACAGTGCGCACGCCACACCCCTGGAAGCACTGCACGGCGAGGGCTTGCGCGTGCAGGCGCCACCACGGCCGACGGCGCGCGCCGACGACGACCTGACGCAGCCTGTGATGGCCCTGTGGTCGCGCCTGATGGGCAGCAATCCGCTGGCCCGCATCGGCGTCATCGTGCTGTTCTTCGGCGTCGCATCGGCCCTGCGTCTCGCCGCCCAGGCCGGCTGGTTGCCGCCGGAGCTGAGACTGGCTGCGGCCACGGCGACCGGCGTGGCCATGATCCTGTCCGGCCTGCGCCTGCCCGGCAACGGCCCGCGCCGTATGTTTGCGCTGGCAATACAGGGCGGTGGTTTCGCGCTGCTCTACCTCGCCGTCTACTTTGCGTTGGCGCGCTACGGCTTCATCGGCGCCGGCCCCGCGTTCGGGCTGTTTGCCGTACTGGGCCTGGCCTGCGCGGTCACCGCCGCAAGACAGTCATCGCAGGTGCTGGCACTGCTCGGCCTGTCCGGCGCCTTCGTCGCGCCCATGCTGGCGTCACGCGGGCAGGGCCAGTACATCGTGCTGTTCAGCTATTACCTGCTGC
The DNA here is from genome assembly GCA_964555165.1 of uncultured Methyloversatilis sp. Lineage (GTDB taxonomy): Bacteria > Pseudomonadota > Gammaproteobacteria > Burkholderiales > Rhodocyclaceae > Methyloversatilis. The sequence continues at coordinate 95,053 of CAZKRN010000014.1, read as the reverse complement.
TCGACGCCTTCATCATCGCCCTGAGCTGGCGGCGCGCCTGGCGCGCACTCACCTTCGCCGGCTTCCTGTTTACCTTCGCGGTGGGTGCCGGCTGGGGGCTGCGCAGCTATGTCACCGACGACTATCTGGCTGTACAGGGCTTTCTGATCGCCTTCTTCCTGCTGTTTACCGCGACCCACGTCGCACAGACCGTGTTGCGCGCACCCGGCGCTGCAGGCTGGCAGTCGGGCAGCCTGTTGTTCGGTCCGCCACTGGCCGCCGGCGTGCTGCAGGCGGCACTGGTCCAGCCCTACGAGTACGGCGCCGCGATCAGCGCAGCGCTGGCCGGTCTTTACTACCTCGGGCTGGCCGGCCTGCTGCGCGCCCGCGCGCCGGACGAAGCGCTCACCTTCCGCGCCCACGCGGGTATCGGCGCTGCGCTGCTGACGCTTGCCGTGCCGCTCGCTTTCGATCTGCAGATGACAGCAGCCATCTACGCAGTCGAGGGCGCGGCGGCACTCTGGTACGGCTGCGCCCGCCGCGCGCGACTCACGCTTTGGGCGGGCGCTGCGCTGCAAGTGGCCGCAGGGGTATGGCTGATCGCCGCGCTGGACACGCTGGGAGTGGCCAGGCCGCTGCTCAACGGCCGGACGCTGGGCTGTCTGTTGCTGGCCGGCGCGGCATTCACCTCGGTGCGCGTGCTGCGGCAGACCGCCGCCGGTGCCGACTGGCTGCCGCGGGCGCTCACCTTCTGGCTGGCTGGCTGGTGGCTGGCCGGCGGCCTGGCCGACATCGACGACTTCGTGCCGATCGACCTGCAGCCGGCGCTGGCGCTGCTGTTCGCCATCGCCAGCGCCGCGTTCGCCGAACAGCAGGGCCGCACGCGCCATTTCATGACCGCGAGGGCACTGGCAGCCCTGAGCTTGCCGGTATTGTGGGCCGGCAGCCTGTTCGCCTGGGACCAGCACGCGCACCTGTTGTACGGCAGCATGGCACTCGTGCTGCCGCTGGCCTGGGCCACCCATCTGTGGGTATTGCGCCGACAGGACGAAGACGGCGCCGCACTGCTGAATACGCCGCGCCACCTCGCGACGGCCTGGACGCTGCTGCTGTCGGTCGGCGTCGAAGCCGGTGGCTGGCTGGGCGACTGGCTGCCCGCTCAGGGTCTCTGGCGCTGGCTGGCCTGGATCGCCGTGTGGCTGGCGGCCGGCCACACCGTGCGCTCGGCGCTGACCCGGGGCGAAACGGATCGCTGGCCCTGGACGGTCGCGCCCGACATCTATGCGCGCGCGCTGCTGTGGCCGGTCGCCGGTCTGCTGTTGCTCACCGTCGTTGCCCTGCAGTTCGGTCACGATGGCGCGTCCGCCCTGCCCTATCTGCCGCTGGCGTCGGCGCTCGACCTGACCAGCGTCGCCGCGCTGCTGTGGCTGGCGCGCAGCCGCCTGCTGCCGTTGCCGCTGGTCGGTGGCGCGTGCCTGCTGTGGGTGTCTGCACTGGCGGCCCGCAGTGTGCACCACGTCGCCGGGGTGGCGTGGTCGGCCGTCGCCATGTTCCAATCCACACTTCTGCAGGCAGCGCTTTCGCTGACCTGGACAGTGGCCGCGCTGGCACTGATGGTGTACGCGACACGACGCGGTGCGCGCACGCTGTGGTTTGCCGGTTTCGCACTGCTGGCCGCCGTAGGCGTCAAGATGCTCATGATCGATCTGGCCGGTGCGGGCACGGTGGAATGGACCGCGTCCCTGCTGGGCATCGGCGCGCTCATCCTGATCGCCAGCTATGTCGCACCGGTGCCGCCCGGCACCGCACCCGAGCACGAGGACACCCGATGAAACGATGGACCCTGGCTGCCGCGCTTGTGCTGGCAGCAACCGCCCCGGCCGGCGCGGCCGACATCAAACCCGGCCTGTGGGAATTCCGCACCTCGATGAGCATGCCGGGCCAGCCCGACATGGCGGCACGGATGGCCCGCATGCAGGAAGAGATGAAGAAAATGCCGCCGGAAGCGCGCCGCATGATGGAACAGCAACTGGCAGCGCAAGGCGTGGGCATGGGCAGTGGCGGCGCCGTGCGGGTGTGCATCACGCCCGACGACGTCAAGCGCGGTGAAATGCTTGCCGGCAAGAGCGATGGCCACTGCACCTACAGCAACGTCAGCACCAGCGCGAAGGCGGTCAAGGGCAAAGTGATATGCAGTGAGCCCAGAGCCAGCGGCGACTTCGAGGCCTTGATCGACAGCCCGACCCATTTCACGTCGAAAATGAACATGCAGTCGGCCGAAGGGTCCATGAAGGCGGACACCGACGCCCGCTGGATTGCCGCCGATTGCGGCGCGATCAAGCCCGCCGGCCGCTGACCCGATCACCCTGCACATCCGGAATCGAACGCTGAACAGGTATGAAGGTTTCACCGCGGCGGGCGCCTCCGGCGTCCGGTGCCGGCGGACACGACACCCGTCCGCACACGCCTGAACAGCCCATGCACGCCGCTCACCCCGAACATCCTCGCAACCGCCGCCGGGCCGACAGCCTCTCGCCCTTCACGGTGAGCGTGGAAACCAGCCCGCTGGGCGACACCAGCCTGCATGTCCGCGTCCGTCCTAGCGGACTGATCGCGCTCGCGCTCGCGCTGCTCATGCACGCGCTGGCGCTGTGGTGGGTGATGCGACCGAAACCCGAACCGGAACAACCGCTGGGCGCCAACCAGCCGATCAGCGTGCGCATGATCACGCCCGATGCGCCACGCCGGCCCGCCACCGAGCCGCCGGCGGCCGTGACCCCGCCGGCACCGGCAACGAAAAAGCCGACAAGGAAGAAGCGCGAAACCGTGCGCCGCAACGCGCCGGTACCCACCGAGCCGCGGATCACCCGGGTTCCGGTACCGGAACCCGCGCCCGCGCCGCCACCTCCGAAACCGGCGGCAGCACCCGACGCGCCCACCGACATGGCCTCCTTCGTCGCGGCGCAGCGCGAAAGACGCCGCCTGGCAGAAGAAGCGGCGGCCACCGAGAACGCCGCCGCGCGGGCAAGGGAACGCGGCCCCTCGGCGGACGAGGTCGCCGCCGCCAACGTCAAGCGCAACCTGCAGCAGCCGGGCACCAACGGCGTGTTCCAGATCACCCGCAAGAGCGTGCGCACCGCCGCCTTCGTGTTCCGCGGCTGGACCACCGACGCCGGCAACGCCCGGCGCGAATTCATCGAGGTCGACGCCGGCCTGAACGGCGACATCGAACGCGCCGTCGTACAGCGCATGATCGAACTGATACGGCGTTACTACAGCGGCAACTTCAACTGGGAATCGCTGCGCCTGGGCCGCACCGTCGTGCTGTCGGCACGACCGGAACACCAGCAGGAACTGGAGGATTTCCTGATCAAGGAATTCTTCCGGGTCGGGGCGCAGTATCCGCCCTGATCGCCACGGCGTTCGCACGCAAATGCCGCCGCTCCTGCCGACGCGGTGGTCGCTCGGGTCGTAGGCGTAGGTCTCGCCGTTCAGGCTCTTCAGTCGGCTCTTCGCGTCCCAGGTCAGCGTTCTGGGGTTGCCGCCGGTCTGGCCGGTCATGCGGCCCTCGTGGTCGAACGCGAAGCTGCTGTCGATGGCGCCTGTGGCGCTGCCAATGCGGATTTCCTTGAGCCGGTGGTTGTAGACCGGCATGTAGCCGCTCACGCTTCCCGTCTACGTGGCGGCGGTGTAGATCGAGTACTTCGAGACGATGCCGGCGCCGCTGGCGCCCACCGTTACGCTGCCTCGGGTGTGGATCAAGCAGTTGCCCAGTCTGTCGTAACTGAACGCCTCATCGTTTGCGGCATCCGGCGCATCGACTTGCGTGAGGCGATACAGCGCGTCCAGCGTGTAGTGCGTCGTGCCGGTGACCGGCCCGGCCGTCGCAGTGATCGCCGTGATGTTACCCACTCTGTCCCGGCTGTAGGCCTGCTCCGTCACCGTCGCTCCGACGCCGTCATGGTGCGCGAGGTTCGCCAGCCGACCCCCGGCGTCGTACCCGTACAGGCTGCGGGCGCCGCTGCTCATCACCCGGCTGAGCAACCGCCCCGCCGCGTCGTACTGGTAGTTCACCGTCAGGTAGTCCGGGTTGGAGATCGCCACCAGCGTGCCCGCGCCGTCATACGTGTAGCGCGTCGTGCTGCCTTGATAGGTGGTTTTTGTGAGGAGGTTGCCCGCCGCAAAGCGGCTTCTTGGCCACGCTGACGAGATTGTGGGTACCTGGCGTGTAGCCGTAAGCAGGGTATGGGCAGCGGGTTACCTATTACTGGTTGTGTGACAGAGTTTTCTCCGCATCTTTCCCGTACATCTCTCGAAATCGATGCACCACATGGCGCACCCTGACTTCGGTGTCATCCGGGGGTGAAATGAAATACCGGGCATTCTTGGCAAGAACCATCAATGTGGCAATTTGATTCAAGTTCAATGCGTCAAGATTCTTTCCGTATAGAGCCAGCGCAGCATCGTTCAACCCCGTTCCATTGCCATTCGGGATGAGAGCACACCAAATCGCAAACAATTGCTGATCGTCATAGTGCTGTGGCAACAACAACATCCACAGACTTGAGCTGATGTGCCAACCATGCGTTCCCTTTCCTTGGGCGATTCCGAGTTTGCGCATTAACATCGACACTGCAAAACTCTTTATCTGCAACCAATTCCCACCATGAGCCGCAATAGCCACCTTGCGAGTGATCTCGGAAGGAGGCTGCCCGTCAGGCTGGACGCGAGCGATCACGCCATCAATTTCCTTTTGGTATGGCTGTATTGCCAATAGGTCGTATGCCACAAGCCCCACCAAAACGGCGGTTGCAGCCACGCTTAACGATAAGACCATTTTTCTCATGTCAACGATACGGCAATGCTATTTGGCGTAGACCGACTGCATTTGATTGGTATTGGATTTATTGGGGTACTGATGATGTGGCCCCGAGCGTTGCGCCGATGCCCGAGACTTGGCGAACTCCGGGCAACCGGTCTCGACGATGCCATGACCGGGTCGCGTTCGCGGTTTCCCGCTCAAACTGCCGGGTGAATGTCATCCCGCCAGAGCCCGCACTGGACGAACTCGCGAAGACGCGTTACGGCGACGTTGAAGCACGTCGGCGCGCGCAGCGATCCTGACCAAGTGTTCTACGTCCCGCCGGACACCCTCTCTACCACCGGCTGCACCATCCCGCCGTCGTCGCCGATCCAGATCTGCCCTTCCTGCACGATGCACTGGATGTCCATGCCGCGCTGGGCGAGTGCGGCCATCGCCTGACTGTCGGCGGGCGACAGCCGGTACACGGTAAGATTGGACAGCTTCGCCAGTGTGGCCTTCGACTGTTCCCACCACTGTGCGGCCGTGCGGCCATAGCTGAGCACGACCACCTTTTCGGCGCGGCCGGCCGCCTTGCGCACCAGTCTTTCGTCCGGCAGGCCGACGTCCAGCCACAGGCGTATGGCGCCGGTCAGGTCGTTCTCGTAAAGATCGGCTTCGTCCTCGGCGCTCAGGCCGCGGCCGAAGCGCAGGTCCCCGGAGGCGTGCAGCGCGAACGCCAGCACGCGCACCATCATCCTCTCGTCGTTCTCCGACGGGTGCCGGGCGACGGTCAGGGCGTATTCGCCGTAATGCGGCCGGTCCATGTCGGACACATTCAACTTGATCTTGTAGATGGTGGATTTCAGGGCCATGACCGACAATGTGCGGAATTCGAAAGACCGCACAGGATACCGACGTGAAGAAAACAGATCTGTACAAGAACGAAAGACTGAAGGTGGTGGCACAGATGAAGCACGCCGCCGGCGCGAAAACTCCGCTGGGCGGGGTGCCGGCCCCGGACCGCAAGGAACAGCGCCGGCTCGACGCGGAACGGGGGCTGGTGCCGTTCGCGGTGAAGATTCCGGCCGAGCTGGCGGCGCGTCTGCGCGATCTGGCGACGGAACGCCAGGTGTCGCTGAACGATCTGGTCGACGAACTGCTGCGCAAGGCGCTCGACTGAAGCGGCCGTGCTGCGCTTCATCTTCATGCTCAACCTGCTGACGGTCGGGCTGTTCTATCTGCCCGGCTGGCTGGCTCTGCGCGTGCTGACACTGGGCCGCTATCCGCCGCCGCGCGGCGAGCCGCACAGCGAAGAGGCCGTCGCCTTCGCCGGCCTGATTGCCGTGATCGGGGTGGTGCTGGCATGGCGGATGGCCTGAAGATCGCGATCTGGGTCGATGCCGACGCCTGCCCGGCGCCGGTCAGGGATACGCTCTTCCGCGCGGCTGGCCGCACCGGACTGGCGCTGACCCTGGTCGCCAACCGCTTGTTGCGCGTACCGCCGTCGCCGCATATCCGTGCGGTACAGGTGGCACAGGGCTTCGACGCCGCCGACCGCTACATCGAACAGGCGGTAAGCGCTGGCGATCTGGTGGTGACCGGCGACATTCCGCTGGCCGCCGCCGTGCTGGCGCGAGGCGCCCACGCGCTGGAGCCCCGCGGCGAGTGGTTTTCGCCGGACAACATCCACGAGCGGCTGCAGATGCGCGCCCTCATGAACGAATTGCGCGACAGCGGCGTCGTGAGCGGCGGGCCGGCGGCGTTCTCGAACGCCGACATCCGCAGCTTCGCCGCCGCACTGGACGGATTTCTGGCGAGACGACCGGCCCGTTGAGAGGGCACGCTGGGCGCGACGACACCGTGCCGACCGGAATCAGGCGGCGGATGGCGATCCGCCGCCTGATCGCGGGCGAGGCCGGTCAATCCGGCAGTTCGACTTCGACCATGCCGTCGACGATACGCATCGGGTACTCGGTCATTTCGCAGCCGGTAGGCGACAGGCCGGCGCCGGTGCGACCGTCGAACACCCAGCCGTGGGCGATGCAGATCAGCGTGCGGCCGTTGAACACGCCACGCGCGAGCGATACGTCCTCGTGCGGACAGGCGGCATCGAAGGCGCGCGGCTGGCCACCGTCCGGCCACATGATGAGCAGTTCGTGGCCTTCGGCCCGGCATGGCACCAGTTCGCCCTCGTACAGGATTTTCTGCTTGCACACCGGTGTGTAGCCCATTTTCGATTCCCCGCGACGGATGCGACAGACGTGGCGACACGACGTGCGCTTTGCGACATCCGGCGCACGCGGCCGCCCCCTTTCGTCGCCCGAGCAAGTACCGCACCCACAGCGACGTATCGATGTGTTGACCTGACGCAAGGAAATGTGTCGGGCGCCTGCGTAGTCTTCGGGCCGACCCGTGACGCCAGCGACGGGTCACCCCACCCACACCGAGGAGAATGCAATGGTTCGTGAATTCCTCTATCGGGGCGACCGCTACCGTGCGACGGTGCATGGCCGGCCCGGCAAGGAAGAGATCTTCATCGTGCAGATGCTGGAAGACGACGAGGAAGGCCCGGAAATTTCGATCGACCGTTTCGAGGACGCCTCGAACGATCCGCAAGCCAGCCTGGAAGCGGCCATCGCCAAGCTGGTCGACCGCATGCATGCCGAACAGAGCCTGCAGGCGAGCGATCCGTCAGCCCCCTTCGCCTGGTCCGACGGCAAGGTGCTGGCCAAGGTGCATAGCGGTCTGCAGACCACGCACTGAACGCCCTCATCACTCACGGCATTTTTTTCCGGCGCCGTGCCGGGCCGTGCAAGCAATACAAGCGCATCAACGCAGCACCGTCGTCCGCAAGAGCCCTGATCTCCGGGTCATAAGAAGACCTCCGCCGCCACCGCGGCATCCCCGGATTCAGGCACCCCCACTCCCTGCAAGTCGCCGCACCGGGCGCCGGCAACATCATTGCCCGGACCGCGAAGCCCCCTTCGTGCGAGCCTGTTCCAGCTGCGAGCAAAGCAGCGTCGCGCCATCGAGGATGCGCGGTGTGTGTCGCTGCAGCATCTCGGGCGGAATGAAATAGAGATTGTCGCGACCGACCGCCGGAATGGATGTCCAGCGTCGCCAGTCGTCCAGCCACTCGGGCCGCGCCTCGTCCATGCCGCTGGCGACGATGACCTGCGGCGAGGCGGCAATCACCGACTCGACCGTCACCGTCGGCGCCAGCATGGGCAGCGAAGCGAACACGTTTCGCCCGCCGCACAGCGCCATCACCTGCGAAATCAGGTGCTGGCCGTTGATCGTCATCAGCGGCGCATTCCAGATCTCGTAGAACACACCGAGCACCGGCCGGTCCGCGTAACGGCGTGCCAGCGCATCTCTTCGCTCGCGAAAGGCGCGGGCCGCCCGGCCGGCCTCCTGCTCGCTGCCGGCAAGACGGCCGAACACCTCCAGCGAACGCGCCACGTCGTCGAGTACGTGCGCTTCGCTCACGTAGACCGGTATGCCCAGTCTTTCCAGCATGTCGAAGCGCTGGTCGCGGTTGCCGCTCTGCCACGCGATCACCAGATCGGGTTTCAGCGCGATCACCGCCTCCATGTCCACCGCGGTGAAACTGCCGACCCGCGGCACCTTTTTCGCCGCCGCCGGATAGTCGCTGTACTGGGTGGCGCCGACCACGCGGGCACCGGCACCGGCGGCAAACAGCAGCTCGGTCAGATGCGGCGCCAGACTGACGATGCGCCGCGCCGGCGCGGGCAGCACCACGGTCCGTCCGCTGTCGTCGGTCACGCGCATGCCGGCCGCGAAGGCCGGCGCACACAGCAGAACGGCGAGCATGACGAAGGCTTTCATGGCGGGCACGCGGGGATTCATGCGGGTACGAAGAAGCGCCGGCCTTCGTCGCGAAGTTCCTTCAGCGGATGGCAGAAAGCACGCGACAGCACCTCTGCCTGCAGCACGTCGTCCACTCGGCCGCAGACCCAGGCACCGGCGCCGGTCAGCAACAGCACGCGGTCGCAGAAGCGCAGCACCTGATTCAGGTCGTGCAGCACGGCCACCACGGCCCGGCCCTGTTCGTGTGCCAGGCGGGCAAACAGGGTGAGCGCCTCGATCTGGTAGTCGAGGTCGAGATGGGTGACCGGCTCGTCAAGCAGGCAAAGCGGTGCCTGCTGGGCGAGCATGGCGGCGATCGCCACCCGCTGGCGTTCGCCACCGGACAGCGAGCGCACCTCGCGCTGCTCGAAGCCGCGAAGCGACACCGCGGCCAGCGCGCCGAGAGCGATATCGAGGTCGGCATCGCTCTCGTCCGCCCAGCGGCCGATATGCGGATGACGCCCGACCAGAACGGTGTCGAGCACGGTGGAGGCGAAGGGGTCCTCCTGCGACTGGACGAGCAGGGCGCGCTGGCGCGCCAGCATGCGTGCCGGCCAGTCGGCCAGGGCTCGACCGGCCAGCCGCAGCGAACCGGCAGCCGGCGCGCGCAGCCCGGCCAGCGTGGCCAGCAGCGTGGACTTCCCGATACCGTTGCGGCCGACGATGGCCAGCAATTCCCCCGGATTCAGATCGAGATCGAGCGCGCTGCACAGCGCCCGTTCGCCAATGCGCACGTCCAGCGCCCTTACTGTCAGCAAAGCGGAGGCCACGGTCATCGACTGCGGTTGAGCAGGAAAAGGAAGAGCGGAACGCCAAGCAGCGCCGTCAGCACGCCGACCGGCAACTGGGCCGGCGCCACGACGGTACGTGCGGCCGTGTCCGCCAGCAGCAGCAGCGTGGCGCCAGCGAGCGCACTGACCGGCAGCAGCAGGCGCTGGTCGTTGCCGAAGGCGAGCCGGACCAGATGCGGAACGATGAGGCCGACGAAGCCGACCGAACCGACCGAACTCACCGACACCGCGGTGAGGGCCGACGCGAGCAGATACACGACGATGCGCAGCCGGCCCACCGGCACACCCAGTGTCTGCGCCGTGGTGTCGCCGCGTGCGAGCAGATTGAGATCGCGCGCCAGCGGCGCACAGACGATGAGGCCCGCGATCAGCATGGCGGCCGCCACCGCCGGTCGGTCAGCCGTGCTGGCGTCGCCCATGAGCCAGAACAACATGCCGCGCAAGGAGCGTTCGCTCGCCACCGCGAGAATGAAAGATACGGCGGCGCCGCAGCCGGCCGACACGATGACGCCGGTCAGCAGCAGGCGCGTGGGCGTGCGGCTGCCGGCGCCGTGCGCCAGTCCGAACACCACGATCATGGCCGCCAGCGCGCCGGCGAAAGCCGACAGTTCGAGCAGGACGCCGGCGAGCCCGAACAGCATGGACAGCAGCGCGCCAACGGCCGCCCCACCGGAGACCCCCAGCACATAGGGGTCGGCCAGTGGATTGCGCAGCAATACCTGCATCAGGGCACCCGCCAGCGCCAGCAGCCCGCCGCAGGCCGCCGCGGCGACGGCGCGCGGCAGGCGAAGTGCGGTGACGACGGTACCTGCGGTACCGGCATCGCCGCCGGTGAGCAGGGTCCACAGATCGGCCGGCGCAACCGGCACGCTGCCCAGCGCAAGCGCCAGCACAAAGGCCCCTGCCAGCAGCAGCGCGAACAGCGGCACCACCCAGGGTCGGCGCCCTTGCGCGCGCAAGGTGGCCGGCCGGGCGGCCGCAGTGACGGAAGGAAGACGGCTCATCGCGAGAAGTGTAGCGGGCCGGCGCCGCGTTCAGACATGTGGCGCGAGCTTGTCGCGAAGCCGGGCGGCCGCGCGCTCGCTCGCCACCAGAACCAGCTTCATCATGGCTCGCGTGGCACCGACGAAAAGCTTGCGCAGCGCGCGTTCGTCCAGTGTCTCGAAATCGATTTCGGCGAGGATGATGGCTGGCGCCGACTGGCCCTTGAACCGGTACACCGATTCGATCAGCACCTCCCCGCCGGAATACTCGGGTTGGCCGAGCAGGTCGTACTGGCCGGTGAAACTGCGCAGCGCGTTGGCGCCGAGGCGGTCGTGGCGCAGCAGTTCGGACTGTTCGCGGCCGCGCCAGCTCACGATGGCCACGTCCTGCGCATGGAAACCGGCGGCAAAGCACAGGCGTATCGCCTCTTTCACCCGCGCGGTCAGCGGATGGGCGGCATCGTAGGCGAGCAGTTCGACCTCGTCCGCGTCGAAGGGCGAAGCCGCCTCGATGTGTTCGGCCGCCGGCAGCAGTGCCTGCAGCATGCGCACCACCGGCCGTGGGCTGCGGAAATTGCTGTGTGCGCGCAGCGTCACCCAGCCGGGCAGATCGATCGGCGGGCGCGCGTACAGGTTCTGCATCGGGTCTTCCAGCCAGATGCGTCGCGCATCGTCGTCGGCGTGGCGCCACAGCTGCTGCGCCCAGTCGGCGGAAAAATCCTGGCCTTCGTCGACGACGATGGAATCGAAGCGCAGATCGTCCGGCACCGCAAGTTCGCCAGCGCGCGCGATCATCGCGTCGAAGGCGTCCGGTTTCGCGTAGTCCGGCCGCTCGCCGTGTGCGGCGAGCACCCGCTCGCAAAGGTGATGGAAGGTACACGCCAGACCGCCTTCCGGCGCGATGTGCGCGAGATGGTCGGCCAGCGGGCGGTTGAAGCAGACATAGAGCGGGCGCTTGCCGTCGGCGACGGCCGCGCTGTACTCGGCCAGCGCAAGCTGGGTCTTGCCGGAACCGGCGGTAGCGACCACGCGCAGGCGATAGGGATTGAAGTCAAGCGCTCGCGCCCATTGCGACAGCCCGCCGGACACGCGCGTGATGCGCTCGCGCGCGAGCCCAAGTCGCGCGGCAACGTCCGGCTCCAGCCTGATCTCGTCGCGCAGGAAACGATGGACCTCGGACGCGAGCGCGCTGTGCTCGCCGGGCGGCAGGATGGCGCGTATGCGCGCAATCAACTGGTCGCGCAACGCGGCGTCGACGATGCGCTCCGGATCGATGCCGGCAGTATGAGGCTGGCGCACGAAATAGTCGGGGCAGTACAGCAGGTATTCGATGCGCGGTACGACACCGCCCAGCCGCGCAGCCAGCCGCGACTGCAGCGCGCTGCGCGATCGGGCGATGCCGACCGCGACGTTGCGGTCGCGACCGCGCCGGCGGGAACCCAGACCGTGCGGACCCTCTTCGAGAAAACCGCTGCGCTGTTCGATCGCCAGCAGATCGCCAGCGGCATTGAGCACCACGAAATCGATGTCGCCGTAGATGGAAAAGCCGCCCTCGTCCAGGCGCGTCCAGTGCACGCCGTGATAGACGGTATAGGCAGAGGGCAGACCGGCTTCGAGCAGAGCCAGTGTCGCCCGTTCGCGTTCCGCGGCGGCGCCTGCGTCGCCCGAGGCGAGTTCGCGCCAGCCGTCCGGAATGACTTTCGCCATGTCGAAATCCGCCAGTGGAAAATTCCGAGCTTACACGCCGGAGTGGCCGTTCTTATCCACAGAATCTGTGGACAACCTGCCCCGCCATCCGGCGTCGGCCGCGTGTGCAGGGCGTGTCAATAGGGTTGCCCGATTTTCGGGCAGGACGGCATGAACAGTCACCCGTATGTTCCGGCAGATGTCGTACGCATGCCGCACAGCCCGTCGAGGCACACTATCCACAGCGCCTGTGGACAACCCTGTGCACGATCGCCGCATGAAGCCGGCAATCGACCGGCGACGGCCGATGTCAAGCGCATTGCCTGCTTTTCGGGCAGGGCGGCGGAAAAAATGTCCGCGCGCTGTCGCGGCTTCCGTCCGGTGCGCGCGTCGGCCATGAGAGCCCTCCACCCGTCTGTCGCAACCGGTGAGCGGATCGCGCGCGCACCTGTGCGCCAGCCGCCGGCGATGCCGATCGCGCGTAAAAGGGTCATGCGCACGATGCTGCCGACCTGCACGGATGCACGCCGTGCGCACCGGTCGCCCCGTCAGAAGAAGGGCCGCACGCCGATCAGCGGCCCGTGCAACCCGATTGCGAACAGCGCCCAGCCGGCCATGCCCGCCGCCAGCACCTGCAGATCGCGCACCGGCGTCCCCGCCGGCGGCGGCGGCTCACGCCGGCGCAGAACGCTGAAGGCCAGCACCGCCCAGAGCAGAAAGCTGCCGAAAAGCAGCAGGTCGGCCAGCGTGCCATTGGCCAGCAGATGCGCGAAGGCCCACAGCGTGACCGCCGCCGCCAGTGGCTGGCGCAGTCGGGCTGCGATGCGGGAACCGGGCAGCAGCGATGCCGCAAGCAGGACGAAAGCGGGCAGCATCAGCGTTGCCGCTGCGTGGCGCGACCATGCCGCCGGCAGCCAGAGCCACACCGGATGCTCCCGCGCCTGTCCATAACCCCATGCCAGCAGGGTCAGTCCGGCCAGCGACACGATCGAATGCAGTACGCGCCACGCAGTCGCGCCGTGCCGGTCGATCGCGCGGCCACGCAGTCCGGGTGCAAACAGACGCAAGGCATGAATACCGACGACCAGCAACAGGCCTGCGATCAGCGCGATCATGCCGGCAAACTCCCTTGGTCACGGGTCATTCCGTTGAAATCCTCGTTCCTTCGACCTGAAAACTTCAATCGATCGACGTTGCGGGCAGCGGTGCCGGGCATGCCGCGAGGACGCCGCCAGCCACGCTGCAATGTCGAGGCGCTCCCCGCCGCGGGGTGAGCGATGCAAACGGCCGACATCTCCGGGGGGAGAGCTTCCGGCATCATGCAACGCGGTCAACCGGGGTGTTCAGGTTCAGGCGTCTGTGCGGTCGGCCACCCGGCCCCCGAAGCATTCGGCCCGCAAGCGTAACGCAGCGTGCAGGTGATCGCGACGCCGCTGACGGATTCGTCCTACACCGCTCTTGCGCTGTGGATGACAGCCATGGACGACGACTGCGCACAGACTGGCCCCGTGTCGTGAAGACGGAGACCCGCCATGACTGTTCGCACGCTGTTGTCGCTACTGGCCGGCGCACTGGCCGTGATCGCTCTGCTCATGGCTTACGCATTCGGCCGCATGGACGGCGGCCAGTCCCCGCAAGCGATGGTGCCGGACACTGCACTGTCGTCGATGGATGGCCGCGAGGTGTTCGACGCCGAGGGCAGTACCGTCGGCGTGGTCGAACAGACCGTCGCGGCGCGCCACGGCGAGCGCGCCGCGCGTTACGCCATGGTGCGCATCTTCCGCGGCAGCGATGCGGGTCTTCGACTGGCCGTGCCCGCGTACCGGCTGCAGCCGGTCGAGGACGGTCTCATGCTCACGCTGGACGTGGACGAGGAAGGCGAGTTACTGCCTACAGTGGCTCAGCTTCGCAACCGCACCTGAAACACGAGCCGTAGCACCCCGGTGGACCGCCCTTCATGGCGCACACCGGAAGGAGAAGACCATGACTCGACGGATCGCCGCAGTGCTGATGTGTGCCGGTCTCGCGCTGGCGGGTTGCAACACCATCGCCGGTGCCGGCAAGGACATCGAAGCCGGTGGCGAAAAGGTGCAGGACGCAGCACGCGACGTGCAGCGGAAGAGGTAAGGACCTGCCACCCCGATCGCCGGCCCGCCTCCTACCTGCGATGGCCGGGTCCGGACGCGGACCAACCTTTCCTGCCTCGCACTAGCGCTGCATGCGCGTGCCGGTCGGACCGAAACCCGACTCCTGGTACTCGACATCGCCGTCCTTCGCCCACACCCAGTGACTGACGCCGGCGGGCGCCTCGTACACCGCGCCGGCCGGCACCGCGACGACGCTCGCCTCGTCCATGGTGTCGCCATAGCCGACATGGAGGGTACCGGACAGCACCGTGGTATGGCGGCTGTCCGGATGGGTATGCGGCGGGATGCGGCCGCCGGCGGCCAGCCTGACCCGCAAGAGGTAGGGCCCCGACCTGTCCTCGCCTCCCGCCAGCCAGGCCGCCTTCAAGGACGGAATGGCCGGCGGGCTGAACCAGCTCGCGCGCTCGGGCAGTACGGGCCGCGGCGCGAGCTGGGCCATGGCGACGCCAGTCGCCAGAGTGACGATGAGCGCGACGGACGGCGTACGCATGGTCGGGGCCTCCTACTGTGTGCGGTCGGTGCGCAAGGGGGTGTGACGGTCGTGGCGCACTCGCGCGCATTCGGCGGCGTCGAGCGCTTCGAGGGCGAGCCGGCGGCCGTAGTCGATCACCGGTGCGGCGAGATGGAATTCGTGGAACTTGCAGGTGTTCTTCGGCACGCTGATGACAACGTCGGGCCAGAACACGGCAAGGTGCTGCCGGGTAATGGCCGCCTGCATGGTTTCCAGCGAACGCATCAGGACGTCGGACATCGCCAGTCCGGTTTCGACCGGCTTCGCGTCACCGTTGCCGCCGGGCAGAAGGCCGCGCAGCCGTGTCAGCAGCCCGGGCGCATCGTCGGCCTGCGTCCTTTGCAGCGGCGGCGGCTCGACCGGTTCGCCATTCAGGTCGACCACCACGGTGAAGTCGCTCAGCGTGCGCTGGGTGGGCGCCACCGGTACCGGATTGAGCAGGCCGCCGTCGACCAGGGTGCGTCCACGATAGGCGTGCGGCGTGAAAATGGAGGGCACGGCAAACGAAGCGCGCATCGCTTCGAACAGCGGACCGTCGGTGAACCACACTTCGCGGCCGCGCTCGATGTCGACCGCGACCGCGGTGTAGTCCAGCGGCAGGTGTTCGATGTCGCAATCGCCGATCAGCTCGCGCAGCCGGGTCATGAGCACGCTGCCGCGGATCAGGCCGCCACCGGAAAAGGTCCAGTCGAGCAGGCGGAACACGTCGGACTGGGCAAGCCCGGTCACCCACTTTTCGTAGGCGTCGAGTCCGCCCGCGGCATACACCCCGCCGACCACGGCCCCCATGGACGAACCGGAAATGGCGCGGATGTCATAGCCACGCGCCAGCAATGCGCGGATGACGCCGATATGCGCCAGACCGCGGGCGCCGCCCGAGCCGAGTACGAGGGATACGGTTTTCCTGCGGGGTTCTTCCATGGCGGCAGTCTAGCGCCGGAGTCAGTCAGGCGGACCGGCCTGCAAGATCCAGCCAGGTCAGGTGCAGGCGCAAGTCGAATTCGTACTGGTGGTAGCGCGGTTCCATGTGTTCGCACAGCGCGTAGAAGCTCTTGTCGTGCTCGCGCACTTTGAGGTGAGCCAGCTCGTGTACCACGATCATTCTGAGGAACTCGGGTGCGCAGTCGCGGAACAGCGTCGCGATGCGGATTTCGCGCTTGCTCTTGAGCTTGGCGCCCTGTACGCGGGAGAGGGTGGTCTGCGTACCGAGCGCTCTGGCGACCAGACCAAGGCTGCTGTCGTAAGCCACCTTGCTCAGCGGTGGCGCGGTGCGCAGGTAACGGTTCTTCAGCTCGATCGCGAAGTCGTACAGCGCGGCGTCGCTGCGCAAGGTGTGGCGCTCGGGGTAGCGCGCACGCAAGCGGTCGGCCAGACGGTCCTCATCGATCAGTGCCTGTACCTGATCCTGGATGTGAGCGGGGTAGGCCGACAGGTATTTCAATTCCGCCATCAAGCCACCTGGTTGGCGGCCGACCGCGGGCGTTCGGCCGCCAGCACGCGCTCTGCGTCGAGCGATGAAATGGCGACCCGCGTGTCGGCCGGTATCGCACCCGCCAGTTGCAGTGCCATGTAACGACCGCAGCAGACGCGCAGGAAGGACGTGAAGTTCGCCGGCAGCAGGTGGGTGCCGTCACCACCGCCCGCCTCGGCCAGTTCGTCGTAAAGCTTCGATATGAGGCGCGGCAGGGTCAGGCCGTCGCGCGCGCCGATTTCCTCAAGCACGTCCCAGAACTGGTTTTCCAGACGGATGCTTGTGGCAACGCCACGCAGCCGCATGGAGCGGCTGCGCATCACATAGAGCTCGGGGTCGGCACGGATGAATATCTGGCACATGGGGGCTACCTCCTGCACCTATTGTAGACAGCGCAGGGGGCGGGGCGCATGCGCCCCGCGCCGCCCGCTTACTCGATGCGCGTGCCAAGCACTGTCAGGAACTGCGAAATCCACGCCGGGTGGGCAGGCCAGGCTGGTGCGGTGACGAGATTGCGGTCGGTCACTGCGCCATCGATGGCGATGTCGGCGTAGCGACCGCCGGCCAGTTCGACCTCGGCACGGCAGGCCGGGTAGGCCGAGCACAGACGGCCTTCCAGCACCTTCGCCCCGGCGAGCAACTGCGCACCGTGGCAGATGGCGGCGATCGGCTTGTCGGCCAGTGCGAAGTGGCGGACGATGGCCAGCACCTTGTCGTCCATGCGCAGGTATTCCGGCGCACGACCGCCCGGAATGACCAGCGCGTCGTACTCCTCGGCCTGCACCGTATCGAAGCTCGCGTTCAGCGTGAAGTTGTGGCCGCGCTTTTCGGAATAGGTCTGCTGACCCTCGAAATCGTGGATGGCTGTGGCGATCTGTTCGCCCGCCTTCTTGTCCGGGCACACGGCGTGCACCGTATGACCCACCGCCAGCAGCGCCTGGAAGGGCACCATGAGTTCGTAGTCCTCGACGAAGTCACCGGCCAGCAACAGGATTTTCTTCACTTTCATGTCCGTCCTCCTCACGTGGATGCGCGCGGCGCGCGCAAGCCGCTAACGTGCTACGGACGCGGTGAGCCCGGGTGGTATTCGGTTACCGCATGACGAGCGGCACCGCGCGGTGCATGCCCGCACGGCAACGGACAGGACGGCCGCGGGAGCGATCGGTGCGCCGCTCCCGCAGGATTCCGCAGACGACCGACTGACGCCGTGTCAGTCCTTGAACGCCTCGACCGGGATGCTGATCAGCACCGTATCGCCAATGCCCGGCAGATACTTGGTCATGCCGAATTCCGAACGCTTGATCGTGGTCGAGATGTCGGCGCCGCACAGCGCCTTCTTGTTGATCGGGTGAATACCGCAGGCAAAGCCCTTCACGTCCAGCCGCACCGGCCGTGTCACGCCGAGCAACGTGAAATCACCCTCTGCGCCCACCAGCTTGTCGCCTTCGTACATCAGCTTGGTCGACTTGAACGCCATGCCCGGAAACTTCTCGACGTTGAAGAAATCCTCGCCGCGCATGTGCTTGTCCCAGGCTTCGAGGCCCATGTCGATCGAGGCACTGTCGATCATGACTTCGATGCTGCCGCTCTTCTGCTCGGGCACCAGCATGATCTTGCCGGTCACGTTGTTGAAGCGGCCACGCTGGGTGGAGAAACCGAGGTGGTTTACCTCGAACACCGGAAAGGTGTGACGGCTGTCGATCGTGTAAGTGTCGGCAGCCATGGCACCGGCCGTCATGGACAGGCCGGCGAATGCGCAGAACAGGGCAACAGCGGTCTTCTTCATGCAGGAACTCCTTCTTATTGATGTACCGGCGCGCCACGGTCGGGCGCGGCCACGGATTACTTGCCGGCGACGGCCAGCCGGAAGCGGATCTGCACCTCATCGGCGACCACCGAGGTGTCACCCCAGGCGCCGGTGCCGACCCCGTAATCGAGACGCTTGAGCGGGAAACTGCCTTCGAGCACCGCGCCGGTACCCTCGGGTTTCAGCGAAAACGGAGCCGCGACTTCGCGCGTCTTTCCCTTGATGCTCATCTGGCCGCGCACTTCGTACTTGTTGTTGCCGAGGGGCTTGACAGAGGTGGAGACGAAGCGCGCTGTCGGGAACTGCTTCACGTCGAACCAGTTCTTGCCTTTCACTTCGTCGTTGGCCTCCGGACCACCGGCGTCGATCGACGTCAGTTCGATATCCAGCGTGGCCTTGCCCGCCTCCGGTTTGGCCGGATCGAAATCAAGGGTCGCGGCAAACTTGCGGAAGGTACCGTCAACCGACACGCCCATCTGCTGTGACACGAAGGCCAGCGTGCTCTTCTCGGGAAGAACACGGTTGTAGGTTCCGGCAGCCATCGCCGGGACGGTCAGCGCCAGACCGGCCGCAATCGCGGCGGAACGGCATAAGGCCGGGAAATTCGGGAACGTCATGAGGTCTCCATACAAGTCGCACATCGCTGTTGATGCGCCATGACGGGAAAAATTCCGCAAAGGCGGTCAGCCCTCGCGCGCCGTGAGTCTGCTTTCGAGTTCGGCGACGCGCGCTTCCAGCGCTTCCAGCTGGGCGCGGGTACGGGCCAGTACCTCCTTCTGTACGTCAAATTCCTCGCGCGTGACCAGATCGAGGCGCGAAAACATTGCGCTCGCCATGGCCTTCGCGTTCTTTTCCAGATCGCGGGCAGGACTGGCGGCAAGCAGTTCGGAAAAACGGGAGGACAGGTCTTCGAGCATCTTGGGATTCAGCATGGCGATCTCCTTCGTGGTTTCAACGCAAGTACAGCCTTTGCGGCCGACCCCGGACGAACTGTGCCGCGCATTGTGCCGTCAAGCGCCGGCTTGCGCGACCGCTGGAGACAGGGCCGCCGATGCCTTTCCGGTGCATTCGCGGGCGAAGGTGTGGCCGACAGGCACCGAATTCGCGCATGCAGCGCGTGCACCCGACTTCACGCACCGAAGTGGTGCGCGCACAAATCGTCGCGCGTGATCTTGGGGCAAGCCTGTTGCACACATCACGCTGCCGCGCAGTGCGGCACACACAACTTATTGATGTAATTGAGTTTTGCTGTCTGGCACGCTCTGTGCAAGGAAGCCCAAGCAGTTTTCCCTTACACCAAGGAGTGACCCATATGAAAAAGACCCTGATCGCCGCCACCCTCGCCAATCTGCTTGCCATGCCTGCCTTTGCCGAAGAGCCGGCCAGCCCGCACACCTTCACCGGCAATGTGGGCCTGTTCAGCCAGTACGTGTTCCGCGGCATCAGCCAGACCAATGAAGATGTCGCCCTGCAGGGCGGGTTCGATTACTCGCACGCCAGCGGCTTCTACATCGGAACCTGGGCCTCGAACATTTCGTGGCTGTCGGATTCGGAAACCATCACCGGCTATCGTTCCAGCAGTCTCGAAGTCGACGTCTATGGCGGCTTCCGCGGCGCCTTCGGCGACAGCGGCTTCACTTACGACATCGGCCTGCTGCAGTACGTCTATCCGGGCAGCCGCGGTGCCGGCTTCGTCAAGGCGGACACCACGGAAATCTATGGCGCGATCGGCTGGAAGTTCCTGTCGGCCAAGTACTCCTACAGCCTGGGCGACACCTTTGCCGTGAACGATGCGTCCGGCACCTGGTACCTGGACCTGCAGGCCAACTATCCGATCACTGAAACGCTCACCCTGAACCTGCACTACGGCATCCAGGAATTCAGCGGCTCCAACGCGGGCGTGAGCAACGATTCGATCGCTTCCTACGAAGACTGGAAAATCGGCCTGTCCTATGCGCTGCCGCAGAGCTTCACGGTCGGTGCGTACTACACGGACACCAGCATGAACAGCGCCCAGAAGGCGTTCTATACCAACACCTCGGGCAAGTTCCTGGGTGACGACCAATACGTCGTGTTCCTGTCCAAGACCTTCTGATTCACCACACCGCTTCAGGCATCAGCCAGGGGGAATGTCATGAAACTAGTCACTGCCATCATCAAGCCGTTCAAGCTTGACGAAGTGCGTGAAGCGCTGTCCGCCATCGGCGTGCAGGGCATCACCGTCACCGAAGTCAAGGGTTTCGGTCGTCAGAAAGGCCACACCGAGCTGTATCGCGGCGCCGAGTACGTGGTCGATTTCCTGCCCAAGGTGAAGATCGAGGCGGCGATCGGCGACGAGCTGGTCGATAGCGTCGTCGAGGCGATCGAGAAGTCGGCCAGTACCGGCAAGATCGGCGACGGCAAGATTTTCGTGTTTGATCTCGAACAAGTCGTCCGCATCCGTACCGGTGAAACCGGCGTCGATGCGCTCTAAGCAAAAGGGAGAACGGGAGATGAAGCGCTTTTTGAGCATTCTGTGCGCAACGCTGGCCATAGGCCTGGCAGCGCCTGTCATGGCAGAAGACCCCCCGGCAGCGCCGGCAGCGACCGAAGCGGCCGCGCCGGCGGCGGCCGAAGCACCCGCCGCGCCGGAAGCGGCGCCGGTTGCTGCGGAAGCGGCGCCCGCCGAAGCGGCCGCCGCGCCGGCACCGTCCTTCAACAAGGGCGATACCACCTGGATGATGCTGGCGACCCTTCTTGTGGTGATGATGGCCGTACCGGGCCTGGCACTTTTCTACGGTGGTCTGGTGCGTTCGAAGAACATGTTGTCCATCCTGATGCAGGTGATGACCGTGTTCTCGCTGATCGTGGTGCTGTGGTTCGTTTACGGCTATTCACTGGCCTTTACCGCTGGCAACCCCTTCATCGGCACGCTGGACAAGCTCTTCCTCGCGGGCGTAACGGGCGAATCGGCCGGTGCGACCTTCAGCAAGGGTGTCTATATTCCCGAACTGATCTTCGTCGCCTTCCAGTCGACCTTCGCCGGCATCACCGCCGCGCTGATCATCGGCGCCTTTGCGGAGCGCGTGAAGTTTTCGGCCGTACTGCTGTTCTCGGTGCTGTGGTTCACGTTCAGCTACATCCCGGTTGCCCACATGGTGTGGTACTGGGACGGCCCGGATGCGATCACCTCGGCGGAAACCCTGGCAACCGTCACCGGCAACGCAGGTTTCCTGTGGGCCAAGGGTGCGCTCGATTTCGCTGGCGGCACGGTGGTGCACATCAATGCCGGTGTCGCCGGTCTGGTCGGCGCCTACATGGTCGGCAAGCGCGTGGGCTACGGCAAGGAATCGATGGCTCCGCACTCGCTGGTGATGACCATGGTCGGTGCCTCGCTGCTCTGGACCGGCTGGTTCGGCTTCAATGCGGGCTCCAACCTCGAAGCGACGGGCACCGCCGTGATCGCCTTCGCGACCACGCTGCTGGCCACCGCGGCCGCCACCGTGTCCTGGCTGATGGGCGAATGGATCCTGAAGGGCAAGCCGTCCATGCTGGGCGCCGCCTCGGGTGCCGTCGCCGGTCTGGTCGCCATCACCCCGGCCTGCGGTTTCGTCGGCCCGATGGGTGCTCTGGTGATCGGCCTGCTTTCCGGCATCGTCTGCCTGTGGGGCGTGAATGGGCTCAAGCACATGCTGGGCGCCGATGATGCGCTCGACGTGTTCGGCGTGCATGGCGTGGGCGGCATTCTCGGCGCCATCCTGACCGGCGTGTTCGCATCGCCTTCGCTCGGCGGCTCCGGCGTCTATGACTACGTTGCCAACGGCGTGGCCGAAGGTTACGACATCATGGGCCAGGTGATGATCCAGGCGACCGCAGTCGGCGTCACCATCATCTGGACGGCCGTCGTGTCCTTCATCGCCTTCAAGCTGGTCGATATCTTCATCGGCCTGCGCGTGCCGGAAGACGAAGAGCGCGAAGGTCTGGACGTCACCGCCCACGGCGAGACGGCCTACCGCCTCTGATTGCGGACACTCCTCCAGCAATGGTTCGGGCGCCTCTCGGCGCCCGTTTTTTTTGCCCGGACGAAACGCGCGAAACCGTCGCGCCACACGTTGCGGCGAGCGGATCGCCAACGCGATCCGCCTATGCAATCGATGCGCTCGCGACAGGCCGCCCCGGCCGGCACCTTGTGAAAACGCCGGGCCGGCGGAGTAGGATCACGGACCGTCGCAGCACCGCACTGCGGGATGCCTGAGTGGACACGACCAACCGGGGACAATGCCGACACGCTTGGGAGCCGGTACCCCCGCATCGATGAAGGACAGCCTGTGAACAAGATTTCCCTGTGCTCGCTCGCTGGCCTGCTGGCGCTTTGCGTCGGCGGCCCGCTCGCGGCACAAGTCGCCCCCTTCCCGGCGGAGGAACGCGCCGCTATGCGCGAGCGTGCCGCCGTGCTCAAGCAGCAGGCACGCGAGATCCAACAGGCGGCGCGCAGTGTTCGCGAGGAAGGTCATGCCGCCTGCTGGCAGCGCACGCTGGTGTCGTCCTGCCTCGAAGACACCGACCAGACCTACCGTCAGAGCATGGGCAAGGCACGCAAGCTGGAGCTCGAAGCCGACGACATCGAGCGCGAACTGCGCACGCGCGCGGCCGAGCTCAGGCGGGAGGAAAAGCGGATCGAAGCGGAAGCACGGCGCGACAAGGCGATAGAAATGAGCGTCCGGACGCGCGAACAGGAAGCACAGCGCGAGAAGGACGCCGCTGCACGCATCGAGAAGGACAAGGACATGGTCGAGCGCGCGGCCGAACGCGAGCGTACGCAATCGGAACGCGACGCCGCACAGGCGCAGCAGCGGGCGCGGGAGGATGCGCGGGCGGCCGAACGGGCCGCAGAACAGAAAGCCAACGCGGCAAAGATAGACGAACGCATCCGCAAGCGCGAGGAAGAGCGCGCGCGCCGGGAAGCCGAAGCCGCTGCGAAGGACGCCGCGAAACCCTGATCAGTGGTGCAGGTGCGGGCCACCGTCCGGATGGCGAGCGGTACCGGCCGCGTGGTGCGTACCCGATGCGGCATGGTGATGCAGCGCCGCGTGGTCCGGCTCGTGCGGCAGCCGACGGCCCACCCACTGCGGAAGCAGCGAGCCTGCGACCATGCCGGCCATGCTGACGCCAAGACCGATCAATTGCGGCGGCACCAGACTGGCTTCACCGACCAGGACTTCGATCAGCAGCCAGGACATGAGTCCGCCGACGATGGCGGCCAGCGCACCCTGGGTGGTGGCGCGCGGCCAGAAGGCGCCGAAGAAAAGCGGCACGAAAGCCCCGGCCAGCGTGACCTTGTAGGCGTTCTCGACCATGCCGAAGATGCTCGTCTCGGAATTCAGCGCCACCAGCAGCACCACGCCGGCAAAGCCGACGATGGTCGAACGCATCACCACCAGAAGCTGGCGGTCGCTCATGCGCGGATAGAAACCCTTCACGATGTTTTCGGCAAACGTGACGGAAGGCGCGAGCAGTGTGGCCGACGAACAGCTCATGATGGCCGACAGCACGGCACCGAAGAAGAAGATCTGCGCGATCAGCGGCGTGTGCTGCATCACCAGCGTCGGCAGCACGCGCTGCGAATCCTCCTCGATCAGCGCGCCAAAGGTAGCCGGATCGATCAGCGTGGCCGAGTAGGCGATGAACATCGGTACGAAGCAGAAGCAGAAATAGATCGATGCGCCAAGTACCGAACCGCCGACCGCAACCTTGGCCGACTTCGCCGAAGTGACGCGCTGGAACACATCCTGCTGCGGAATCGAACCCAGCATCATGGTGAGCCAGGCGCCAATGAAGGTGATCCACAGCCAGGGGTCGGCCGGCGGAAAGAAATCGAGTTTGCCGGCTGCCGATGCGTGCTCGATCACCGGTGCGACGCCGCCGGTCAGGCCGCTGACGATGTACGCGATGTAGAGCAGGCCGCCCATCGACACCGCCATCTGCACGAAATCGAGTATGGCGACCGAGAACATGCCGCCAAACGTGGTGTAGGTGAGCACGATGGCCGCGCCAAGCACCATGCCCACGTCCTGGCTCACCGCGCCATTGGTCACCATGAAGAAGATGAGTCCCATGGCCTTGATCTGTGCGGCGACCCAGCCCAGATAGGACACGACGATGCACAGCGAGGTGACGGCTTCCACCGCGCGGTTGTAGCGCAGGCGATAGTAGTCGCCGACGGTCAGGATGTTGAGCTTGTAGAGCTTCGAGGCGAAGAAGAAGCCGGCGATGATCAGGCACATGGACGAGCCGAAGGGATCGGCCACGACCCCACCCAGACCTTCCGTGACGAACTGCGCCGACACACCGAACACTGCTTCGGCGCCGAACCAGGTCGCGAACACGGTGGCGGTCACCACCGGCAACGGCAGGCTGCGACCGGCCACGGCGAAGTCCTTCGCGTTGTGGACCTTCCTTGAGGCAAACAGACCGATGCCGACCGACACCATCAGATAGAGCACTACGAACCAGATCAGCATGACAGCCCCGGCGGAACGATGCGCGGCGCGGCACCGCGCCGCGCAAGCGCAATGATAGCGGCGCGCAAAGGCGCGTGCGTGCTGGATCGTGGGACTTCTTGCGTCAGGCGGTCAGGCGTTGTTCCAGCGCCGCGGGAAGCACACTGTCGGCAAACATTTCAAGCACTACGCGACCTTCTACGCGCAGGCCGTTGAGGTGGATCTGAAGGTGGGTGACCAGTGCGCTGTGCAGCGCCTCGTCCAGCCCGTAATCGATATCGCCCGACACCAGCGCAACCCGCGGCTGCGCGGCTTCCACCTGCCAGCCGAAGGCGCCCGCCAGCCCGCCGCTGCAGGCATCGATCACGATGCTGCCGGCTTCGGCCAGCGCGTCCTGTTCGAGCTCGGACAGTTCATCGGCGACATCGGGCAGCGCCAGCATGCGGCGGACGATGAGCAGCGCGCCTTCTTCCGGCAGCGCCAGCAAGGCTTCGGCATGACCGCCACCGGGCGTCGTCATGCGCTGCGCGATCACGCACAGACGGCCGCCACTGTATTCGTCGAGCGCACACAGACTGCGCATGAGCGCACTGCGGTCGGCCAGCGCGACGTGCGAGACCGACATGCCGACGCGCTCGGCCACGATGCGGGAAAAGGTCATGGCCGCTCCGCGCATGGAACGGGTCATCGAACCGGCCAGCGCGTCGAGGCGGGCGGAATTCGCGGAATTCATCGTCCGCCTCCCGTTGCGGGCGGCATACCGGCGCGGACTGCATCAACCGTGGTCGTTTTCATCGTTGTGATCTGGCGGCATGAAGCAGGTCTAACGACGGCGAAGCGGACGACTTTAGGATGGCCGGCGATCAGCCGGTCAGACGCCAGATTTCGATCCCGATCAGCAGCGCCAGCAGTGCGCTCACGATGCGCAGCCAGCGAAGCTGACTGCGCTGAAGACGCTCGGCCACCGGGTCGGGCTGGGCATCGGGTTCGGCCGCCCGGTTCAGCACGCGATGTGCCAGACGGGGCAGTTCGGGCAAGGTGAGCGCCCAGCCCGGCGCTTCGTCGATCAGCTTGCGACGCAACGCACGCCAGCCGACCTGTTCGCTCATCCAGCGTTCGAGGAAGGGCTTGGCCGTCTTCCACAGATCGAGGTCCGGATCGAGTTGCCGGCCCAGACCTTCGATATTGAGCAGCGTCTTCTGCAGCAGTACGAGTTGCGGCTGGATCTCGACACTGAAGCGGCGCGACACCTGGAACAGGCGCAGCAGCGTGCGTCCGAACTCGATCTCTTTCAGCGGTTTGTCGAAAATGGGTTCGCACACCGCCCGTATCGCCGCCTCGAATTCGTCCACGCGGGTGCCGCGCGGCACCCAGCCCGCGTCTACGTGCGCCTGCGCCACGCGCTTGTAGTCGCGCTGGAAGAATGCGAGAAAGTTCTGCGCGAGATAATTCTTGTCGACGTCGGTCAGCGTGCCCATGATGCCGAAGTCGAGCGCGATGTACTGGCCGTCCGGGGCAACGAAAATGTTGCCCGGATGCATGTCGGCATGGAAGAAGCCGTCGCGGAACACCTGGGTGAAGAAGATTTCGACACCGGCGCGCGACAGTGCCGCCATGTCCACACCCTGGGCGCGCAGCGCATCGACCTGCGAAATCGGCAGCCCGTACATGCGCTGCATCACCATGGCAGCGGGGCCGCAGTAGTCCCAATACACCTCGGGCACGGCCAGCAGCGGCGAATCGCGGAAGTTGCGGCGCAGTTGCGAACAGTTCGAAGCTTCGCGCATCAGGTCGAGTTCGTCACCGAGGTGTTTGGAAAACTCCGCCACCACCTCTCGCGCTTTCAGCCGCCGGCCTTCCGCCCACAGCCGTTCCAGCAGGACGGCGGCGGTTTCCATCAGCGCGATATCGTTGGCGATGATGTGTTCTATGCCCGGCCGCAATACCTTGACCGCCACCTCCTCGCCAGTCGGCAGGACAGCGAAATGCACCTGGGCGACCGAAGCGGATGCCACCGGCAGCGTCTCGAAACTGCGGAACACCTGCGACAGGGACTTGCCGTAGAACGCTTCCAGCCGCGCGATCGCTTGCGCCGACGGGAAGGGCGGCACGCGGTCCTGCAGCTTGGCCAGTTCGTCGGCCAGATCGGGCGGCAGCAGGTCGCGCCGGGTAGACAGCATCTGGCCGAATTTGACGAATATGGGACCGAGCGCTTCCAGCGCCTGGCGCAGGCGCACCGCGCGCGGCGCGTCGAAGCGGCGACCGAGCCGGGTGATGCGCAACAGGCTGGCGAAACGCAGCTTGCTGCCGGCATCGATCAGTATCTGGTCCAGCCCGAAGCGCAGGCTGACAGTGACGATCTTGAGCAGGCGCAGCCAGCGCATCAGGGGCGATCCTCAGGCACGGCAGGCGCGCAACGGGCGGTCGGGCGGGCGGCTTGATACGTCATGTCGCGAAATTCGTCGGCAGCGCGGGGAGCGCGCACTGTACAAGAAGGGCTGCCACGCCGGAAGCCGCGTACGGCGGCCTTCCATGGCGCCGCGTTATACTTCGCCGCTTCCGTATGCATCTGCGCACCGCGCCCCCGTTCCATTCATGACCCCCGAACTGCGCCAGGAACTGACTCGTCTGCTGCACGCCTCGCTCGCCAGCGTGGCGCCGGACCTCACCGCGCCCGACATCATCCTCGACCGCCCGAAGCAGGCCGCGCACGGCGACCTCGCCTGCAATGTGGCACTGCAGCTGGCCAAGGCGCTGAAGCAGAACCCGCGCGTGATCGCCGAACGCATCGTGCGCGAACTGCCGCCCTCCGGAGTGATCGAGCGCGCCGAAGTGGCCGGTGCCGGCTTCATCAATTTCTTCTTCAGCACGGCGGTGAAACAGGCCATCGTCGGCCGCATCCTGTCGGAAGGCGAACGCTACGGCCGTTCCGACAGCGGCGCCGGCCGCAAGGTGCAGATCGAATTCGTGTCGGCCAATCCGACCGGCCCGCTGCACGTCGGCCACGGCCGCGGTGCGGCCTACGGTTCGGCGCTCTCCAATCTGCTCGAAGCCGCCGGCTACGCGGTCACCCGAGAGTTCTACGTAAACGACGCCGGCCGCCAGATGGACATTCTGGCCGTGTCGGTGTGGCTGCGCTACCTGGAAACCCAGGGTACGGCCATCAACTTCCCGGCCGATGGCTACCGCGGCGACTACGTGCGCGACATCGGTGCCGAACTGTTCATCCAGCAGGGTACGCGGCTCAACCGCCACAGCGCCGATCTGCCCGACGCCTCGCAGCCAGGCGACACCGCCGACGCCATGCTGGACGCGCTGATCGCCTCGGCCAAGGCATCGCTCGGCGACGACTGGTGGACGGTGCACCGCTTCGCACTCGACGCCATGCTGGCCGACCAGCGCAACGACCTCGGCGAGTTCCGCGTTCATTACGACGTGTGGTACCCGGAGCAGTCGCTGCACACGAATGGCGCCGTCGATCGCGCGGTCAAGCGCCTGCAGGACGCCGGCCACATCTACGAACAGGACGGCGCGCTGTGGTTCCGCTCCACCCGTTTCGGCGACGAGAAGGACCGCGTCGTCCGCCGCGACAACGGCGCCTACACGTATTTTGCGTCCGACATCGCCTACCACGCCGAGAAGTTCGCGCGCGGCTTCGACCTGGTGATCGACGTCTGGGGCGCCGACCACCACGGCTACATCCCGCGCGTGAAGGGTGCACTCGCTGCGCTCGGCGAGAACCCGGACAAGCTGGAGATCGCGCTGGTGCAGTTTGCAGTGCTCTACCGAGGCGGCGAAAAGGCGGCCATGGGCAAGCGCTCCGGCGACTTCGTCACGCTGCGCGACCTGCGCGCCGAGGTCGGCAACGACGCCGCACGCTTCTTCTATGTGCTGCGCAAGAGCGACCAGCACCTCGATTTCGACCTCGATCTCGCGAAGTCCGAATCGAACGACAACCCGGTCTATTACATCCAGTACGCGCACGCGCGCATCTGTTCGGTCCTCCGCGAAGCGGTGGCCAACCACGCGCTCGACGTGTCGCTGCTGCCGGGTGTGCCGATGGACAGCCTGTCCGGCGACAAGGAGCTCCTGCTGGCCCAGCGTCTGGCCGAGTTTCCGGACGTGATCGCACAGGCGGTGATCGAACGCGCGCCCCATTCGGTCGCCTTCTACCTGCGCGACGTCGCGTCGGACTTCCACGCCTTCTACAACGCCTCGCGCATGCTGGTGGACGATCTGACGGTGCGGGAAGCGCGGCTGGCTCTGGCGGCGGCCACACGTCAGGTGATTGCCAACGGCCTCGCGCTGCTCGGCGTGTCCGCACCGGAAACCATGTAAATGACCCGAACTCCGCAAAAGAAGCCCGCGTCGAAGAAGAGTGGAGGCGGCACCCTGATCGGCATCTTCGTCGGTCTGGTACTCGGCGTCCTGCTCAGCGCAGGCGTCATGTGGTACATCAAGGGCTCATCGTTGCCGCTGCAGATGCGCAGCAACACACCGGCACCGGCAGAGCTGCCGGCCGAACCGGCAGCTCTGCCGGGCAAGCCGGGCGACAAGGCGCCGGCCAGGCCGCGCCCGGATTTCTACGACATGTTGCCGGGCGAAGCACGCACGCCCGGCCCGGACGCGGAAACCGTACCGGCCCAGGCATCCGCCCCTGCCACCGAACAGGGGCCGGCGGCGGCACCCGAGACACCGGCCGTCCGGCTCATCCTGCAGGCCGGCGCCTTCTCGTCGGAAGACGAAGCGGACAACCTGCGCGCGCGTCTCGCGTTGATCGGTCTGGAATCTTCGGTACAGAAAGGTGAAGTGGCGGGCAAGGGCACACTCTACCGGGTGCGGCTCGGCCCGTTTGCAAGTACGGACGACATGCAGCGCGTGCGCGCTGAACTGGCACAGAACGGAATCGACGCATCGCTTGTCCGATGACAGCGATTCAGGATCGGGACTAAGGGAGAACACATGAAATTCGGATTCAGGACACTCGCCACGCTGGCCTTTGCCGGCTTCCTGTCGATGGGCGTTTCCGCCGCACCGCAGATCGACAAGGACTATCGCGAGATCAAACCGGCCCAGTCAACCGAGCCGGGCGCCAAGGTCGAGGTTATCGAGTTCTTCTGGTATGGCTGCCCGCACTGTTTCGACCTCGAACCGACGCTGAAGAAGTGGCTCGCGAGATTGCCGGCCGACGTCACCTTCAAGCGCGTGCCGGCCATCTTCCGGCAGTCCTGGGTGGCGGGCGCGCAGACCTATTACACGCTGGAAACGCTGGGCGAGCTGGACCGCCTGCATGGCAAGGTGTTCGATGCCATCCATGTCGAACGGCAAGCCTTCAACGACATCGGAACGATTGCGGCGTGGATGGGCAAGAACGGCGTCGACGGGAAGAAGTTCGAGGAAACCGCCAAGTCCTTCGCCGTGGCCGGCAAGGTACAGCGCGCCCAGCAGATGAGCGCGGCCTATCAGCTCACCGGCGTGCCGGCGCTGGTGGTCGACGGCAAATACATCGCGTTGGGCAGTACCTTCGACGGCATGATTGCCAATCTCGATGCACTGATCGACCGCGCCCGCACCGAGCGCGCAGCCAGCGGCAAGAAGTGAGTCAGGCCGGAGCGCGGACGGCCACGGCTGCCCGCGCGGCCTCACTGGTCTTTCTGACCGGCGCTTCGACCGGCATAGGCGAAGCGCTGGCGCGTCACTACGCGGCCAGAGGCGCAACCCTGGCACTGGTCGCCCGGCGCGCCGCACTGCTCGAAAGCCTGAGTGCCAGCCTGCCGGGCAAGCACGTCCATTACGTCGCCGACGTGCGCGACGAAAATGCGCTCAACGCGGCCGCCACCGACTTCATTGCCCGCGTCGGCCTGCCCGACATCGTGATCGGCAACGCCGGTGTATCGGCCGGCACACTGACCGGCGAAAGCGAAGACATGCCCGTCTTCGAGGCGATTTTCGACATCAATGTGCTGGGCCTGGTGCGCACTTTCGCGCCCTTCGTGAAAGCGATGCAGGCGCGCGGCTCGGGCACCCTGGTCGGCGTCGCCTCGGTCGCCGGCATCCGCGGTCTGCCCGGTGCCGGCGCCTACAGCGCGTCGAAGGCCGCGGCAATCAGCTACCTGGAAAGTCTGCGCGTCGAACTGCGCGGCAGCGGCGTGGGGGTGAAGACGCTGTGTCCCGGCTACATCGACACGCCGATGACCGAGAAGAACCCTTACCCGATGCCTTTCATGCTCGAAGCCGCCGACGCCGCCGAACGCTTCGCCCGCTTCATCGACGGCCCGCGCAGCTATGCCGTCATTCCGTGGCAGATGGGCATCGTCGCCAAGGTGATGCGGCTGCTGCCCAACCCGGTGTACGACGCGCTGGCGTCGAAGTCGGGGCGCAAGCCGCGAGGCACGCTGTAGGGCAGACACTGGGCCCAGGCCGCAGGATTCAAGGGGAAGGGAACGGTGCTGCGGCCGTGGCAAAGCGTGAGGTGACCGGTCATTTCCACAGTGCGTGGAAGTGGTGCACCGGACCGCGTCCCCTGCCGACCTCCAGCTGGTCCGCGGCGGCCAGCGCGGCACCCAGATAATCTTTCGCCTGGCGCACCGCGCTCACCACGTCCGTGGTCGGCAGCAGCGCTGCCGCAGCGGCGGCCAGCGTGCAGCCGGTACCGTGATCGTGGGTGGTAACGATGCGCCGGGCCGGCAGCGCAAGTTCGACGTCCGGGCCGGCGAGCAGGTCAGTACTGTACGGCGCACGCAGATGGCCGCCCTTCAACAGCACCCACTGCGGTCCGAGCGCGCACAGCGCGGTCAGCATGTCGCGCATGTCGTCCAGCGTCTGCGGCGGCGGGCGGTCGAGCAGCACCGCCGCTTCCGGCAGATTGGGCGTGATAAGCGTGGCCAGCGGCAGCAGTTCGTCGCGCAGCGCGGCCACCGCATCCGGCAACAGCAGATGGTCACCGCTCTTGGCCACCATGACCGGATCGACCACCACCGGGCAGCGCGCGTACCGCCGCAGCCGGTCCGCCACCACGCGGGCGATCGCCGCGTTGGCGATCATGCCCACCTTCACCGCATCGACCCGCACGTCGTCGAACACCGCGTCGATCTGCGCGCCGACGAAATCCGGCTCAAGTGCGACGAAGCTGCGCACCCCGCAGGTGTTCTGCGCCACCACCGCGGTGATCGCGCTCATGCCATAGACACCGAGCGCGGAAAAGGTCTTGAGATCGGCCTGTATGCCGGCGCCACCGGTCGGGTCGGTGCCGGCGATGGTGAGGACGTTGGGGATCATGGAACGGGCTTCAGCGAGCGGGCGATCATGATGGCGCAAGCGGGGTGCGGCGGTCGAATCCGTGTGCATCGACCGGCGGGTACACTCCGCGTGGCCGTTTTGCAGGAACGGGCACGAGGTATATCGTCTGCGTACATAGCATCGGATCGAGGCCAAGCCATGATCGCCAGCACCGTATTTGCCCACCACCGCACCCAGGCCGTGCGCCTCCCTGCCGAGGTGCAATTTCCTGAAGAGGTGAAGAAGGTCGTCATCCGCGTCGCCGGCCAGGAACGCATCATTTCCCCGGCAGATGCGATGTGGGACAGCTTCTTCCTCGGCGGCTCAAACATACACACCGACGACTTCATGAACGAACGCGCCAGCCAGGGTCAGCCGGCTCGCGAAGTCGAGCGTAGGCCGGGGCTGTTGAGCGAAAACTGGCTGTAAGGACCCGATCAGCCCCTCGACACCGACGACCTCCAGACGGGGCGCACCTGCAGGAATCCGTCCGCACGCGGCAGCGGTGAGCCCTGCCCCGCTCACCCGGTTTACGACACGCGTGATCCGGGAGCCGCTGATCCGCAAGGCTGCCCGGCACTCGTACACGTGCTACGCTGTACTGACGATATAACATATGAGACGGCGCCATGAGCGATGCCACCTTTACCTTCCGGGTCGAAGAATCCCTGAAGAATGACTTCACCGCAGCCGCGAAGTCCCGTGACCGGACCAGTGCGCAGCTGCTGAGGGACTTCATGCGGGATTACGTCCGGCAGCAGCAGGACTCCGCCGAACACGACGCCTGGTTCCGCCGCCAGGTGCAGGCCGGACAGGACGCCGCGAACGCTGGCGAGCTGCTGCTCGCGGAAGAAGTCGAAGCCGAAGCCGCCGCATGGCGTGCCGGAACACGCGCCCAAGCCGCCGACAGATCTTGAAACTGTTGTGGACGCGGCTTGCTGCGCAGGACCGCCGCGACATCCGCACGCACATCGCACGACACAACCCGGCCGCTGCGGCAGCACTCGACCTGTCGATCTCTGACCGCACCGCCCGCCTGACCGCCCATCCTGCCCTCGGCCGGGAAGGCCGGGTTGCCGGAACGCGGGAGCTGGTGATCCATCCGAACTATGTCGTGGTCTATGACCTCACCGCCGATTGCGTGCGCGTACTGCGGCTGCTGCATGCGCGCAGGCAGTGGCCGGAAGACCGGTCGTAGCGCAACGAAGCATTCAGATCGACCGCTTTCTGCCGCGCGCCGCTGCGCGGGCCGGCGTCAGACGCCCGGTGGCGGGCTTCAAGGCGGTCAGCGAAGGCGAAGAGCGTGTCGACGCGGCGGACGATTTCGGTTTGTTCCTTGATCGCCGGCACGCGACAAGGCGCTGAGATGACGATCTGCTGATTGATCTCTCGCATGTTGCCCGCGGTACCCGTTGCGGTCTCGCGGAAGTACCTTCTGATATTTGCCGAACCGGTTCGGCGCACCGCCAAACGCGGCACCAACGTAGGCGGCGAGTTCTGGGGCTGCACCGGCTATCCGGCCTGCCGTGGCACGCGCCCGATCAACTGACTCCATGGACAACGATGGCATTGCCCGATGGTCTCTACGACCTGCTGTTGACCGAGGGACTTGCCCGATCGCTGGCGGACCTCGATCCGTCGCGCGCCGATGTGTCGGCGCTCGAGGGCGGAGCAGCAGAGTTCCTAGCCGATGTCATCACCCGCCAGCTCTCGACCATCCTCGACGATGTGTCTGGGGACGAGGCCGAGAAGGCAAAGCGACAACTCGAACTGGTGAACGGGTTGTTGGTGATACTGCGTCAGCGGCTTGCTGGAAGCAGCGCGGACGGCGCCTCTGCGGCTGGCGAAGTGGTGGACTTGGTGGCGCCGCCGTTGCGGATCCTGAGGGCCGTGCAGCGCGACCAGCAGTTCCCCGTGTCGCCGGAGATCGGGCTGGGCGTGCCCCGGCTATTC
Source organism: uncultured Methyloversatilis sp. (assembly GCA_964555165.1). Taxonomy (GTDB): domain Bacteria; phylum Pseudomonadota; class Gammaproteobacteria; order Burkholderiales; family Rhodocyclaceae; genus Methyloversatilis. The sequence continues at coordinate 61,294 of CAZKRN010000014.1, read as the reverse complement.
ACGGCAGGCAAAGGCTCTCCCTCGCTGCTGCAGGAGATTCGTCGCGAGCTGGCATCGAGCGATCAGGTGGACATCCTGGTCAGCTTCATAACGGTCTCTGGCGTGCGCAAGCTGCAGGATGTGCTGCGGCAGATCATGGCCAAGGGCGCGCAGCAACAGGTTCAGGCGCAACCGAAGACACGGCTGCGCATCCTCACCACCACCTACACAGGTGCGACCGAGGCACGTGCACTGGATGAGCTTGCGCGGCTGCCTGGCTGCGAGGTCCGTGTATCGTTGGATGGCCGGCGCACCCGCCTGCATGCCAAGGCCTGGCTGTTCCAGCGCAAGACAGGTTTCGGTTCGGCGTATGTCGGCAGCGCCAACCTGTCTGGAGCTGCGCTGACCGGTGGGCTGGAGTGGACGGTCAAGCTGACCCAGCGAGCGCAGGAGGCGCTGTTTGCCTGCGCCGCGGCCCGCTTCGAGACGCTGTGGGCGGACAGCGAGTTTCAGCGCTACGACCCAGACAACGGGCGGGCGTGCTCGCCCAGCACCTCCACGTTTGCCGTGGCGAGTTCTGCTCTCCGGCAACAAGAGTTGCTCTGTGTGAACCGTCGAGACCCATAAATCGAGCAGTCACAGAAAGACGGATGAAGGCGTTACTCGTTTAGTATTTCTTCTACCCCTCATTTGCTGCACTCCGTCGCAAGCCGTCCATGAGCGCAAAGACGCCTCTATCCCCGCTGGTCCCTCGTACCTGCACGCTCCGGCAGCGTAGCGGCACACGACCCGTCATCAAGCCCCTCGCGGAATATCGCGACACGCCAGCCTACGTATTGCTGGGTGACCCGGGGGCCGGAAAAACGAAGTCATTCGAGCAGGAAGCCCAGGAATCCGGTGGGCATTACATCAGTGCGCGCGACTTTGCTGAATTGGAGGAGAACCTTGCTGGCAAGGTGCTCTTCATCGACGGTCTTGACGAAATGCGGGCCGGTAGCAATGACCAGAGGACCCCGCTGGGCGAGATTCGTCGACATCTGGCGAGGCTGGGAAAGCCTTCGTTCCGTCTGTCCTGCCGCGAGGCTGACTGGCTTGGTGACAGCGACAAAACGGCGCTGAAGAAGATTGCGCCCGATGGCGAAATCAAGGTTCTGCATCTCGATCCCTTGAGCGACGATGACGTCCGCTACCTGCTCGAACACAAGTTCGAGGTGGCCGACCCGGAGACGTTCGTGCGAGACGCCGAACGTCACGGACTGGATAGCCTGCTGCGCAATCCTCAGACACTTGAACTGATGGTTGAAGCGGTAGCCGGTCCTGAAAGGCCCGACAGCAGAGCCGGTGTTTATGAACTTGCATGCAGGAAACTGGTACGCGAGCGAAACACGGAACATCAGACAGCGCGAAGGTCGCACGCGCAGTCAGACGACGCCTTGCTTGATGCGGCCGGCTTTCTTGGGGCCGTTCAACTGCTCGCCGGCCTTGCGGGAATCACCCTGGACGAGAACACCGAGGGTGAGGGCTACGCCGTTTTGCGCGATCTGACCGCACCCGCCACGTTGCCCTTGCAAGCCGCCACAGGTACGCGCCTTTTCCAGCGGGGAGACGACGAACAAAGACGCGTCTTCGTCCATCGCAGCATTGCTGAATATCTGGGCGCGCGGTACCTGAAAGAGCGCATCGACATCGGTGGCTTGCCCGTCGGACGGGTCATCGCACTGCTCGTTGGCGAAGACGGTGGCGTTGTACCCGAGCTCCGCGGACTGGCTGCGTGGCTGGCGGCACACTGCCGCACTGCACGCGAAGCGCTCATCGATCGCGACCCGCTGGGCATCGTGCTGTACGGGGACGTGAGCGCCTTCACCGTCGAGGACAAGGTCCGCGTGCTCTCCGCATTCAAAGCCGAAGCTGAACGCTACGAGCACTTCCGTTCCGAGGACTGGACCGCTACACAGTTCGGCGCCCTGTCGAGTCGGGACATGGTGCCGACATTCATCCGGATGCTCGAAAAACCGGCCTCGACGGACGCGGATATGGCGTTGCTTGATTGCGTTCTTGACGCGTTGCTCTTTGGTCCCCCGCTGCCAACAATTGCGAGTCCAGGGGAGCTTCGGCTGATCAACAGCCAGTTAGAACGCATCGCTCGAAACGCGAGTTATCGCGCGGATATTCGCGCGACCGCGCTGGACGTTCTGATGCTCGACACGAAAGCGAACAGGGATTGCCTGCTCGCCTTCGCCAGAGACGCACATGTTGATCGCTTGATCGACGAAAACGACGAACTGACCGGGCGCATCCTGACCCGCCTGTTCCCGCATGAGCTCGCGCCGAAGGAAATTTTCGAGTTTCTGCATGCTCGGAGGCGGGAGCGATTCATTGGCACGTATCGCATGTTCTGGTCAGTCCACTTCGATAAAAGCGTGCTCGATGCGCTGCTGCCGGAGGTGCTAGATCAGATGGTCGCCTACCGGAAGGAACTGCGTGAAGCACTTACTGAGCTTGAAGGCGAACGCGTGGCCGGCAGACTGTTGGCTCGCGCACTTGAAATACATGGCGACCGGATTGACGACGCGCGCCTTCACGACTGGCTGTGCACGGGTCTGAATGAGTACGGTGTCGGGCAGATTGAACATAATGAAAAGCAACGCATTGCTCAATGGTTCAAGGCGCGCCCCGAGCGTTACAAGGCGGTGTTACTCCAAGCAGAGAGCGCCTGCACCGATCCAGCGGACGTCCTTTCGTGCCTCCGTAAAGCGGATTTGTGCCTTTACGAGGCAGACGCTCCGGGCGACATCGCGGACTGGCTGCTGCACCGCGCTGTTGCTGCGCCCAATACCGGGGTGCGCAATCATTACTTCTCCGAAGCGGTCAGGCATCTGATCGCTCAAGGTGGTCAGTCCTGGCCGACAAATGAATCTCTGGAGTTTCTCGATCCGTGGATCAGTCAGTGTCCGGAGTTCGAGTCGATCCTCGCGAAGTTCACATCGTGGGAGCTTGACGATTGGCGACGGCGGGACTTCCTCCGGAAGAAGAAAAACAAGGAAGAACGCACGCATCGACAGTCAGCGATGCGAGAGGGCTTGCACAAGCGCATCGATGAGATTCGCACAGGCTCGGCTCAGCCATCATTGTTGGATCAACTCGCCTGGGTCTACCTCGACCTCTATTCCGGCATTTCCGGCGAAACCCCGCGCGCACGGCTCCTTGATCTTGTCGGGCCGGACGACGAGTTGGTCGATGCAATCTTCCAGGGCTTCCGCTGCACGCTAGAACGGGATGACCTTCCGACGGTCATCGAGATCACCGATCTCGACACTAAAGGACAGCGGCACTACATACGCCAGCCCTGTCTTGTCGGCATGACCGAGCTCTTTGCCAGCGATCCCGCTGCAGCCCTCGAACTGAACGAGGCCTTGCTGAGCACGCTGGTCGCGTTCCGGTTGACCTGGGACGCCGAGATCCCGGGCGACTGGCTGGACGCATTAATCGACGCACGGCCGGCACTGGTCGCGGACGTGCTCGCGAGTTATGCCTTGGCGCGGCTTCGCGCCGGACGCGATCATCTTTACGGCATCTGGCGACTGGGTTACGGCGACGACAATATGGCGGAACTTGCCCGGTGCGCGGTACCGCGCATGCTCGAAGGCTTCCCGCTGCGCGCGAAAGAGAAATTGCTCCTGAACGTGCTGGATCCACTACTGAAGGCCGGACTGCGCCACCTGGATCGCGCGGTGCTGACCAACATCATTTCGGCCCGACTGGCCAAGGGATGCATGACCGCTGCACAGCGCACCTACTGGCTCGCGTGCGGACTGATGATGTCGCCTGACGAGTACGCGCCAAAGTTGAAGAAACATCTGGGCCACCGCGAAACGCTGCTCGGCCACCTGGGCGGGTTTCTTGCCGAAGGCGAACGGTGGCCCGGGCTCACCAGCGGGCTTTCAATACCGACCATCGGCATGTTGATCGAAATGCTCGCCCCGAACAGCCCGCCCGAAAGGCCCGAAGGGGTGCATTCCGTCACCCAGGCGATGCAGGTTGCCGATGTGGTCAGGGGATTCATCAACACTTTGGGCAACGACCCTTCCGAAGACGCCGGCCGCGAACTGGAACGACTGTTGGCCCAGCCCGGATTGACGCGGTGGCTAGGCACGCTTCGCCATTACATTCACGCGCAACGTATCGCACGGCGCAAGGCGACCTTCCGACGACTCGACATCAACGATGTCTGCCGAACCCTGGTCAATCGGGAACCGGCCAATGCAGCCGACCTCGCCGCACTCACCGTTGCACACCTGCAGGACCTGGCAAAAAGGATTCGCGACGGCAGTACCAACGACTACCGCCAGTACTGGAGTTACAGCAAGGCTGGCAATCCGGAGCATCCAAAACCCGAGAACGCCTGTCGTGACGCCCTGCTATCCGATCTTCAGGACAGGCTCGCAAAACAAGGGGTCGATGCGATCAAAGAGATCTATTACGCCGACGACAAGCGGGCGGACATACGGGTATCGATGGGCGGTGCCAACGGGTTCAATGTCCCCGTCGAGATCAAGAAGGACTCCCACAAAGACCTCTGGCGTGCGATCCGCGAACAACTGATCGAGCGCTACACCCGCGACCCGGGAACGGACGGCTTCGGCATCTACCTCGTGTTCTGGTTCGGCGGAAGCGGAATGCCACGGAACGGGGTGAAGAAGCCGCGCACAGCCGCCGAACTGGAGGAGCAACTGCGCGCATCCCTCACGGATGAGGAAGCCCGGCGTATTTCGGTCGTCGTGATCGATTGCGCGTTGCCGGCTTCGAAAAAACGAGCGCCAGCCGGACACTGTCTGGGCTAGCTCGATTACGGTCAGCCGATCATCCGCCCGTTCGACGCGTCCTTTGTTGTCCCTGTTGCTTGCGGCGTGAGAGGAATCCTGTACTACACCTCTCCGGCATCAAGCCACTTTCGCAAACGCCGCTTTCGCCCGCGCGATGGTCTGCGCCACGTCGTCCTCGCTGTGCGCGGCCGATACGAAGCCGGCTTCGAAGGCCGACGGTGCGAGGTAGACGCCGGCGTCCAGCATGGCGTGGAAGAAGCGGTTGAAGCGCTCGCGGTCGGACTGCATCACCTCGGCGTAGCTCGCCGGGCAGCCGTCGCGGAAGTACAGGCCGAACATGCCGCCGACCGACTGGGCGGAGAAGGTGACGCCAGCCTCTTTCGCGGCGGCGACCAGGCCGTCGCAGAACTGCCTGGTACGGGCAGCGAGGCGGTCGTGGAAGCCGGGTACGTCGATCAGTTCCAGCGTCTTCAGGCCGGCGGCCACCGCGACCGGGTTGCCGGACAGCGTGCCCGCTTGATACACCGCGCCCAGCGGCGCGATGGCGGACATGATGTCGCGCCGGCCGCCGAAGGCGCCGACCGGCATGCCGCCGCCGATCACCTTGCCCAGCGTGGTCAGGTCGGGCGTGATGCCGAACAGGCCCTGGGCGCCGACCGGGCCGACGCGGAAGCCGGTCATCACTTCGTCGAAAATGAGCACGGTGCCGTACTTCGTGCACAGCGCGCGCATCGCGTCGATGAATTCGCGGCTCGGCACGATGAGGTTCATGTTGCCGACCACCGGCTCGACGATGACGCAGGCGATGCGGTCGCCGTGGTTGCGGAAGCAGTCTTCGAGCTGCTGCACGTCGTTGTAGTCGAGCACCAGCGTGTGCTTGGCGAAGTCGTCCGGCACGCCGCCCGAACTGGGATTGCCGAAGGTGAGTGCGCCGGAGCCGGCTTTCACCAGCAGGCTGTCGGCGTGGCCGTGGTAGCAGCCTTCGAACTTCACGATGGCGTCGCGGCCGGTGAAGCCGCGCGCCAGCCGGATGGCGCTCATCGTCGCTTCGGTGCCGGAGCTGACCAGGCGCACCTGTTCGATCGACGGCACACGCGCGCAGATCGTTTCCGCCATCAGGATTTCCGCTTCGGTCGGCGCGCCGAACGAGAGGCCGCCGACCGCCGCTTCCTGCACCGCCCGGATCACTTCGGGATGAGCATGTCCGAGGATGGCCGGGCCCCAGGAGCCGACGTAGTCGATGTATTCGGTGCCGTCGGCGTCCCACAACCGGCTGCCCTGGCCGCAGGTGAAGAAGCGCGGCGTGCCGCCGACCGAGCGGAAGGCGCGCACCGGCGAATTGACGCCGCCCGGAATGCTGCGCTGGGCGCGTTCGAAAAGTTGTTCATTGCGGGTGCTCATGGGGAATTCCTTCAGAAAAGCTGGGCGTAGGCGCGGGCGCGCGCCGCGATGTCGGGCGCGTCGAACAGATCGGACACCACCGCCAGCAGATCGGCGCCGGCGGCGATCAGTTCCGGCGCACGCGCCAGCGTGATGCCGCCGATGGCGCAGCGCGGCAGGCCGAGTTCGGCCACTTCGGCGAAACGGCCGATCGAGGCCGGCGGTGCGGCGGGCTTGGTGCTCGACGCATACATCGAGCCGAAGGCGACGTAATCGGCGCCGTCGCGCGCGGCGGCCCGGGCCAGCGCCGGGTCGTCGTAACAGGACACGCCGATCAGCGCGTCACGGCCGAGCGCCTTGCGCGCCAGCGCCGGGCCGCCGTCGTCGCGTCCGACGTGCACGCCGTCGGCGCCGCAGGCTTTCGCCAGTTCGATGTCGTCGTTGATGACGAACAGCGCGCCACAGACGGTGGTGATGGCGCGCAGCGCGTCGGCGTCGGCGCGTCGGCGTGCGGCGTCGCCGGACTTGTTGCGGTACTGCAGTACGACGGCGCCGTTGCCACAGACGGCTTCGGCCGCGCGGTAAAGCGCGGCGCCGCTCAGCGCTTCCGGCGTCACCGCGTACAGGCCGCGCAGCGACTTACGTGTCATTGCCATCGTCGCCGTCAGGCGACGCCTCGGCAATCGCGTGGCTATCGCGCATGAAGAAGAAGCGGTCCGGCAGATGCTGACCCATGCCGGGACGGAAACCGGCTTGCAGTGTGCGCCAGGTGTATTCCTGCGCCGCGTGCGCAGCTTCGCCGACATCGAGTCCGTGCGCCAGCCAGGCTGCGAGCGCCGACGCCAGCGTGCAGCCGGAGCCGTGATAGCTGCCAGGCAGGCGGTCCCACTCGTCGCGGCGTATGACGCCATTGCGCCCGTAAAGCACGTTGGCGACACGGGTGGTCGATTCATGCGTGCCGGTCAGCAGTACGTGGGCGCAACCGGCGGCGATGAGCTGGCGTGCGCACTGGTCGAGCGAGGGTGCGATGTCGCCCTCATCGTCCTCGTCGCCACCGTCGGTTTCGCCCTCGTCGTCGTCGGCAAAATCACGGTCGTCGTCATCGTCGTCGGTCAACGCCAGACGGCGTGCCTCCAGACTGTTCGGAGTAAGCACGGTGGTCAGCGGCAAGAGCAGTTCCTGCAACGCAATCACCATGTCTTCGTCCGCCAGTTCGTCCCCGCGCCCGGAGGTCAGCACCGGATCGAGCACGACCGGTACGTCCGGATAGTCGGAGACGATTTCGGCGATGGCGGCGATGTTCTCCACGCTGCCCATCACCCCGATCTTGAAGACCGCGACCGGCATGTCGGCGAGCAGCACGCGAGCCTGATCGACCAGCAGGTCGTCGTCCATCGGCACGACCTCTTCCACCCCCGCACTGTCCTGCACCGTGACGGCCGTCACGACCGTAAGCGCGTGGCAGCCGAGCGCCGCAAGCGTCATCAGATCGGCCTGCATGCCCGCACCGCCCGTGGGGTCGGTAGCGGAAAAACACATGACAAGCGGAGGAAGCGCCCGCACATCGGAGTTGACCATAAAGCGCGAGCCCGGATTGTCGTTACAGAAGGTTAATTACGCTATTATCGACCGGATTCTAACAAAGCAGCTTGCCATGAGTTCCACTGTCACGGCCGAATTCCAGACTTACATGTGTCTCATCTGTGGCTTCATCTACGACGAAGCCGCAGGCCTGCCGGAAGAAGGCATCGTCCCCGGCACGCGCTGGGCGGACGTTCCGCCCAACTGGACCTGTCCCGAGTGCAGCGCGCGCAAGGACGATTTCGAAATGGTCCGGATCTGATTTGCGCAACGGCGACGATCCCGGATGGACCAGCGGTGCTCACGCCACATGAAGATCTGCCGCATGTCACCGCTGCGGACGATCGTGACGGCTTGCGTTGCGTGCACTAGGAGGAAGCGTCTTGGCTGAATCGGGCGGAAATGCGGGCGTCAAGGTGATGGTGATCGACGACAGCAACACCATACGCCGCAGCGCCGAAATCTTTCTGGTCCAGGCAGGCTATCAGGTGGTGCTGGCCGAGGACGGCTTCGACGCGCTGTCGAAGATCAGCGATCACCATCCGCAGGTGGTCTTCTGCGACATCATGATGCCGCGGCTCGACGGTTACCAGACGTGCGCACTGATCAAGAAGAACCCGCGGTTCGCCGCGACCCCGGTCGTGATGCTCTCTTCGCGTGACGGTCTGTTCGACCGCGCCCGCGGCCGCATGGTCGGCTCCGACGAATACCTGACCAAACCCTTCACGAAAGACAGTCTGCTGCAGGCGGTATCGCGTCACGCGCGCAGCGGCGCTGAATGAGATGCACTGACCGTACTCACTGAACGCGGAGCCGACGATGGCGATCAAGCGCATCATGGTGGTGGACGATTCGCCCACCGAACGCCATGTTCTGAACGATTTCCTCACCCGCAAGGGTTTCGAGGTGATCATCGCCGAAAATGGCGAACAAGCAATAGAGAAGGCCAAGGCGGAAAAGCCCGACCTGATCCTGATGGATGTGGTCATGCCCGGCATCAACGGCTATCAGGCCACCCGCACCATCACGCGCGACGACAGTACGCGCGATATTCCGGTCATCATGTGCACCAGCAAGGATCTCCCGACAGACCGCATCTGGGGCATGCGCCAGGGCGCACTGGACTATATGGTCAAGCCGGTCAACCTGGAGGAATTGCTCGGTCGCATCGCGCAGCTCGGCACGGCGGACAACGATGGCTAAGCTGTCCTTGCGAGAGTTCCAGGAAGAACTCGCCCGCAAGCTGGCGGATACCGCGACACGTACCAGCGCGCGTGCCCTGCTCGGACTGCAGGCGGGCAGCGAGTCGTGGCTGATCGATCTCGCCGAATCGGGCGAGATCCTGCCGGTTCCCGCACTGACACCGGTTCCGCTGACCATCGACTGGATGCGCGGCGTCGCCAACGTGCGGGGTGTCCTGTACGCCGTCAGCGATTTTTCGGCCTTCCAGGGTGGCCCGCCGACGCCGCTCAATGCCGATGCGCGCCTGCTGCTGCCGCACGCCAAGTTCAACTGCAACTGCGCCTTGCTCGTATCCCGCGTGCTGGGCCTGCGCGCACTTGAGGACTTCGAACCTGCCGAGGCGGCCGCCGATCCGCGACCATGGGTGTCCGCCCAGTTTTCCGATACGCAGGGCCGGCGCTGGCGCCGGCTCGATCCACGCCGGCTGTATGCCGGCGAACGCTTTCTGGACGTCGGTGCCTGAGCGCACCCTGCCGGGGCAGACAGCACACTGTCATTCAAGACCAGTTTCCGAGGAAAGGCCACGATGGCACTGAACATCCCAGGACTGAAATCCGCCCGCGCTGTTGCCCCGTCCGGCAAGACCGTTGCATCGCGCGGTGCACTCGGTCTGTTGCGCGGGCGATTGCCGCTGATAGGTCACCTCCCTCTGGAGCAACAGGTACGCGTGCTCGGAACGCTGTTCGTGTTCTTCGTGGTGATCGCCGCTTTCCTGGTCTGGCAGGACTTGCGCATCACCCGCTACAACGCCAGTTACGTTTCGGCCGCCGGCCAGATGCGCACGCTGAGCCAGAGCATGGCGAAGTCGGCGCAGCAGGCGCTGGCCGGCGAGGAGGCGGCGTTCGCCGAACTGGCGGGCAGCCGCGACGCCTTCTTCAAGCTGCTCGACCGGGTGACGCAGGGCGGCGAGATCGACGGTGTGGAGGTACCGGCCAGCTCGAGCGCGGTACAGCCTCTGCTGCAGCAGCTGGACACTGCCTGGTCCGGTTTCGACCGGAACGTATCGGCGGTGCTGGCGCAACAGAAAGGTCTGCGGGCATTGGGCGACGCCGCGCGAGCCCTCGACCGCAACGCTCCGGCGCTCGCCTCGGCGACGGCGCAGCTGGCCATCGCACGCGCCAGCAAGGAAGCTGCCCTGTACGCCAGTTTTTCCGCGCTGCTGAGCCAGGTCCAGGCCGGTGTGCATGCGAGCCATGCCGACATGCCGGCAGGGCTCGGTCGCAGTGTGCGTGCGCTGCGAGAAGCGGCCGCGCAGATCGAACAGGCCGCCGACGGCGGTGCGCGCGAGGCATTCTCCGGCGCACGTGCAGCCATCGATCCATCGCTCGCTGCGCTTTCCGGGCATCTGGACGCGGCCGACGCGCTGGCCACGGCGCGAAAGGCTGGCGCTGCGGTGATCGCTGACGCAGGTACGCTGTCGACACTGACCGACCGTTTGGGCGCCGGCTATGTCGGCGAACGCGAAGGCCGTCTCGCGCTGGCCGGTGCCGGTGCGTTGTGCGTACTGCTGGCGCTGGCCAGCGTGTTCATGATGGTGCGTGCCTACAACGAAGACCAGAACCAGCAACGCCTGCAAGCGGAAAGCGCTCGCGAGGAAGCGAAGCGCGAGAAGGACATGACGCAGCAGGCCATTCTGCGGCTGATGAACGAGATGGGCGATCTGGCCGACGGTGACCTGACGGTACGTGCAACGGTATCGGAAGACATTACCGGTGCCATCGCCGACTCGGTGAACTACACGATTGAAGAGCTGTCGGTGCTGGTGAAGCGTATCAACGATGCCGCCAGCCGGGTGACCGAGGCGTCGGAAACCGCGCAGCGCATTTCCACTCAATTGCTCTCGGCGGCGGAAAAGCAGTCACGCGAAGTGACGGAGTCCGGCCAGTCGGTTCTGTCCATGGCCCAGTCGATGAACACGGTGTCGCAGGAAGCGACCCGCTCGGCACAGGTGGCGCGCCAGTCGCTGGCTGCGGCGCAGAACGGCTCGACCGCGGTGTCGAACTCGATCCGCGGCATGAACGACATCCGCGAGCAGATCCAGGAAACGTCCAAGCGCATCAAGCGCCTGGGCGAATCGTCGCAGGAGATCGGCGAAATCGTGGAACTGATTTCGGACATTACCGAACAGACCAATGTGCTGGCGCTGAACGCGGCCATCCAGGCGGCCAGCGCTGGCGAAGCGGGCCGCGGCTTCACCGTGGTGGCTGAAGAAGTGCAGCGCCTTGCCGAGCGCTCTGCCGAGGCGACCAAGCAGATCGCCGCCATCGTCCGCACCATCCAGACCGATACGCAGGACGCCGTTGCGGCGATGGAAAACTCCACCCGCGGCGTGGTCGAGGGCGCGCGCCTGTCCGACGCCGCCGGCCAGGCCCTGGGCGAGATTTCCACCGTGTCGTCGGAACTGGCGCAGCTTATCGAAACCATTTCCTCCTCGGCCCAGGTCCAGGCGGAACAGGCGACCCGCGTTGCGCAGGGCATGCAGGGCATCCTGCGCATCACGGAGCAGACCACGGTCGGCACCAAGCAGACCGCGGTCTCCATCGGCCAGCTGGCGGATCTCGCGGCTGAACTCAAGGGCTCGGTCGCGGGCTTCAAGGTATGAACACCTCCACCAGCGAACAGGATCTGGGCCCGCTGATCTGGGTCCGCGGCGAAATCGATCTGGCCCTGGTGCGCGCCGCCGAGTCACTCGGCGACAGTGCCAGCGGAGCCGAGGCACTGAAATTCGCGCAGACCCACCTGCATCAGGCACGTGGCGCACTCGCCATTGTCGGCCTCGATGGCGTGACCCACTTCTGCGATGCCCTGGAACAGGTGCTGACAGACTGGAGCGCTGGTCGCCTGGGAGACACCGCACTGGCCGGTGCCACGGTGAAGCGTGCGATCGCCGCGCTGCGCGCCCATCTTGACGAGCTGGTGGCGGGCGGCGCCGACCAACCCATGCGACTGATGCCGGTGTACCGCGACCTGATGGCGCTGCGCGGCGAATCGGTGGTGGCGCCGTCGGAACTGTTCTTCCCCGACCTCGGCCTGCGACCACCGGTCACGGGGCAGGGTACGGTAACGCTCTCCCCGCTGGAACGGGCGCGCGCGCTTCGCGGCGCGCGCAACCAGTTCGAGCGCGGCCTGCTGCGCTTCCTGCGCGAAGACCGCGATGGCCTGATCCAGATGCGGCAGGCCGTCGGTGCGATCGAACGGACGCAGACCGCGCCGGCCACGCGCGCTTTCTGGTGGGTGGCCGGCGCACTGTTCGACGGCATGGCCCAGGGGGCCATCCAGAGCGACTTCTTCATCAAACGGCTGTGTGCGCGCATCGACGTGCAGATGCGCCGGCTGCTCGAAGGCTCGCGCGGCGTCGCGGAGCGGCTGATGCGCGACTCTCTGTACTACATTGCGACAGCGGAACAGCCGTCGGCGGCATTGCGCACGGTGCGCGACCTCTACCGGCTGGACGCGCTGCTGCCGCTCGACACCGACGCGCGCGACGACATTGCGGCACTGCGCCCGTCGCTGGCCGCACTGCGTGAGTCGCTCGGTCAGGCCAAAGAGGCATGGACCCGCTTTTCTTCGGGCGCCGCGGTGGCACTGCCGCAGTTCCATGAACAATGCGAAGCCATGATGGCCTCCAGCAGCCGCGTCGGCCAGCCCGATCTGGTGAGGCTGACGGCCGCGCTGCTCGATCTCGGCCAGCGGTTGCGCCGCGACCCGTTGCAGCACCAGGAACATCTGGCGATGGAAGTCGCCACGGCTCTGCTCGTGATGGACGCACTGATCGAACAGTTCAGCCGAGCCCAGGCGGACGACCTGCCGAACCAGGTAGATACCCTGATCGACAGGCTCTCCCGCGCACGTCTCGGCGAATCCCTGCCGCCGATGCAGATTCCGCTGTTCGACGAAATGTCGCGCCGTGCCCAGGAACGACTGTTCATGGGTCAGGTGGCCCGCGAAATACTGGTCAGCCTGACCGAAGTCGAACAGCAGCTGGACGCCTACTTCCGCAACCCGTCTCGGGCGCCGGAACTGGCCGGTCTGGCAGCGCCGCTCAAGCAGATCGAGGGTGCGTTGAACATGCTGGGTCAGGATGGCGCTGCCGCGCTGGTGCGTCGATGCGCGCAGCAGATCGCGCAGATGGCCCAGCCGGACCACCTTGCCGCCGACGGAGAATTCGAAGCCCTGGCGCATCAACTGTCCGGCCTTGGTTTCTTCGTCGACAAGCTGCAGTACGGACCCGCCGACCTGGACACCATCCTGAATCCCCGCAAGAGCCCGGACGCCAGCGCAGGCGAGGGCAACGAAGCCAGCGTCGAGTCGGAACTGGCCGCCCGACGCGCAGAAGCCGGTCAGTTGCTCGACCGGCTGACGCGCGGCGATGCCGACGAAGGTACCCGCGACGAACTGCGGCGCTCTCTCGAAACAATACGGCAGGACGCCAAGCTGCTGGCCGACGAATCGCTTGAGAGGCGGGTCGGCGATGCGCTCGCTGCGCTGACGGCAGGCGACGACGCAATGGGAGAGGCGGTACAGGCACTGGCCGAACCACCGGTGGAATCGCTTGCGCCATCGGCCGACACGGTGCGTCTGGCGGAAGCCAGCCAGGAACAGTTCGACGCCGAACTGCTTGAAATCTTCATCGAGGAAGCGCGCGAAGTCCTTGCCAACGTCGCGACCGGAATCGAAGCGGCGCGCCAGGCGCCGCACAGTGCCGACCTGCTGACTGCGCTGCGTCGCGGCTTCCACACACTCAAGGGCAGTGGTCGCATGGTCGGTCTGCGCGACCTGGGCGAAGCCGCCTACGGGGTGGAGCAAGTCATGAACCGCTGGCTGTCCAGCGAACGCGACGGAACGCCCGAACTGTTCGATCTGCTCGACCGTGCGCGCGCGCTGTTCGAAGGCTGGGTCGAGCAGCTGGCGGACGGCGATACCGCCACCCCGGACCACGGCTGGCTGACCGATGCCTGCAATGCCCTGCTTTGCGGCGACGCGGAAACTGCGCCTGCAAGCGTGCCGCCGCCGGCCGCCGTCGAAGCACTGGATCTCGAACTGGACGCGGGCCTCGATTTCAACCTTGACGAAGAAGAGCAGGCCGCCGAGCTCGAACATGGGGCCGCGCCGGAGTCCGGTGCCCTCGACATCGATTTCGATCTCGACCTTGAGGCGGAACCGGAAACGGTCGTCGAGGCGCTTGCCGCGGGTGAGCCCGCAAGCGAGTCCGGTACGATCGAACAGATCGAACAGATCGAACCGATCGATATCACCGCGGAGATCGACGCTCAGGATCTTGCGCTCGATGCCGGTGCCGACCGCACGCTGTTCGATCTATACGTCGCGGAGGCGCGTGGTCATCTGGCGACCTTGCGTCGCGAACTGACACGGCTGCATCTGAATCCGTCGCTCATGCCGAACCAGGACAGCCTGATCGCTGCCCATACGCTGGGGGGCATTTCGCTCACCGTCGGCCAGCAGGACATCAGCCAGCTGGCTCGGTCGCTTGAACATGCGATGGATCGCTGCACGATGCGTGGCCGCGCACCGGAAGATCACGAATCGGCGCTTTTCAACACCGTCGCCGGCACGCTGGAGGCACAGATTTCGGCCGTGGCCGAGGGCGCTGAGGCTCAGGGCGCGCCCGATCTCGTATCCCGGCTGGATGCGCTGTTCGTCGGCAACGCGCCGCTTGCGCTGCCGGTACTCGAACTGCCGGCCAGTGAGCTTGACGACAAGGTATCGCCCGCGGCGGCGCGTTCCGTGCTCAGCGATGTCGCGGGTTTCCACCGGGGTCTGGATGCCGACGGCAATACGCTTCCCGAGCCGCCGCCCGTTACAGCGCCTGTCGACGCCGATCCCGAGATCGGCACCGACCTGCAAGCCGTGGCGGACCCCGCCACCGATGCGGACCGGCTGTCGCCACCGGACGCTCAAGGTACGACCGGTGCACCTGCGCTGGAGGAGCCGGCGATCGACCTTCCGGTCCGGTCCGCGCCACAGCCTGGCGCCGACACCGCGACGACATCCGGCGACATGGATTTCGAGAAAGTGGTGCTGCCGGCAGAGTTCTCGATGCCGCCAGCGACCGGCGCGGCCACGCAAAGACCGGTCGCGGCGCCGCTGCGCGCGATGGACAACGAGGAAAGACGCGTCAGCGACGAGATCGATCCGCAACTGCTGCCCATCTTCATCGAGGAAGCACACGACCTGCTCGGGGAAATCGGCCACGAACTGCGAGCCTGGCGAGAAGATTCGACCCGGCTGTCCGCTTCGGACGCACTGCGCCGGCAACTGCATACGCTCAAGGGCAGTGCCCGCATGGCTGGCGTCATGCGCTTCGGCGATCTGGTGCACAGCATGGAAGGGGTGATCGAAGCACCTTGCGGTGCCGAGGATCGCCCGCTGGTTCTGGACGAACTGGAAATGGCCTACGACCGCTGCGAGGAGCTGGTGTCCAGGCTCGAACGCGGCGAACCGACGGAGCCCGAACCCGAGGCCGCCGCGGGTGATCCGGCCGTCGAGGGCACCGTTGCGACGGCAGGCGAGGAAGACGCCGCAAGCCTGCGCGAGCGGCCAACCGTTCGTGTGCGCTCGGACATGGTCGACCGCTTCGTGAACGAGGCGGGTGAAATGAGCATCTCGCGCACCCGTATCGAGGGCGAGCTGCGTGCACTGCGGGGCTCCTTGAACGATCTCACCGAGAACGTGCAGCGTCTGCGCGGCCAGCTGCGCGAAATCGAGATTCACGCCGAAAGCCAGATGCAGTCGCGCATGGCGGCCGCGGAAGCGCACAACGAACAGTTCGATCCGCTTGAAATGGACCGTTTCACACGGTTGCAGGAGCTGTCACGGCTGATGACGGAAAGCCTGTCCGACGTGACGACGGTGCAATACAACCTTGTGCGCAACCTGGATGCGGCGGACACCGCGATCCAGGCGCAGGCACGACTGAACCGCGAGCTGTCGCAGGCGCTGATGTCGGTACGCATGGTGCCGTTCTCGACGCTTGAGGACCGGCTGTACCGGGTGGCGCGGCAGTCGGCAAAGGAACTTGGCAAGAAGGTGAACCTCGATCTGCGCAATACGCAGATCGAACTCGACCGTGAAGTGCTGGAACGGATGACCGGCCCGATCGAACATCTGTTGCGCAATGCAGTGGCACATGGCATCGAGTCGCGCGAGGCCCGTATTGCCTCGGGCAAGCCGGAAACCGGCGAGATCGTGATTTCGCTGGCGCAGCAGACCAATGAAATCGTGATCGAACTGGCCGACGACGGTGCCGGTCTGGCCTTCGATCGTATCCGGGCACGCGGCATCGAGCGCGGCCTGCTTGCCACGGACGAGATCGCGGATGAACGTCGCCTCACCAACCTGATCTTCGAACCGGGCTTCAGCACCGCAGCACAGGTGTCGGAACTTGCTGGCCGGGGCGTAGGCATGGACGTGGTCAAGAACGCCACGACAGCGCTCGGCGGCCGTATCGAGACCAGCAGCGAAGCGGGTCATGGCACGCGCTTCCGGCTGGCTCTGCCGATGACTCTGGCGGTCACGCAGTCGGTACTGGTGAGCAGTGGCGGCAAGACGTATGCGATCCCGTCGTCCATGGTGCAACACGCTCGCGAACTCAAAGGCAACGCCGGCGAAGCCTTGCGGGCTTCGGGTGGGCAGGACTGGCTCGGTACGCACTACCGCTACCACTATCTGCCCCGCCTGCTGGGCGACGCGCACAGCCAGCCGGGGACGGGCACCTGGGCACTGCTCATCAACAGCGGGCACGAGTTCATGGCGCTGGAAGTCGATGCGCTGCGCGGCAACCAGGAAGTCGTGGTCAAGCCGGTCGGACCGCAACTGTCCAAGCTGGTGGGCATATCGGGCGCCACCGTTCTGCCGGACGGTGAAGTCACGCTCATCGTGAACCCGGTCGCGATTTCAGCCCGCAACCGTAGCGATCTGGCACTGCGCGCACCCGGCGACGGCGACATGCTTCCGGTCGCACCGGTTACACAGGCGGCGGCGGCACCACTCGTCATGGTGGTGGATGACTCGTTGACCGTGCGCAAAGTGACCAGCCGCCTGCTGGAACGCGAGGGCTATCGCATAGCCACCGCGAAGGACGGTGTCGATGCGCTGGAGAAGCTCATCGTCACACGACCCGACGTCATGCTGGTGGACATCGAAATGCCGCGCATGGACGGCTTCGACCTGACGCGCAACGTGCGTGCCGACGCGCGGACCAGGGACATTCCGGTCATCATGATCACGTCCCGCACCGCCGAAAAACACAAGGCCTACGCGCGCGAAATCGGCGTGAACCATTACCTCGGCAAACCCTACAACGAAGCGGAACTGCTGGAACTGATCGCCGGTTACGCACCACCACCCGGGGCACTCTGAACGGGTCCGGCCGCAAGGGCCGATCGTTGCCGCACACCGTTCCGTGGTCGTCGCCGACCGGCAAGGGAACGGGGTGGCCGGCTTCGGTCGGCGAACGCGACCGGTGCGTCCGCCGGAGCGATGCCGCGAACCCGGCAAGCGCCGCACCACGGCCAGCGACGCCGGCCGCGGGCGGGCACGCGTTCACTTCTTCATCGTGTCCAGACGCAGTTTGGCGTAACGACCCGGTGCATCCTCGATCGGCTTGAGCTTGCCCTTGGCCGGATCGCGTGCCGGTACCTTGTCGGCGTCCTGCGCGGTCACCCACTCCTGCCAGTCGGTCCACCACGAACCGGGATACTGGCTGCAACCCTGGAACCACTCGTCGGCGTCGCCCGGCAGTTTCACACCCGGATTGGTCCAGTAGCCGTACTTGTTGGCGGCCGGAGGATTGACGATGCCGGCAATGTGGCCCGATCCGCCGAGCACGAAACGCACCGGACCGGACACCAGCTGCGCGCCCGAGAACGTGCTCTTCCACGGCGCGATGTGGTCCTCGATCGCCGATATGAAATACACCGGCACCTTGATCTTGCGGATGTCGATCGGCTCGCCGAGCACGGTGATGCCACCCGGTTCGCGCAGCTTGTTCTGGATGTACATCTGTCGCAGGTAGAAGCTGTGCATGCAGGCCGGCATGCGCGTCGAATCGGAATTCCAGTAGAGCAGGTCGAACGGGAAAGGCTCGCGACCCATCAGGTAGTTATTGACCACGAAAGACCAGATCAGGTCGTTCGATCTCAGCATGTTGAAGGTGCCGGCCATTTCCGACCCTTCGAGGTAGCCCCGCTCGAACATCTTCTTCTCGAGACCCTCGACCGCCTTGTCGTCGATGAACACACCGAGTTCGCCCGGTTCGGAAAAATCGATCAAGGTGGTGAAGAAGGTGGCGCTGGCAATGCGCTTCTGCTTCTTGCCGGCCAGGAAGGCCAGCGCAGTGGCCAACAGCGTGCCGCCCAGGCAGTATCCGGCAGCATTCACCTCGGTCTCCCCCGTCTGCTTCTCGATCATGTCGAGTGCGGCCAGCGGGCCCTGCTGAACGTAGTCCTCGAATGTGAGCTGGGCCAGCTTTTCATCCGGATTGACCCAGGAGATGACGAACACGGTGTGCCCCTGGTCGGTCGCCCACTTGATGTAGCTGTTCGATTCGCGCAGATCGAGGATGTAGTACTTGTTGATCCAGGGCGGGACGATGAGCAGAGGCCGTTTCAGTTGCGTGTCGGTGCTCGGGGAGAACTGGAGCAGTTGCATCAGCGCGTTCTCGCCGACCACTTTGCCGGGCGTCGTGGCGACATTGCGGCCGAGTTCGAAGGCCGAGGTGTCGGTCATGCGCACGCGCAACTGGCCGTCACCGTCCTCGATATCGCGCAGCAGGTTGTTGAAACCCTTGAGCAGGTTCTGACCCGAGCTGCGGACCGTCTCGCGCAGCACCTCCGGGTTGGTCAATGCGAAATTGCTCGGGCTGAAGGCATTGATGGTCTGCCGGGTGAAGAAGTTGACCTTCTGCAGCGTGTGGTCGTCCATCCCCTCCACGTTGCTGACCACGTCATGGATATGGCGGGCTGCGATCAGATAGCTTTGCTTGAAGAAATCGAACAGGAAGTGGCTTTCCCATTCCTCACCGCGGAAGCGATTGTCGCCCTTGACCGGTGTGACCACGGGCGCGGCATCGACACCCATGAATTTCAGCATCGACTGCTGCCACAAGGTGTAGTAGTCCCACACCAGCCCCATCTGTGCCTGTGCCAGCTTGTAAGGGTTGGACAACAGGCGTGAAGTCATGTCCATGAAAGCCTGGGCGATGCCCAACTCGTCGGCGGGTGGCGTGATACCGCGTTTCAGTTGCCGCTGTACGTGCTCGCCAAGCAGTTTGCTCGCACGCTCGGCGACTTCGGCATAGGTCCGGGCGACTTCCGCCGGATCCGGAAGGGTCGCGGGTTCTGCGGACTTGGCGTCTTTGGCGGCTGGCTTGTTCATGGTCTCCCCCTGGGCTTTTGGCTGGGTATGGGTGGTTAGGGCTGGATGAATCGGAGCACGCCATCCTGTTCTTCCAGGCGGCGCAACCGTCCGTTCCCCCACAGGTGGTTCAGGTGAGCGATCACCTCCCCCATGGCAAAACGGGTCTGAAAACTGTCGAGCTCGCGTTTGAACAGTCGCGGAAGCAAGTCGAAAGCGGACGTCGGCGTATCGCACAGCGCTGCGATCTGCGCCAGACGCTTCTCATGGTGCAGGCGCAACTGGTCGACGCGCAGCCCGACTCCACGGTAGGGATCACCGTGCGCCGGCAGCACGACGGTCTGCGCGGCAAGCACGCGGAAGCGCTCGATCGAATCGAGATAGTGTCCGACGGCGTCGGTTTCCGGCTCGAAAGGCAGTGTCGGCGTGTTCGGCGAAATCGCGGGCAGCAGCATGTCCCCGGCAATCAGCACCGGGTCGTGCGCACGGTAGAAGGAGAGATGTTCGGGCGAGTGACCGTGACCGACGATGGCTTCCCAGGCGTCGCCACCGATGGTGACGACTTCACCCGGCAGGACGCGGCGCATCGCGACCGGAACGGAGCCCACGGTCCGGCGGTAGCGTCTGCCTTCCCGCTGCATCATGTCGGTCTGTTCCGGCGGCAGACCATGAAGGCGGAAGAAAGCGGCCATCAGGTCGATGGCCGAAGCCGGCGTATCGCCGAACCAGGCCTGCGCGGTAAGGTATTCCCCGAGCGACATCCAGATGCGCGCGCCGGTCCGTTGTGCCAGCCAGTCGCCGAGACCGAAGTGGTCAGGATGACAGTGGGTGATCAGGATGCGCCGGACCGGTCGATCGGCAAGATCGCCGGACAGCAGTCCCTCCCAGTGAGCGCGGGTGTCGTCACAGGGAAAGCCGGTGTCTACCAGCGTCCAGCATGGGCCCAGGTCGTCTTCGTCCTCGAGCGCCCAGACGTTGACATGGCCTGGTGCAAAGGCGACCGGCATGCGCATCCAGAATACCCCGCGCGCCACGGGCACCCGGCGGCCGGGTGGCGGCGCGGGCGCGTCGAGCGTTTCCAGGGCGTGCGCGGTGTCGGACACGGTGGCGGCAGGGAGCATTGGTGGGAATCCCTTGAATGGTAACCCGAAACGACGGTTATTGTGCGGTGCAATATCCAGGCACCCCGGCTTCGTTGATACACTCGCGCGTCTGCGCCGGAACGCTTCCGGCGTCCGAGCGACCATTGCGCCTGCCGCAGAGCGGAACCGGAGGAAATCATGCGCCGTGCCCTCACCTTGATCGCCTTGTGCTGCGCCGTGTCGGCGCGGGCCGATGAAGAGGACGCGACCCGATTCGTCGCCTTCACCCAGGACTTCGCAGCGCAGTGCGTATCGCGCAATGCGGTGCAGATTCTCGTCGGCAACAGTCATCCGGCCCGTACCGTCATGGTGTGGCTGGATAGATATCACATGGGAGTCGGCACCGGAGACCGTTCCAAGACGGAAATGAAAGCGGGCTCGGAACCGGTTCCGCTGGGGTGTTCGCGAACACTCGACGGTCCGCAGGAATGGCGCATCGTGCGCGCAAAGTTCCTCGACTGAGTGCGTCTTCCGCCTGTTTCCGGCTGGTCGAGAAGCGCTTTGCGCGTGCATACTTCGAACTCCTCCAATCCGTCTTTCCGAACGTACGATGCGTGTCTGTGTCTTCTGCGGTTCGCGCAGCGGTGATTCCCCGACCTACGCAGCAGCAGCGCGCACGCTGGGTACGATGCTCGCCTCGCGCGGCCACGGGCTGGTCTATGGTGGCGGCAACATCGGTCTGATGGGCATCCTCGCCGATGCCGCACTGGCTGCCGGAGGCGAGGTGATCGGCGTCATTCCGCAGCACCTGCTCGAGCGCGAGGTTGCACACGCCGGCCTGACGCAGCTGCACGTCGTCGACAGCATGCACACGCGCAAGGCACTGATGGCCGATCTGGCGGATGTCTTCGTTGCCGCACCCGGCGGCTTTGGCACGCTGGACGAACTGTGCGAAATTCTCACCTGGGCGCAGCTGCGGCTGCACCACAAACCCTGCGGTCTGTTCAACGTGGCGGCGTTTTTCAATCCGCTGCTCGACATGTTCGATCATGCGGTCCGCGAAGGTTTTCTCAGTGCGCCGCACAGGCAGCTGATCGTTTCGGACGAAGACCCGTCCCGCCTGCTCGACAGCCTGGCGGCCGGAATGAGGATCGGGAGTGAAATCGCATGAAACCTGACTGGAAACTGCTGGCCTGCATCGCCTGCCTGCCCTGCAGCGCCCTTGCCGGCGGCGGTTCGTCCTGGCTCAAACCGGTGGACTTGATTGAAGCCGTACCGCTGCTGAACGACGGCGGCCGTGCCGGCTACGGTCGCTTCCTGCAGGTGACGCTGCGTCCTCGCGCCTTTGCGCTGAACATGAACGGCGAATGGGCCTGGAACGCGGGCGAGGACGCCATCGAGGAGGCCGTCGCGGCGTGCGAATCCCACGGGCTTCCGTGTCAGCTCTATGCCGTGGACGAGGAAGTCGTGATGCCCGGCTTCGAACTGGGCGCTCCGCTGCATGCGCTGGGCGGCAGCCGGCTGGTACAGGGAACTGCGCCTTGATGCGCGACCACAGTGCTCTGGTGCTGACCGAGGTCGTCGACGGTGTCGGTATCGCAACGCTGAATCGCCCTCAACATCACAATCTGCTGGATGCCTCGCTCGCCGAGTCACTGATTGCCGCCATAGATGAACTGGTTGCTCAGCCCCAGGTGCGCGTACTCGTACTGTCGGCACTGGGCGACAGTTTCAGCATTGGTGCCGACCCGCTGGAGCTCGAGCACAGCGGTCTGATGTCCATGGACCCGGCCGTCGCCGCGCGCCTGATGCGTTCGGTAAGCGAATGCATACGACCGGTAGTCGCCCGCATACAAGGCCCTGCTCTCGGTCTGGGGGCCGGCCTGCTCGCCGCGTGTGACGTCGCGATCGCCAGCTTCGACGCTCACTTCGCGTTCGATGCGGTACGTTTGGGCCAGGTACCCGCGGTGATTGCGCCCTACGTGATCGCGTCCGTCGGCCCGGCTCGCGCTCGCCGTTACCTGCTGACCGGCGAGCGCTTCTCCGCTTCCGAGGCGTACCGTATCGGCCTGCTGTCTGAAATCGTGGCTTCGGCCGAACACCTTGATGAAGCCGTCGGTGAAGTCGTCGATGCCCTCATGCTTGGCGGTCCGCGCGCGCAGCAGCAGATCAAGATGCTGGTGCGCGCGCTTGGTCGTCCGCGTGCCGACGAGAAGACGATCGAACATACGGTCGAGCTCGAGAACCGGATAGATACCGGCGCCGAAGCGCAGGAGGGGCTGGACGCGCTGCTCGCGCGCCGCAGGCCGGGCTGGGTACCGACCGGACTACGCTGATGGCCAGCCTTCCGACGCACGTCCGGATCGTCGAAGTCGGTCCGCGCGACGGCCTGCAGAACGAGGCGCGCGTGCTCGATGTCGATGACCGGCTGGAGCTGCTGTCCCGGCTTGCCGACGCCGGAATTCGCGATATCGAAGCGGGCGCTTTCGTGTCGCCGACGCGCGTGCCCGCCATGGCCGGCAGTGCCGAGCTCATGCGTCGCCTCGTTCGTCGTACGGACGTACGCTACGCCTGTCTCGTGCCCAACGAGACCGGCCTGGATCGGGCGCTCGAAGCCGGCTGCAGGGAAATCGCCATTTTCACGGCCGTATCGGAAACGTTTTCCCAGCGGAATACGGCCTGCAGCATCGGCGAATCGCTGCAGCGACTGGCCGCCGTCGCACGGCGGGCGGGCGCCGAAGGTCTGCGCGTCCGCGGCTACTTGTCCTGCGTGATCGGCTGTCCGTATGAAGGCCCGGTCGCGGGCCGTGCAGTGGCCGACATGACGGAGCAGCTGATCGGGATGGGTTGCTACGAGGTCAGCCTGGGCGACACCACCGGCATCGGCACTCCGGCCGACATCGAGCGCTTGATCGAAATCGTGACGACGCGGGTTCCGGTGGATCGGCTGGCCGGCCACTTCCACGACACCTGGGGCATGGGTGTGGCCAACGTATGGGCAGCGTTGCAATGTGGCGTCACGGTATTCGACGCATCGGTCGGAGGACTGGGGGGTTGTCCGTTTGCACCCGGCGCAAGCGGCAATGTCGCGACCGAAGATCTGGTGTACATGCTGAACGGAGCCGGTATCGATACCGGTATCGACATCGCCCGTCTGATCGATACTGCCCGCTGGGTCTGCGGGCAGCTGGACCGGCCGGCCGCTTCAAAGGTCACGCTGGCCTGGCGCGCGTGCGCCAGACCCTGAAATCAGGGCACGCGGCCCCGCTTCAAGGACACCATATGGTTGCTTCACCCTGCACCGGCGTGTGCACCCTGGACCCGACAACCGGATTCTGTCTCGGTTGCCTCCGGACAAGAGACGAAATCGCGCTCTGGAGTGGCGCCGATGACGCGCTGCGTCTGCAGATACTTGAGCGCACACTGGAGCGCGAAGCGCCCGACAGCGCGGGCGTGTCACCGTCCGAACGCTGAAACGGCGACCGATCAGTTCTCGCGCCGTCTCCTCGGGTCGGCCGGCGCCCCGGCCGGCGAACCGTTGTCGCGCGATCCGGTCGGACCCTGTGCTGGCTGATCGCGCGTCTGCAGTGCTGCGCGCTCCGCTTCCCGCTCGGCACGACGGCGATTGGCCTGACTGCGCTGCAGTCTGAGATATCGCATGGTGGGCACCTCCTGTCGGATTGTCCTGCTGCACGCCAGCACCGCAATCGGATGCATTGGGAGCGACACTTCGAACGCTTCACGCGCTACGCTTCGTCAGACTGCATTCTTTCAGCGTAGTTTCATCCGACCCCGTGTCAACCATGTTGTCAGCATGAACCGATGAATCACCCCTGGATGACCCACCGTGAATGAACCCCGACGCGGCGCGATGCGCCTGGTACTGATCAGCGGCATGTCCGGCTCCGGCAAGAGCGTTGCGCTCAATGTGCTCGAGGACGCCGGTTTTTTCTGTGTCGACAACCTTCCGGCCCCACTGCTGCCGCAGCTCGTCGGGCACTTGCGCGACGCCGGCAACAGCCGGGTTGCGGTAGCCGTCGACGTGCGTTCCGGCAAGAGCATGAGCGCACTGCCGCCGATGATGAGTGTCCTGCGTAACGGCATCGAACTGCAGACCCTTTTTCTTGACGCACGGGATGAGACGCTGATCGCGCGCTTTTCCGAAACCCGCCGCCGCCATCCTCTCGGCGACGACCAGACCTCTCTGGCCGAAGCCATCCGTCGCGAACGCGAGATGCTGGCGCCGATCGTCGCGCTCGGCCACCGCATCGACACCAGCGACCTGCCGTCGGCCGTGCTGCGCAAATGGGTGCGCGAACTGGTCCATATCGACGAGGGCTCCGGCCTCACACTCATGTTCGAGTCCTTCGGCTTCAAGCATGGCATTCCGCTGGATGCCGATCTGGTGTTCGATGTGCGCTGTCTGCCCAATCCCCACTACGATCCGGTCTTGCGGCCGCAGACCGGTCGCGACCAGCCTGTCATCGACTATCTGGAGAAGCATGAAGACGTGCTGCGCATGCGCGAAGACATTGCGCGTTTCGTGCGCGACTGGCTGCCTTGCTATGTCAAGGACAGCCGCAGCTATCTGACTGTGGCGGTCGGGTGTACCGGCGGCCAGCACCGCTCGGTCTATCTCACGCAATGGCTGGCCGATCACTTCCGCAGCGCGGCGCGCGTGCTGCTGCGCCATCGTTCGCTCGCGTCCAGCGGAAAATGAACCCGGTGCGGCCCGGTGACTGGCTGGTCATCGCCAGCGGCCTGGCGGTGACGTTCGCGGCAGCCGCCACACAATGGGGGCGAGCGGCGCCAACGGTCGCACAGATCAGACTGGAGGGCCGTATCGTCGCCGAATTGCCTATGAACGGCACGCATCGCGTTGCGATAAAGGGAGCGTTGAGTGCCCGGGGGGACACGGTCATCGAAGTCGAACCCGGCCGCGCCCGGGTGGCGAGCGATCCCGGACCTCGCCAGTACTGCGTGCGCCAGGGCTGGCTCACGCGCGCCGGCAGCGTAGCGGTCTGCGCGCCCAGCCATATCACGCTGCAGCTCGCCGGGCCGGAGGGCGCTCTCGACACGGTGGTGTTCTGATGACCGGGATCGAGGTCGTGCCCAGCGCCCGCGACTGCCGGCTTGCGCGCTATGCGGCCGCGGCGATCGCCGCGTCGCTGGTCGAGGCGGCGATTCCAAGCCCGCTGCCCGGCGTAAAGCCGGGCCTCGCCAACATCGTCATCCTCATCGTGCTGGCCCGCCACGGCTGGCACGATGCGGCCTGGGTCAGCCTGCTGAGAGTGATCGCCGGCAGCCTGCTGGCAGGGCAGTTCCTGGCACCCGGATTTTTTCTTTCGGCAACCGGTGCGCTGCTCAGCCTGGTCGTGCTGGCGGCCCTCCAGCCCGTGTCGTGGCGCTGGCTCGGTCCGGTCGGCCGCTCGGTCGCCGCCGCCTTTGCGCACATCGGCGGACAGCTTCTTCTGGCGCGGCTGTGGCTCGTTCCACACGACGGCCTGTTCAATCTCGCACCGGTTTTCTTTGCCGCCGCACTGCTGTTCGGCATCGTCAATGGCGTAGTCGCGGAGCGGCTGTTGCGGGACAATGCCGCATGAACACGCCTCCCCGCATTCCGAAAACCGTACTGGTCGCACTGACCGGTGCTTCCGGCATGCCATACGGCCTGCGATTGATCGAAACGCTGTTGCAAGGCGGTTGTTGTGTCTGGGTCATCTATTCCCGGGTGGCGCAGATCGTTGCCCGCCAGGAGTCGGATCTCCTGCTGCCGGCGAACCCGCAGCAGGCCGAGCATGAACTCGCGGCGCGTTTCGGTGCCGCACCCGGACAGCTCCGCGTGTTCGGACGCGAGGACTGGAACTGCCCGCCGGCTTCCGGTTCCAATCCGCCCGATGCGATGGTCGTTTGTCCGTGTTCCATGGGCTCGCTGGCCGCGATTGCGCACGGTCTCGCCTCAAGCCTGATCGAACGCGCGGCCGACGTCGCGATGAAGGAACGCCGTACACTCATCCTGGTGCCGCGTGAGACTCCGTTTTCGACGCTTCACCTCGAAAACATGCTGAGTCTGTCGCGCAAGGGCGTGGTCATCCTCCCGCCCGCGCCCGGCTTCTACCTGCACCCGGCCGGAATCGGCGATCTTGTCGATTTCGTCGTCGCGCGCATACTCGACCATCTGCAGGTGACGCATGCGTTGTTGCCACGCTGGGGTGAAGGGTCGGATGTGTCACACGCCTGACATGCGAATGAAACAAGCTGTGGAGCTTGCCGCCGGGATCTCCGGCGTGCGGCTACCCGGGGAGCACACAGATGAAAATGGACAGCCAGCCACTGGATGGCGGAATCACCTTGATCCGGCTCGAAGGCCGTCTCGACATCGAAGGTGCCGAGGCTCTGGACCAGCCGTTCACCTATGCCACGAGTACCTATCCCGCCCGGATCGCCGTCGATCTCACCGATGTCAGCTTTCTCGCCTCGATCGGCATACGCACGCTGCTGTCTGCGGCACGCGGCCAAGCGGCACGCGGAGGCAAGCTGGTCATGTTCGGCGCACAGCCGATGATACGCAGGGTGCTCGAAACTGCGGGAGTGGACCAGTTGCTGACACTGTGCGAGGACCTGGACGCCGCGCGCAAGGCGCTGACCGACTGAGACTGCTCACCGATCACTGCGGGGCGTGCGATGCATAGCGCGCACGCGCGCCGCAGCCTGCGCCTGATCAACGACAGCGGGGCCATTTCCGCTGCCAGCGCCTGGCTGCGTGCCTTGGGCGAAGCCTTCGAACTGGGCAGCGAACTGGTGTTCCGGCTCGATCTGTGCGCTTCCGAACTGGTCGCCAACATCGTGAGCCATGCCTTCGACGACGAAGCCCCGCACACGATTGCGCTTGATCTGATACTCGAGCCACAGGCGGTCAAGCTGGTGGTGGCCGACGACGGGCGCGAGTTCGATCCGCTCGGTCTGCCCGAGCCGGTCACACCCGCAACACTCGAAGAGGCGAGTGTCGGTGGACTGGGCGTGCATCTCGTACGCCAGTTCGCCGAACAAGTCAGTTACGAGCGCGCCAGCGGGCGCAACCAGCTCACGCTGGGCTGGGCTCGCCCGGGATACAGCCGCACCGGTGGCCTGCGCACGCCGGTGCGTCGCGGGGTTGACCGCCGGAGCCCCCAACCGGCCGTCTTTCCTTTGCTGCGCTGCGACGGCAAGCTCGTGTCCAGGGACGAACGCTCCGGGCACGAACGGCGCGTGCTCGGCTTCATCTCGCGGCTGGACCTGTTCCGTGACGTGCCGTACGCATTGATCGAAGGCCTGCTTGCGCACTGCGCCCAGCGAGACTATCCGGACGAGTATGTGGTACTGCAACCGGGCATGCGGAACGAACAGGTTGCGCTCGTGCTTTACGGGCGTCTGCGCGTGCATTTCGAGGATCCCGATGGTCCGGCTGCCGGCAACTACACAATCATCGGTGCCGGCGAATGTGCCGGCGAACTGTCCATCATCGATGGAGAACCTGCTTCCTCCTGGGTGGTGGCCGAAGCCGGTACCCGTTTGCTGCTGATCGAGGCTCACACCTTCTTTTCCGAACTGCTGCCCCTGCCGCAGGTGGCACGCAACCTGTTGCGTCTGATGGCCGGGCGCATGCGTCTGGCCAATCACCAGGCCATCGAACAGGTGCGCAGCAGCCTGGCGCTGGAACGGCTGCAGTCGGAATTGCGCACCGCGCGGGAAATCCAGTCCGGCATGTTGCCGCTGCGCTCGCCGATGTTTGCCGAACATCCGGAGGTCGACTGCGAGGCGAGCATCCAGCAGGCGCGGGAAATCGGCGGCGATTTCTTCGATGCGTTCTTCATCGACGAAAGCCGTCTCTTCTTCGCCATTGGCGATGTGTGCGGCAAGGGCATGCCGGCGGCACTCCTCATGATGCGCACACTGACCACGCTTCGTGCCGAAGCCGCGCGCAAGCAGGGCCAGAAAGGCCACATGGAGCGAGTGATGGAACGCATCAACCGCAAGCTCGCGCTGAACAACGAACGGCTGCTGTTCGCCAGTCTGTTCATAGGTCTGCTGGACACACGGGACGGCAGCCTGCGCTACACGAACGCCGGTCACCACAGACCGGCACTGATCCGGCGCGGTCACGCGCCGACGCTGCTCAAGGTGCCGCGCAATCCGATTGCCGGCATCGACCCGACCGTAGACTACGCACTCGGCGAAGCGCGCCTTGGCGCCGGCGATCTGTTGCTGCTCTACACAGACGGCGTGACCGAGGCCATGAATGAAGGTGGCGAGCTGTTCGGTGAAGCACGCCTGTTGGCCACGCTGGCGGCAGCGCCCGACAGTGCGGCCGGCGTCATCGAGGCAGTACATCAGGCGATGCGGCTGTTCCGCGGCGAACAGCCCCCCTCCGACGACGTGACACTGCTCGCATTGCGCGCCGTCGGCCACGGCTGAACGAACCGGGGTAACGGCCCCGGTCCCGAAGTCGGCCGCTACTGCACCTTGGCTTTGCCCATCAATGACTCGATGTGTTTCTGAACGACGGCCTGCTGCATCGACTGCATGATGCGCTCCTTCACGTCCTCGAACTTCGGCGCTTCGGCTGTCCGCACGTCATCGAGCTGGATCACGTGATAACCATAGGCCGTCTTGACCGGCTCTTCGGTGAAATGGCCCTTCTCCAGCTTCTGCAGCGCGGCATCGAACTCCGGTACGAAACTGCCGGGTCGCGCCCAGCCCAGCTCGCCACCGCGTTCCTTGCTTCCCGGATCGTTCGACTGGGTCGCCAGTTCCGCGAACGGCGTTCCGGCCTTGATCCTGGCGATGATGTCGCGCGCCTGCTCTTCGCTGTCGACCAGAATGTGGCGGGAGAGATATTCGTTCGGCGCGCCCTGGCCGACGACCCGGTCGTACTCGGCACGCGCCGCTGCGTCGCTGACCGGATTCTGTTCGACCCAGCGCTCCAGATACGCATTGGCGAGCAGTTCGTCGCTGGCGTAGGCGATACGCTGTTTCACGGCGGGTACCTTGTCGGTGCCGGCCTTGCGGGAGGCCTGGACCAGCACTTCGCGTCGCACCAGATGGTCGCGCACGCGGGCACGAAGTTCCTCATTGTCCTGAGCGCCTTGAGCGACCTGTTCGCTGACCAGCAGGTCGGCCATCGCCTTCGGCACGGTCACGCCATTCACCCTCGCAAGCGCGGCACCGGCGGCCGGCACCCGCGCGCCGGCGAGCGCGGAAGTAGCGACAGTCATCATCAGGGCGGCGGCGATTGCGCCGGTACGGTGGTTCATCTGCACATCCTCTCGGTTTGTTCGTCGCTCGGTCGAGCGGAACGCTTATACCGCCCTTTCGCCCTGTAGGGTAAGGGGAAGCTGCCGACCGGCCGCCAGTCGACACGCTGCGCCGCTGCGAAACGGCGTCCGGGACGCAAACAACATTCACGACAGAGCACCCGGACCCCGCTGTAACCGTGCTGTCGCCGGCACGTCATATGACGGGAACACACCCTGCCTATCTTTCTGCAGAACCCTTGATGGAGACGGGAATGCTGCAGATCGGATCGACGCGCGAACGGCGTGCCCAGCGCAACCTGAGCGTGACCCTGGCGGAGTGCGAATCGGAAGTACTGGCGGCGCAGCAACTGCGCTGGCGCGTATTTGCCGACGAACTGGGTGCACAGCTCGAAAGCCCGGTTCCGGGCGCCGACATCGACCGCTTCGACGCGCATTGCGAGCATCTCGTCGTGCGCGACGACGATAACGGCCGCATTGTAGGTTGCTATCGCATCCTGCCGCCGGAAGCGGCCCGGCGCACGGGCGGCTACTACTCTGAAACCGAATTCGACCTCGGCCGGCTGGACCACCTGCGTCCGCGCATGGTGGAAATCGGTCGCTCCTGCATCGATGCCGACTACCGCAGCAACGCGGCGGTGATCGCACTGTTGTGGTCCGGCCTGGGGCGCTACATGCAGGAAGCCGGTCATCAGTACCTGATCGGCTGCGCCAGCGTCGGCCTGGCCGACGGCGGCCACAACGCGGCCGCCATTTTCGCCGGTCTGGGCGCGCACATGGCCCCGCCGGAGTACCGCGTGTTCCCGAAACTCCGTCTTCCCCTGGAACGGCTGGCCCCGACACCGCAGGCGGTCATGCCACCGCTGGTCAAAGGCTATCTGCGCGCCGGCGCGCAAGTCTGCGGCGAGCCGGCCTGGGACCCGGATTTCAATACGGCGGATCTGCCGATGCTTATGGACCTGTCGCGGCTGGACAACCGCTACGCCCGGCATTTCATGCAGCGCGCGGCCTGAGCCGGCCGGACGCACCCATCGTGAACAAGGAACAAGGGGAGTCGTAAGATGTCGGTCATCAGTCTGTTCGACGAGCTCGACCTGCCCTTGTCCCAACCCGATCTCCCCCTGTCGCGTCCGCGTCCGGCCGCCGCCCCGCGGGATTCGGGTCTGCGCGCGCGGGTTCGCATGGGCTGGCGCATTGCGCGACTGGCCACACATCTTGCCGGGGGCTGCAGCCGTGTCGCCCTGCTCTATCCACTGGTGAGCGAACGTACCCAGCGCAAGATGCGCGCGCGCTGGTCGCGCCAGCTTCTGGCCGTGCTCGGCGTCGAGTTGCAGGCGCGTGGCCCGCTGCCACGCCCGGGTCAGTTGCTGGTGAGCAATCACATCTCCTGGGTAGATGTGTTCGTGATCAACGCCATCTCGCCGCTGTCCTTCGTATGCAAGGACGACGTGCGCGGCTGGCCGGTGATCGGCTGGCTGGTGGCTCGCAACCATACGGTATTCATCCGCCGCGCCAGCCGCAGTTCGGCCGCCGAGGTGCGCGACCGGCTGGTGGCGTCCCTGAGTTGCGGGCGCAGCGTCATGGTGTTTCCGGAAGGCACGACCAGCGACGGACGCAACGTGCTGCCCTTCCGTGCCGCACTGTTCCAGGCGGCGATCGATGCCGGCCGGTCAGTCAAGCCAGTGCGTCTGCGCTACACCGACCATCGCGGCGAGCACTCGGACGCCGCCCCCTACATCGACGACACGAGTTTCTGGCAGTCGATATGCATGCTGGCGCGCGCGCCGCGCACCGTGGCCCGGGTTGAACTTCTGCCTGCGGTACCCACGCACGGCCTGACCCGGCAGACGCTGGCCGAAGTAACCCACGGTCTGGTCAGCAGGACCGATCGGAGTTGAGTCCCGCCCGGTCGCGCTGACCGGATGGCAAAGCCGGCGCACCCTTGATGCGGGTCAATGGCCGGCGCCGATGCCGGCGTACCTTGAAATCGAAGCCGCGGCGCGGTGCCGCAGGCAGGCATGACAAGGAGCATTCATGATCCGCGAAGTCACCGGCGACATTCTGTTGAGCAAGGCCCACGTCATCGCACATGGGATTGCCGTGCAGGAGCATTTCGACCACGGTCTTGCGCTCGCGCTGCGCGAGCGCTGGCCGTCGATGGCGCGCGACTATCGCCACGCGCAGCACGGCCGTCACATGAGTCCGGGCGAGACCTGGGCATGGGCGGGCGTGGACAACGACGGCAGTACGCGCAACATCGTCAATCTGCTGACCCAGAACATGGTGGGGGAAGGCCCCGCCGCCCGGCCGGGGAAGGCCACGACGGAGAACGTCAATCACGCACTCAAGTCGCTCGCCCGCCACCTGCAGGCGACCGGCGCCACCAGCGTGGCGCTGCCGCGGCTGGCCACCGGCGTCGGCGGACTGGACTGGAGCGAGGTGAGGCCGCTGATCGAACAGCACCTCGGGCCGCTGGGCATCCCGGTGGTCGTGTACGACACCTATCGCAAGGACCTCGCGGCCGACGAGAAGCTGGACTAGCGGTGTTCGGTGCCGGCTCGCTTTCCCGTCGCAGGCGAGCCGGATGTGCACACCGCGCGACAACCCGACCGGAGGGCGGCCCGGGCTCCGCTGACAACGAATCGAGGGCCGCGCGCGCGTCCCGATGCAGCGGGCTCGCGTCCGGCCGACGTCATCTGACGGCGCCGCAAGGCCAGGAGGCCGTACATGGAAGCGGCCGGGTCGGCTGCTCGCCCTGTCCGTGACACGTGCGCTGCGCATGCAGCCCGGAATCCGATATCGACCGCCCCTAGCCGCCTTCGCGCAGGCTGTCGACCAGAGACATGTTCTGTTCGAGCAGCCGGTTGCATTCGTCGTCGCGCTTTTCAAAGGCAGCGTCGAGCAAGGCCGCCTGTGCGGCATCGGCGCGACGTTCGGCCACCGCCTTCTTCTCGCGCGCGAGCACCGTACCGATCTGCGGCTTGTCGCCCAGCCTCATTGCCAGCGAAGCGTAGTTCCGGGCCGCGTACTGTACGCGTACGGTACGGCTTGCCTGCGGGTGCGCCATGGCCATGTCACCGAAGGTGGCCGAGCAGGCCGCCAGTCGTTCCGCCAGCGTCTGCCGGTCCAGCACCTGGGCCTGCGCGCCGATGCCGCAAAGCACGAGCGCGGCGCAAAGCAGCGTGCGATTCCTGTACATATGACCTCCTCCTCGTCCAGCGACGAAGCGTAGACAGCGCGATGCGTCCATGGCGGCGACGCCGGTACGATGAGGATGACAACCCCGCACCTTGAGGACCGCGTCCCGGGATCGGTGCGCTGTGCTTCCTCAGGGCAGGTTGCGCTCGCGCAGGAACACCGGAAATCGCGGCTGGCCGCTCGGCGTGCGCTCGCGGAAGCGATAGGTGACGAGCGCACCAAGCGGAGGCGGCGCGGCGCGCTGTGCGTCGGTGAAGCCCGAACCGATGCGGAAGCGACGGCCCTCGCCATCGACCACTTCGAGCGCACCCAGCATGCCCCGAAGACGGCCGCGGCCGGGTATATGGGCGGTCACGGTCGCTTCGGCGTCGTCGAAAGGCGTGAGCTTGAGCAGGGCGTCGCTGCGACCCGGACGCCACCACGCGTCGGCGCGATGCAGCATCAGCCCTTCGCCGCCCTCGCGGACCGTCCGTTCGAACAAGCTCCGCAAGGCTTTGCGGTCACTCAGCCTGTGCTGCGGCACGACGGCAATCCAGTCGGCGTCCGCCTCGCGCGCGATCGCCTCCAGCCGGGCAAGCCTCGCCGTGAAATCACCGTCGGCACCCGGCAGTTCGAACAGCATGTAGCGAACGGCCCGCCAGTCCTCATCAATGGGGTGCTCGCGCCGGACGATGCCGGACAGCGCATCGAAGCGGCCTCGCCCGAGCCACAGCTCGCCCTCCAGCAAGCGGTCCGGCAGGGGCGCCGTGAACCAGGCGGGCGCGGCGATGGCGGCGCCATTGCGAAAACGCAATACCCGCCCGTCCCAGCGCGCACGGACACCGTCAAGCTTTTCGCTCACCCAGAAGACGGCCGGGTCGACATCGTGCGCTGCGCGCATCGCCAGCATGGGCGGCAACGCATCGGCGGACGCGCAGGACGACAGGAAAAAGTACAGACCGAACAACCGGTTGCGCATGGGCGGCACGCCATCAGGGGCACACGCCGCATCATTGCAGAAAATGACGATGGCAACACGCGCACCGTGCGTACCGCGACCGTGCCGACGGACTCAGCGTTCCTGACCGCCCCCGTCGCGCTGGTGCCGGTAGCGGTCGTAGTCCAGATCGGCCGTTTCCAGGCAGCGGCTGCGCTCGGCGGCGTCAACGATGCGGTCGCACTCGTTCCGGCGCCAGCCGGCGGCAGCGTCGTAGATCTGCCGACCGGAACAGCCGGCCAGCATGCAGCACAGCAGCGCAGCCATTCGCCTCACGCGCTCACTCCCCGAGATAGGCGGCACGTACCGCCGGGTTGTCCAGCAGTTCTGCGGCCGGCGCTACAAGGGTGATCCGGCCGCCATCCATGACGCAGCCGCGGTCGCACAGCGAAAGCGCGCGTCGCGCGTTCTGTTCGACCAGCAGCAGCGTGACACCGTCGCGCGCGACTTCGCGGATCGCATCGAAAACGGTATCGACCATGATGGGTGACAGGCCCATCGACGGCTCGTCCATCAACAGAAGACGCGGCCGGCTCATCAACGCACGGCCGATCGCCACCATCTGCTGTTCGCCGCCGGACAAGGTACCGGCGGTCTGCGCAGCCCGTTCCTTCAGCCGCGGCAGCAGACCGAACACGCGTTCGATGTCGGCGGCGATGGCCAACTCGTCGTCACGCACGTAAGCACCCATTTCAAGGTTTTCCAGTACCGACAGCCGGGCGAACACGCCGCGGCCTTCCGGCACCAGCGCCAGTCCCTTGCGCACCAGCGCGTGCGGCGGCGCCTGAGCAATGTCCTCGCCGCCCAGCTTCACGCTGCCACGCGCCGGCAACATGCGGGCGATGGCCTTCAGCGTGCTGGTCTTGCCGGCGCCATTGGCACCGATCAGCGCCACTTTCTCGCCGGCGTTGACGTCCAGATCGACGCCGCGTACCGCGCAGATGCCGCCGTAATGCACTTCGAGACCGCGCACTTCAAGCATCGGTCGTCTCCGTACCGAGATAGGCGGCGATCACGCGCGGGTCGCGCCGCACCACTTCCGGCACGTCCTCGGCGATCTTTTCGCCGTAGTCGAGCACGGCGACGCGGTCGCACAAACCCATCACCAGCTTCACGTCGTGCTCGATCAGCAGCACGGTCAGGCCGTCGCCGCGCAGCCTCTGGATCAACGCGCGCAGGCCGGCGGTCTCGGTCGCGTTCATGCCGGCGGCCGGTTCGTCCAGAGCCAGCAGCTTCGGTTCGGTCGCCAGCGCGCGGGCGATCTCCAGCCGGCGCTGATCGCCATAGCTCAGGTGGGTGGCCTGCTGGTTGGCCAGCCGGTCGATGCCGACATAGCGCAGCAGCTCATGCGCGCGCGCTTCGGTGGCGGCCTCCTCACGTCTTGCGGCCGGGGTGCGCAGGATGGCACCGAACACACCGGTGCGCAGCCGGATGTGGCGACCGACCATCACGTTTTCCAGCGCGCTCATGGCGCCGAACAGACGGATGTTCTGGAAGGTGCGGGCGATGCCGAGGCCGGCGATGCGGTGCGGCACGCCCAGCGGCAACGGCTGGCTGTCGAAACGCACCTCACCCTGGTCGGCGCTGTACAGGCCGGTCAGCACGTTGAAGAAGCTGGTCTTGCCGGCGCCGTTCGGGCCGATCAGGCCATAAACCTCGCCAGCGCGGATCGAAAGCGATACCTCGCGCAAGGCCTGCACACCGCCGAAACGCTTGCCGATGCCACGGGCTTCAAGCAGGGGGGCGCTCATGCCGACTCCCCGTGCGCAGCCAACTCGCGCTTGCGCAGCGCCGACGGCCACAGACCGGCCGGGCGGAGCCGCATCACGACCACCAGAGCGACGCCGAACAGCAGCAGGCGCAGGGATTCGGGGTCGATGAGCACCTTGCCGAACATCGATTGCTGCAGCGGCACCGCTCCCCAGCGCAAGGCCTCGGGCAACAGCGCCAGCAGCACCGCACCGAGGATGACGCCGGCGATATTGCCCATGCCGCCAAGCACCACCATGCACAAGACCATGATGGATTCGAGCAGGCCGAAGGATTCCGGGCTGACGAAGCCCTGGAAGCCGGCGAACAGGCCGCCGGCCACCCCACCGAATGTGGCGCCCAGACCGAAAGCCAGCAGCTTCACGTTGCGCGTGTTGATGCCGCAGGCGCGCGCGGCGACCTCGTCTTCGCGGATGGCGACCCAGGCACGGCCCAGCCGTGAATCCTGCAGCCGCACGCAGACGAAGACGACCAGCAGGGTAAGTGCAAGGAAGAAGTAGTACTGCAGGTGCACGCCGGGCACCACGACGCCGAACAGATCCAGCGGCCGGTTCAGCGCGTGGCCGCCGATCTGTGCGGCGGCGATGTTGTTGATGCCCTGCGGACCGTTGGTGATGTTGGCCGGCGCATTCAGGTTGTTCAGGAAGATGCGGATGATCTCGCCGAAGCCCAGCGTCACGATGGCGAGGTAGTCGCCACGCAGTTTCAGTGTCGGTGCGCCGAGCAACACACCGGCCAGGCCGGCCACCAGCGCACCCAGCGGCAGTACCGCCCATACGGGCCAGCCCGGCGCAGCGGCGAAAACCTGCGGAAAGGCGATCGCCAGATGCGGGCTGGACAGCAGCGCGTACAGATAGGCACCTACGGCGTAGAAAGCGATGTAACCGAGGTCGAGCAGGCCGGCGAAGCCGACCACGATGTTGAGCCCGAGCGCCAGCATGATGTAGAGCAGGGCAAAATCGATGATGCGCACCCAGGAATTGCCGAGGCTGGCGCCGACGGCGAAAGGCAGCACGGCCAGCGCCAGGCCGATCAGCACCATCCCCAGCTTCGCCTTCAGTTTCGGATCGACGCTCATGCGCGCTCCGCCACCTTTTCGCCCATCAGCCCGGACGGCCGGAACACCAGTACCAGGATGAGCACGAAGAAGGCGAACACATCCTTGTAGTGGCTTCCGAGAAAGCCGCCGGTCAGGTCGCCGATGTAGCCGGCAGCCAGGCTTTCGATGATGCCCAGCAGCAGCCCGCCCAGCATGGCGCCACCGAGATTGCCGATGCCGCCCAGCACCGCTGCGGTGAAGGCCTTCAGGCCGAGCATGAAACCCATCGCGTAGTGGGCGATCGAGTAGTTGGCGGCCACCATGACACCGGCCACTGCGGCCAGTGCCGAACCAAGTACGAATGTGAAGGAGATGACGCGGTCGACATCGACGCCCATCAGCCTTGCCACCGCAGGGTTCTCCGCGGTGGCGCGCATGGCGCGGCCGAGCCGGGTCCGGCTGACCAGCCACACCAGCGCCGCCATCAGCACCGCCGCGGTCGCGACGATGATGATCTGCAGGTCGGTGATGGCCGCGCCGAGGAACTGGTGCGGCGTCGCCGGCAGCAGCGGCGGGAAGGTGTGGTAGTTGCGCCCCCAGCCCAGCATTGCCAGTTGCTGCAGCACGATGGACACACCGATGGCGGTGATCAGCGGCGCCAGCCGCGGCGCAGTGCGCAACGGCCGGTAGGCGATGCGCTCCAGCGCGAAACCGGCCGCCATGCAGACCGGAATCGCAATCAGCAGGCCGCCGAGCACGACGACCGGTCCGGGCAGGCCGCTCGGCACCAGCACGCCGATGGCGGTCAGCGCGGTGAGCGCGCCGATCATGACCACTTCACCGTGGGCAAAATTGATCAGGCCGAGAATGCCGTAGACCATGGTGTAGCCGAGTGCGACCAGCGCGTAGATGCTGCCGAGCACCAGACCGTTGATGATCTGCTGGATGAAGATGTCCACGAAATGTCGAAGAAGGCCGGGTAAGGAGGCGGCGACGCGGGTCGGGCGCCGGAAGGCGCGCCGCGGGGCCTGTAGCCCGCGCGGTCGCGCAGGTCTGGGATGATGCGCCGACGCTCAGTGGGTCGGCTTGCCGCCCATCGTTTCCAGCGGCGACCAGGCGCCTGCCTTGGCCTGGTAGAGCGTCACCGCACCGTCCTTGATGTCACCCTTCTCGTCGAAGCGGATGTGCGCGCTCAGACCAGGGTAGTTCAGCGCAGCCAGCGCCGGCAGGAACTTCTCCGTCTCGGTCGAACCGACCTGCTTCATCGCCTCTGCCACCACGCGCACCGCGTCGTAGGCATACGGGGCATAGAGCTGGATGTCCGTGTTGTACTTTGCCTTGTAGCGTTCGCGGAAGGCGGTGCCCCCAGCCATCTGGTCCAGCGGCACGCCGGGCAGAGAACAGAAATGGCCTTCGGCACCCTCGCCGGCCAGCTTGTGGAACTCCACCGTGCAGCCACCGTCGCCGAACAGCATGGGAACGCCGATACCCAGCGTCTTGAGCTGACGCGCCATCGGGCCGGCCTGGGTGTCCATGCCACCGTAGAACACGAGATCGGGCCGGGTCGATTTCACCTTGGTCAGAATGGCCGCGAAGTCGGTTTCCTTGTCGGTCGTGTATTCGCGGGTGACGATGGTCGCGCCGGCGGCCTTGGCCGCCTTGTCGAATTCGTCGGCCAGACCCTGGCCGTAGGCCGTGCGGTCATCGACGATGGCGATCTTCTTCATGCCGAGCTTGGTCACCGCGAACGCCCCGAGCACGCTGCCCTGCTGAACGTCGTCGGCGAACACGCGGAAGGCCGTCCGGTAGCCCTGGCGCGTATAGGCCGGATTGGTCGCCGAGGGCGACACCTGCACGATGCCCGCGTCGTGGTAGATCCGCGACGCCGGTATGGTCGTGCCTGAATTGAGGTGGCCGATCACCGCATGGACCCGGGAATCGGCCAGCTTCTGCGCCACCGTGGTGCCCTGACGCGGGTCGGCCTGGTCGTCCTCGCCGAGCAGTTCGAACTTCGCCACCTTGCCGCCGATCAGTATCTTCTCCGCATTCAGGTCGTCGATCGCAAGCCGCGCTCCGTTCTCGTTGTCCTTGCCCAGGTGAGCCTGCGGACCGGTCAGCGGCGCCACATGTCCAAGACGGATGGTGATCGTGGCGTCGCCGGCATCCGCCGCACCCGTGGCAACCGGAACGGACTCCTCCCGGGGTCCGCAGGCGGAAAGCAGGCAGGCCGTCAGGACGACCAGTGCGGACAGGGAACGCGGCGGGCTCATCGGGATCATCGGGTATCTCCGCAAGGGGCTGAATGAACGGTCAGCCCGGATTTTGCGGGCCGGCGCCCGGAGCGTCAATTTTGGCAACCCGGGCGCCAAAGGCTTCATTCCAGTTCAGGCGTCGCGTCAGCAGCATCACCACGGCCAGAATGGCGAAGACCAGTACGCTGCCAAGCAGCAGGGCGTTCTGCTCCGACTGCAGGATGCCGTACAGCGCGCCGTAGAGCAGCGCGAGCAGACCCGCCATCGAAAGTCCGATCCGCGCGCTGCGCAGCATGGATGCGACATAGATCGAAATGAGCGCGACGCAGGCCACGGCTGCGATCGCGTAGGCGCGGGCAAAACCGAAGTGTTCCGACAGTGCGAGCAGGAGCAGGAAGAATACGGCCAGCGCCAGCCCGACCAGCAGATACTGCACCGGATGGATGGACAGCTTCTTCATCACTTCGTAGAGCGCGAACAGCACGAAGGTCAGACCGATGAACAGATGACCATACTTCGTCGCGCGGTCGGCCAGCGAGTACAGGTCCACCGGCTCGATCAGGGCAACCGCCAGCGTTTCGGTGCTCAGTGTGTGCGGCGCGCAGTTGTTCAGGCAGGACATCCACAGTTCGCGCGCCTGGCTGGAAAACGCGCTGGTCTGCCAGCGTGCCTTGAAGCCGTCGGCGCCCACGCTGCGGCTGTCCGGCAGGAAGCGGCCGACGAAGGACGGGTGGGGCCATGAAGACGACAGATCGAACACGGTTTCCGCGCCCAGGGGCAACAGTTCGAAGCGGCGCGAACCGCCGAGCTGCAGATCGATGTCGAAGGCCACATCCTGGCCGTCCGCCGGCAGGCTGGCCGGGGCCAGCGGTGCGTGCACGCCGGTGCGGCTGGCTTCCAGCCCGCTGCCAGGCAGGAGCTTCAGTTCCCGGCCATCCAGCGCGAGCCGCACGCGGCGCAGGCCGCGGGTGTCGCCGACTTCCAGCAGCACGAAAGGCGTGCCGGCAACCATGCGTCCGTCCGGACGCGTGGCTTCGGGGGGCGTCGCCGGCATGACGAAGCGCCCGCTCAGATGTCCGGTCAGCACAAAGCCCGCCATCTCGAACAGACCGCGACGCCGCGCATCGGTCGCCAGATCGCCGCTGACGGAAAGCCGCTCCGGCAACACGTAGACGGCATGTTGCTGTGTGCGGGCGTGGCTGCGAAGCTGCGTCTGCTCGCCGCTTCCGGTCGTTTCATGTTCGACATAGTGCTCGACATAGGGCAGTACCAGCACCGGTCCGGTCAGCCGCTGCTCGCCCGGCAAACCCTGGCTCACGCTGGCCAGCGCCTGATCGCGGAAATGCAGGCGGTCGTCGATCACGTCGCGTACCGACAGCACGGCGACCAGCAATACGATGAACAGCAGCAGCAAGACCAGCAGCTTCGAAGTCAGGAGTTTCATTGCGCACCCTCGGTGAAAGACGGGCGCCCAGAGTGGGCCTGCGCAGTGAGCGGGCGATGAGCGGACAGTGAAGCGACAGTGAAGAAGGCTTCAGCCTGCGGGCGGACCGGGCAGTGTCAGCGTCGCGATCACGCCGCCGCCGGCATGATTCGCGACCTCGATGCGGCCCTTGTGGAGCTGGGCGATCTCGCGCACCAGCGCCAGACCCAGCCCGGAGCCACGACCGCCGTGCGGACGGGCCAGCGAATAGAAGCGCTCGAAAATCCGCGGCTGCGCGTAGTCGGGAATGCCCGGCCCGCGATCGCGCACGGTCAGAACGACCTCGCGACCGCTGCCGCTCACCGTCACCGTCACGTGCGAGGCCGTCGGCGCAAAATCGATGGCGTTGTCGAGCAGGCTGCCGACAGCCAGTTCGAACAGGCCGCCGTCGCCAAGCAGCGTGAGCGGTGCATCCGGCAGGTCGAGGTCGAGCGCGACCTCCCTTCCCGATGCGAGGGCACCCCGCTTGGCGCAAGCCTGGCGCACCGCGGCGACGGCATCGAAGGGTGCTGTCGCCGCCCGGCTGTCGGCCGCCTCCAGCCGGCTCAACTGCAGCATGCGGTCGATCAGCGCCTGCATGCGGACGCTCTGTTCGGTCACGTTGCGCGCGAACTGCATGCGCGGGCCGACCGGCAGATCCGCTTCGCCAAGCAGCTCGGCCGCCCCCCGCACACCGGCCAGCGGGCTTTTCAGTTCGTGCGCCAGCGCCTGCACATAGCGTTCGACATAGTGCTTGCCCTCCAGCTTCTGCCGCATGAGGGCCATCGCCTGGGCAAGATCGTTCAGCTCGCGGGCACCGGATGCCGGCACCTCGGCCGGCCGCCCTTCCGACACTTCGCGCGCGTAGTGCTGCAGCCGCCCCACCGAAGCCGACAGTCTCATCGTCATGAACAGTCCGACCGCCAGCGACGCCGCGACCAGCATCAGGCCGTAGCGCGTGATGCTGCGTTCGGCCCGGCCGATGATGGGATCGACGCTGGCGACCGGCTTGGCGACAGTGAGCGAGCCGATGATGCGGCCAGCGTCGTCGAATACCGGCGCGGCGACGTGGAACACCGACGACGCGTCCTCGCCCGGTTCGAGCGGCGTGCTGCGCGCGCCGTACTGACCGCTCAGCGTGCGCCGCACGTCGTTCCAGCGCGAGTAGTCCTCGCCCACCGCGCGCCCGTCCGAATCGAACACCACACGACCGGCGGCATCGGTCACATAGATGCGGAAGTCGAGCGAAGTCTTGTGGAAATGCCAGATCGGCGCATCCACCTTGCGTTGCGCATAGGCCCGCACCTGGGTGGCGAAATTGCCTTCGGCCAGACGGCCGGCCAGCAGGTCGGCGGACGCCAGCGCAGCCAGCAGGTTGGCCGCATCCACCATGGTTTCCTCGATCGTTTCGCGCACGCTGGGCTTGACCTCGCGCACGACGATGATCAGTGCGAACAGGCCGGTCAGGCCGACCACCAGGAAGTAGCCCAGCAGAATGCGCAGGGACAGTTTCATGGCTGGAGCGAATAGCCAAGCCCGCGATGCGTCTGTATCGGATCGCCGGACACGCCGGCTTCGCGCAGCTTGGCGCGCAAGGTCTTGATGTGGGTGTCTACCGTGCGGTCGGTACTGTCGCGCGACTGCCCCCATACGGCGTCCAGAAGCTGTTCGCGGCTGAATACGTGGCGCGGGTGGCGCAGCAGCCAGGCAAGCAGCAGGTATTCGTAACGCGTGAGCGGCAGCGGCCGGCCTTGGTGGCTCACCTGCGCCGCGGCTTCGTCGAGAACGAAGCCCTGCGCAACCGACGGCACCGCACCGCCGGTACGACGCAGGATGGCGCGCACGCGACCGGCCACTTCGCGCGGGCTGAAAGGCTTGGTCACGTAATCGTCGGCGCCGAGTTCGAAGCCGAGCACGCGCTCGACTTCGTCGGCATGCGCGGTAAGGAACATGACCGGAACGGCGGATTGCACCCGCAGGCGGCGTACCAGCTCGAAGCCGTCGATGTCGGGCAGGCCGACATCGACAATGACGAGGTGTACCGTTACGCGCCGCATCCGTGCCAGCGCATCGGAACCGGTTCCGGCGTGCAGGACCGCGTGGCCCTCGCTTTTCAGCACATAGGCCAGCGTATCGACGATGGACGGCTCGTCCTCGACCAGCAGGATGGCCGCCATCGTGCGCTCAGCCGCCCGCCTTGCGCTGCGCCGGCGCCGGGCTCAGCCCGCCCTCTTCCCGCACATCGTCCGGCAACCGGTCGCGCAGGTCGTGGATGATGCCCAGTGCGGCCAGCAGTCTGAGGATGTAATAGGTGACGTCGATTTCGTACCAGGCGAAACCGGCGCGGGCACTGGCCCCGTAGCGGTGGTGATTGTTGTGCCAGCCGCCGCCGAAGGTGAGCAGCGCCAGAAGCGGCCTGTTTACCGAGTCGTCGTCGGTGTCGTAGCGACGGTAGCCGCCGGGCAGCAGGCGGAAATGACCGACCGAATTCACCATGGATACGGTCTGGACGCCCAGCGCCGTGGGCAGGAAGAAACCCCACATGAGCGCAGCCCCCCCGCTCACCGTCGATCCGAACGCGCCCGCTTCGGCCAGCAGCCAGATGAAAAAGGCGCCGGACAGCATGAGCACGGTGTAGTGCTTGTTCACCCAGAGGATTTCCGGGTAGCGCGCGAAATCGGGAACAATGTCGAGATCGGTGTCCTTGTAGCGCTCGCACCACACCCAGCCCACGTGAGAATGGAAGAGGCCGTGCTGACGTGGAGAGATCGGGTCGTCCGGCAGCTCGACGTTCTGGTGGTGATGGCGATGTATCGAGGCCCACCACAGCGGTCCATGCTGTCCGCATTGTGCGGCGATCACAGCGAGCACGAACTGCACCGGCCGCGAGCAGCGGAAGGCGCGATGCGAGAAATAGCGGTGATAGATGCCTTCGACCCCGAACATGCGCACCGCGTAACTGACCAGCGCGAGCAGCACCAGCGGCCCGCTGGGCGGATAGAGGAAGGGCGTGGCGATCGCCGCGACAAAGAGCACGACATAGCGCACCCGCGTCTGGTTGATCGTTTCGGTAACCTGCTTGCCGTACTGGGTGCGACGCGGGGCGGCTGCGCTCATGCTCGACCTACTCCTGGAAGACCGGTGTCGGCCGCGACTGTAACAAGCACCCGGCGACAGCCATGCGTGCGAATGCGGGGGATAGCCCCTTCAATTCCGCGGCTGTGAACGAAAGAAGCCGGCCCGCGGGCCGGCTTCCCTCTCAAGCAGAAGCGCTTACTTGGCGCCGCCCAGCACCCAGGCTGCCAGCGTCTTGGCATCGGCTTCGGACAAGGCCGGCTGGGCCGGCATCGGCATCGGGCCGCCCCAGGTCGGCTTGGTGCCGGCCGGCGTGCCGGCCCGGATGAAGGCGGACAGCTTGGCTTCGGCGTCCTTCTGACCGGCGTACTTCTTGGCGACGGCCTGATAGCCCGGACCGATCTTCATGTCCGCGCCCTGCGAATGACAGGCCAGACAGCCTTTTGCGGTCGCCAGATCCTTGCTGGCAAAAACCGGGGCGCTCACGAGCGCAGCGGCGCAGACGACGGCGGAAATCAGCGTTTTCATGGTGTTCCTCGACGGAGTGGTGGGTCCATTGTGTTGTGATCGCGGGCCGGGCCTCCCTCCATTCCGGGCGCGGCGGCGCGGCTCGCAAGTCTATGCCAGCGCGCGCCGGTCGAACAAGGGCCGCAAGGCGCCGACCGCGCTCAATAACGGAGCGCACTGGTCGCCCGTTGACCGCAGCGTTCAGTGCGGGGTTCTGCGCCCGCCAAGACTGAGCGCAGTGCCGGCGAGAATGACGGCGGTACTGACCAGCATGGCCAGCGTGGGTCGCTCGTCGAACAGCAGGTGACCCCACAGCATGGCGAAGGGCGGAATCAGGAAGGTGACGCTGAGCGCCTGGGTCGCGCCCATGCGGCCGACCAGACGGAAGTACATGAAGTTCGCAAGCGCGGTCGACACCAGACCGAGCACTGCAACCGCCAGCAGCGCGCGCCAGGAAGGCAGCGACGCCGGCAGCGACACCAGCGCCCAGGGCACCAGCAGCAGCGCGCCGACAAGCGAGAAACCGGTGGCCACCGCCGACGAATCGACATCGTGCAGACGCCGCCGGACCAGCTGCACGCACAAGCCGTAGGACGCGGCCCCGGCCAGG
The DNA here is from genome assembly GCA_964555165.1 of uncultured Methyloversatilis sp. Taxonomy (GTDB): domain Bacteria; phylum Pseudomonadota; class Gammaproteobacteria; order Burkholderiales; family Rhodocyclaceae; genus Methyloversatilis. Next base: position 16,651 of record CAZKRN010000014.1, on the reverse strand, counting down.
CCCAGCGCGACCGCGTCCAGCCCGACGCGCAGCGGGCCGAGTTCGCGCAGGCTGGCCAGCGCGGCAACGCCGGCAAAACCGAGCAGCAGGCCTGCCCGCTTCGCGGGCGATACCGTCTCGCGCCATATCCACACCCCGAGCAAGGCCGAGAACAGCGGCGACGTGGCATTCAGGACCGCGGCGAAGCCGGCGCTCGATCGCATTACGGTTTCCGCGAACAGTGCAAAGGGCAGCGCGGTACTGCCCGCACCAGCGAGCAGCAGCCAGCCGCTCACCCGCCAGCGATCGGCTCGCGCGACCTGACGCAGCGGCCAGCCGAACAGCGCGAGCAGCGCACCTGCGGCCAGCAGCAGCCGCAGTGCAACCGTGAGCGGCAGACCCAGTTCCGGAATGGCAACACGGTAGAGCACGAACGACCCACCCCAGATGAGCGCCAGCAGCAGGAATTCGAATCGGAGTCGCACGTCGCGCAACAGTGTCGGGGGCCGTCATTATCACCGCAGGGCTACACTGCGCGCCTGCTCCCACGGATCTCCGGAATGTTGCCCTGCTTCGAACTCGCCCCGCCGGCGCCCGACCTGTCCGCCCCACTTGTGGCCTGCCTCGACGGCAAGACCAAACCGCCCGGTTCGCTCGGCCGGCTGGAGGCGCTGGCGATGCAGATCGGGCAGGTGCTGGGTTCGACCGCACCCGATCCGGGCGCGGCCCATCTGCTGGTGTGCGCCGGCGACCACGGCGCATTGCGCGACCCGCGCGGCCGCGGCCTGTCCGCCTACCCGGCCGAGGTGACCTGGCAGATGGTCGAGAACTTCCTTGCAGGTGGCGCGGCCATCAATGTGCTGGCGCGCGAAGGCGGCATGACGCTGCACATCGCCGACTGCGGCGTTGCCCATGATTTCGGCGCGCGCGAGGGCCTGCTGGATTTCAAGATCGCTCACGGCACGGCGAGCTGGTTCGACGGCCCGGCGATGAGCGCCGCAGACTGCGCGCAGGCGCTGGACAACGGCGCCCGCCTGGCCCGCTCGCTGGCCGCCCGGGGCGTTCGTGTGCTCGGCTTCGGCGAAATGGGCATCGGCAATACCGCGTCCGCCTCGCTGCTGACGCAGTTGCTGACCGGCGCGGACATGGCCGACTGTGTGGGTCGCGGCACCGGTCTGGACGATGCTGCGCTGGCGCTCAAGACACGGCTGCTGGCGGGTCTGGCCGCCGGCTACCGCGGCCCCGTCGACGCGTTCTCGCTGCTGGCCGCCTTCGGTGGATTCGAGATCGCCACCCTGGTCGGTGCCATGCTCGGTGCGGCACAGTGCCGCATGCTGCTGCTTATCGACGGCTTCATCAGTTCGGCCGCGGCACTCGTCGCGCAGACGCACGCGCCGGCATTGCGTCATTACGCCGTCTTCTCGCACCGCTCGCAGGAACGCGGACACGCGATACAGCTGGATCACCTGCAGGCACGGCCACTGCTGGATCTGGACCTGCGTCTGGGCGAAGGCAGCGGTGCCGCCCTCGCATGGCCCCTGGTGCGCGCGGCCGCAGCCATCCTGCGCGACATGGCGAGTTTCGATTCCGCCGGGGTGTCGAAAGCGTGAACCACAGATCGAGGATGAACGGCGGCGAGAGCGCGCAGGGTCGGCCGCCGCCGGACCTTCCCGCGCAGACCGGGACGGGCGGAAAGTGATGCGCCGCGAGCTTGAACTGTTCTTCAACGCGCTGCGCTTCTTCACGCGCCTGCCGGTACCGGCCTGGGTGGGCTGGTCCACCGGATTGATGAATGCCAGCGCGCGCTGGTTTCCGGCGGTAGGCTGGATCGTTGGCGCAGTGGGCGCCGCCGTGCTCGGGGTAAGCGGCCAGTGGCTTCCGTTCGCCCTTGCCGTCGTGCTGTCGACGGCCGCAACGATACGGCTGACCGGCGCATTCCACGAGGACGGCTGGGCCGACGTGTGCGATGGCTTCGGGGGCGGCTGGCAGCGCGAACAGATCATGACCATCATGAAGGACTCGCGCATCGGTGCCTATGGCGCCATCGGACTGGTGCTGATGCTGGCGGCCAAGCTGGCCGCGCTGTCCTCCATGCCGCTGACGACAGCCATGATGGCCTTGCTGGTGGCGCACCCGCTGTCGCGGCTGTGTTCCACCGCGCTGATCTACTCCATGACCTATGCCCGCGATGACGATCCGGAGGGTGTTTCGCGCGCCAAACCGCTGGCGGTGAAGCTGTCCGGTGGCGGCATGGCCTGGGCGACGCTTTGCGGGCTGGCACCGCTGCTGGCCCTGCCGTCGCCGGCGCAGAGCGCATCGGCCGGCGCGCTTGCGGTGCTGGTCACGGTGATGGCCGCTCGACACTTCCAGCGCCGCATCGGTGGCTATACCGGCGATTGCCTGGGTGCGGTGCAGCAGCTGTCGGAACTGGCGGTCTACGTCGCGCTGAGCGTGCGCACCGGCTGACGGTCAACCGCGCAGACGCGCGATCAGGCCATCCAGCTGGTCAAGGTCGTTGAAGCGGATGACCAGCTTGCCGGCGCCGCGACCATTGGCCGAAATCGCAACCGGCGCGCCGACGATGTCCGACAGATCCTCTTCCAGACGCGCCAGGTCGCGCGAGGGCTCGGTCGCCTTCTTCGCAGCCTGCGATGCCAGACCGCCACGCGCCACCAGCTTTTCGGTATCGCGCACGGTCAGGCCCTGGGCGACCACGCGGTTGGCGAAGGCGATCTGGTCGCCCTTGGGCAGACTGAGCAGCGCACGTGCGTGGCCCATGTCCAGGTCGCCGGTCACCAGCTGTTCCTGCACCGGTCCGGCCAGCTGCAGAAGGCGCAGCAGATTGGTGGTCGCCGAGCGCGAGCGACCGATGGCGTTGGCCGCCTGTTCGTGCGTCATGCCGAATTCGTCGATCAGGCGCTGCACGCCGGCCGCTTCTTCCAGCGGGTTCAGGTCCTCGCGCTGGATGTTCTCGATCAGGCTCATGGCCAGCGCGGCATCGTCCGGGATGTCGCGCACCAGCGTCGGCACCTCGCTCAGGCCGGCGATCTGCGCAGCGCGCCAGCGGCGCTCGCCGGCGATGATCTCGAACCGTCCGCCGCCGACGCTGCGCACGATGATGGGCTGCATGATGCCCTGCGACTTGATCGACTCCGCCAGCTCTTCGAGCGAGCCCGGGTCCATGCGGGTGCGCGGCTGGTATTTGCCCGGCTGCAGCAGGCCGACGTCCAGCGTGCGCAATTCGCCCGAATTGCCGGATTCACCGGTGTTGCCGGCCAGCAGCGCGTCGAGGCCGCGGCCGAGGCCCTTGAGTTTGGGAGGAGTCATGGCGTTCGGTAGGGTTGTCCTGGGGTCGATCAGAAGCTCTTCACACGCTCGATCATTTCCTGGGCGAAGGCGTTGTAGGCTTGCGCGCCCTTGGCGTTCCGGTCGAACAGCACACCGGGGATGCCGTAGCTGGGCGCTTCGGCCAGCCGCACATTGCGCGGCACCAGCGTGCGGAACACCTTGTCGCCGAAGTGGGATTCGAGCTGGCCGGACACCTGTTGCGACAGCGTGCTGCGCGGGTCGAACATGACGCGCAGCAGACCGATGATCTTCAGGTCGCGGTTCAGGTTGGCGTGCACCTTCTTGATCGTGTTGACCAGATCGGACAGGCCTTCCAGCGCGTAGTACTCGCATTGCATCGGGATGATGACGCCGTGCGCCGCACACAGACCATTGAGCGTAAGCAGGCTCAGGCTGGGCGGGCAGTCGATGAGGACGAAGTCGTAATCGCCGGCATGCTCGGCAATCGCCTTCTTCAATCGATTTTCCCGATTCTCCAGCCCGACCAGTTCGACCTCGGCACCGGCCAGGTCACGATTGGCCGGCAACACGTCGAGCCCGGCATGCGGGCTTGTCACACGTGCGTCGGCCAGCGAAGAAAGACCCACCAGCACCTGATAGACGCTGGATTGGAGCGTGCGTTTGTCCACGCCGACGCCCATGGTGGCGTTGCCCTGCGGGTCGAGGTCGACCAGCAGCGTGCGCTGGCCGGCCTGGCCAAGCGCGGCGGCGAGGTTCACGCTGGTCGTGGTCTTGCCCACTCCGCCCTTCTGGTTGGCGACTGCAAAGATGTGCGGCATGTGGGCGCTCAGGCAGCCGGTGCGTCGGCGCGCGCCAGCCACAGCAGGTGGCGGGCTCCCTCGACGCCAGGCACCTGCAGTTCTTCCGAACGCGCAAGTGTCCAGCCAGGGGGGATGGCGCGCACTTCTTCGTCCGGATAGACGCCCTTCATCGCCAGCATGCGACCGCCGGGCTTCAGCAGATGACCGGCCACCTTGATGAAGTCGGCGAGATCGCCGAAGGCGCGTGAAATGATGAAATCGCGACCTTGCTGCAGGGACACCTGCTCGGCGCGCGCCGTCTGCACCTCGAAATTGTCGATGCCCAGGTCGATGCGCGCCTGTTGCTGGAAGGAGGCCTTCTTCGAGTTGGGCTCGATCGACAGCACGTCCAGATCGTCGCGCGAGATGGCCAGCGGAATGCCGGGGACACCACCGCCGGAGCCGATGTCAGCGAGCGATGAGCGGTCGGGAATGAAGCGGGACACCGACAGCGCATCGAGCAGATGGTGGGTGAGCATGCGGGATTCTTCGCGTATGGCGGTCAGGTTGTAGACCGCATTCCACTTGGCCATCAGTGCGATGTAACGCAGCAGACGGGAACGGGCTGTCGCGGTAAGCGGCAGATCAAGTGCGGCAAGGCCGGCGTCGAGTTCGGTTTGCAAGGTCATGGGCGGATGTTTTCCGGGTGCTTCGAATCTGTCCGGCCTCAAGGCCGGTGGGTTCAGGCCGCGCTGCGCACGGCCTGGCGCTTCTTCAGGTACACGAGAAGCAGCGAAATCGCCGCCGGCGTGATGCCCTGGATGCGCGAAGCCTGGCCCAGCGTCTCTGGTCGGTGCAGGGTCAGTTTCTGCTGCACTTCGCGCGACAGGCCGCCGACTGCGGCGTAATCGATATCGTCGGGCAGCCGCGTGTCTTCGGTTGCGCGCAGCTTGTCGACCTCGTTCTGCTGGCGATCGATATAGCCCTGGTACTTGGCCAGGATGTCGAGCTGTTCGATCGCCGATGCGTGGTCGATCGGTGCAGGCGCACCCGGCAGTGTCATCAGCGCGGCGTAGCTCACGTCAGGACGGCGCAACAGGTCGAACAGCGTGTATTCGCGCTCGATCGCCTTGCCCAGCACACGCTGCGCGTCCTCGGCCGGCAGCGTGTCCGGACGGATCCACGTGGAACGCAGGCGCTGTTCCTCGGCCGCAATCGCGTCGCGCTTGCTGTTGTAGGCGTCCCAGCGCCGGTCGTCGATCAGGCCCATGGCGCGGGCGACATCGGTCAGGCGCAGATCGGCGTTGTCTTCGCGCAGACTCAGGCGGTACTCGGCGCGCGAGGTGAACATGCGGTAAGGCTCGGCCACGCCGCGGGTGATCAGGTCGTCGACCAGCACACCCAGATAGGCTTCGTCACGGCGCGGGCACCAACCCTCTCGCCCCTGGGTCTGCCGCGCTGCGTTCAGGCCCGCGAGCAAGCCCTGCGCCGCCGCCTCTTCGTAGCCGGTGGTGCCGTTGATCTGGCCCGCGAAGAACAAGCCGTCGATGGCCTTGGTTTCGAGCGAAGACTTGAGGCCGCGCGGATCGTAGTAGTCGTACTCGATCGCGTAACCCGGACGCAGGATGTGCGCGCTCTCCAGACCGGGAATGCTGCGCACCAGATCGACCTGCACATCGAAGGGCAACGAGGTCGAAATCCCGTTCGGGTACACCTCGTGCGTGGTCAGGCCTTCCGGTTCGAGGAAGATGTTGTGGCTGTCGCGGTCAGCGAAACGATGGATCTTGTCCTCGATGCTCGGGCAGTAGCGCGGGCCCACCCCTTCGATCACACCCGTGTACATCGGCGAACGGTCGAGGCCGCCACGGATGATGTCGTGCGTGCGCAGCGTGGTGTGGGTCATCCAGCACGGCAGTTGCGGCGGATGCATGTCGCGCGAGCCGATGAAGCTGAACACCGGCACCGGATCGTCGCCCGGCTGCGCCTGCATGACCGAGTAATCGATAGTGCGGCCGTCGATGCGTGGTGGCGTGCCGGTCTTGAGCCGGCCCTGCGGCAGCGCCAGTTCCTTCAGCTTTTCTGCCAGACGGATGGCCGGCGGGTCCCCTGCCCGGCCTGCCGAGTGATTCTGCAGGCCGACGTGCACGCGACCATTCAGGAAGGTGCCGGCGGTCAGCACCACCGCCTTCGCGTGGAAGCGGATACCCACTTCGGTCACGACACCCGCGACACGCTCGCCTTCCATGATCAGGTCGGCTGCGGCCTGCTGGAACAGGTCGAGATTCGGCTGGTTCTCAAGACGGCGGCGAATCGCCGCCTTGTACAGGATGCGGTCAGCCTGGGCGCGCGTGGCGCGCACTGCCGGGCCCTTGCTCGCATTGAGGATGCGGAACTGGATGCCGCCTTCGTCGGTGGCCAGCGCCATCGCACCGCCCAGTGCATCGACCTCTTTCACCAGATGGCCCTTGCCGATACCGCCAATCGACGGATTGCAGGACATCTGGCCCAGCGTTTCGATGTTGTGCGTGAGCAGCAGCGTGCGCGCGCCCACCCGTGCGGCGGCGAGCGCGGCTTCGGTGCCGGCGTGGCCGCCACCGATGACGATCACGTCGTAACGGGTCGGGAAATCCATGTTCGCTGCGATGCAAAAGAAGGCGAAGGGGCTGAATGATACGACCTTGGGCGCGCAACATAAAGGCAGAAAGGTTGACACCGTTTCACTGACTTACAGTTGATTACGGTACGAAGTGTTGCCGCCATCTAGCCTGAGATCGTGTTCCCCACACGAGAACGATCATGAAAACCTTAGGTACTGCACTCGCTGCGCTGACCCTGGCATTCAGTGGCAGCGCAATGGCCGATCACGACGGACACCGCCACCATGGTCATTACGGCGGACACCATCACCCGAAGCACGGCACCCACTGGAAGCAGGGGGATTTTCATTCCCGTCATCATCATTTCGGCCCGACCGTGCACTACGGTTACCGGCCGTCGCCAGTCCATGCGCCCTACCCCTATTACGGCTACGCACCCCCGCCGCGCAGCCACCATCGCGACGGCGTGACCATCATCCTGCCGCCGGTGCGTATCGGGTTCTGAGGGTTGGATGTTCCACGTGGAACATCACCGGAGCCCGACCTATCCGGCAAGGGTGTCCCGGATCAGGCGGGCAATCAGCAACAGAACCACAACGATGAATACGCGCCGTACAAAGGCCGCGCCGTTCCGGATCGCCAGGTGTGCGCCCGCCCAGGCGCCCAGAAGATTGGCGATCGCCATCGCCGCAGCAAGCTTTGCCAGGATGGCGCCGGCAGGTATGAACCAGGCAAGCGCGGCAAGGTTGGTACTCACATTCACGACCTTGGCCGCCGCGGATGCGCGCAGGAAATCCCAGGCGTAGCAGCGGGCAAACAGGAATATCAGGAAGCTGCCCGTCCCCGGTCCGAAGAAGCCATCGTAAAAGCCGATGGCTGCGCCGAGCAGCAGCGCCAGGGCGTTGCGGGGGCGATGTGCGGGCTCACCACGCAATACCCCGAAGTCCTTCTTCTTGAGCGTATAGATCAATACCGCCGCGAGCAGCACGATGACCAGCGGTCTGAGCGCCTGGGGCGGAAAAAGCCCTACCGTCGCAGCGCCGGCAAACGATGCGACAAAGGCGGCCAGCGCGGCACGCGACAGCACCTTCCAGTCCATGTCGACCCGGCCGAGGTAGCGCCGTGCGGCAAAGGTCGTACCGACGATGCTGACGGCCTTGTTGGTACCGAACAGCGTAGCCGGCGCAACACCCGGATAGACATTGAACAACAATGGCACCTGGACCAGGCCACCCCCACCGACCATCGCATCGACCAGGCCCGCAAAGAAAGCTCCAGCGCAAAGCAATGCGATGTCGGTCAGCACCGGCCCGGCTCCGCATGTTCCACGTGAAACATCGGCATCACTTGCCTATGCAGAAGCGCGAAAAGATCTCACCCAACAGATCGTCGGCCGTGAACTGTCCGGTGATCTCCCCGAGTGAGCGATGAGCCAGTCGAAGTTCTTCGGCGAACAGATCGAGCCGGAGCGCAGACCCCGAAAGACAGCACTGTGCGGAATCAAGGTGCTCGACCGCTCGGTCAAGCGCGTACAGGTGGCGGCTGCGAGCAGACAGTGCGTCCTCGGCCCCGCCATGCCACGCGACACAATCCAGCAAGGCGCGCCGCAACAGATCGAGCCCTTCGCCGTTGCGAACGGACAACCACACGGTGGTCAGCCCCTCGTGTCTGTCCGTTCTCGGCTGATCCCCGGACAGATCGATCTTGTTGAACACGCGTATGCGCAGCAAGCCCTCAGGCAAAGACGCATCGATAGCCTGCGCTGTCGCATCGAAACCGGTGCTCGCATCGACAACGTGAAGAACTGCGTTCGCCTTCTCCAGTTCGCGCAGTGTGCGCGCAATACCGGCCTGTTCGACAGGGTCTTCCGTCTCCCTCAATCCCGCCGTGTCGATCACGTGCAGCGGTACACCGTCGATCGCGATCAATTCGCGCAGCGTATCGCGCGTGGTGCCGGCGACATCGGTCACGATGGCCCGGTCCTCACCGGCCAGCGCGTTGAGCAGACTGGACTTCCCGACATTCGGCGCGCCGGCCAGCACCACGGTCACGCCCTCGCGCAACACCGCGCCGCAACGCGCCCTCTCCCGCAAGGCCGACAGCGCCTCCATCACCTCCGCCAGCTTCCTGCGCGCACCCGCCTGTTCGAGGAACTCGACTTCCTCTTCCGGAAAATCGAGTGTCGCCTCGACGAACAGGCGCAGATTTACCAGCGCATCTTCGAGCGCATGAACAAGGCGGGAGAATTCACCATCGAGCGAACGCATGGCCGAACGCGCGGCCGAACGCGTCGTCGCGTCGATCAGATCGGCAACCGCCTCCGCCTGGGCGAGATCGATGCGGTCGTTCAGGAACGCACGTTCGGTGAACTCACCCGGTCGCGCAGGCCGGGCGCCCAGTTCGAGACAACGTGCAAGCACCTCCTGCAGTACCGCCGGTCCGCCGTGACCCTGCAATTCAAGGACATGCTCGCCGGTGTAAGAAGCGGGCGCCTCGAACCACAGCGCGATGCCGCGATCAATGACACGGCCGTCGGCGGCAAGAAACCTGCAGAAATGCGCTCTTCTCGCATCCGGCACACACCCGACCACACCGGTCGCCACCGCGGCAGCGTGCGGACCCGACACGCGAACGACACCTATCCCGCCTCGGCCCGGTGCGGTCGCAACGGCTGCAATCGTGTCGCTCTGTCTGGGCTGGCTCATCGGGCCCTCCGTTCAATGAAGCACAAGGGCGCCGCCCCCACCGGAGCCCTTCACTCCGGGAAAGCGGCGCCCCTGTGGTCGCGCCTCGGACAGATCGGGATCAGCCCTTGGCCGTCTTGCCACCTTCGATCATACGGGTGATCTGCCACTGCTGGGCGATGGACAGGATGTTGTTCACCGTCCAGTAAAGCACCAGACCGGCCGGGAAGAACAGGAACATGCCGGTGAAGATGACGGGCAGGAACAGCATCACCTTGGCCTGGATCGGATCCGGCGGCGTCGGGTTCAGCTTGGTCTGCACGAACATCGTCACGCCCATGATGATGGGGAGCACGAAGTACGGATCCTTGATCGACAGATCGGTGATCCAGCCTATCCACGGTGCGTTGCGCATTTCGACACTGCCCAGCAGCACCCAGTACAGGGCGATGAATACCGGTATCTGGATCACGATGGGGAGGCAACCACCGAGCGGATTGATCTTCTCGGTCTTGTAAAGCTCCATCATTTCCTGCTGCATGCGCACACGGTCGTTGCCGTGTCGCTCCTTGATCTGCTGCATGCGCGGCGTGACCAGGCGCAGCTTGGCCATGGACTTGTAGCTCGCTGCGGACAAGGGGAAGAACAAGGCCTTGATCAGGATGGTGAGCAGGATGATGGCCCAACCCCAGTTTCCGACCAGAGCATGCAGCTTTTCGAGCACCCAGTGCATGGGCGAAGCGATGATCTTCAACCAGCCGTAGTCGACGACGTGATCCAGACCGGGCGCCATCGCGTCGAGGTTGGACTGAATCTGCGGACCGGCATACAAGGGCACCTCGACGCTGCTCGAAGCGCCGGGCGCTGCCGCGGCGACCGGCACGATGACACCTGCCGTGTACAGATTGTCGGCCACCTTCTTGGCGAAGAACTCGCGTTCGAGGCCCGGAGCCGGCACAAAGGTGGACACGAAGTAATGCTGAACCAGGGCCACCCAGCCATCGGCTGCCTTGGTCACGAACTTGGCCTTGCCCTTGTCGATGTCGCTGAACTCGACTTTCTGGTACTTGCCGGCTTCGGAATAGAAAGCCGGGCCGGTGAATGTGCTCAGCATGCTGGTACCGGCCGACACGGCCTTGCCGTCGCGCAGCAACTGGAAGTAGGCATGCGCCGCCACCGGTGCGCTGCCCGCATTGGCGATCTCGAAACGGGTATCGATGCGATAGCTGCCACGGTTGAAGGTGAGCACCTTGGTCACCGTCACGCCTTCCGGGCCTGCTGCAGTCATGCGCAGTTCGACCTTGTCCTGGCCATCCACGAGCTTCAGTTCGCCTTCCGGCAGCTGGTAGACAGTCTTGTGCGTCGGCATGCCTTCGCCGATCAGGCCACTCTGCGCGTGATAGAGATTGACCGCACCGTTGTCGAGCAGCACGAAACGGCCTTCGGATTCCGGACCGGCCTTGTGCTCAAGCAGTTCGAGGCGGATCAGGGAGCCCCCCTCGGCCGACACCTCGGCGATGAACAGATCCGTCTCGACACGTACGGCAGGCTTCTGCGCCACTGCGGCAGCCTGTTGCGGTACGTCCGATGGTGCGGCCGGACCACTCACGGTCGGCACCGGCGCCTGCGCGCCCGCCGACTGGGCGGTCGCTTCGGCCGCCACCGCCGGCACGGCAGCGGGCTGCGTGTAACGCTGCCAGCCATCCCACAGCATGAACAGCGAAAAGAGGAAAACGATCAACAGGGCGGAGCGTTGGGTATCCATCGTCTGAATCGGAAGTTGTGTGGGCGGGAGCCTGGAATTCACGGCACCGGGTCGTAACCGCCCGGGTTCCACGGGTGACAGCGCAGTACGCGCCGCAGCGCGAGCCAGCTTCCACGCGCACTGCCGTGGCGCTCGATGGCTTCGCAGGCGTATTCGGAACAACTGGGCATGTGACGGCAATTGCGGCCCATGAACGGGCTGATGCCGTAACGATAGACCGCCAGCAGACCGAGCAGCAGTTGCTTCATCGTGCATCCTCCGCCGTCGAACGGGCGCTTCGGCGCATGCGGCCAAGCAGGCCGTCTATCTCGTCGCGCAACAGGCGGCGGTCCAGTACCTTGGGTCGAACGTGCAGGCGCAGAACGATATCAACCGGCTTGAGCTGCGGCCGCTGCAGTCTGAACGCCTCGCGTGCCAGTCGCTTCACCAGATTGCGTGCGTTGGCCCGCTTCAGGAAGCGCTTGGCGATCACTACGCCCAGTCGGGCACCCGGTCCGGCCGACGGACCGTGATGTATCACGAAATGCCGACTGCGCTGCGTACGTCGCAAAGCAAAAACGGATGAAAATTCATCCGTTTTTCTGAGCCTGTATCCGGGTCTGAACGCAAAGCCGCTCAAGTCATCGACGGTGCCGGCAGGGCCGGCGCCATCGGTGTCTGGAGCTTCGGGCCGTGCAGAGGGGCTCACCTGCCAACCGGCCTGACAAACGACCGTCTGCTTCAGACGGCCAGACGGGCGCGGCCCTTGGCTCGACGGGCGCGGATGACGGCACGACCACCACGGGTACGCATGCGCTCAAGGAAACCGTGGGTGCGGGCGCGGCGGATCTTCGACGGCTGATAAGTACGCTTCATGACCTGCTCACTGTGTATTGGCGAAAACGCGCGATTACAGCGTAAAAGCGGCGAACTGTCAATCGCTCCGCCAGCCCGCCCTGATGCCCAGATGGCGCGCCGAAAAAATATTTCGCTGGCGTGAATACGCGATCACAGCGCCAAAAAGGCAGGAAGCCAGCCTGCCCTGTGGAGCCCGTTTGCCGTGCCGGCGGTGGATATGAGGACTTGAAGTCGCTAGAATCTGAGGCCTAAAAACAGCACAAAAGCTGCTCCGACCTCCGCGTTGCGGATCGCTCTACGATCACCACGCACGCATTCCGGGTCAGGACGCATCCCGCTACGCTGTCCCGCAACCTCTCGACATCGACCCGGCGACCACGCAGACCATGATGCAACAGTTTTGGGAAGTCTGCCTCAGCCGCTTCGAACAGGAACTCCCCGCACAGCAGTACCACACCTGGATAAAGGGTTTGCGCGTCGGGCCAAGCGAAGACGATTCACTGGTCATCGTCGCACCCAACCGGTTCGTGCTGCAGTGGGTGCGTGAGCGTTACCTGTCTCAAATCGAAGCTATGGGGCTGGAGTATTTCTTGCGACCGCTGCTGGTCAGACTGAGTCTGCCCGAACCGGTCAGCAAGACAAGAGCAGAAACCAGGCAGACCACCTTGCTGGACGAAGAGGAGGCGACTGCCGACATCGGCAGCGATGCGGTTTGCGTCGCCCTGCAGGTCGGCGAAAAGGAAATCAGCGTTCCGGTCGTCAGGCCGGCACCTGCCGTCCTCCCGTCCCGCTCGCCGCACAACGACCGCACGCGTTCGCGCCTGAATCCCGGTTTCACCTTTGACAACCTGGTCACCGGCCGTGCCAACGAACTGGCGCGCGCAGCAGCCATCCAGGTTGCCCAGAACCCGGGCATGTCCTACAACCCCATCTTCATCTACGGCGGTGTAGGCCTCGGCAAGACCCATCTCGTGCATGCGCTGGGCAACGAGGTGATGCGGCACAACCCTGGCGCAGTCATCCGCTATGTCCATGCGGACGACTACTACGCCGACGTCGTGCGTGCCTACCAGCAGAAGAGCTTCGACACCTTCAAGCAGTACTACCGTTCTCTCGACGTACTGCTGATCGACGACATCCAGTTCTTCAACAACAAGACGCGCACGCAGGAAGAGTTCTTCTATGCCTTCAATGCGCTGACCGACGCGAAGAAGCAGATCGTCATCACCTGTGATACCTATCCGAAGAACATCCAGGGTGTCGAAGAACGTCTGACCACCCGCTTCGGCTGGGGCCTCACGGTGCAGATCGAACCGCCCGAGCTGGAAATGCGGGTGGCCATCCTGAAAAAGAAGGCCGAGCTGGAACGCGTCAAGCTGGGCGAAGACGTCGCCTTCCTGATCGCCAAGAACATCCGCAGCAATGTGCGCGAGCTGGAAGGCGCGCTGAAGAAGGTGATCGCCTACTCGCACTTCCACACCGTACCGATCTCGCTTGAAGGTGCCCGCGAAGCGCTGAAGGATCTCATGGGCGCGCACAACCGGCAGATCACGCTGGAATTGATACAGAAGACCGTAGCCGACTACTACAAGATCAAGGTGGCGGAGATGTATTCGAAGAAGCGGACGCGTGCCATCGCGCGGCCGCGTCAGGTCGCCATGTTCCTGGCCAAGGAACTCACGCCTGAAAGCTACCCGGCCATCGGCGAATCCTTCGGCGGACGCGACCACACGACCGTACTGCACGCCTGCCGCACCATTGCCGAGCTGAGGCTGAAGGACGAAGTGCTGAATCACGACCTGCACGTGCTGATACAGACCTTGCGCAAGTGACCGTCGGCATGTGGAAAGAACCGCTGGACGTCTGTATGGATAAACAGGCCCGAAAGCGTGTATGAATACTGTGGATAACCAGGCTGTTTTTCACCCGGCCCCGTTTCATCCACATTTGTTCATGCGTTGACAGGGCAGTTATACAGACAACGATACAGATTGCAGTGAATTGAATTAAAAGCGTTTTTTCTCGTTATCCACAGAAATCTGTCGACGTATACGGTTTACAGAGGTTTATAAAATGCTCTTAATGAAGATAGAACGCGAACAACTGCTGCGACCGCTGCAGTCGGTCAGCGGCATCGTCGAGAAGCGACACACCCTGCCCATCCTGTCCAACGTCCTGATCGAGACCGAGGGCGATGCGCTCACCCTGCTCGCCACCGACATCGAGATCCAGATCCGCACCCGTTCCACCGGCAGCATCAGCGGCGCCCAGCCGGCGGCACTGACCGTCGCCGCCCGCAAGCTGCAGGACATCCTGCGTGCGCTGCCCGAAGGCCTGGAAGTCAGCCTCGATGCCGACGACCGCAAGCTCACCGTGCGTGCCGGCAAAAGCCGTTTCACGCTGCAGACCCTGCCGGCGCAGGACTACCCGCGCATGCAGCTGGCCGACGGCGCAACCGTCAAGCTCAGCCTGTCGCAGAAGAAACTGAAGCGCCTGCTGTCGCTGGTGCAGTACTCGATGGCCCAGCAGGACATCCGCTACTACCTGAACGGCCTGCTGCTGTCGGTCGGCAACGAGGAACTGCGCCTGGTGGCCACCGACGGCCACCGCCTGGCCTACGTGTCCGAAGCCATGCCCGGCGTGACCGACAAGCTCGACGTCATCCTGCCGCGCAAGACCGTGCTCGAACTGGCCCGTCAGCTGGCCGAGATCGACGACCCGGTCGACATCGAACTGGGTTCCAACCAGGCCCGCCTGCGCTTCGGCGCGGTCGAACTGATCACCAAGCTGATCGACGGCAAATTCCCCGACTACGAGCGCGTCATCCCGAAGGACCACCCGAAGGAACTGATGCTGCAGCGCTCGACCTTCCTGCCCGCACTGCAACGTGCAGCCATCCTGACCAACGAGAAGTTCAAGGGTGTGCGCGTCGTGCTGTCGGCCGGCATGCTGAAACTCATCTCCAGCAACGCCGAGCAGGAAGAGGCGGTGGAAGAGCTGGAGGTCGAATACACCGGCGACGGCCTCGACATCGGTTTCAACGTGAGCTACCTGCTCGACGTGCTGAACAACGTCAGCGGCGACACGCTGAGCCTCAGGCTCAACGACGGCAACAGCAGCGCACTGATCACCCTGCCCGGCACCGACGCCTTCAAGTACGTCGTGATGCCGATGCGCGTGTAAGCCGCGTCATCCGCACCACCCGCCCGGCCTGCGCGCCGGGCTTTCTGTTTTTTTGATGGACCCCGCGCACAGCGTGCGCAGCACCGGAATACGACATGTCAGACGACGCACAAACGCCGAATGAACCGAATGCTCCCAAAGCCGACGCCTACGGCGAAGGCAGCATCCAGATCCTCGAAGGTCTGGAAGCCGTCCGCAAACGGCCCGGCATGTACATCGGCGACACTTCGGACGGCACCGGTCTGCACCACCTGGTGTTCGAAGTCGTCGACAACTCGATCGACGAAGCGCTGGCCGGCCACTGCGACGACATCGTCATCACCATCCACACCGACAACTCGATTTCGGTCACCGACAACGGCCGCGGCATCCCTACCGGCATCAAGTTCGACGACAAGCACGAGCCCAAGCGCTCGGCTGCCGAAATCGCGCTGACCGAGCTGCACGCTGGCGGCAAGTTCAACCAGAACTCATACAAGGTGTCCGGCGGCCTGCATGGTGTCGGCGTGAGCTGCGTGAACGCGCTGTCGAAATGGCTGCGCCTCACCGTGCGCCGCGACGGTCAGAAGCATTACATCGAATTCGAACGTGGCGTGCCGCTCGATCGCCAGATCGAAGTGCAGAATGGCGTCGAAGTGTCGCCGCTCAAGGTGGTCGGGCCGAGCGAAAAGCGCGGCACCGAAGTGCACTTCCTGGCCGACGAAGAGATTTTCGGCAACGTCGAATTCCACTACGACATCCTGGCCAAGCGCCTGCGCGAACTTTCGTTCCTGAACAACGGCGTCAAGATCAAGCTGATCGACCAGCGCAACAGCAAGGAAGAGGATTTCGCCTTCCTCGGCGGCGTGAAGGGCTTCGTCGACTACATCAACCGCAACAAGACAGTGCTGCACCCGAACGTGTTCTACAGCGCCGGTGCGTCGATGCAGGGCAGCGTGCAGATCGACGTCGAAGTCGCGATGCAGTGGAACGACAGCTATGCCGAACAGGTGCTGTGCTTCACCAACAACATTCCGCAGTCCGACGGCGGTACCCACCTGACCGGCCTGCGTGCGGCGATGACCCGCATCATCAACAAATACATCGACGAACACGAAATCGCCAAGAAGGCCAAGGTCGAAATCACCGGTGACGACATGCGCGAAGGTCTGGCCTGCGTGCTGTCGGTGAAGATGCCGGACCCGAAATTCGCGTCGCAGACCAAGATGAAGCTGGTGTCGTCCGAGGCGCGCCCGGCGGTGGAAGAAGTGGTCGCGCAGAAGCTCACCGATTTCCTGCAGGAACGTCCGAACGACGCCAAGACCATCTGCGGCAAGATCGTCGAAGCCGCGCGTGCGCGCGACGCCGCCCGCAAGGCACGCGACATGACCCGGCGCAAGGGCGTGCTCGACTCCTTCGGCCTGTCGGGCAAGCTCGCCGACTGCCAGGAGAAAGACCCGGCCAAGGCCGAGCTCTACCTGGTAGAGGGTGACTCCGCCGGCGGCTCCGCCAAGCAGGGCCGCGACCGGAAGTTCCAGG